>JAAVBZ010000026.1 GCA_014803415.1 Lachnospiraceae bacterium
ATCAGATCCCGCAGCGGCATGTTAGGATTTACAGTAGACTGATGTTCATAAAGCATCAGTTCAAATCCAAATACAAAGGAAACGTCATTCTTATAGTTCATATAGACTGCATTTTCCAGCGTGGTAATTTTGAACTCCTCTACATCCGTATAAGATGTTTTGTTTACCGCATTGTAAAGGCTTAGAAGATTTTCCTTTTCCTTAAACAGCATGCGGAATATGGTATCCTTATAAGTGAGCTGTACTTTTGTTTCTGTCAATTTTTGTCCTCCTTTAGTGACCGGCTGTTAAACAATAACCGTTTGTACAGGAGGCTGTTTCAGATCCTCCTGCTTATTAAAATGTTGATAGGGATAAAAGCATGGATTTTCTGATTTTTTCATTGACCGTTTCTTAGATTATATCGGATTTGCCTTAAAGAAAATATGCTTTTTCATATTTTAGCATAAAGAGAAAAAAAGCACAATATAAAATATTCTTGAGTTTCTGCAGTTTTATCCACAGAAGTCCCATTTCATCAGCAGCTTGACTTTAAGTCTTCATGTCCTGCATATATTGTGTTATTATTAAAGAAAAATAAAAAAGTAAGATATTCATATATTGAATCCCTATGAAAGCACCATGCATCGACTTTCAGTATACTGGGATCTTGAACTGCCAGAACAGCGTTAGCGGAAATGGAGTAAACGATGACAATAAACATTATTTTTTTGGATATAGATGGTGTACTTAATTCGAATTTGGAGAATAATGGATATACAAAAGAAGTCAGTGATGGAATATTAATTGAAGAAGAAAAAATCAAGTTGTTAGCATGCCTGGTAAAAAGGACAAACTCAAAAATAATTCTTCACTCTGGGTGGCGTGTATGGTTTGATTCTCAATTGAAACCGACTAATATAAAAGCAAAGAGATTAGTTGAATTATTAGAAAAAGAAGATTTGTACATAGGTGGATCAACGCCGGACTTGACCACAGAAGAAATAAGAAGAACAAAAAAATTTAGTCTGGTCAAAGCCGATGAAATCCTTTTATGGTTGAAATTACATAATAATGTTAATAAATGGGTAGTTCTTGATGATCTTGATCTGCATAATGATCAGGTGGAGCAACATCAGGTGAAGACTGATCCACAAATAGGATTAACCGCCGAGGATGTGGAAAAGGCCGTAAAAATACTATTGGAATAAATGGCATGGAAAAGGCAAAGCCCCATGAAATGAGTAGGCACTCAATGAGAAAAGAATAAATTTATGCGATCACTGTAATTTATTTGTTTAAAAAAGAGAAAACGTTCTTAGTTCAAATGTTTCAGAAAGAGCATTTGCGAAAGGCTATTATTCTCCCGATTATTATTGTATGTACGACAATGTTTTTGGCTGAAGAAATTGGCTGGCGAGGATATTTAGAACCATTACTCATACAAAGCGGTATCCATAAACGGCTTGTTCCCTGCATTGTGGAAAGCTACATTTATAGCTTTTTAATGAGGGCTACGAGTAATAATATAATATCAGCGATGACATATCATTTTGTATGGAATTTAATCATACATATAGCAGCGGTAAATCCCGTTGATAACAATGGGAACATATTTCCATATGTTATTTTAGTTGTCTTAGAAGCATTGGTACTGCCGGTAGTTATGCTGCTAATATGAACATAAACAAAACATTAGTTCAGCAAAATCAATCATTGATAATGGCAGAGTATTGGAAAGTGAGGGTGAAAAGTATGGAAGATTGGGTTAAAGAAGTAAAAAATCACTGGAATAGGGTATCCGATTCTGATTGGTATATGTCATTGAGAACGGAAGAAAAAATATCGAGATTACAGGAAAATCCCACTGTGGCATTTCATCCTGTAGTATATGAACTTATAAAAAAATATATGGGTGAGATAAGAGGAAAGAATATTCTGCTGCCATCCAGCGGAGATAATCATGTAGCGTTTGCCTTTGCGATCATGGGAGCCAGGGTAACTTCAGCGGATATCAGTGAAAGACAGTTGGAAAATGCAAAAGAGATAGCAGAAAGGATAGGCCTGGATATAGAGTTTATATGTGATGATACAATGAAGTTAGAGCATATCAAGGATAACGCCTATGATCTTGTGTATACCTCAAACGGAACACTTTCCTGGATAGGTGACTTGACCGGGATGTATAAGAACATTAACAGAGTTTTGAAAGACCAGGGGTATTATTTTATGTATGATATACATCCATTTAACAGGCCTTTTTCAGGAGAAGCCTGGAAAGAGCCTAAAATCATAAAATCCTATCATGACGTAATGCCGGATTTTCATTGGCGCATGCAGGATATAGTAAATGCAAATGTTATGGCAGGTTTATACATAAGTGAACTGGCAGAGCTACCGGCAGTTGATGCGTCGTTTTGGTTTACATATGATGAGTTTATTAATAAAAGTCAGGATGATCTGGCAAACATTAATGATTGGAACAAGAATCCAATGTCAGCGCTTCCGGCGTGGCTGGCGTTGATTTCTAAGAAAGCAAGAATGGAATATGGAGGGTAAATTCCCCGTGGATTACAAAGAAGCGATTATAATATTTGAAAACAACACAAAAAGGAGCGTTGTTCAAATAGAGCGCTGCGGCGTTGGTATTGCGAACTATGTTTTTATTGTCTCCACTGCAACTGAAAAGTTTATTCTTAGATGCAGTAAAGATGAGGATGCCTATAAAAATACCGTTTATTGGCTCCAGAAGTTGTCTGTATGTGAAATTCCGATACCTGTTGTGTTATCGAAAGGGAAGTACAAAGACTATTCATATTTGATTCTTTCCTATATCCCTGGAGATGATATTGGAAATGTCTATTATAAATTAAGTGACAGCGAGAAAAAACAAATTGCCAAAGAAGTAATTAAGATACAACGAAAGGTTTCAAGGATTGATGTTTCAACGGATTCAGAATGGACATGGAACAATGTTGTGGATGGAACACTGAATCGTGCGCAGGAGAGAATAAAAAGAAAACATTATTTTGATATTGGCAAAATATATATCGTCAAAGAACTACAACAAGAAATACAAGATTATTTGGTCAGAGTTCGGCCAACGCCATATTTGGATGATATTAGTACAAAAAACTTGTTGATACATAACGGTAAATTATCTGGGATAATAGATATTGATTGGATGGGTTTGGGTGATATGCTTACCTTTGTTGCAATGACGAAAGTTGCACTGCTCAATATGAATTTGGATACCAAATATATTCATTACTTATTAGATGAGATTCATCCGAACATGATAGAATACAAAGCGTTTGTATTCTATTGCCTGATTTATTGTGTGGACTTCATGGGAGAAAGAGGTATGCAATTTCTTGATAAAACGATTCCGGTAAATGAAAGTATAATCAAGAGATTGAATGATATCTTTGATATTCTTATGGAAGAATGGAATAAATGTGGAGGAGAAACGAAATGAAAAAATATTTGTTGCCGGTTTTTATGCTGGGAATATTTGAAACCATAGCAATTACACTCTGGCTGACAATGGATAATCTGTTTTATCTCATCAATTTCAGCTATATCGGTTGCTCCATAGCACTGGGCATCTTTTTGTTTACTAAGGAGTATAAACATGCCAGGAGAGTAACACAGCTTTTAGTTGGATTGTATATGCTGGTTTACTTAGGGCTGATCTGTAATGAAAATATGCAGATTGAAGGATTTTGGTACTATCTGTTTACCGGTGTATTTGAGGCAGCGACCATTCATTATGCGGTTGCCAAGATATTTGGACCGCTGATCTTTGGAAGAGGCTGGTGTGGATACGCCTGCTGGACAGCGATGATTCTTGATTTCCTGCCTTATAAAACGCCCAGTCAGCCAAGGAAAAAAATCGGATGGATCCGTTATATCACCTTTGTGGCTTCGTTCCTATTTGTTGCCACACTGTTTCTTGCACAAGTCGGTAATATAGAGAGAATAATGTTCTGGGCATTTATTATTGGAAATCTGGTATATTATGCTGTTGGTATCGGATTGGCACTTTTTCTCCAGGATAACAGAGCCTTTTGCAAATACATATGTCCTATCACCGTATTCTTGAAACCAATGAGTTATTTTTCCCTGCTTAGGGTAAGATGTGATACGAGTAAGTGTATATCTTGCGGAAAGTGCAGACAGGTATGTCCAATGGATGTTGATGTAACTGATAATTCGAGGAAAAGAGAGAATGGAACAGAGTGCATTCTTTGTTTTGAATGTGCAAGGAACTGTCCCAAGGATGCTTTATAGACGGTCGAATGCGGTAATAAATCGAAAGGCAAGGAGTAATATCATGGTAAAAATCAGGGTAATGAAGATAGAAGATTATAATGGAATATATGATTTGTGGATCAATACGCCGGGAATGGGGCTTAATTCAACAGATGACAGCAAAGAAGGAATTGACAAATATTTAAAGCGAAATCCAACTTCAAGTTTTGTGGCGGAAGACAATGGTAAAATAGTAGGAGTGATCATGGCAGGCCATGATGGACGCAGAGGTTATATTCATCATACGGCTGTTTTAGCGGAGTACAGAAACCAGGGAATAGCTAAAAAACTTGTAGATAATGCAATGAACGCTTTAGACAAGGAAGGTATCAACAAGGTTGCATTAGTTGCTTTTGAAAGAAATGAAATCGGAAATGGCTTTTGGGAAAATATAGGATTTGCAGCCAGAGACGATCTGGTATATCGAAACAAAAATATTCATGATCTTATAAGAATTGATACTTAGGAAGAAAAAATATGATCAGGAAAATACAAGATGCGGATATCTGCAAGGTCGCAGAAATCTGGCTGGATACCAATATAACAACTCATAATTTCATTCCTGCACAATACTGGCAGGATAATTTTGAGCTTGTGAAGGAGTTGTTTTTACAAGCTGAGATATACGTTTATGAAGATGAAACATCTGATAAGATCTGGGGCTTTATTGGTTTGGAGAATAATTATATTGCAGGGATCTTTGTTTGCAGTGCAATGCAATCCAACGGAGTCGGCAAACAGCTTTTAGACTTTGTCAAAAGAATCAAGGCTGAATTAAGCCTAAATGTATATGGAAAGAATGTCAGAGCTGTAAGATTTTATCAAAGAGAAGGATTTAGGATTCAAAGAGAAGATATAGATAAGAATACCAACGAAAAGGAATATGTGATGATATGGGAAAAGCATTATCAGAAATGACATTAGAAGAATTGTGGGAGTTATTCCCGATTTTTTTAGTACAGCATGATGATCGGTGGGAGGAATATTATAATGAAATGGAAGGTTTTTTGCGTAATATTCTTTCTGATTTTCAGATTCGGAGAATCAGTCATATTGGAAGTACCGCGATCAAAAATATATGGGCGAAAAACATTATAGATATTCTTATAGAAATAGATCCAGGCGAAAATATGGAAGATATTTCGAAAATAATGGAATGTAATGGATTTATCTGTATGTCATCAGCGGCAGACCGGGTTTCATTTAATCGGGGATATACGGAAAATGGATTTGAAGAAAAAGTCTATCACCTGCATCTTCGGCGGGCAGGTGACAATAATGAATTGTATTTTAGAGACTATCTGAATGAACATCCGCAGATAGCAAAAGAGTACGAACAGTTAAAATTGGACTTATGGAAACAATATGAGCATGACAGAGATGGCTATACAGAAGCAAAGTCAGATTTTGTAACAAACTGGACCTTAGCGGCAAAAGAAGCTTATGCAAACAGATATTGAAATGCTTAAGGCTGCGCACTGAGTAATTGGTGCACAGCTTTTTTTGTTAAAAATCGTTTTTCTTACAAAATATTGACGGTTTCCTTCTAAAGGGATAAGCACTTTACCTGATAAAATGTTAGATGACAGAAGTATTTTTATAAAAGGAGGAGTCGTTATATGAAGGGACATAAGCTTGCAGCGTTTTGGGCAAAAGCTAAACGGTGGGCACCGGTTTACCTGATGCTGCTTCCTGGTGCGGTTTATCTGATCATTAATAATTATATTCCTATGTTTGGGCTGGTGGTTGCTTTTAAGCAATATAATGTGCGGGATGGAATATTTGGAAGCAAAAACATTGGATTAAAGAATTTTACTTTTTTGTTTCGATCATCCGACAGCTGGGTAGCTATTAGAAATACGCTTCTATATAACTTTACTTTTATCATGGTTACGCTGATCGTGGCAGTTACGCTGGCAATATTGATCCATGAAATTACATCTAAGCGTGCCAGATCTTTTTTTCAGAGTACAGTTTTATTACCATACCTGTTTTCTATAACGATCATAAGTTATATGGTATATGCTTTCCTGGGAACAGACAGTGGGTTTATTAATAATACAATATTTTCACTGCTGCATATTGATCCGATCAACTGGTACAGTACACAGAAATACTGGCCATGGATATTATTGATCGTCAACACATGGAAAAGTGTGGGGTATAGCTGTCTGATCTATATAGCAGCAATTGACGGTATTGATACACAATTGATCGAGGCGGCCAAATTAGATGGCGCTAATAAATGGCAGCAGATCCAAAATATAGTTTTTCCGGCGTTGGTGCCCAGTGTCATTACATTAACAATGCTTCACATTGGCAAGATATTTTACTCAGATTTCGGATTATTCTATCAGGTTCCAATGAATTCCGGTATATTGACGGAAGTGACACAGACAATGGACACTTATGTATACCGCATGCTTGTCAATGTTGGAAATATAGGAATGTCTTCTGCTGCCTGTGTGGTGCAGTCGATCGTGGGTCTGGTTATGATCCTGCTGGCGAATATGGCCGTCCGGAAATGGAGTCGTGAAAATGCCTTATTTTAAAGGCTGCTGAAAAAATGATGATTATTAGAAGGTTATGTTTGCATAGTATCGTAACCGTTTCTATTAGTAAACTGTGCAGAAATGAGGTGCATTATGAGAAAAACCTCCCGTTTGGAGTATTTTTCCTATCTTTTTTTATCACTTATGGTGATCTGTGTTATTTTACCGATCGCATTGCTGGTCATCTCATCCTTTACGGAGGAGAAGGCTCTTTTGCTGAATGGCTATACACTTTTTCCAAAACGTTTAAGTCTGGAAGCTTATCGCTATATTCTTCAAAAAGCAAATACCATACTACGGTGCTATGGAAACAGTATTTTTTATACTTTTGCAGGTACGGCGGCAAATCTGTTGATCAGCTCGCTGTTTGCATATGCATTATGTCAGAAGAATCTGCCGGGACTTCGATTTATTAATTTCTTTGTATTTTTTACAGTGATTTTTAATGGGGGACTTGTACCTACTTATTTAACATGGACAGGCGTTTTTCATGTAAAAAATTCAGTTTGGGGACAATTGCTTCCCACGCTTTTGACGAATGCCATGAGTATATTGATGATGCGGACTTTTTTTTCCACCAGTATACCTCCCGCATTGTTTGAGGCAGCTCAGATAGATGGAGCAGGACATCTGAAAATTTACAGGACAATTATTCTGCCGCTGGGGAAGCCGATTCTTGCTACAATGGGACTCTTTGGAGGGCTTGCATACTGGAACGACTGGACAAATGGGCTGTATTATGTCACAGATACCAAATTATATAATATTCAAAATTATCTTTACCGGCTGATTTCAGATACGCAGTTTTTACTTTCTAACAGTGAAAGCAGTGGGACGGCGGCGTCTTTGCTGCCGGCTACAGGCGTAAAGATGGCAATT
The DNA here is from genome assembly GCA_014803415.1 of Lachnospiraceae bacterium. Classification (GTDB taxonomy): domain Bacteria; phylum Bacillota; class Clostridia; order Lachnospirales; family Lachnospiraceae; genus Suilimivivens. Next base: position 7,725 of record JAAVBZ010000026.1, read on the forward strand.
GCATGTATTGCTTTTGTACCTATTATCTGTATGTTCCCATTCGTATCCAGATATTTTAAGCAGGGAATCATGGTTGGTGCAGTGAAAGGGTAAAAGCTGAAGATTAGAGATACGTTTAAGATTGGAGAAAAAATTGTTATGAATGATGAACAGTTAAGAGGATGTCCTTTTTACTTAAATGATTCGCAGATTAAGTGGGTACATGATACCCTGGATTCCATGGATGACAGAGAAAAGGCTGGGCAGTTGTTCTGCCTTGCTGTTTCCCAGAATGACGTACAGGATATGCAGAAGATGGCAAAAGAATATAAAATAGGCGGCTATATGTGCCGCGCCCTCCCTGCTCCTGATATTGTGGAAATTAATACTTTTATGCAGAAGATGGCAAAAATCCCAATGCTGGTTGCAGCTAACTTCGAATGCGGGCCGGTGGGAATATCAAAGGATGCAACCGATATAGCCAGCTTCTTGGAAATTGGGGCCACGGGAATGCCCGAAAATGCGGGAAAACTGGGAGCAGCATGCGCCAGGGAAGGGGCGGCATTGGGAGCAAACTGGTCATTTGCGCCGGTAGTCGATATCGAATACAATTGGAGGAATCCAATTGTAGGAACCAGGGCGTTTGGAGACGATCCTGAGTTGGTGGCGGCATGTGCACAGGAATATATCATACATGCGCAGAAGAACGGGATGGCAGCTTCAGCGAAACATTTTCCGGGTGATGGAATGGATGAAAGGGATCAGCATCTTGTGACAAGTATCAATTCCCTGTCCTGTGAGGAATGGGACCAGACTTATGGAAAGGTCTATAGATCCTGTATTGATGCAGGCGTCATGACCATCATGATCGGTCACATTATGCTTCCTTCTTATTCAAAATTTTATTGTCCTGATATGGAAGCGGAGGATATGCTTCCGGCAGTTTGTGCCCCGGAACTGCTGCAGGGACTTTTAAGAGAAAAGCTTGGATTTAAGGGACTGATAGTTACGGACGCGACGAACATGGCGGGATCTCTGGTTCTTGTTGACCGGCGTAAGCTTCTTGTGGATATGATAAATGCAGGCTGCGACATGCTGCTTTTCACTTATAATACGGATGAAGATATTCAGTGCGTATACGAAGCGTTGTGTAGCGGAGAGTTGTCCAGGGAACGGGTTGATGATGCCATTCAAAGGATCCTGGGATTAAAAGCGGCGCTGCAGCTGCCCGAAAAACAAAAGAGCGGTCAGTTGGTTTACAGTATGGATCAGATAAAAGAGTATCTTGGCTGTGAAAAACACCGGATGCTGGCCCGGGAGATCGCAAGTCAGGCGGTCACATTAGTAAAGGACAAGCAAAAGCTGCTTCCGATTTCCAAAGACAAATATAAAAGAATTTATCTTTATGTGATAGCGGATACCAAAGAAAAAAATGGCGATGAGGCAGGACTGCGCAGAATATTAACAGAGAAGCTTACTGCAAAGGGATATGAGGTGACCTGCCACGATAATGAGATACCGCTTGGGCCTATGGGGAAGCAGAGAGCCTTTCAGGAGATGATCGATTCCTTTGACCTGATCTTGTATGTCTTCAATATAGCAACTTATAGTAATAAGACCACTGTGCGTATTAATTGGAAGAATTTGAACTATCCTGTTTATATTCCTGTAATTCCCACAATGGCTGTCAGTTTTGCAAATCCATATCACCTGGTGGATATACCCCGTATTTCTACGTTGGTAAATGCCTACAAGTTTAACGAAGATATTGTGGATGTTGTAATAGAAAAATTGCAGGGGGAAAGTTCTTTTACTGGGAAAAACCCGGTGAATCCATTCTGCAATATGTGGGATACTGAATTGTAAAAGGATTGGAGCATTCAGGAATACTCGTAAAGCGGGTTCGGTTTTGGTATAATTGGAGTAAAATTTTCCAGAAAGGCATTGGTGACGTTGTGAATATATTGTTTGTAGATGATGAGCCGGAGGTGCTTGACGGTATCATCAATGGAATTGACTTTGACAGCATTGGCATAGATAACGTTTATATGGCGGCCAATGCAATCCGGGCGAAAGAATTGCTTTCTACGGTTACCATAGATATTCTTGTAACGGACATTGAAATGCCGGATATATCGGGAATAGAATTGCTGGAGTGGGTATCTGACCGGAAACTCCCTGTGGTATCCTTGTTTTGTACAGCATATGCAGATTTTGCCTATGCACAGAAAGCTATTGCGCTGCATGTATTTGATTATTTTTTAAAGCCTATCTTTTTTGAGGATTTAAAGAAAAAAATCATAGCGGCTGTTTCAGAAGTAACGAAAAGGCGGCAGCAGATCGATTATGAAAAATACAGCCAGGTGATGAAGAAGTATGAGCAGGAATTTAAAAATAATTTCTGGAGAGAAATTTTTGACCATATCACGCAGCCGGATCATACGTTTTTAGTGCGGCTGGAACATAAATATGGGGTAGGTTATGCCCAGGAAGATTATTTCTCGCTTGTTGTGGTAGATCTGCAAAAGGGGTTTAAGAGAGAATGGGATACCTTCAGTGTGGGTGATCTTGCGCAGGAGCTGCAGATCAATGTATTTGAACGGTTTCAGATAAGGCCGGAAGCTTTCCTGTCGAAAAAAAGACATGCGGCAGTGCTTTTGTTTTATTCCGGAAAAACAGGCTTACCAGTGCATTTTATGCAGCGGCTGTGCCATGGCATGCAGCAGTATTGTAATAAACAGTGCGATCTGAATTGTAGTTTTTACTATAAAGAAAATATCCGGTATCCGTTGGTGTTTAAAGCATATCAGAAGATAGAGACAGTCTTTCGCCATGATGTTATTTCCAATAACCGAATTTATAATATGGATGAATATAATGAAAAGGTAAGCCAGTATTCTAATCCCAGCATGAAAGACTGGGAGCTCCTTCTGGCAAATAACAAGATAGAAAAACTGACCAGCAAGGTCATGGACTTTTATCATAAGCTTGTATCGGAAGGAATATTGACCTATAGCGGTGCAAAAGCATTTCGGACAGACATATTGCAATTGGTATATAGTGTGCTGCAGACAAAGCAGCTGATGGCACATGAATTGTTTGAAAATGATAATTTTGAGGATAAATATATTCATGCATGTGATTCAGTGACGAATATGCATGAATTTATTGAATATGTTTTTGGCGTTGCAAGAGATGCCATTAATAGCTATGACCATGCGGATTCGCTTATTGAGACAGTAAAAAAGTATATTTCGGAACATTTGGGTGAGGACATAAAACGTGAAAATCTGACAGAGATCATTTATCTGAATCCAGATTATCTGGCACGTTTATTTAAAGCAGATGTAGGGAAAACCATGGGCGCTTATATCCGGGATATGAGAATGGAGCGGGCCAAACAATTATTAAGAAGTTCAGATGAAACAATAGGAAATATTGCATGGGAAGTAGGGTATGATAATTTTTCTTATTTCTCCCAATTATTTCGTAAAAATACAGGGATGTCGCCCAAAGAATACCGCTGTCAGATGCAGAAAAAGGAATCCGACAGCGGCATTTTGCCAGACTGAATCATATTTTTCTTTTTTTATGTCCGGCATAAGCGTCAGTACGCGGCAGCCATTCCAGAAAAGAAACAACGGAAGCATCGCATACGGACCAGTAATCTTCAGAATAATGGTCTGATCGATGAATCATGCCTGCGTCTTTCAAAAAGTCAGACAGCTCCTTTGAACAGGCGGCATAGGGTTCCTGGCTGTTTGCGGCCAGATACACAGCGGCGTGTGCAAATTGTCCGATATACGCTTTAAGATGTTTTTGGACCGGAGAGCGGAAGCATGGGGACAAAAGTCCAATGGCACGATATTGCTGCGGCGTTTCAAATAAGATCTTTAATGCATTTAAAGCTGCGTATCCGTCGCCGGCCAGATAAGTATCCTCCGGACGGGAAGATACAGGAAACATCCCATGAATGAATTCCGGTAATTCTTTTATAATAAACTGTGAAAATGAAATTTCTCTATGATCTGTCAGATGAGGATTCAAGATTTCTTCTGTCCTGATCCTGCCAAAAGGAATGGAAACAGACATATCGCTGCCTGCAGTATTTTCTGATCCGCAGGTGACTACCGCTATTTGCCGTTCTTCGGCATAACGCTCAATGGCAGTATAGCGCAGCCATATGTTTTCATTTCCCCATCCTCCATGTAAAAGATATAAAACAGGATAGGGGGCCTTAGGAATGTGGGTAGGTGATGCATCGGAAAAGACCGGACCAGGTATGACTACATTTATGGTAACGGAACGTGCCAGGGTATAAGAGAGAAAATTACAGGTGCATTGACTCATATGGGTTCCTCCTTTTTAAGGCTGCATGACCATCTGTGCGCGGCAGCCAGTTTATGAAATCTTTGACATTCAAATCCCAGATTCCCCATTCATGGGCAAAGGGTTTGGAATAGTCAGTTGTAAGATCGGCGCCTGCTTCTGCCAGTTCCCGTTCAAACAAAGGCAGAAATTCTGTGATATCTTTTGTGCCGTTGGAAAGATAAAATTTGGGAAGCGGTATGCCCTTTTGTATGTTTTGGCGAATCAGTTCCGCCAATTCCGGCAGCAATGCATTTTTCTTATCCTCTTCTGACATATGCTGGCGTTCAGAGGTGCTTAGAAAACAGCATTTTCGCTGGAAGACGAGCCCCGAGAAAACGCCTGCCGCACAGAAACGATCAGGAAAAAGAAGGGCGTGGTATGCAGCGCCATAACCGCCCATGGAAAAGCCTGCAATATAGGTATCTTCCGGGCGCTGGGAAACATGAAAGTGGGAAGTAAGAAATGCCGGCAGTTCTCTGTGAATGAGATTAGAATATTCCTCAAAAAGCTGTATGCTTCCGGCAGGGTGTTCAAGAATTGTAGCGGTGACATCCCTGTAATATTTGTTTTCAGCAGAGAAGAGAACAGCCACCATGCCAGCCTGCGCAATGTAACGCTCAATAGAAGTATAGCGTTCAAAGGTTGTTACATCATTTGCGCCTCCATGTAAAAGATAAAGTACAGGATAGAGGGGCGATTCAGATTGCCTGGCTGTGATCTCTTCATTGGGAAATAAGATCCGGATACTGATCTCGCGCTTCAGGGAAGCGGAATAGTATTCAAATGATGCACGTGCCATAAATGATCCTCCTTTTGTTTGGTCTGTGACAATTATACAATTGCAAGGATTTATCCATTATTACTTTATGTACTTTGTTTGTTATTTTACGGAGAATCTGCAGCGCTGCTGTGAATATTTACTGAAAAACAACAAAACAATCCCCTGAAATTGATAGATGGTACAAAGTTTTGAGTTTATACTTGAGTCATCATTAAAACTGAAAGGATGGTAAACAAATGAAAAAACGCGTATGTTCTATTTTATTGGCACTAACGATGGCGGCTTCACTCTCTGCATGTGGAAGTGATGGTTCAAAAGATCTGGATAGTACGCCGGCTGCTGATACTGCTGAAAATGTTGAGGAGCAGACCACAGAGAAAACGGATGAGGAGCCCTATGATATTACGCTTCTGGTACGGAGCTTCGCTGATGACGAAACCTCGGCAGAAGTAGAAGCAAAAATTAACGAATTAGCCAGGGAAGAACTCAATATGAATGTAGATATTATATTTACTTCTTTTGGAAATGCGGCTAATCAGATCCAGCTCATGCTGTCAAGCGGTGAGGCTTTGGATGTAACTTATGTGCCCGGCGGCAATGTACCCTCTTATGTAAGTGCCGGATATTTGATCGATATCAGTGAGTACGATATTTCTCCCTTAACCCAGGCGCTGGGAGAAGAATTGGTTGGTGCATGCAGATCCGCAGATGGAAGCCTTTATTCCGTTGCTACATTTAAAGAACATGCCGGACAGGCATCTATTGTAATGCGTAAGGATTTATGTGATGAAATGGCGATCGATGTTTCCAGAATAAAGAGCATGGAAGATCTGACAGATATCTTTGAACAGGTGAAACAGGCACATCCGGAAATGGATGTAGTTGGCAGCGATATCACTGGAATCTTTAATTCGTCCTTTGATTCTCTTGGCGGAGATTTTCTTGGAGGCCTTGACAATGCTCCCTCATCTACAGAGGTGGTTAATGTATATGGGACAGATACCTTTAAAAACATGTGCTCGTTAATGTATGCATGGAATCAGGCAGGTTATGTGCGTACGGATCTGTCAACTTCAGGAGAGTCCAAAGAATCTGTTTTTGCGGCAGGCAATACCTTTTCTTATTTTGATGCTTATAAGCCGGACTCCGTTGTTGAAAAAAAGAATCAATCAGGTTTTGATGTTTATGTTATTCCTTTGACGGATGCATTGATGACGGGATACAATACAACAGTAACCGCATATGCAGTTGCCCAGAATTCAAAGAATCCACAAAAAGCTGTGGAATTTCTGAACTGGATGTACACCAGTCCTGAGTTTAATAATTTGATCAACTGGGGAATTGATGGGGTAGATTATCAGATAATTGATGCAGAAAAAGGAATTATTGATTATGTAGACGGACAGGATGGCAGCAGTGTACGCTATCATCAGGCATTAGGGTGGAATTATCCGAATCAGAGCATTGCCTATGTATGGAATGGTACAGACCCTGACGTGTGGAATCAATATTCGCAGTGGGAAGGGAATGCAAAGAAATCCAGCGCATTGGGATGCACCTTTGATGTTTCGTCAGTGGTAAACGAGGTGGCAGCATGCAATTCAGCTGTTGCAAAATATAAAAATGCGCTTATCAGCGGTGAAATAGATCCGGAAGAGTATATTCCCATGCTGAATGAGGAACTGGATGCAGCCGGGCTGCAAAGTATTATCAGTTTGAAACAGCAGATGCTGGATTCCTGGCTTAATTAACTGATAACTATCTGCCATTGCACACAAAATAGATTTAACCCCATTTTCCGGATAGAGTGCGTGTACGTTATATCCGGCAAATGGGGTATCTTTCATTCAAATGGAGGGATAAGAAAATGGGAAAGACACTGGAAAAAAGATCCATAGTTAAAAGTACGCGTTTGTTTTGGAGGTGGATATTTCTGATAATCTGCATAATGATCGCTGTTCTCATTTATTCAATCTCAAAGAATAATGTTTCTTATCTCAATGAAGTTGATGCTATGGTAGATGCGCAGGTAGATCGTCTTGATGAGACTTTTTTTGCCATAAATCTCTATATGAATAATATCTTGAGCAATAACGAAAATCTGATCTGTCTTAAAAAAGCAGATCAGACTGTGGAGCGTATTTATTACGCCAATTGTTTGCGCTCCGATATAGAATCATCGACAGGATTTCTTCCTGATGGCTATTGTTTTTGTATTGATATTCCTGACCAGAATGTTTATTTCTATGTAGCAGAGACGTCATCTTCGTTTTCAAAACGCCAAAAGCTGCAGGAAGTGATCAAAGATGAATTTCATGTGGAAGATATAAAAAACACGTTGGAATGGAAAATGACAGAAGTAAATGGGGATATATATCTGCTTCAGAACTATTATTCAGAAGGCTGCTATATTACCTGCTGGATCGCGGCTGCTGATGCATTTGCATTTTTGGATACCGGATTTGTTTCCGGAAAGGCAGATTACCAGTTATTGACGGACAATAGACTGTACTCAGATGCAGAGATCAACCCTTGGAATGGAAGAATAAAGAGAAATGTTCAAATGAAGCGGCTGTCAGCAGTCATTTCTTATGAATATTTTCATCAGAAGACAATACAAAGCACAATGCTTCTTCTATGGGTTTTTGTATTCTTTTTCTTTTGTGTCATTACCTACAGTGTATGGGTTTCCCTGTATTGTCAGCGGAAGATCATTATGCCGCTGCAGAAATTCTGCCAGAGGGTATCCAATGAGAGCAGTCTGGAGGAGGTTTTAGATGAGAATACTTTTCAGGAACTGAGTGATGCAGCCAGTTTGATCCAGACCTTATATACACAGATCAGCAATTTGAAAATAAATGTTTATGAAGAGACCATCAAGCAGCAAAAAGCAGAGCTTGAATTTTTACAATTACAGCTCAGACCTCATTTTTATATCAATTGCTTAAATATTATATTTCAAATGGCGCAAAATTCCCAGTATGAAAAAATACAACATTTTTGTGTAAAATTATCGAATTATATGAGATATCTGTTTAGCAGCAGTGTGGATGCAGTCCCTTTGCAGATGGAGTTAGAACATATAAGAGAGTATCTCTATATACAGAATGTCCGTTTTCATGCAAAAGTAGAAATAGAAGATGAAAGTCTGCCGGACGTACAGCTTGAAGTACCTTCACTTGTTCTGCTCAGCCTGGTTGAAAATTCGGTAAAACATAATCAAATTAATCTCGCTGCTTTAAAGATACGTTTAAATGTAAGAGTTGAAGACAGTATGATCTGTTATACGGTTCAGGACAATGGAAAAGGATTTCAGCACACGAAAGTACCGTTGGAATATGCGGATATCATTGCAGAAAATAAGAATAGTGTCGGTCTTCGAAATATTATACGCAGAATGGAAATCTTATATGGAGATCAGTTTTCTGTAAAGCTTTTTAATGATGATGGCGCAGTTGTAGAGATCTGTATTCCAAAATCGAAAGGAATGCAGGATGAGATATATTTAGACAGATAAATTTGCAAGGAGAACAAAAGAATACATTATGAAAAAACATACATCATTTCCTTTTATTTTTTATTTTCTTATTTTGCTTCAAACACTTTCAAGTCTCAGCTTTTATATGGTTGCACCTCTGATCACGAAATATTTAACCTATGCAGGAAGTACACTTGCAGTGGCAGGGCTCATCAGTGGTATTCTTTCTTATGTGTGTCTGGTTGTACGTCCGTTTTCCGGACTTTTAGCGGATAGGATAAATCCCCGCTTTATTTTGATCGTGTCTCTTGCGGTATTTGGAAGCAGCATAATCGGATACGGACTTTCTAAAAGTGTCATTTTGTTTGCAGTTTTTCGTATTATATCCGGAATATCTTTTGCATTTAGCAGTACCACGATCTTCGCCTATGCAGGGAACTTTATTCCGGAGAAAAGAATGGGAGAAGGAGTAGGGTATCTTGGTATGGGAAATATCTTTTCATCGGCAGTGGGACCGATGTTGGGAAGTTTCCTGGCCGGACAATTTGGATATGGGATTTCTTTTACAATGGCAGGACTCATGTCTATTTTCCCTGGCGTTATCCTGTTGTTATGGCGGCAGGAGTCCCCTTTGGTGGAAGAAGAGAAATTTCATATGGAGGAAAAAAGAAAAAAAATCCGTTTTAGGGATATCTTTGCGTGGGAATTGATCCCTATTGCCATATTGGCTGCACTATTCAGCTATACGAATAGTACCATGTCCAATTTTCTGCTGCTTTATGCAGAGTTGCGCGGTATTGCGCAGGCCTCCCTATACTTTTCATTTCTGGCAATGTTTCTGGTAATTTTGCGGCCGCTTACAGGTAAGGTGAATGACCGCTATGGGTTGGGCAGTGTGTTGATCCCCGGCTATCTATTAACGATTCTGGGAGTCTGCTTAATTGCTAATGCAAAGAGTCTTTGGATGTTGTTGGCGGCATCAGGTTTTATGGCATTTGGCCAGGGAGGGGGCCAGCCGGCGGTACAGACAGAATGTATGAAAAGGCTAGGCGCGGCAAGACGCGGCGTTGCAACCAGCACCTACTATATTTTTAATGATATCGCTCAGGGGCTGGCGCCAACGGTTGGCGGCATTCTTGCCGGCAGCTTTGGCTATTTAGCTGTTTTTGCCGTATGTGTTTGCTTATTTGCGGCAGGTCTGGTTTATTATTTAGGCAGGATTTTTTTCCTTAACAGTAACAACAGTAAGTTTCTTTGATTCATCAGATGATGTTTAAAATATCTAATGGTGTTTCAAGCTGTATAAATTCAGGTTTTCTCTTAGAGGGCTGCATGGTACCTTCTTTTAAATACCATGCAGCCTGTACTGCTTTCATGCCGACCATTTCTGCCGCTTCCAATTCCATATTTCTTGAAATTTCGCTTCTTCAATACCTGCGTCAGATGCCATCTGCGTTCCCAAATATAGCGGACTCTCAAAAAGAGTTATAAGAGTCTCATACATGTCAAATATGACTGCTTTTGTCATTTACATCACCTCTGCAAATTCTTTATCTGTCCGATCATATACGCCGCATAATCACGAGCGCAGTTTTCGTCCCACTTCATCGATTTGTCAGATGAATATTCCTCCAATGCATGCAAGATCAGACAGTGATATTTCTCAGAAACATTATCTAATCCCCAGTTTGCCCCTTCCCGTTTTGACAGAATAAGTCCGTCTTTTTTATAAGCCAGTACCCTGCACAGATTTAAAATGATATAGGTGGGGTTTTCCATTATCTCTTCTTCAGCATTTTCAATATCATTCCAGATACTGTCAAAATAAAAATCCTTGCTGACCTTTTCAAAAACATCTTTGATTTCTTTTCCGCAAAGACATTTTCCTCTGTGATAGATAATAGTAAAGTGCGCTGCCAGATCTTTATCGAGTCCATTCATTTTTTCAATATAATCTGATGGATCTGTTTTGTACCATTGTAAATGGGCAATAGAAAAATGCAGTTCAAACGGCGTAGGATAAATAAAAGGTTTGCATACATTTTTTCTGACAACGCTTAATTCAATTCCTTTTTCCGGTGCGTATGTATTTAAATCCACAACCATATCCATGTACTGACGTTTTGTTTCATCAGAAAGAGGTGTATCTACTACGATCAATAAATCAATATCACTCTTTTTTTCATTAAAGCATCCCATTACAGCAGAGCCATGAAGGTAGATTCCTACCAGATTATTTCCCAGAATATCCTGACTTTGTTTAACAAAGTTTTCTGTTATATTCTCTAAAACATTCATAAGTATTTTCTCCACAAATTATTTGATAGTGCTATTATAGCCTGTTTTTAATCGGTATGCAAAAGTATCATAATATTTTCACATTGCATCTGGAAGTCAACTATTTTAAAATTGACATAAAGATCTTTGTTCAAAAGCGAAGATGAATGGGGAAAAGAGTAAGAAGGAGGCGGCCAAGGTGATCAGAATCCGGTGCATAGTAGAACGAATCACATATCAGAATCCGGAAAACGGTTATTCTGTCCTGAAATGCAGAGTAAAGGACTACAGTGACCTTGTTCCCGTAGTCGGAAATCTGCTGGATGCCAATGTGGGTTCTGTACTTTTGGCGGAGGGAAACTGGAAGGTTGACGCCAAATACGGGAGGCAGTTTGTAGCAGAAAACTGGGAGGAAACCCTGCCGGCAACTGTTTATGGCATGGAAAAGTACTTAGGCTCCGGCTTGATCAAAGGGGTAGGGCCAAAGTTCGCAAAGCGGATTGTGCAGAAGTTTGGCGTCGATACTTTTTCTGTGATCGAAGATAATGTGCAGCTTCTGATCGAAGTGGAGGGCATTGGAAGAAAACGGGTGCAGATGATAGCCGAGTCATGGGAGAGGCAGAAGGAAGTAAAGAACATCATGCTGTTTCTTCAGGAACATCAGGTAAGTTCCTCCTTTGCAGCGAAGATTTATAAGCAGTACGGAAATGAAAGTATAGCAGTGATGAAAGAGAATCCATATAAGCTGGCAGATGATATCTGGGGCATTGGATTCAGGACTGCTGACCAGATTGCAGAAAAGCTGGGATTTGGCAAAGAATCCTATGTAAGGCTGCGAAGCGGCTTAATGTATACTCTTTCTGAACTTTCGAATGATGGATATGTATATGCAGAGAAACAGCAGTTGATCGATAAGGCGTCTGAGCTGTTAGAAGCATCTCCTGAAACAATTATCATGACCATGGATGAAATGCTGAAACAGGAAGAGCTGATCAGAGAGCAGAAGATCGTAAAGGTGGATGATGAAGGCAATCCCCTGACCGCCGTTTATCTGCCCCCGTTCTATTATGCTGAGACAGGCGTGGCGGGGAAACTGAATAAGCTCTCTTCGGCGCCGGCAGGAGACAGGCTCTACAGGAAACTTCTTGAGGCAAGGGAAAAAACAGGTAATCAAAACCTTTCTGTCGATGTAGAAGCCATACAGGAAAAAACAGGGATGATCTACGATGAAATACAGGCGGATGCTATCCGGCAGGCGGCATGCGCTAAGGTTATGGTAATGACCGGAGGACCGGGAACAGGTAAGACCACCACCACCCATGGTATTATTGCTGCATACAAAGCATACGGGCTGAAAATTCTTCTGGCAGCACCGACAGGCCGCGCAGCAAAGAGAATGACGGAAGCAACTGGTCTGGAAGCTAAGACAATTCACCGCTTGCTGGAATGCAAGCCGCCGGAAGGATACCAGAAGAATGAAGAAAATCCGTTAGAGGGCGACGTCCTGATCGTAGATGAGTGTTCCATGATAGACATTATTTTGATGAATTCACTGCTGAAGGCAATTCCCTCCACCATGCGGCTGGTCATGGTGGGTGATATTGACCAGCTTCCTTCTGTGGGAGCCGGGAATGTGCTACGTGATATGATTGATTCAGGGGTCTTTCCGGTGGTCCGGCTCACTAAAATATTCAGACAGGCCAAGGAGAGCCGTATCATTATGAATGCCCATTGTATTAACGAGGGAAAGATGCCGGATTTATCGAATGGAAAAAATACAGACTTTTTCTTTATGGAAAATGAGGATGCAGAAGGAACAGTGCATCAGATCGTAGAACTGGTCAGGACAAAACTGCCAAAGTATTATCATGTTGAATCTATGCAGATTCAGGTCCTGACGCCCATGCAGCGAGGCGTAGTGGGAGCCACAAATCTTAATCTTGCCCTGCAGGAAGCCTTAAATCCTGCAGAGCATGAGGTTTTTATCCGTGGCAGAGGCGTGGTGACTGTTCCGAAAGACTGTCTTCGCAGAAGCGGTTTTGCATTCCGGACAGATGATAAAGTTATGCAGATCAAGAATAATTATGATAAGGAAGTATTTAATGGTGACATCGGGGTGATCGCATCAGTGAATATGGAAGACAGAACGCTGAAAGTGGATTTTGACGGACGGATCATAGAGTATGATGTGACAGAATTGGACGAGCTGGTACATGCCTATGCAACAACCATTCATAAGGCGCAGGGTTCGGAATATCCCATCGTTGTTATGCCGATTCTGATGAATCACTATGTAATGCTGCAGAGAAATCTGATCTATACCGGAATTACCAGGGCAAAGAAAATACTGGTAATGGTTGGAACGAGAAAGGCAGTGTCTTATGCTGTCCGTAATGTGACTGTTACTAAAAGAAATACTTTGTTAAAAGAGAGATTGGCGGATTGAGAAGATCATGGATTACAAGATAGCGATCTGCGATGATTCGGCAGCAGATCAAAAATATATTATGAAGATGACAGAGCATTGGGCTGAAAAAATGCAGCATACGATACAGGCAGATCCTTTCCCTTCAGCGGAGAGTTTTCTGTTTCATTATGCCGGGCATAAGGATTATGATATCTTGCTGCTGGATATTGAAATGGGAGGCATGGATGGAGTATCTTTGGCAAAGAAGCTTCGGCAGGATAATGAGAAGATTCAGATCATCTTTATTACCGGATTTCCCGATTTTATTGCTGAGGGATATGAAGTTTCCGCACTTCATTATCTGATCAAACCCGTAGAGGAAGATACGCTGGCTAAAACCTTGGATAGGGCCGCGGCAAACCTGAAAAAGGCTGACAGGGCGCTGGTCTTTTCTGCAAATGGCGAGACCTTCCGGGTAAATGTGGGGGAAATTCTTTATGTGGAGGCTTTGGCCCATTTTTGCCGTATCAAAATGCCGGAGGAAGTTTTTGAGATCAGGCAGAAGTTTTCAGAGCTTGAAAAGAAGTTGGGTGAAGGTTTTATACGCACCCACCGTTCTTATCTGGTCAGGATCTCCTGTATCAAACGTATATCCAAAACCGAGATCATTTTGGATAGCGGTGACAGGATTCCCCTTTCCCGCAGCAATTATCAGGCTGTAAATCAGGCATTTATCCGGTATTTTAGAGGAGAATACTGTGAAAACAATTTTTCATAGACAAATTTGTGCTGATGCCCAAATTTGCAGGCGTTGGAAGCAAGGAGAATCGTAATGAAGATGATGGATATACTTTTCGGGCGGGTGATCGACCGGCGGATCGCGGAATATCAAAATGACCTGATCACAAAGCATTGTGATGAGGTCCAGAATATTTATAAGACTATGAGGGGCTGGCGGCATGATTACCACAATCATATCCAGACCCTGCTTGCTTTGTCCGGCGATGAGGAAAAAACAAGGGAATATCTTTTAAACCTTAATGATGATCTAACCTATGTGGATACTGTGATCAAGACAGGCAATATAATGGTTGACGCCATCCTGAATTCCAAGTTGTCACTGCTGAAATCAAAGGATATCAAGGTTAATGCAAAGGCTGTAGTACCGCCCAGCTTACAGATTTCCGAGATCGATCTTTGTGTGATCATCGGGAATCTTTTAGATAACGCTATGGAAGCCTGCCTTGCACAGCCGGAAGCTGAAAAACGCTTTATCCGGTTATTCATTGGTATATTAAAGGAACAATTTTATCTTTCTGTCTCAAACTCGGTGTACGGCGAATTAAAAAAAGAGGGAAAAACTTATTTATCTACCAAAAATACTGCCGGGCACGGTTTCGGGCTGATGCGTATCGACAGGATCGTGAAAAAGTATGACGGTTATATGAACCGGCAAAATGAAGATGGTATCTTTGCAACTGAGATCATGCTCCCGCTGTAGGCACATGGGCAAACCATTCGTGTCAAAATTCTGACAGCCCGTGCCATAAATTACTTCCCCAGGTGGCTGTATGATATGCTTTTGCCAAGGAGGGAAAGAATTTTATGAAATACAATATTGTACAAAACGTCTTATTCTTACTTAGAGGTATTAAAAAGGAGCATCCGTTTTTGCTCGTTCTCATTTCAATGCAGATCGTTCTTTCTGTCATTTCACCCATATTCGGCATTTATATTCCCAAGCTTGCATTAGATCTGGTGCTGGATCAGGCAGACAGCAGGCAGATCTTTTTATCTTTAGGGGTATTAGGATTGATCATGGCGCTTTCTATGGCGCTCCGGGGAATGGCGGACGATGGAAAATATATGTTGTACAACGACATGCGGCGTTATTACCAGACAGAACTGCTTTTAAAATTTTTTAGCTGCGATTACAAAAACGTAGAGAGCTATGAAGGGCAGACCAAATACCAGAAAGCAAGATCTACACTTCGCGGCGGCGACTGGTCCGGAACTTCAGTCATGCTGGTTTCTGCGATCGACATTGCAGTGAACACCCTGTGCTTCATCATTTACTCCGGCATTGTGTCAACCTTAAGCCCTTTGATCATATTGATACTGATCTTACTGTCTTTTATCAGCCTGCTGGGGACCCGCCATGCCCAGAATTATGAACACGCACATCAGGACGAAGAAGCTGTATATGAGAAAAAGCTGGGGTATGTTAACCGGATGGGAAGTGATATCCAGTTTGGCAAGGATATGCGGCTTTATCATGCCGGCGGCTGGTTTAGGGAACTGAGAGACAGCCTGATTGAGGAAAGTACAAGGCTGGCAAATAAGATCCAAAACAGATATTTTGTTTCAGGTATGATCAACGCATTGGTGCTTTTGCTCCGGGATGGGATTGCCTATGCTTATTTGATCTATTCCGTATCAGCCGGGAATATTACCATTTCTGAGTTTACCCTTTATTTCGGTGCACTCACTGCTTTTTCCGGTTTCGTAAGCAATATGGTTGACAGCATGAACCAGCTAAATGGGGCGAACCAGCAGATGAACTCCATGCGATCATTTATGGATCAGGAGGATGAACCGGAGATAGGATCGCCAAAAGAGCTTACAGACCTTAAAGATTATTCCATTGAATTTAGGGATGTTTGTTTTTCCTATCAGCCTGATGCAGGAATGGTGTTAAACCATTTTGACCTGAAAATCAATCCAGGGGAAAAGATTGCGCTGGTGGGCGTAAATGGTGCAGGAAAAACAACGATCGTAAAGCTGCTGTGCGGTTTTTACAAACCGGACTCTGGACAGATTCTTATCGGCGGGCATGATATCTGCACTTTCAGAAAGAAAGATCTGCTGAAATTGTTTTCTGCTGTGTTTCAGGATATTTATATTCCGCCCTTTACCGTTTTAGAGAATGTTTCCATGCAGAAAAAGGAATTTTCAGATGAAAACAAAGCCAGAGAATGCCTGATCAAGTCAGGACTTTGGGAAAAAATAGCTTCCTGTGAGGCTGGAATTGACGCACCGATGACAAGAGAGATCACAGAAGGGCTCGTCCTGTCAGGCGGTCAGCAGCAAAAACTGCTCATGGCAAGGGCACTTTACAAGGATGCGCCGATACTGATCCTGGATGAGCCTACCGCTGCGCTTGATCCCATTGCAGAAAGCCAGACCTATGAACAATTTCATAAGATCGCATCGGATAAAACAACAATCTATATTTCCCACCGGCTGGCTTCCACCCGGTTTTGTGATAAGATTGCTTTTTTGAGTAATGGAAGGATCATGGAAGAAGGAACTCATGAGGAACTGATGCTAAGAAGCGGCGCGTACCGTGAAATGTTTGCACTGCAGAGCAAATACTATCAGAATCAAGAAGGAGGAATGGAATATGCGGAATCATAAATGGAAAAGTATCGGCACTTCTATTAATCTTATCTGGAGAATGGACCGCTGGCTTTTGATCCTCAGTCTTGCTGCATCGGTGATCGAATCGGCAATACCTTTTATCGGAATATATCTCTCTGCGTATGTGCTAAATGGCTTGAAAAGCGGGGAAAAAATGAGGCAGCTCATATTGATCTCTTTCGTTTCAGTTTTTGCTGTTTTTCTATTGACCGTGCTGCAAAATTATTTGAATAAACTGAAGGAAGTCCATACCCACATGTGTGGAAAGCAATATGACACGATGATGAGCATGAAAACAATTTCTATGGATTATCCTCTGCTGGACAGCCCACAGGTAAACAGCATCCGCACGAGGATCAAGCATGATAATGATTGGGGGGCTGGATTTTATTCCTTAATATGGCAATTGCCATGGCTGTTAAGCAGTCTGATCTCATNTATAGTTTCCGTAGCGTTGATCTTGCCGTTATTTATGCAAANGCATGTTTTTGCAGATTCTTCTGCCATATTGCTATTCCTTCTTTTGGTGTTTGTCATTATATTCAATATGTGGTTTAAGGGCAGAAAAAGCAGGGAAGAGGAGCAGTTGTTAGATGATCCATCTTTAGATAAAAGCTATTTTAGCTATTTTTTGTGGAAAGAACAGGATTATCACTTTGGTAAAGATATCCGTATCTATAATGTGAAACCATTGATCGCAGAGAAACTAAATGGCGATCTTTCTATAAAAAATGTATGGACTAAAAAGCTGGTCATCAACAATATGCAGTTAGGTTTTTGTGGAAATTTTTCAGCTGGCCTTCTTCAGGTTCTCTCTTACTTATTTGTGATCTTCCGGGCAACAGCAGGTATTTTGGGCGTTGGCGATGTGGTGAAATATGCAGGTATCATTTATACGTTTTCACAGTCAGCTGCCAATCTGTTTATGGCGCTGCAGGTATATACAATTTCCAGTAACCGCCAATTATCCACATTGGAATACCTGAATGTGGAAGATGTTCTTGAAAAAGGAACGATCCCTGTAGAAAAGCGGGCCTTTTGCGAGGGAGGCGATAATGAGTATGAAATTGAATTTCGGGATGTATCTTTNCGCTATCCCGGCGCTGACTGCTATGCACTGAGTCATGTCAATCTGAAATTTAACGTTGGNAAACGGATGGCAGTGGTTGGNAGGAACGGAAGCGGCAAAACCACTTTTATTAAACTGCTTTGCAGGCTATATGATCCCACGGAAGGAGAAATTCTGCTCAACGGGATCAATATAAAAAAATATGACTACGAAGAATATATGCAGATTTTTTCGGTGGTGTTTCAGGATTTNAAATTATTTTCCTTCAGTCTTGGGCAGAATGTGGCAGCCAGCGTGGATTATGACAAAAAGCTTGCCGGAATTTGTCTTGAAAAAGCCGGATTTGAGGAAAGCCTTAAAAAGATGCACGCCGGTCTTGAAACCTGCCTTTATAAAGATTATGATGGAGATGGCGTGGAGATTTCCGGAGGTGAATCCCAGAAAATAGCGCTTGCCAGGGCNCTCTACAAAAATGCGCCATTCATTATCTTGGATGAGCCTACCGCAGCTCTTGATCCGGTTGCGGAATATGAGATCTACTCTAAATTCGATGAGATCGTGGAAGACAAAACTACGATTTATATCAGCCACCGCCTGTCTTCGTGCCGTTTCTGCGATGAGATCGCNGTTTTTGATAATGGNGANATNATCCAGCGGGGAAGCCATGAAGAANTGGTTTCTGATAAAAATGGGAAATACCATGAATTGTGGTATGCACAGGCTCAATATTACAAATAACATTTAGACCCGGNAAAGAGATGANAAACTCCTTTTCGGGTCTCTTATATTTTATATTGTGCTTTTTTTCTCTTTATGCTAAAATATGAAAAAGCATATTTTCTTTAAGGCAAATCCGATATAATCTAAGAAACGGTCAATGAAAGATTCAGAAAATCCATGCTTTTATCCCNATCAACATTTTAATAAGCAGGAGGATCTGAAATGAGCCTCCTGCAAAACGGCTATTGTTTGACAGCCGGTCATAAAAGGAGGACAAGAAATGGCAAAAACACAAATGAAGCGCAGTTATAAGGACACCATGTTCCGTATGTTGTTTAAAGAAAAGGAAAATCTCTTAAGCCTTTATAATGCAGTAAACAAAACATCTCATACGAATGTGGAAGAGCTGGAGATCACCACACTGGAAAATGCAGTCTATATGAATTATAAGAATGATGTTTCCTTTGTATTTGATTTCGAATTNATGCTTTATGAGCATCAATCTACTGTAAATCCCAACATGCCGCTGCGGGATTTGATCTACGTTACAAAGGTGCTGCAGAATATTACGAGAAATGAGATCCTGTACAGCCGGGTGCTCATCAGGCTGCCGGCTCCAAGATTTGTAGTCTTTTATAATGGAACAGATCCCCAGCCGGAAGAGCAGATACTGCGGCTGTCGGATGCATTTGAAAAGAAGATGGAAGAGCCGGAACTGGAGCTGGTGGTAAAGGTGTACAATATCAATTCCGGTTATAATCAGGAGCTGATGGAGGCATGCTGTTTATTAAAGGAATATGCACAGTATGTGGAACAGGTCAGGAGATTTGCAAGNCAGCTGCCGTTTCAGGAGGCGGTGGAACAGGCNGTTGATCACTGCATCAGGAATGGAATACTTGCAGATTTTCTGTCNAAGAATCGAGCGGAGGCGATAGCAGTGAGTATATTTGAGTATGATGANGAAAANCATCTTANNANCGANAGGGATCTGGCATACAAGAACGGNGAAGAAGCCGGAATAGAAAAGGGAATCGAAAAGGGAATTGAAAAGGGAATNGAGCTNAAATTGATTAAANNGATCTGNAAGAAAGTAGAAAAGGGACAAAATCNGGAGGAAATAGCNNANGCTCTGGAGGAGGAAATAGAAACNATACTGCCGATTTATGAANTGGCAGNATCATCAGCTCCGGAGTATGATTGCGAAAAGATATATAAAGAGCTGANCCTTTNATCTTTCAAATAGGTACGNAAACAACAGAAAGCAATTATGATTGAAAGCTTGAACATGGAGGGTGATTATGTACGAAAGAATGCTGAATAAACAGGTTNTACCGACAATAGAAGAAATGACAGAATATTGTGCAGAAAATGCAGAANGTTTTTCCANGATAAATANTTGGCTGACAACNGCTTTCAGTACAGAACNGAAAGTAGTATTCCCCTATGGAAATAACTATGGNTGGGGAATAGGACATTATAAAAAGAAAAAGCTTATATGCAATATCTTTGCAGAAGCNGGTGCGTTTACGGTAATGATGAGATTGACAAATCTACAATTTGAATCGATTTATGGGGAGTTGAAAAAGTATACGCAAGAATATATTGATAATAAATATCCTTGCAGTGATGGCGGCTGGATACATTATCGGGTTACATGTGAGGAACATTATGANGATATAAAGAAACTTATTTGTCAGAAAGGCATAAGATAAATGACATTTGATAATAAATATGGAAATGCGATAGATTATCTAACGGAAAAAGGGAATGTAGTGATACGATATCGTGTTATGTCCGAACTGCTTGAAGATACAAGTGGTGAAGATATAAATAAACTTCAGAAAGAAATTCTTATTTCAGATAGATATATGAAGCTGATAGAGTTTTTGAAAAACAGAAAAGAGTATCATGGTGCAACAATCTATGCTGTAGAGAATTCACTTAATATGCTTGTGGATATGGGGGTGAGATATAGCAGTGGATTTAGTGAATTTGACAAAGTAGTNGAGGAAATTGTGGATGAGGTAAAAAACAGGCGGATCGATAGTGATCATGTGCTCCGTTATCTATCACATATTGTGGCAATTTCGTTTCTTTTACGAGCAGGTATTTATGATGATTATTTATTAGAGTTTGTCAAAGATAGAATAGCTACAATATATGGCTTTACGATACAAAATCGTTACGATATCTATGATAACATTTCAAAATTGAAAGGGATTCCGAAATCTTTTCAAAACCGTCCTATTATTTGGGCTGATTTATACGAGAATGGAAAATTTCGTTTTCCATTGGAATATGATATTTATGGACTTGCTTATGTATCAGGGAAACTTCCTGGTGATTTTCAACGTAAAATAGATGGTATTATCAGGTATATTATGGATAGTAGATTTCAAAGCATTGCAGACGGATATGGAGTGTTATATAACCAAAAGGGATATTGGGCAATGGGCTGGGACCCCAAGCCAACAGATATAGATAAAGACTTGAAATATAACCCCATTTTGCTTAAGTTGGATTTGCTAGGAAGATTTCCTGCTGCAATTAACACAGAATGGTTTGCCAGGGCGATAGAATTAATCAATCGATATGCTGATACAGATGGAATTTATAAATTTCCTTCCAGTTATCTTACAGAAAAGGATTCTTGTTGGGTATTGGGAAATCATATGGGATTAGGAGAAAATCGAAGACAAAAAGATGCGTTAACAATAGAAGGTACTTTCAGAGCACTAAAAATTTTTAAAGTTGCAGATATGACGAAAATGAGAGAGTTTTAGATGAAAAGGAAAGATGAATGAGTACTCTATATGTATCCGATCTGGATGGAACATTATTAAGAAGCAATGAACGTACATCAGAGTATACCAATACTGTGATAAACAGTTTTACGAAAAAAGGCATGATATTNTCTTATGCTACGGCAAGATCTTTGATAACCGCTCAAAAAGCGGCACAGGGCATAAATGTTAAAATCCCATTGATCGTATATAACGGGGCATTTGTAATTGATAATGCTACAAAAGAAATTCTGATAGCCAATTATTTTGATGAATCAGTATTAAATATTCTTGATGATTTGTTTGATCATAAGGTGTATCCAATTGTCTATGCATACATAGATGGTATTGAAAAATTCTCATTTGTATCGGATTTGTGCAGCAGAGGAATGAAATCTTTTTTGGAAAGCAGAAAAGGTGATATAAGGACTAATGCAGTTACGGCGCCCATGGACTTAAAGCAGGGTAATATCTTTTATGTTACCTGCATAGATGAGCCGCAGAAGCTGAAACCATTGTATGATAAATATAAGGCTGATTATCATTGCGTATATCAGACAGATATTTATACCAACGAGCAGTGGCTGGAGATACTGCCGAAATCCGCATCGAAATCAAATGCGATCAAACAGTTAAAGGAATTTTTAGGGTGTGATAAACTGATCGTTTTTGGTGATGGCAAAAATGATATAGATATGTTCGAAATAGCAGATGAGAGCTATGCGGTTGAAAATGCCCATATCGAATTAAAGAATAAAGCCACAGGGATCATTTTATCAAATGATGAGGATGGAGTAGCAAAGTGGATTGAACAAAATTTTGGATGAAACAGGGAGGTTATGAAATTAACAGCCTGGGATGAGTTAAGACTGAAGATGGAAAAAAGAATTTAGGTAAAAGGTGTGAGTTTATGGATAAGAGGGTAGAGCGGTTGAATCTCGATCAGATCCGATATGTGTACCGGAACTTCATGAAACAAGATTTTCCGGACAATGAGCGTAAGCCGTTTGCAATGATTGAGAAGGCAGTGGCGAATAAGACATATGATTGTTTTGGATTGTTTGAGGAAAACGAAATATGTGGCTATGCCTTTTTTGTAAAATGTGAGAGCGCGGACTCAAAAGTAGATTATCTGTTTGATTATTTCGCAATCAAAAAGGAATTGAGAGATCAGGGCTGGGGCAGTATGTTTTTGAAAATGTTGAAGGAATATTTTCCGGATGGGAACAGCATGTTAGGTGAGGTGGAAAATCCGGACCGCGCGGCTGATCCGGATGCCAGGACGCTGCAGACGCGNCGGCTTCAGTTTTATCTGCGTAACGGAATCAGAGATACAGGTGTTACGGCAAGAGTATTTGGCGTGGAATATCGGATTTTGGAGTATGTACTTACTGATGCCCATTCAGAAGAACAGGTAAAAGAAATCTACAGTAAAATATATCACTCCATTTTNCCGGNNTGGATCTATAGAAGTAAAATAAGGATATATGAATAAAGTTCAGGAAGGAATGCGAAAGAGATATGGGAGATACGAAAATAGATTATGATGAAAAGTTTGGGATCCCTACTTTTAAGAGAGAAATCTGCGCAGAACTGGGTGAAGCTTTTTGGAATGAACTTGTCAAAAATATTGAGTTACCTGACATAGATTCTGAATGCAAATGTCAATGCCATNATATGTATCTGTTTATGAACCGGCTGGAAGAAATGACAGATGAAGAAACTTTAAAGAAAATATTATACAGAGTAAGGCATGGATTGCATCCGTCGCAAAGCGAGTGGGCTCATAAGGAATTTATGGAAACAGGNGATTTAGATGATTTNCTNAATAAGCATTTGAATNATGAACTGAATCATTTTATNNAACTGAACAAAAATAAAAAGGATTTTTACGGACAGGAAATTTCAGATGAGGTATTAGCNTTTATAAAAGAAAACCCGGAAATGTTAGCGCCTGTAAGAAAGGGGAATAAACTATACTGCATGGCCTTTCCCTGCAATATGAAGGAATATTTAAATACTGCTGATGAAAAAATGAAACGGTATCATGCATGTCACTGCCCATTTGCGAAGNAATCTATTTTATCTGAACAAGTAGTGTCATCTGCTCTATGTAATTGCAGTCTGGGTCATGTGATGAATTTTACGGAAGCATTTATGGGCAGAGAGCTGGAAGGCAGGGTGGTTCGTTCAGTGCTAAATGGAGATCTGACCTGTGAGTATGAGATTGAAATACCGGATGATTTTATGCAAAGTTATGTANTTGAAAAAGANCAGAATACTGTTATTTCGAATTACTATCAATATTATAAGGCGTTTNCACAGTCAGACATAATCAATCTATACGAGGGTCCCGTCAGCTGGATTATTCCATGTGAAGGAGAAAAAGGGCCATCTATAGCTTTCCGGGTTCGTTTGAATGAAGAGAATGCAGANANNCAGCTGAAAGCTTTCNTTCAAGGGATACGAGAAGGGAAGGTGCCGCAAATATGGCATATAACGCCGGATGCGTCTCCGGATAATATTATTGATATTATGAAGAAGAATGGATTTAAAGATTTATCGGAAGATGCTCCTTGTCCGGAACCTACAATGCTATTATATAAAAATGATTTTGTCCCATATACAGAAGAAAATGACCATATTATTTGCCGCAAAGTAAGTACTAAGGAAGACTTTAAAGCATGGATNNATGTGGTAAATACTGCNTTGCACGGNTGGGAAATGATCGATGCAGANCATTATTTTACATGGGTNGAAAGTGANCATATCAANATCTATTTAGGTGAAATNGATGGAGTTGCTGTTTCAACGTGCGCAACAATACAAAATGAATGCACGGGTTCATTAGAATTTGTATCGACTCTGGAGCAATATCGAAGANAAAAAGCGGCGGNTTCTTTATGTTCCTANGCAATAANTGATCTGNTAAGAAATGGTGCANAGACAGTAACGCTTGGTGCATGTGGTCAGTCTGCATATTTATATGAAAAANTNGGATTCAAAAAANGTTTTAANAATNCGGTNATGCAATTTCNCATATAAAAAAGGAAGTGGANATAATGAGTGAAAAAATAGAAATTAAAGAAGAACGAATATCTGCAGAGGAATATANNGATTTCTTAAAAAGGACGGATTTAGGTTCACAATATCCAAAGGAACGGTTTGCNGAAAGAATATCNAAGCTTGTAAATAATGTTTCNATAAGTCTTGTNGCAAGAAACGAAAATGGCCNGATCGTTGGCGTNTTATTNGGGTTAACNGATTATGTATATTGGCTCTATGTNACAGATTTAGGNGTTGACAGAGAGTATGANGGACAAGGTATTGGAAGAAGGCTTATGAAAANCGCGCATGATAAAGCNGGCGGTGAAAAAGATATTGCTGTATATCTGATAGCAAATGAAAATGCTATNCCATTTTATGAGAAACTTGGCATGAAAAAAGCAGATGACGTAATGCAGTATAACCATATTGAATGGACTGAGTTTACGGTGCAGTAGGTTACCGCAAATTTAGAGTTAGGAGAGCTATATGAGTAAAGAGTTAGTTCCCTTTTGGGAAAAATCTTATCAAGAATATGACACTATTGCATTTTCCAACGAGCCTAATGTAACGATTACTGAATTTGAGCATTTAATCAATGATCGGTCAAAAATATTAGAGGCAGGGTGCGGAGAAGGTCAAAATGCTATATATTTAGCCAAACAGGGACATCACGTTGATGCCTTTGATCTGTCTGAGCATGGAATCGCAAAATTAAAACATAGATGTGAATTAGCTGATACACAAGTAAACGCATTTGTAGCGGATTTAACTGCATATCAGTTTAAGCAGCATTATGATATGGTCATTTGTTTTGGAACATTACATTTTGTAGAAAAAGATGAGTGGAGAAGGTTCATAATCAATGCAAAAGAATATACAAATATAGGCGGTATTCATATAATTCAAATATTTACAGATACTGTACCGGCGTCTGAGGATATTGCGCCATTTGCAATTGGATTGGCAAAAGATGAGGAGCTCAAAGAATTGTATACAGATTGGGAGATATTACAGTTCAAGTCCTATGTGTTTGAAGATGAACATCCAAATGTACCGAAACATCTACATGCATCAAATAAGATCGTTGCCAGAAGAATAAGGTGATAAATATGAATTTAAAGAAAATTGAGAACTTTATCGATAAACAAAAAGTTAGTTTTATATGCTCCGTTGATAATGAAAATTATCCTTATGTAAAAGCAATGCTAAAACCCAGAAAAAGAAATGGGCTAAAGGAGTTTTACTTTTCTACTAATACATCATCTATGAGGGTAAAGCAATATCAGGACAATCCAAATGCAAGTATCTATTTTTATCATAAGGGTTTCATTAAGTATGTTGGTGTTATGTTAAAAGGGAAAATGGAAGTTTTATCAGATCAGGAAACAAAAAATGCGATTTGGCAAAAGGAAGATACAATGTTTTACAAAAAAGGTGTAACAGATCCGGATTATTGTGTTTTAAAATTTACTGCTGAAAGCGGCAGATATTATTGTGATTTAAAAACAGAAAGTTTCGATATAAAATAGCGCAGATTTTATAAAAGATGGAGAAAACATATATGATCAGACGGGCCGACAGGCAGGATATACCCAGAATAGCCGAGATTATCATATTCGGAAAAAGAGTTGCATACAGATCCATATTTCAAAATGATCATGTGTCATTTAATGAATTGCAGGTTGTTGATCTATATAAACAGTATGAACATGATCCGAAAGCGTTAGAAGAGATGCTTCTATACGACGATGGAATTATTAAAGGGGTGATAAACGGGCATCCCGTAGATGATAGCACGATTGAGATCACAGATTTTTATGTGGAACCTTTTTTTGTGGGCCGGGGAATAGGGACGATGCTCATAGAGCATTTGATCCAGGAGGCAGGAAAAAGAAAGTTTCAGAAAATAATATTGTGGGTCATAAAAGATAATGTGAAAGCCAGAAAGTTTTATGAAACAAACGGATTTGTCAATAGTGGGAAAACGTGCATAATTGAAGGTACCGATAAAGAGGACTGCTGCTACGAATATTTTATTGAACTATTTTATTGAATGACTGACACCAGCTATATCAACAACAGCACTTTTTGCATACCAAACCGCAAATATCCTTATAGTTCATTTGAAAAAATGTAGTAAAATATAACCATAAGTCCAATAAAACAAGGAAAGGCAGGGACCCATATGAAATTTACCAAAATGCACGGCTGCGGAAATGATTATATCTATGTAGACGGAAAGCAGGAACAGATCTTGCAGGAACAAAAGCCGGAGATCGTCAGAAGATTAAGTGACAGACATTTTGGGATCGGCGGTGATGGCGTGATCTTTATCAATCCCTCACAGGAAGCGGATTTTGAAATGGAAATGTACAATATGGATGGCTCCCGGGCGGAAATGTGCGGAAACGGCATCCGCTGTGTAGCAAAGTTCGTTTATGATAAAGGCTTAACTGACAAGACCTCTATCAGCATTATCAGCTGCGGCCAGATCAAGTATCTGGATCTGACTGTAGAGGAAGGAAAAGTATCGACTGTAAAGGTCAATATGGGAGCTCCTGTTCTGCAGGCAGCCGACATTCCTGTTACTTCGGAAAATGATGATGAAGAGGTGATTTCCCAGGATATTGAAGTTTTGGGGAAAAACTATAAAATGACATGCGTGTCAATGGGAAATCCTCATGCAGTCGTTTTCATGGAGGACGTGGCCGGACTTAAGATCGAAGAGATCGGACCCTTCTTTGAAAACCACACAAGATTCCCCAATCGTACCAATACAGAATTTGTTAGGGTAATTGATAAAAATACTGTGGAAATGCGTGTATGGGAAAGAGGAACCGGGGAGACCTTAGCCTGCGGAACCGGAGCCTGTGCAACAGTGGTATCCTGTATTTTAAATGGTTTGACGAATGACACGGTTACTGTTAAACTATTAGGTGGTTCTTTGCAGATTCAGTGGGACAGACAGACGGGCCTGGTGTATATGACAGGGCCTGCCACAACTGTTTTTGAAGGTGAAGTAGAAATTTAGTCGGTAAATGATAGAAATAAACAGGAGGAGAACATCATGTTTAAAATTAATGACAACTATTTAAAGCTCCCCGGAAGCTATTTATTCTCGACCATCGGGAAGAAGGTAAATGCTTATGCAGCCGCCAATCCGGACAAGAAGATCATCCGCCTTGGAATCGGAGATGTGACCCAGCCTCTGGCCCCTTCCATTATAACGGCGCTTCATGGTGCAGTCGATGAAATGGCCAAGGCAGAAACCTTTAAGGGTTATGCTCCTGATCTTGGCTATGAATTTTTAAGAAACGCTATTGCTGAAAATGATTACAAGGCCAGAGGATGTGACATCACAGCTGATGAAATTTTCGTATCTGACGGTGCAAAGTGTGATTCCGGAAATATTCAGGAGATATTCAGTGTGGACAACAGGATTGCCGTCTGCGATCCCGTATATCCTGTATATGTGGATACTAACGTTATGGCAGGCAGAACGGGCACTTATGACAGTGTTAAGGAGACCTGGAGCGATGTGATCTACATGCCCTGTACAGCCGAAAATGATTTTGCTCCCCAGCTTCCTACACAAACACCTGACCTTATTTATCTGTGCTTTCCTAATAATCCCACAGGATCTACCATCAATAAGACACAGCTTCAGGAATGGGTAGATTATGCGAATAAAGTAGGAGCCGTTATTATTTATGACGCTGCTTATGAAGCTTATATTTCGGAATCAGACGTACCTCATTCCATTTATGAATGTGAGGGAGCCAGAACTTGTGCGATCGAGCTTCATTCCTTCTCCAAAAATGCAGGATTTACAGGCGTTCGTCTAGGATATACCGTTATTCCCAAGGATCTTAAATGCGGTGATGTTTCCCTTCATTCCCTGTGGGCAAGAAGACACGGAACCAAGTACAACGGAGCCCCCTATATTGTACAGCGCGCCGGAGAAGCTGTTTATTCCGAGGAAGGAAAAGCGCAGCTGAAAAAACAGGTGGCTTATTATATGAACAACGCATCCTATATCTTAAATGGTCTGAAAGAGGCAGGATATACGGTATCCGGCGGCGTAAATGCACCTTACATCTGGTTAAAAGCGCCTAAGGGCATGACCAGCTGGGAATTCTTCGACTATCTGCTGGAAAACGCCAATGTAGTGGGCACTCCCGGATCAGGATTTGGCCCCAGTGGAGAAACATATTTCAGATTGACAGCTTTTGGCAGTTACGAAAACACTGTAGAAGCTGTGGACAGGATCAAAGCGCTGTAAACAGAATGAATAGAAAAAGTATGGGCCGCAGAACGGCAGTCCTTAAATGGACTGTTTCGTCTGCGGCCTTTATGAAAAATAGAACCATAAAAAATAAGAAAACAATACGTATCTAT
The DNA here is from genome assembly GCA_014803415.1 of Lachnospiraceae bacterium. Lineage (GTDB taxonomy): Bacteria > Bacillota > Clostridia > Lachnospirales > Lachnospiraceae > Suilimivivens. The sequence goes on from JAAVBZ010000026.1 coordinate 36,456, forward strand.
TGTAGAAAGGAAAAAACGTGAACGATCAGCAATTTGAAAAAGCTGTGGCACGGATGGTACGGGGAGATAAGACCGGACTTAGGGAGATTTACGAGGCGTATATCGGTTATGTTTACCGGATCATATATGAAGTGCTGCAAAATAAAGAAAATGCCGAAGACGTCACCAGTGATTTTTTTATCAGACTATGGGACAAGGCGGATCAGTTTAAACCGGGAAGCGGGCATAAGGGTTATCTTGCAACGATGGCAAGAAACATGGCTATTGATTTTATCAGAAAACATAAAAAGGAAGAACTGACGGCAATGCTCCAGGATATTGAGTCAGGACCGGAGGAAGAAGAAAGATCCGAAAAAAGGTTTTATAAAGAAATAAATGAAAGCGATGTAGAGCAGAATGTTATTCAGGATATGACCGTACAGGACGCACTAAATACCTTAAAGCCTGCTGAGCGGCAGATCGTATCTTTGAAGGTGCTTTCGGACATGACGTTTAAGGAAATTGCAAAAGCCATGGGAATACCTATGGGAACTGTAACCTGGAAATATCAAAATGCAATGAAAAAGCTAAGGAGGTGTGGATATGAATAAAGACTTTGAAAAAGAATACAAAGAACTTGCAGAAATTGAAGCACCTGATCTCTGGGACAGGATCGAAGCAGGGATTACCGAAAAAGAGATCACTGAAAAATCCATGCCGGAAGCAAAAAAGAAAATAACAGTCCGTTCTTTTGTAAAGCGTTATTCTCTGTTGGCAGCAGCGTTGTTTTGTGCAGTTATTATAATTCCTGCCCTGAACCTTATGAGGAATTCAGCCACAAAGGGCATGAGCTCCGGATCGGCAACAGATATGAATTATTCAGCGGCGGCTGCAGATACTTGTACTGCGGAAGAAGAATATGAAGTGGAAGAGACTGCTGAAGAAGCTGCGGCCGAAGCAGAAGAACCGGTGGATGCATCAGAAGGCGAATTCAAAGCCGATGCCGGTGAGGAAGCGCCTATGGAAGGCTATGCATCGAAAGATACGGCATTAGATGACAGCGCATCAATAACAGATGAAAGCGTTTCTCTTGAAGAGACGAAAAAGCAGAAAGAAGAAGCTGCAGGGGGCATACAGCAGGAAGCAGAGTCATCCAGGGAATCGGAAAAACAGGAACTTTTCAATATTGTGATAAAGGTTACGGAAGCAAAGGATCGCTTCGATGAGGATAGTACCTTAGATGAATTGGGAACGTTATATACGGCAGTTGTAGAGAAAGATCCGTCGGGAACACTGACAGAAGGAGAGCAGATCGAAATCTTTATACCGGTATATTCTTCTTATGGTCTTGCTAAGGATGAGATAGTTGAACTGGATCTTGTATTTGATGAGAATGCAGATTATTTTTCCATTGCAGGATATCACGGATAGATAGAAGAGTATACATAAAGGGATGACCGGAGATATGCGGTCATCCCTTATGTAAGTATTTAGTCTTGAGGTCCTTCGTATTCGGCGCTGCCGAAGCCAAGAATCAGCATGAAAATGGCATTTAAGAATAAAAGACCAAATCCGAATGCTGTGCTCTGGCCGAAAGCTTTGGCAAGCTTGAACAGCATCATAATGGAAACGACCACATTAACACAGGGAACAAAGGTAAGTAAGAACAGCCAACCATTGCCCCAGGCAATATCGTACAGGCAGTACATATTATAGAACGGAATAAGGCACGCCCAGCCTGGTTTGTCAGCTTTGACAAATAATTTCCACTGTCCGACCAGTGTCAATACTAAAATGGCCATCATAAAAATAAAATATACCATCATAACGCCGGCTCCTGCAGCTGCATAAGCAGCTTCATAGTTTGCACTCATGCTAAGAATCCTCCTTTCACCACAATTTTACAAATTTTTATAAAAAATTTATAAATTCTATTCACCATAATAAAGGATAGCAGTTCTATTGTCAATTTATAAATATTTTATAAAAAACAGCAATGCAGCAGATAAGAATCAAAGCCGCATTGCTGTTTGTGAATTATGATTTTTTGTCATCGCAGGAATCAGCTGTATTCCCGTTTGCTGACTGTAAAGTAAAAAGGAAGAGCTTCTTTGGTATATCCGCTGTTATAGATATGGATACTGCGCTGCTGCTCTTTTTCCTTTTCACATGCATCTTCCAATATTCTTGTAAAAGATTTCTCTGAATCAAGACTGGAAGAGGTCTGTTTGGACTGGCGGCGTTTCTCATTAGAGGAAACCCTCTTAAGAGGCGGTATCACCGTAACCGCTTGAACTTTATAAAGCTTTTCATCTCCGTATGCTTTGATTATCCCTCCCTGGATCAATGCTATATTAGTTTCATATTATATATCGTCATTTTCAGATTATTCTTTAGGTTCAAATACAAATATCTGACATTTTCCCTTTAAGACTAAGATAAGATCGATCAATGAAATTGATTAAAATCACTCCTTGAAAACATCAAGAAAGTATGATAGTATTTAATCCATGGAAAAACTGAATAATAAAATGCTATGAAGAGGAATAGTAACCGAATGCCGGAAATCAGAGAACTGCCGGAGGGTGCAAGGCAGTCGCTAGTGTAAGGAGAACTCACCTTGGAGCTGCTGACTGAAGATGTTAGATGTTTAAGCGATCATTAAGACAGATAACAGTTGTGTAGGTACAGACGGAAACTCCCGCCGTAGAAAGGGAAGGACATGACAGTGTCTGTGAGCGCATGGCAGTACGCCATGAATTAGAGTGGTACCGCGTAAAGAACTTACGTCTCTATGAAAGTGTTTGATGCATTTTCATAGAGTTTTTTTTCGCAGCAAATTAATTATAATGGAGGAAATAGTATGAATGCAGCTAAAAAGTATGGAAAATCTTATTTTATGCCCCCGGTAACGACTTATGACTGGGTTAAAAAGGATACGATCGATAAGCCGCCCATCTGGTGCAGCGTGGATCTGCGTGACGGCAATCAGGCGCTGATCGAACCTATGAGCCTGGAAGAAAAAATACAGTTCTTTAAAATGCTTGTTGAAGTGGGGTTTAAGGAAATTGAAGTTGGTTTTCCGGCAGCTTCTGACACGGAGTATAATTTTATCCGGGCTTTGATCGAAAGAGATATGATCCCTGAAGATGTTACCATTCAGGTGTTGACACAGGCAAGAGAACATATTATCAAAAGAACATTTGAAGCAGTGAAGGGGGCGCCTCATGCGATCGTTCATCTTTATAATTCTACTTCTGTAGCGCAGAGAGAGCAGGTCTTTAAAAAGAGCAAAGAAGAAGTTAAAAAACTGGCTGTAGACGGTGCGGAGCTTTTGAAGAAACTGGCAGATGAAACAGACGGCAATTTTACTTTTGAATACAGTCCGGAGAGTTTTCCCGGAACGGAAGTAGACTATGCATTGGAAGTATGTAATGCAGTTCTGGATGTGTGGAAGCCGTCCGGAGAAACCAGGGCAATTATCAACATCCCTACTACTGTGCAGATCGCCATGCCCCATGTATTTGCCTCACAGGTGGAGTATTTCCACAAGAATCTGAAGTACAGAGATAATGTCGTGCTTAGTGTACATCCCCATAATGACAGAGGATGCGGGGTCAGCGATGCCGAAATGGGCGTACTGGCAGGTGCGGACAGAGTGGAAGGCACTTTGTTTGGCAACGGCGAAAGAACCGGTAATGTGGATATTATTACGGTTGCCATGAACATGGTATGTCATGGTGTGGAATCCGGGCTCGATTTTTCCGATATTATGAAGATCCGTGAGACTTACGAATTGCTTACGGGCATGAAGGTTAATGAGCGTTCTCCTTATGCCGGGGACTTGGTATTTACTGCATTTTCAGGATCTCATCAGGATGCTATCTCCAAAGGAATGGCATGGTGGAAAGAAGGCAAAAGCAGCGGCCGCTGGGATGTTCCTTATCTGCCTATCGATCCGGAAGATATCGGGCGGCAGTACGAATCCGATGTGATCCGTATCAACAGCCAGTCCGGTAAGGGCGGTATTGCCTTTATCCTGAAGCAGAACTTCGGAATTTCACTTCCTGACAAGATGAAAGAAGAAGTGGGATATCTGATGAAAGGAGTATCAGACAGAAAGCACAGCGAACTGGTTCCGGATGATATCTATCAGATATTTAAAGATAATTATATTGATCAGAGAGAAGTGTTCAATATTCCTGAGTGTCATTTCAAGCAGACTCCCGAAGGAATTACCGCAGAGGTGACGATAGAACAGAATAAAGAAAGAAGAGTGATCGAAACTGCCGGAAACGGACGTCTGGATGCAGTAAGCAATGCGATAAAATTATATTTTGGTATCAGTTATGAGTTGTCGGTTTACGAAGAAAATGCGATTTCCAGAGGGTCTTCCTCCAAAGCGGCTGCCTATGTGGGAATCATGATGGACGGCAAGATGTTCTGGGGCGTTGGCATTGATGAAGATATTATCAAGAGTTCTATCGCAGCTTTAGTTTCCGCGGGCAATAAGCTGACCCAAAGTGAAAATATCAAAGAGGGGCGGGAAGAACGTATTGTAGATATTATGAACTATCTGAAGAATCATTATAAAGATGTTACCTTAGATGAACTTGCAGAGAACTTCAATCTTTCTAAACCCTATCTTTCCAAGTATATCAAGGAAAATGCGGGCATTACTTTTCAGGAGGCAGTGAAAAAGGCGAGAATGAAAAAGGCAAGAACTATGCTGAAGGAATCCAATCAGACAGTGGAAAGTATTGCAGCTTCTGTAGGATATGAAAATGTGGAGCATTTTAACAGGCTGTTCAAGAAATCTTATGGAATGACTCCCGTGCAGTTCAGAAGAGAAAGCAGATAAGGCTTTTAAAAAAGTGTAAACTGTGCTATAATGATATGACAGGCAGGAAGCCTGAGAAGGAACCAAGTTCCGCAGTTATATATTAAGATCGGCAACAGCAAATTCACACGTGACTGAATCAGTCAATTGCGAGGCGTAAACAGAATTGTCAGAAATGAAGTCATGAAGACTGAATGTACTTGAAGTACGAAGTATATCCGGAATTCATGACTTTTTTATGGAGGATATAGATATGGATAAAAAGGATCTTCAAGATCTGCTGACCCGGGTGGCTGCAGGAAGTGTCAAACCCGAGGAAGCTTTGCTCCAAATTAAGGAGCAGCCTTACAAGGATATGGGATTTGCCAAATTAGATACCCATCGGGGGATCAGACAGGGAGTCTCGGAAGTTATTTACGGGGCGGGAAAGACCAAAGAGCAGATACTGAGAATTGCGCAGGAAATGGTAAAAGAGCATGAAAAGACCATATTGATCACCAGAATGGACAAAGAAGCAGCCGATTTTGTTGCAAAAGAGCTGACACTTAAATATGACGAGCTTTCTAAAATCGGTATCGTGGGAAAGATGCCGGAAAAAGACGGAAAGGGCAAGATTGTTGTGGCTACCGGAGGCACCAGCGATATGCCGGTGGCAGAGGAAGCGGCATTGACTGCTGAAGTCTATGGAAATGAAGTGATCCGGCTTTATGATGTGGGAGTAGCAGGGATTCACAGGCTTATGAGTCATATGGAGGATATTATGACAGCAAGAGTCATTATTGCCATAGCGGGCATGGAAGGCGCTCTTGCAAGTGTGATCGGCGGCATGGCAGACTGTCCGGTCATTGCAGTTCCTACCAGTGTAGGGTACGGAGCGAATTTCGGCGGATTATCGGCACTTCTATCTATGCTGAATTCCTGTGCAAGCGGCGTCAGCGTGGTGAATATTGATAATGGATTTGGGGCCGGTTATCTGGCAAATATGATCAATCATCTGTAAGGAGGTAAAATATGAGAATATTATTTTTGGAGTGTAATATGGGAGCGGCAGGAGATATGCTGATGGCAGCGCTTTTGGAGCTTCATCCGGACAGGGAGGATTTCATAAAAAGATTGAATCATATCGGGATCCCTCATGTTTCCATAGAAGCTATGCCATCAGAAAAATGCGGAATTTCCGGTACTCATATGCAGGTAGTTATTAAGGGACAGGAAGAGGGAGAAGAGGCACATTCCCATCATCATGAGCATGCGCATATGAGTATGCAGGAGATCATGGAGATCGTAGATGGCCTGCAGGTTTCCAAGTGGGTGAAAGACGAGGTTCAGAATATTTATCAGCTGATCGCACAGGCTGAGAGCAAAGTGCATGGTAAGGATGTGACGGAAATACATTTCCATGAGGTTGGAATGATGGACGCCATTGTCGACATTACAGGATGTGTCATGCTGATCCAAGAGCTGAATGTGGATAAGATCGTGGCCTCTCCTGTGAATGTGGGATTTGGACAGGTCAAATGTGCACATGGGATTCTGCCTGTTCCGGCGCCGGCAACTGCACTTTTGCTTCAGGGTATCCCATGCTATGCAGGGAATATAGAAGGAGAACTCTGTACGCCTACGGGAGCAGCCATATTAAAGTATTTTACCAATGAATACGGCAGAATGCCCCAGATGACCATAGAGAAGATCGGTTACGGATTTGGGAAGAAGGACTTTGAAGCAGTTAATTGTATCCGGGCAATATTGGGGGAAACGGAAAGTGAAGACGATCAGATCGTGGAACTTTGCTGTAATCTGGATGATATGACTCCGGAAGAGATCGGTTATGCGGCAGAACTTTTTCTGGAAGAGGGAGCGCTTGATGTATTTACCACAGCTATCGGTATGAAAAAAGGAAGGCCCGGGGTGATGCTCACTGTTACGTGCAGAGCAATCTGGAAAGAGGAAATGGCCGAATTGATCTTTAAGCATACCACTACCATCGGCATCAGGGAATCTTTCCATAACCGTATGGTAATGGAACGGAAAGAATATGTGAAAGAGAGCAAATATGGTAAGGTTCGGATGAAGGAATGTACAGGCTATGGGATTACAAAGACTAAGCCGGAATATGAAGATTTAAGGGAAATAGCGTTGGAAACAGGATTATCCCTAAGGGAGATCAAAGAAAAGGGAGGGTTTTGATCATGCATATGGCAGATGCGTTAGTTGTTCCTGCGGTGGCGGGGACCATGTATGCCTGCAGCGTGGCAGCAGCGGGATATTCTGTAAAAAAAGTCAGACTTGAGAATGATTCTAAGAAGATTCCTGTCATGGGAGTCATGGGGGCTTTTGTATTTGCAGCCCAGATGATCAATTTTACCATTCCGGGTACAGGCTCTTCGGGGCATTTATGCGGAGGAATGCTGCTTTCGGCTGTGCTGGGCCCCTATGCGGGATTTCTTACCATGATAGGAGTGCTGCTGATCCAGTGCCTGCTGTTTGCGGACGGCGGGATTCTGGCGCTTGGGTGTAATATCTGGAATATGGCGTTTTACGGCTGCTTTATTGGGGCTTTGCTGATATGGAAAAAGATAATGGCGAAAGGAGCTTCCAAGGGAAAAATAGCTGCTGCTTCCATTCTTGGCTGTGTGATCACACTGCAGCTTGGCGCGTTTTCGGTAACATTGGAGACGCTTTTATCCGGCGTTACAGAGCTGCCCTTTGCGGTATTCCTTGGATTTATGCAGCCTATTCATCTGGCGATCGGTCTGGTAGAAGGACTGATCACAGCAGCAGTGCTTTGCTTTGTATATGAAGCGAGACCGGAACTTCTCTGGGGAACGGGTGAAACAAAGGAGTTGAAGGAAGGCAGATTTACCTTAAAACAGACAATTGCAGTTTTGGGAATTCTGGCGGTTCTGATCGGAGGCGGACTTTCCCTTGCAGCTTCTTCCTTCCCTGATGGACTGGAATGGTCAATCGAGAAAGTGACAGGCAGTACAGAACTTGAAGCAAATGAAGGGATTTATGAAGCGGCAGCTAATGTGCAAGAGACCACGGCACTGCTTCCTGACTATGGTTTCAAGGATTTTGACACACCTGTCGGCACATCCTTCTCCGGTGTTGCAGGCGGGCTTGTAGTGGTAATAGTTTGTGTCGGAAGCTGTTATCTGTTTAAATTTTTCCGAAAGAAGAATGCCTGATGAATAAACTGGAAAGTGCTATCAGTGAGTTCAGCCTGTTAGAGGAGCAGGCAGGAGAGGATACCCCCTTGAACAATAAGCCGGCTCTTTTGAAACTGCTCCTCACCATATGGTTCATTTTACTCACAGTGTCTTTTGATAAATATGATCTGTTGGGGCTGTTGTCCATGGGAATTTATCCGCTTGTTTTATTCCTTCTTTACGATATTCCATTTTTACGATGTTTAAAAAGGATTCGGCTCATTCTGCCCTTTATCATATTGGCCGGTATGGTCAATCCATTTTTTGACAAAAGCGTGATCGCTGTGGCGGGAGATATAAGAATAAGCGGTGGAATGATCTCCATGTTTACGCTGATGTTAAAAGGATTTCTTACAGTATTTGCAGGATATCTTTTGATCGTATCTACCAGTATTGAAAAGATATGCGGAGCACTGCTGAAACTGCATGTGCCATCGCTGATCGTCACCATGATCCTTTTGATCTATCGATATCTTTCCCTGCTTCTGATTGAGACCAACAGAGTGATGCAGGCATACAGGCTGCGTGCTCCCGGACAGAAGGGCGTGCAGATAAAAGCATGGGGATCCTTTGCGGGATTATTGCTTCTTCGAAGTATGGACCGGGCAGAATGTGTTTATGAAAGCATGTGTCTTAGAGGGTTTGAGAGAAACAGGAATGCGTTTCAGTATGCAGTGAGAGATAAGATAAAAACAGGAGAATATGTGTGGTTTCTGCTCTGGGCGGCAGGGCTGCTGTTTTTGCGGCGGTTTCCGCTTTTTACTGCAGTGGGAGATTTGTTTTTGCCATAAATGGCGGAATGAGAGGAAAAATGAGTCATATTCATATATCCGTATCCGATTTAAGCTTTGGGTATGAAAAGGATCAGAACATATTAAAAGGAATCAATCTGGAGTTTTCAGAAAATGACTCGGTTGGTATTATCGGTGCCAATGGCGTGGGAAAATCCACGCTTTTGAAACTTATGGTGGGACTTTATTCTGATTTTGAAGGAAGCATCAGAGTAGAAGGAATACCGGTAGAGAAAAAGATGCTTCCAAAGATCCGTGAAAAGATCGGTTATGTTTTTCAGGATTCCGACAGTCAGCTTTTCATGTCAACGGTCTATGATGATGTGGCTTTTGCCCCCCGAAATTATGGGTTCTCCGAAAAAGAAGTGGAAGAACGGGTGGAAGGTGCCCTTGAAAAGACGCATATTTCCCATTTAAAGTATAAACATACGTATAAGCTTTCAGGGGGTGAGAAGAAGCTGGCCTCCATTGCAACCATACTTTCCCTGACTCCGGATATCATTCTGATGGATGAGCCAAGTATTGCATTAGATCCTCAGAACAGAAGGAACCTGATAGGGATACTGAACAGTTTTGATCATTTGAAGCTGATAGCTTCCCATGATCTTGACTTTATCATGGATACCTGTAACAGAGTGATCCTTATGAACCAGGGAGTGGTAGTTAAGGATGGAAAAACAAAAGAGATCCTGACGGACAGAGAGCTTCTGGAAAGCAACGGACTTGAACTGCCGCTTCGGTTTTCGAGGTAGAATGTAATTTCACAGTTGAAAAATCAGGCATTTTATTGTAGAATAAATTGCAGTAAATCAGGTGCTTAGAGAAAGGAAGATGAAGATGGAATTCTTTTTATTGGCAGGCGGCCTAGTGATCGTTCTGATCGCGGTAGTGATCGCGGTAGTATCCTCAGTGGTATCGGCAGTTGCAGCAGAGCAGGATGAAGAAGCAGAGCAGTAAGGAAAACACAGGTTTTGTATATAGGTGTATTTAAGCAAAGAAATTGAGGCGTATTCTGTCAAAGAGTACGCCTTTTAACGTCTATTTAATAAATTTTTTAGATTCATTTATATTGGCTTTATTGATTTCCTGTGAAGATAGAAGTAGGATAGTAAATGGACATATTACAATCAAAATCTTGAATTCGAAAGGTGTGGTTTTTCATGAAAGAAAAATTATACAGATTTATGATGGGAAGATACGGAAACGACCAGTTGAATCGTTTTTTGATGATCTTGGTCCTTGTGTTTTTTGTATGTTCCGTTTTTGGATCCGGTTTCTTTTATCTGCTGGGGTTGGCCTGCCTGATTTATGTTTATTTCAGGATGATGTCAAAGAATACTTATAAACGCAGTCTTGAAAATAACCGGTATCTGCAATATGAATTTAAGGTAAAGCAATTTTTGGGCACATGGAAAAGGGATATGCAGCAAAGAAAGACCCATCATATCTATAGGTGTCCTTCCTGCAGGCAGAAGATCAGAATCCCCAGGGGTAAGGGCAGAATAGAGATCAGATGTCCGAAATGCAGCCAGACCTTTATTAAGAAGAGTTAACAGGAGTATGCCATGTTTGGATATATCATTATTAATAAAGGAGATATGAAATTTAAAGAATTTGATATCTATCAGTCCTTTTACTGCGGACTGTGCCGTTCTTTAAAAGAGAAATACGGTACGCTTGGTCAGATCAGCCTTACTTATGATATGACTTTTCTGGTAATGCTCCTTAGCGGATTGTATGAGCCTGCAACAGAAGAAGGGACAGCCAAATGTATTGTGCATCCCTTTGAAAAGCACATGACAAGGCGGAATTTATTTACTGACTATGCTGCCGATATGAATGTGCTTTTTACCTATTATAAATGCCGGGATGACTGGAAAGATGACCATAAAGTTACAAGGCTTGCTTATGGGAAATTGATGAGGAATGCCTATCGCAAGATCAGGTCCGACTATGGAGAAAAGGTGAAGAAGCTGGATTGCCTGATGCGGGAACTGGATGTTCAGGAACGTAAAAATACGGATGACATTGACAAAATGTCAGGCCTGTTCGGAGAGATCATGGCAGAAATGATGGCCGTAAGAGCGGACGAATGGGAAGAAAATCTGCGTATCATGGGCAGTTATCTTGGAAAGTATATTTATCTGTTGGATGCTTATGAGGATATTGAAGATGATATTAAAGAAAACAGATATAATCCTTTAAAAAAAAGATATGAAAATCCCGATTTCGATGAAGAGATCAAGACCATACTGACGATGATGATGGCGGGATGTTCTAAAGAGTTTGAAAAACTGCCGATCATAGAGAATGTGGAAATACTTCGAAACATTCTGTATTCAGGTGTCTGGTACCGCTATGAAGCAGTCAGGGAGAAAAGAAAACATGAGTGATCCATATCAGGTTCTTGGTGTACGCAGGGATGCTACTGAGGAAGAAATAAAAAAAGCTTATAAAAATCTGAGCAGGAAATATCATCCGGATGCCAATATCAATAATCCCAATAAGGATCAGGCTGAGGAAAAATTCAAGGAAATTCAACAGGCGTACCAGCAGATCATGAAAGAAAAGACAGCGGGCTATCACTATCAGGGAAGCAGCTATGGCGGCGGCAGTACCTATGGCGGCAATACCTATGGAAGCGGCGAGTTTGGCGGCTTTGGAGATTTCGGAGACTTCTTTGGCGGATTCGGAAGCTTTGGCGGTTTTGGCAGCGGCTCCACCGGTTATGAAGAGGATAACTATATTCGTGCGGCGGGTAATTATGTCCGAAACGGTTATTATAAGGAAGCAAGGAATGTACTTGATAATATGCCCGAAGGCAACAGAAATGCCAGATGGTATTATTACAGTGCACTGGCCCATGCTGGGCTTGGAAACCAGGTGTCAGCCTTAGAGCATGCCAAGAGAGCAGCCTCCATGGAGCCGGGAAACAGTGATTACAGTAATCTGGTATATCAATTTGAAAACGGCGGAAGCTGGTACAGGCAAAGGCAGTATACTTACGGACAGCCCTATACAGGGGGAAACGGGTTGTGCCTGAAATTATGTATTGCCAATCTGCTTTGTAATCTCTGCTGCGGCGGCAGTGCCTGCTGTGGAGGAATTCCCTATTATCGGTTTTGATTTTTTGATTAACCTCTTGACAAAAGCACTTGTTTATACTAAAATACAATTTGTTGCAATACCAGTAACAAGTTGTGCGCTTAGCTCAGCTGGATAGAGCGTTTGGCTACGGACCAAAAGGTCGGGGGTTCGAATCCTCTAGCGCACGTTGATGAGAAGGTCGAAGTCACTTGGAGAATCAAGGACTTCGGTTTTTTTATACACAAAATTCTAGTTGAATCTGCCGGGCATGCTAAGGGAAAGATATGCATGGTACATGATCTGCGCGGCAGGAAGGGTAATTATGGGAGAAACAATATCAGAAAGCAGTCAGAAAAAAATTGCGGCTATCAATGATCTTTCAGGTTATGGCAGATGTGCGCTTACAGTAGCCATACCGGTGATCTCGCATATGAAGCTTCAGTGCTGCCCGGTTCCCACATCTATTTTATCCAACCATACGGGATACAGTGAGTATTTTTTTGATGATTATTCGGACAGGCTGCCTTCTTATCTTGCTATGTGGAAGAAACTGGATCTGAAATTTGACGGTATCATGTCAGGGTTCCTTGGTTCTAAAGCACAGATCGGGATAGTAGAAGCATTTATCCGGCAGTTTGCCAAAGATTCCACAAAGATAGTGGTGGATCCGGTCATGGGAGATCACGGCAAAATTGCGGATACCTATACACAGGAGATGTGTATGGAGATGAGGAGACTTGTTTCCATGGCAGATATTATTACGCCAAATCTTACGGAGGCATGCCATTTAACGGATACTCCTTACAGAGAGTCAGGATTTAAAGAAGCCGAGCTTTATGAAATGGCTGAAAGGCTAAATGAAATGGGGCCGGACAAAATTGTGATCACCGGAATTCCAAAAGGACAGTATATCGGTAACTATGTATTTGAGAAAGGCGCAGCGCCTTTGGTTATAAAAACCGGAAGAGTGGGAGATGAAAGATGCGGTACCGGAGATCTGTTTGCAGCTATTATTGCGGCGGACGCCGTGAATGAGGTACCTTTTCAGAAATCTGTAAAAAAGGCCTCTGCATTTGTCAGGAAAAGTATGTTAAAATCGATAGAAATGGGAATCGACAGAAAAAACGGAGTATGCTTTGAGGAGATTCTCCACACGTTGAAAGAAGGATAGGCTATTTATGAAACGATTTATCTATTATGCTTTTAAAATTATATTCAGCCGTACCCTGTTGGTTTTTTTAATGGTGATCCTGCAGGTACTGGTTCTGTTTGCCGGTTTTGAGTGGCTGGGCAATTATATGACCTATATATGGGAAGGAATGAGCCTTCTTGGAGCATTTCTGATCATCTATATCATAAACAGGGATGAGCCTGCGGAATTTAAACTCAGCTGGATCATTCCCATTTGTATCTTTCCGGTATTTGGTGCCCTGGTATATATCTATGTGATCTCTAATGCCGGCGGTATTGGTCTGAAGACCAAAATGAGAACCAGGATCAGGGAAACTGAAAAATTGCTTTATACCAGCGAGGAAACGAAGGAAGCCATCAGTAAATGTCCTGCATCTTTCAGGGGATTTGCCCATTATATGGAGAACAGTGCGGGATATCCGATCTATCACAATTCCACAGCAAGTTATTATGCTCTGGGAGAGGATAAATTTGCGGATCTTTTACTGGAGCTTAAAAAGGCAAAGCGTTTTATCTTTTTTGAGTATTTCATTGTCGGCCGGGGAGTTATGTGGGATACGATTCTCGATATACTGAAGGAAAAGGTGAAAGAAGGAGTGGAAGTACGCGTCATGTATGACGGCATGTGTTCCATTCTGAAGCTGCCCTACAAATATCCCGAAGAACTCGGTACGTATGGGATCAAAGCCAAAATGTTTGCGCCCATCATGCCCTTTCTTTCTACCAATCAGAATAACCGGGATCATAGAAAAATCGTTGTAATTGATGGTAATGTAGCATTTACCGGAGGAGTCAATCTGTCAGATGAGTATATCAATGAGATAGAAATGTATGGACACTGGAAAGATGTGGCAGTAAAGATCACCGGTGATTCTGTCCGCAGTTTTACGGTTATGTTCCTTCAGATGTGGAACGTATCCGAAAAAGGCAGCGAAGATTATGAGAAATATTTGAGTGATATAGAATACGAACAACCTTTGTATCATGACGGTTTTGTGATCCCCTACGGTGAAACGCCTACCATGAAAGAGGAAGTGGCAAAAACAGTATATGAATCCATAATTAACAGTGCCACAGAGTATGTGCATATTATGACGCCCTATTTTATTATAGAAAGAGAATTTCTTGACAGCATGAGATATGCGGCTGAGCGCGGAGTGGAAGTAAGTATGATCCTGCCTCATATACCGGATAAGAAAATTGTTTTTTACATTGCCAGAACCTTTTATCCGGAACTTCTGGCAGCAGGGATCCATGTTTATGAGTATACTCCCGGTTTCATTCATGCGAAGGTCTTTGTGTCGGACAATACCCGTGCTACGGTGGGTACAGTCAATCTGGATTACAGAAGTTTTTACCACCATTTTGAATGCGGTGCATATCTGTATGACAATAAGGTAGTAGGAAAGATAGAAGAAGATTTCCAGAATACCATATTAAAATGCCAGGAGATAACAATTGAGGATTATAAAAAAATCCCTCTTTACCAGAAAATGGCGGGGAGAGTATTCCGGTTGTTTGCTCCATTGATGTAGAGGGAAAAGAGTTGCGGGACATACTGCACAAATGGAATGTTTATTTCCTTCCCATAGTCGCAAAAGTAAACATTTCATTTGGCAGTATGCCAGCCAAATGTTTTCCCCATAGTACAAATGAGCACTCTATCGATCAGTGGTCGAGCATATACAGAGTTATGCTTCATTTAATGAATTTTTGGCGAAGTGTAGCGAAGAAACTGCTCAGATCATTTATATTATTTTTAGAAAGAAGTGAGAATGTGCCCAATATCATTTATGATGCAACAAAAGTAAAAATATGTCAGGGATTTTATGATATCTGCAGCTATGCGGAATTTGACAGAGAGTGGACAGATGAGCTTTGGAAGGATATTGTAAGCAGCAGGGAGATTTATGAGGAGCTTGTTTATTATATTGAGCATCACACTTTCATGGACAAGGTAAAAACAGCGGGATATTCTCTTTCCGATCTGTATGTGTGGCAGATGAACCGCTATAATCTGGTTCGGGAAATAGGGAAAAATCCTATAACCTGCAATAAGGAAAGAATGGCGATGCGGGCATTTCGAACCATGGTCGATATGCAGCATGAGCCTGAAAAATATGTTAAATGGATAAATGAAGGCCGCGGAGAAGATAAATTATAGGAGTATAACGGCATTTTAAATATGGAAAACTATCTATTAAAGCAGTTACTGTGCTTTTTCAAAATCATTTACGGTTTTATGCCTTGAGAAGGATATTAGATTTTCTTAATGCTCTGCTCATTATCAGCGATTTTCCGGCACGGATGCCGGAAAAAGGCCAAAATGAGCCATGGAGGGCGCTTTTTGGCCGGTCGCGGTCGTCTTAGGAAAACTTTATCAGAGCATTTAGAAAATCTTATATCCGAAGCTGGGCACAAAACCGGAAACGATTTTGAAATGTGTCTGCAATGCTTTAAATAGATAGTTTACAATATTTAATAAATAGTACCAAAGTACCAAAACAAAAAATGTATAAACACACCCAAACTGGAAAATACTACTCCTGTAACCTAATGAATCAGGAGGAATGAAATATGTCTAAGAACGATTATAATCAGAACAATCAGAGTCAGAACTGCGATAACAAGCAGAACCAGGAGAACAAGAATTCTCAGAATTCTAATAAGAACAGCCAGAAGAACAGCTCTTCTGACAGCAATAAGAAGAACAACGAGTATTAAGGGAAAAGGGATGCCGGAAGGTATCCCTTTTACATATATTCAAAAAGTGAAGAATGTGATACAATGAACATTAGTGCAGACAAAAATATTTATTAGATGAATATAGGAATATTTACTATGAGAAAATTTGAATTGATCGCTCCCTGCCACTTTGGACTGGAGTCGGTGCTGAAAAGAGAAATAACAGATCTGGGCTATGATGTATCACAGGTGGAAGACGGAAGACTCACCTTTTTGGGAGATGAGGAAGCAGTCTGCCGCGCCAATGTATTTCTTCGAAGCGCAGAGCGTATACTGATTAAAGTGGGGAGCTTTCGGGCAGAAACTTATGAAGAACTTTTCCAGGGAACAAAGGCTCTTCCCTTAGAAGAATATATTCCGATCAATGGAAAGTTCTGGGTCACTAAGGCAGCCAGCGTAAAAAGCAAGCTTTTCAGCCCCTCCGATATCCAGTCGGTCATGAAAAAGGCAATGGTGGAGCGGCTTAAGGAAATATATAAAGTAAGCTGGTTTGATGAAGACGGAGAGATCTTTCCGTTTCGGGTTTTTCTGATGAAAGATGAAGTAACGGTGGCTCTTGATACCACCGGAGAATCCTTACATAAAAGAGGCTATCGCAAACTGACTGCAAAAGCGCCTATAGCTGAAAATCTGGCAGCGTCCCTGATCATGCTTACTCCATGGAAAAAAGACCGGATCCTGGTAGATCCTTTTTGCGGAAGCGGAACATTTCTGATCGAAGCTGCCATGATGGCTGCAGATATTGCGCCCGGCATGAACAGAGAATTTACGGCACAGCAATGGCAGCATCTGATACGGGCCGGTGAGTGGCAGGATGCGGTCGATGAAGCCAGGGAAATGATCACGCCTGATGTGGATACGGATATCCAGGGATATGATATTGATGAAAAGATGGTGGTCATTGCCAGAGAAAATGCAAGACTGGCAGGAGTGGAATCTATGATCCACTTTCAAAAGAGAGGAATTCAGGAGCTGAGCCACAGCAAAAAGTATGGGTTTATCATTACCAACCCTCCTTACGGTGAAAGGCTTGAAGATAAAAAGAACCTGCCCGCCCTTTATCAGACCATAGGTGAAAGGTACAGGGTTCTTGACAGTTGGTCAATGTATCTGATCACAGCCTATGATAAGGCCCAGGAATCCATGGGACTTAAGGCGGCAAAGAACAGGAAGATCTATAACGGTATGATGAAAACATATTTTTACCAGTTCCCGGGACCTAAGCCGCCAAGAAGGAAAATAGCAGAAACAGACATGTAATACTGAAAGGGTGTTATGTAATATGCAGCAGAAGTTAATGAAAAGAACGGCATTTTTTTGCCTTATCTTTTTTCTTGTTTCTATGGGTGCAATTTGTTATCTGTCATCAGGCAAGGTAATTGTAATTGACGATGTGGCCCAGGATGAAGTCAAGGAGGCTGCCGTAGTGCAGGAAACGACGCAGGAAAGAGGTGCGGAAAGGAAGCTGACATTCCAGCTGGGAGAAGCGGATACCAGCTATTTGAGGATCCCGATTCCGGCAGGATGCAGGGCAGCAGAAATTGCAGTTGAAAATTATTATATGAATAAAGAAATTCGGATCTTTGTACCCAGAGCGGAAGAAGAATTTTATGTAGAGAATTTTGTCTCGGGAAACAGGGAAGCGGTCATAGAGGGAACTTTTGACATAGCTGAGGGAGGAATTGTTCTGAATTTTCAGTTGACAGGGATTTATGAATGCCGTACTATTTTAGAAAATGAAAATTTGTATATCAGTTTCCAGGCGCCCAAAGAGATGTACGATAAGATCGTGGTGATCGATCCGGCTTACGGAGGTATGGACAGCGGCGGCAATGTTGATGGGCTGAAAGGCAAGGATATTACACTGCAGATAGCACGTAAACTTAAGGAAAAACTGGATGAGAGTGATATCAAAGCATACTATACCAGAATGGACGATACGAATCCTGCAAGAGAGGACAGGATCGGGTTTGCCAATGAAGTAAAGGCTGATATGTTTATACGTATAGAGATAAATTCTTCGGAGGATACATCTGTTTACGGTACAGAGACTATCTACAATGGTGATTATTTTATTCCTGGTTTTGGAAATATTGAATTGTCCGACTGCCTGGAAAGAGAAGTGGTAACAGCCATTAAAGGGAAGGCGCTCGGGCTTATAGAGGCCGAAAACCAGGATTATGAACTTTTAGAAGCAACGATACCGGCCGCGACTGTCAGGGTCGGATACCTTAGCAATGCACAGGAAGCTATACTGCTTGGCAGGGAAGAATATACAGATAAGATCGCAGACGGTATTTATAATGCGATCTTAAAGGCATATGAAGAGAACGTCAGGTAAGAAAAGAGGATACTAAAATGCAGAGGATTATTTTTGCAACGGGAAACCAGGGAAAAATGCGTGAGATCCGCAGAATACTTGAAAACCTTACAATAAAAGGCGAACTGACGCAGATCCTTTCCATGAAAGATGCAGGAATCGATATCGATATTGAAGAAAATGGAACGACATTTGAGGAGAATGCTGTTATCAAGGCAAAAGCAGTAGGAGCAGAAGCAAAAGATGCTATTGTACTTGCAGATGATTCCGGACTTGTAATCGATCATCTGAACGGGGAGCCGGGAATCTACTCTGCAAGATACATGGGAGAGGATACATCTTACCGTATTAAAAACGCCAGTCTGATCGAAAGGTTAAGCGGTGTGGAGGATGAAAAGAGAACTGCGCGTTTTGTATGCGCTATTGCGGCAGCTATGCCGGATGGAACAGTTTTTACGGAAACAGGAACCATAGAGGGAAGAATCGGATATGAAGAAAAAGGAGAAAACGGCTTCGGATATGATCCGATTTTTTATGTGCCCGAATATGGTAAAACTACTGCGGAATTAACGGAAGATGAGAAGAATGAGGTCAGTCACAGAGGAAAAGCTCTGCGGGCAGTCAGAAAGCGTTTGGAAGAGAATGTGTAACAGGAGACTGCCGGGAGATAGAGTATGAAAGTTTTAATCGTCAGTGATACGCATCATTATAATGAAAACTATCTCAGGGTACTTGAGAGAGTTGCGCCGGTGGATATGGTCATTCATTGTGGGGACATTGAAGGAAGTGAATATCTGATCGCGGACAGTGCAGGATGTCCGGTGCAGATGGTTATGGGCAATAATGACTTCTTTTCAGATCTGCCAAGAGAAAAGGAGTTTCAGATAGGAAAATATAAGGTCTGGCTGACACACGGACACAATTATTATGTTTCCATGAGCAATGAGACTATCAAAAAAGAGGCAAAAGACAGGGGAGTGGATATCGTTATGTTTGGACATTCCCACAGGCCGGTGGTGGATATTGAGGGGGATATTATAGCGGTTAATCCCGGAAGCCTTACATATCCAAGACAGGTAGGAAAACGTCCTTCTTTCATCATTATGGATATTGACCGCAAGGGAGAGGCGCATTTTACGATCAATTATTTATAATGATCAAAGTTTCAGGATCATGCAGCAAAGCGAAGCAGATAATACAAAAAAGCTTTCCGATATGAATAGTACCGGAAAGCTTTTTTTGAATGAGCCACCCGGGACTCGAACCCGGGACAACTTGATTAAAAGTCAAGTGCTCTACCACCTGAGCTAGTAGCCCATATAAAATTAAGATAAAGCTGGGCTAGCTGGATTCGAACCAGCGAATGCAGGAGTCAAAGTCCTGTGCCTTACCGCTTGGCGATAGCCCAATATACACCAAGCTTAACCCTGGGGACACTACTTGCCCTCGGGCAAGGTCGGTAAAGGGTGGATAGAGGGACTTGAACCCTCGGCCTCCAGAGCCACAATCTGGCGCGCTAGCCAACTGCGCCATACCCACCATGTGTGAGATAAACCACTGATACAGTCAAAGCCTGCCAAGTTATATCTCGAAGCGTGCTCGAAGGGATTCGAACCCCCGACCCACGGCTTAGAAGGCCGTTGCTCTATCCAGCTGAGCTACGAACACACATGTGCATCGTGAAGCACAAAGCGGGTGATGGGAATCGAACCCACGTATCCAGCTTGGAAGGCTGGTGTTCTACCATTGAACTACACCCGCAAATAGGTATACGTTGATAAATCGGGGTGACAGGATTCGAACCTGCGACCTCCTGGTCCCAAACCAGGCGCTCTAGCCAAGCTGAGCCACACCCCGCTGGTTGCTGTCCTTGTGCACACTCACACAACGCAAGATATATTATATTCGATACCCCAAGGTCTGTCAACTATTTTTTTGAATTTATAAAAAATACTTGCAAGGGGAAGAACTTATTGTATAATTAAAGGTGTAAAGGAAATCGGCAAGCGCCTGATTTTCTTTTTGTTTGCTGATATTAAAGGAGTAATATATTATGGAAAAAAATGTGGAAGTTAAAGAAAACAAAATGGGCGTAATGCCCGTAAATCAATTGCTGCTTAGTATGTCATTTCCCATGATGATATCCATGCTGGTGCAGGCGCTCTACAATATTGTAGACAGCATATTTGTATCCAGGATCAATGAAAATGCACTGACAGCCGTATCACTTGCATTTCCTCTGCAGTCTCTGATGATCGCACTTGGAACTGGTACCGGCGTGGGAATCAATGCATTGTTATCCAAATCACTTGGGGAAAAGAATTTTAAGAAAGCTGATAAAGTAGCTGTAAACGGAGTATTTCTTGCAGCAGTCAGCTATGTGATCTTTTTGATTATCGGCCTTACTGTAGTAAAGCCTTTTTATGCCAGCCAGACTACAGACGTTCAGATTCTGGAATACGGATGCCAATATCTGACAGTGGTGTGCTGCTTTTCTTTTGGTATGTATAGCCAATTTATCTTTGAACGACTGTTACAGTCAACCGGAAAGACCATTTATACAATGATCACACAGACTACCGGTGCTGTTATCAATATTATTTTGGACCCTATTCTGATCTTCGGATATTTTGGTATGCCCAGACTGGGAGTGACCGGAGCGGCGGCTGCAACAGTGATCGGTCAGATCATAGCAGCCATTATGGCATTTATCATCAATCAGAAAAAGAATACAGAGATCAGTCTTGTATTTAAAGGGTTTCGGCCGGATAAAAGTATTATCGGTCAGATTTATGCAGTAGGAATTCCTTCTATAATAATGCAGGCTATCGGTTCTGTGATGACTTATGGTATGAACAGGATCCTGATGGTATTTACATCAACGGCGGCAGCAGTATTCGGCGTATATTTTAAACTGCAGAGCTTCATTTTTATGCCTATATTCGGGTTGAACAACGGCATGGTGCCTATTATTGCTTATAATTTCGGGGCAGGCAAAAAAGACAGGCTGGTAAAGACCATAAAACTGAGCGTTATTTATGCTGAGGTCATTATGCTGACAGGTGCACTCATATTCCAGGTATTCCCTGTTCAGCTGTTTTCCCTGTTTGAGGCTTCGGAAACAATGCTTACAATCGGAATTCCGGCGCTTCGAACGATCAGTATCAGCTTTTTGTTTGCCGGCTTTTGTATTATCTGCGGCTCCGTATTTCAGGCTCTTGGAAACGGCGTTTACAGTATGACCGTGTCCATTGCCAGACAGCTTCTTGTGCTTTTACCGGTTGCATACCTGCTTTCAAGGCTTGGAAATGTGAATTATGTCTGGATGGCATTTCCCATTGCAGAGGTAGTATCCCTGTCTATGTCACTGTTTTTCCTTTTGAAGATCAACAAAAAAATAATCAGTCATATTGGTGAAGATGTTACGGCAAAAGGCCCGCAGGAATAAAAAACAGTTGACAGGAAAGCTTATTTTTGATATGGTTTCCTTAAGTTAAAAGGGAGTAGTAAAAAGGGTTCAGCCAACAATCCCCGGTTTGACCGTGGCTGGACACTTCCATCTTAGGAAGTACGAGACTTTTGGCGCACAGTAAAGGGTGCCAGGGTCTCTTTTTTTCGCGGCAGCAAGCCGGGCGGGTTAAATAGGAGATCAGGGGATATACTTAACAAAGGAAAAGGAGAGAGATTTATGGTACAGGCAGTTATTCTATTTATGGCAGGATTAGTTCTGATCTGCTTAGGAGGAGACAGACTGGTGGATGCAGCGGTGGCAATCGCCAAAAAACTGGGTATACCGCAGATCGTAGTTGGCGCGACTATTGTAAGCCTTGGAACCACACTTCCGGAGATTCTGGTCTCCACCACAGCAGCTTTCAGTGGATCGGCGGCCATTGCTGCTGGAAACGCTTTTGGTTCTATTATATGTAATACAGCATTGATAGCGGGACTGACACAGACTATCAGGCCTGCGAAGAAAGTGGAGGCGGCTTCCATCAGATGGCGCAGCATATTTTTCTTTTCAGTGCTGATCGGAATGAATGTATGCGGTTATATCACAGGGGCATACGATCACTTAAGCGGTATTGTATTGCTGCTTCTTTTCGCAGTATATGCCTATCTGAATATAAAACGTTCCGGTCAGGAGGGAGAAGGTGCAGAGGAAGAAAAGGCGGAAGATGTTTCCGTACCGAAGCAGCTGATCATATTGGCAGTCTGCGCGGCACTTCTTTATGTGGGAGCAAATTTACTGGTTGATAACGGTATTTTCATAGCGGAAAAAATAGGCATACCGGAAAGAGTTATTGCAGTTACCTTTATTGCGCTGGGAACCTCTCTTCCGGAACTAGTGACTTCCATTGTATCTCTTATCAAAGGGTTTGGGAATGTTGGACTGGGAAATATCATCGGTGCCAATATATTAAATATGCTTCTGGTGATCGGAATCCCGGCAGCAGTGGCAGGTATTCCCCTGGAGACGTCAACAGTGACTGTGGATATGCCTCTTGCGCTGCTTGTAATGGCAGTTCTGTTTGTGCCCATTTTGATCCGGAAGAAATCTTCCAGAATACAGGGAATCCTGCTCCTTGGCATTTATGTAACATATTGCATTACATCTTTTATGTAAATTTTGCTATACAGCATGCTTAAAATATGTTAAAATACAGTGTGCTGGGTAAATGCGGTTATGATGGAATTGGCAGACATGCAAGATTTAGGTTCTTGTGCTTCACGGCGTGTGGGTTCGACTCCCACTAACCGCAGTAAATAGGATCAATATATTCAGGAGATTTGCATATGTAACAGGCTCTGAGTCTGCGTCATATATCTCCTGAGTATATTGATTTTTTATTNCCGCGAGCANCGAGCCAAGCNGCNCNGCTNGCGGCNGGGTNTTTGANTANTGGAAAANTNATTTTTATNGNTGTGGCGNTCTTCGGTCAGGGTACCCANGATCAGATTTCGAATGTAATCCTTCTGATANAGNTCCAGCTTCGGCAGATGNCTTTTGTTTATAAANCCGCCGCCCATAAAGGCNTGGCCGCCTCCGTTGCCGANACCTTTCAGNGCCGTNTTGAGAAGATTTCCGGCATGGACATCCGGATCCTCCGAACGGACAGAAAGCTTAACGCCGTTCTCGCGAAAAGAAAACACGACGGCAACTTCTACTTCNACCAGGGANAGTATAAAATCCGAAATGACTGCAATCAGGGCGTCCGGACANGANAATGGGATACTGGCNAANCCGATNTTATCATANAGTTCNATATTTTCAATCGCTGCCCCATATGCTTTCAGATCAGAAAATACCATATTGTTTCTTTCAAGGCTTGCCAGCTTTTCTTTGTCACAGCGCCTAAACAGGTATTCGAACATGCGAATATCGTACTTTGTTACTCCCCTTGTAAACTGCAGGGTATCCATCTTTATTCCATANAGCAGCGCNGTTGCCACATCTTTGTCAGGTTCATTTCCTGTTTGGACATAATACTCTGCGATCAGTGTTGCACACGCCCCTGTAATGTGTATATCNTGATACAGNTATTCCATCGGGGCAAAGGTGGGGTGATGGTCAATGCAGGCAAATTCATATCCTATNAAATCAGTCACATTTCCTCCCAGNTTCTGNGCATCTACATAGATGATCCGGTCNGTTTNCTTCATATGNNCAGCCAGGTTCTCATAAGGNGTCATNNGGATCNGAAAAGCGTCCAGCATCTTGGAAGCGCTCAATTTGTCNATTTGTCCGTCATAACAAAGTTTTGATTCCACCCCATAAATTTCAAGAAGCTTTTGCAGACCGTAGGCGGAGGCGATGGCGTCCGGGTCCGGAAAGTTGTGGGTCTGGATATAGATAGGATATCCCTGACACAGATCGATCAGTTTTTTAAAATCGNTCATAGCTAAATTTCTCCTNNGTTGTTATTTCNTNNAATCATTCAAACAGTATGCACACATATATTACCACTTTTATCGATGCCTGCCAATCTGGCCTGTGNGTNTGAGTATATTGCAAAAGGAGGAAATTACTGGTAAGATTTAGACAGCGTTTTANATTTTGGGAGGTATAAGAATGCAGGATAAAGAACAGCGTATGGCCACGGAAAAAATCGGGAAGCTGATGATCNGCATGGCAGTTCCGTCTATTATAGCCCAGATCATAAATATTTTGTACAGCATTGTAGACCGGATCTATATCGGACATATTAAAGGAGTGGGAATGGAAGCTCTGACTGGCGTAGGCGTGACATTTCCCATTATTACGCTGATCTCTGCGTTTTCGGCCTTCGCAGGAGCGGGCGGAGCNCCGCTTGCGGCCATCTGGCTTGGNAAAGGGGACAGAAAAAGAGCTGAAAAGATNTTAGGAAACGGCGTCAGCATGCTGCTCTTTTTTACNNTAGTACTGATGGTGTTNTTTTATGCTTTTGAGAGACCNCTTCTTTACATGTTCGGTGCAAGCGATGCTACCATAGGCTATGCCNTGAGTTATATTTCTATCTATCTGGCAGGTACNGTCTTTGTGGAACTTGCCCTTGGCCTGAATGCTTTTATTATTTCCCAGGGACAGTCCAGAACTGCCATGATCGCTGTGTTGATCGGNGCAGCTTCCAATATCATTCTGGANCCCATCTTTATTTTTGCACTGGGAATGGGNGTAAAAGGAGCNGCCTATGCTACCGTTATATCCCAGGCCCTCAGCGCATTGTGGACGGTAGGATTTCTGGTAAGTAAAAAGTCTTCTTTAACGATCAAATTTGAGGCTATGAAACCNGACTTTTCTATAATCGGAAGTGTGATGTCGCTTGGAATCTCGCCCTTTATCATGCGTGCAACGGAAAGCCTGATCAGCATTGTATTAAACAGTGGATTGCAGAAGTACGGCGGAGATGTTTATGTAGGATCGCTGACGATCATGCAGAGTGTCATGCAGATGTATGCAGCGCCCCTTGGCGGCTTTACGCAGGGGGTTCAGCCTATTATCAGCTACAATTTCGGAGCGGGCAACTTTGACAGGGTTAAAAAGCTATACCGCAGCATGATCGCAGTATGCTTCTTATTTTCAGCATTGGCAACCCTTCTTGTTATGATATTCCCGGGATTTTTTGCAGGATTGTTTACGAATGATGCGGAATTGATCGCGCTGGTGGAAAAGATGATGCCTATTTTTATGTGCGGTATGTTGATCCTCGGGATTCAGCAGGGGATACAGCCTACTTTTCTGGCGCTGGGACAGGCCANGATATCCCTGTTTATTGCTGTTTTCAGAAAGATGATCTTATTGGTGCCGCTGGCCCTGATCCTGCCGNTTAGATTCGGAGTTATGGGAATTTATTATGCAGAACCGGTTTCGGATGTGCTTTCAGCGCTGACAGCCGGAACGCTGTTTCTTTTAAATATTAAAAAGATCGTTTCCAGAGAAGCCTTGCAGAAAATAGCCAAAACTTAATGAAAACCCATTGTTTTAGCAAAAAAAGTCTGCTATAATCGTGATGTTACAAAGGACAGACCCTAAAAATTTGTGGATTTGACCTGTGTATTATAAATCTATATTTAAGGAGAGAAAAAATGAAAGGTAATATCGTAGTTGGACAGTCAGGCGGCCCTACAGCCGTAATTAACTCCTCTGTNGCTGGCGTATATGCCGCAGCGAAACAGATCGGCGTTAAGAAAGTATATGGTATGGTACATGGTATTGAAGGATTTTTGGAAGATAAGATGATCGAGCTGGAGCCTTATCTGGATGATCCTACAGGTATCGAATTATTAAAGAGAACACCTTCTGCATTTTTAGGTTCATGCCGTTTTAAAATGCCTAAGATNGAAGGACATGAGGATGTATATGAAAAGGTATTCGAGATCATGGAAAAGCATGATATTGAATGCTTGTTCTATGCTGGCGGAAACGACTCCATGGATACTGTTAAGATGTTATCTGATTATGCAGCAGCACATAACAAACCCCAGAGATTTATGGGCGTACCCAAGACTATCGACAATGATCTTCCTGTAACCGACCATTGNCCCGGCTATGGCAGCGCCGCTAAATATATTGCATCCAGTATCAAAGAAGTTATCCGTGACAANGAATCTTTCGGCGTTAAGAAACCCACTGTCTGCATTATTGAGATCATGGGACGTAACGCAGGCTGGTTAACAGCGGCAGCAGCTCTTGCAAAGGGAGATGACTGCTGTGGCGTAGACGCTATTTATCTGCCTGAAAAAGTATTTGATATGGATGCTTTCATGGCTAAGGTGAAAGATCTGGCAGAAAATAAATCTTCTGTTGTTATTGCAGTTTCTGAAGGCGTTCATGTGGCAGACGGCCGTTATGTATGTGAACTTGCTAACGAAAACGTTGCTGTTGATGCATTCGGACATAAGCAGATGTCCGGTACAGCTGCTTATCTTGCACAGCTTGTTGCTGCAGAAACAGGATTAAAGACCAGAGCAATTGAATTCTCAACACTTCAGAGAGCAGCTTCCCACCTTGCTTCCCTGACAGATATTAACGAAGCATTCCAGGTAGGACATGATGCAGTCCTTGCAGCAGAAGAAGGNAAGACAGGTATGATGATCACTCTTGACAGAAACGGTGATGATCCTTATCAGTGCGGTACAAGCGCATATGACATTCATGCTATTGCAAACGTTGAGAGACCGGTTCCCGCAGAATGGATCACAGAAGACGGCTGCGGTCTGAATGACGGTTATATCAAATATGCAAGACCTCTTATTATGGGTGAATTATTACCTATTTTCGTAAACGGTACACCTCATCATTTAGTACGTAAGTAAATGGTAAAAGTCAGGAAGGCAGTCCACGGGACTGCCTTTTAATGCTTGAATTGATTGCAAGGAGGATATACCATGATATCAAGTATTATGGGAAAATACCTGATGGATAAAGGACTTATTTCCCAAGAGCAGTTTGCCGATCTTTTGGTNCAGCAGCACAAGACCAGGGTCAAGCTGGGGATGATCGCTGTGTCAGAGGGATATATGTCCAAGGAGGAAGCTGAAAAAGTAAATCAGCTTCAGGAGATCATAGACAAACGTTTTGGAGATATTGCAGTAGAAAAAGGATATTTAACTAAGGGACAGGTAGATGCGCTGTTACAGAAACAGTGCGATGCTTATCTTGCATTTGCNCAGGCATTGGAAAGTCAGCAGTTATTGACAGTGGAACTTTTGGAAGCATATATGGTGGATTACCGTTTTGACAATGATCTTGCGGACGATGATATAGAAGTTCTTAAAAGTGATGATGTGGACCGGATTCTGCCCCTTTTTCTGCCTGATGGAAGTACCAGGTATATAGATGCGGCCAGAACTGCTCTGCGCCTTTTGATGCGCTGTGTGGATTCGGAAGTTTTTCCGGGNAAGGCATATATTACAGAAGAAATAGATGCAGATTACGGAGTCTTTCAAANAGTGAAAGGAGATCATGGCATTACTGGCGGGATTACTTATGGTATAGCAGGCAGACTGGAAGAACTGATCGGTGCAGCGGCGTCTTTCAGGCAGGAGGGCCTGGTGGAAGCAAATGGCGAGATGCTGGATAGGATAGGGGAACTGATAAATTGTATCAGCAGTCTGTATGTTTCATCTGCTTCCAAAGAAGGTATCTCTTTAGAAATTTTTCCGCCTGAATCCGGGAAGGATATTAAAAAGGTAAGAAGTAAGGAAATGATGGTAATGCCTCTATATATTAAGGGAAGCTGCATAAATCTTCTGCTGACGGCAGACGATAAGATAGAGATGAATTAGAATCCGGGGGAGAAGGCGTAATGGTATCAATTAAAGATGTTGCAAAGCATGCCGGAGTTGCTATTTCAACAGTATCTAAAGTTTTGAATAATTATCCNAATATAAGCGAAGAAACCAGACTTAAGGTGAGCAGAGCAGTAGAAGAGCTGAACTTTGTACCCAATTCTGTAGCAGCGGCACTTTCCTCTAAACAGGCAGGAAGAGTGGCGCTTCTTATTAACAGCAATATGAAGACCAATGCCATTGATGAAATTGATATGAGATATATTGCAGGAGCGATCAATAAGGCAATGGAGCTGAATCTGGACGTCATTACGTTGTTTTTCTTTATGTTTCGGGGCAAGTCAGAGGAGGAGATCTCCCGATATCTTCAGTCCCAGAGTATCGCAGGCATCATTATTTACGGGATGACCAAAGAAGATAAGGTACTTCACAAGCTGATCGCTTCAGGTAAATTTAAATGTGTTGTGATCGATGCTCCTTTTGTCAATGAAGATACCAGCAGTGTGGGAATCGACCACAGAAAAGCGCAGTANGATGTGGCAAAGAAGACAATTGAGGATAATAATTGTAAAAGAATACTCTATATTGCCGGGAAACGGAATGGATATGCAACGGATGAACGGATCCGGGCAATGGAGGAGCTTGTAAAAGAAAAGGATCTGACCATGCTGATCCGAAACGGTGAATTTTCNGAGCTGCAGGCCAGAAATATTACCATGAAATATGCCAGAAATAAAGATATCGTGGTCTGNTCCTCAGATCTGATGGCTATCGGCGCCATGAAGGCCTTGACTGAAATGGATATTTTCAGACCGGTCTGCGGTTTTGATGGAATCATTCTNATGGGCTATGTAGGAAGGCAGATGAACACAGTACGGCAGGATTTTGCAGAAATCTCATCGAAAGCNGTAGAAGAATTGAATCGCCTCCTTGACGGAANAAAAGGACGCAGGGTAGTAATGGAACATACCCTGGTAAGACTTAAATATGAAGATATCATTTGTTAGAAGGTTACTTTTCACGGGTATTGGGAAATAAGGAATTTGGCGTTGCAAGCTTGCTTGCGAAACGTCAAATTCCTTATTTCCCAATACCCTGAAAGGAGTAACCGCAGGGCAGCGAGAAACATAAGCCCTTGTAAAGGGCGGCATACGCCAAAGGCGTATGGTTTCGCAGCTGATTGTGCGGTTACCCGTGAAAAGTAACACTAGATGGCCGGAAATTTTTGCTTTTTTTAAAAAAGCACTTGCGGAAAACGTTTTCCTATGTTATACTCACTTTAAATCAAGGGAAACTAATAAAAAATTATATAATTAAACAGGAGGGCGTCATGTCATCACAAACAAATTTACAAAAAGACATACTTGTTCTGAATCTGGAAGAACAGTTAAAGGATGTAGCCGGAGAAATGTTCGGTAAGAGTCTTGCAGATTTAACAGACAGGGAAACCTATTATGCAGTTCTTTCACTTACCAAGAGACTTATGGCTGTGTCGGATGCCAATGAAGGTGAAAAGAAGATCTATTATATTTCAGCAGAATTTTTGATCGGTAAGCTGCTGTCAAATAATCTGATCAATCTTGGCGTATATGATAAGATGAAAGATATTCTCGACAAGTATGGCAAGAAACTTTCCGTTATTGAGGAAATTGAGCCGGAACCTTCCCTGGGCAACGGAGGCCTTGGAAGACTGGCAGCATGTTTCCTGGATTCCATTGCAACACTGGGACTTCCCGGAGAGGGAATCGGCCTTAATTATCATTTCGGTCTCTTTAAGCAGGTGTTTAAGGATAATCTACAGACAACGGAAAAGAATGAATGGATCGAAGAAAATTCATGGCTGACCAAAACAGACATTACGTATGATGTATATTTCGGGGAAAAGAAGGTTACTTCCCGGTTATATGATATTGATGTAGCAGGATATGAAAGCGGCGTCAATAAGCTGAGATTGTTTGATATCGAAACATTGGACGAAAGTCTTGTGAAAGAAGGAATTAATTTTGATAAGGAAGAGATTGAAAAGAACCTGACACTTTTCCTTTATCCGGATGATTCCGATGAGGCTGGTAACCTGCTTCGTATTTATCAGCAGTATTTTATGGTCTGCAATGCAGCCCAGCTGATCCTTAGTGAGATGAAGGAAAAGAAATACGATCTGCGCAAGATGTATGATCATGCAGTCATTCAGATCAATGATACGCATCCTACTATGATCATCCCTGAGCTGATCCGTATTCTGGTAGAGGAAAAGGCATTTACTATAGATGAGGCAATTGAAGTAGTCAGCAAAACATGCGCTTATACCAATCATACCATTTTGGCAGAAGCACTGGAGAAATGGCCTCTTGCATATCTGGAGAAGGTAGTTCCTCAGCTGGTACCGTATATTAAAGAGCTGGATAAGAGAGTTGCAGCTAAGTATGATGATCCTAAGGTACAGATTATTGATGAAAATGGCCGTGTGCATATGGCTCATATTGATATTCATTTTGGATTCTCAGTAAACGGCGTTGCAGCTATTCATACAGACATTCTGAAAGATACAGAGCTGAATTGCTTTTATAAGATCTATCCTGAAAAATTTAATAATAAGACAAACGGTATCACTTTTAGAAGATGGCTTCTTTCCTGCAACAGGGAATTGGCAGAATTCCTTGCTGAAACCATTGGAGACGGATTCAAAAAGGATGCTGATAAGCTGGAGAAACTTCTTGAATACAAAGAGGATAAGGCTGTACTTGACCGTCTTGCCGATATCAAGATGAATCGTAAAAAGGATTTGGCTGATTATGTGAAAGAGGCGGAAGGAGTGACTTTAAATCCGGATTCCATCTTTGACATTCAGGTAAAGAGACTTCATGAGTATAAGCGCCAGCAGATGAACGCTTTATATATTATTCACAAGTATCTGGAGATCAAGAATGGTAAAAAGCCGGCAAGACCCCTTACTTTTATTTTTGGTGCCAAGGCAGCTCCTGCTTATGTGACAGCTCAGGATATTATTCATTTATTGCTGGTATTGCAGGAAATTGTCAATAATGATCCGGATGTAAGTCCGTATATGACTGTTCTGATGGTGGAAAATTATAATGTAAGCTATGCGGAGAAGGTGATACCTGCCTGCGATGTATCCGAGCAGATTTCCCTGGCTTCTAAAGAAGCATCAGGAACCGGTAACATGAAGTTCATGCTGAATGGCGCTGTTACTCTGGGAACCTCAGATGGTGCAAACGTTGAGATCCACGAACTGGTTGGCGATGACAATATCTATATCTTCGGAGAAAAATCAGAAGATGTTATCAAGCATTATGAAAAAGCAGATTATGTTTCCAAAGATTACTACGAGAAGAGTCCTGTGATCAAAGAGGCAGTTGATTTTATTGTAAGTAAAGAGGCTTTAGCGGCAGGACATAAGGAAAGTCTGGAACGTCTTTATAAGGAACTGATCAATAAAGACTGGTTCATGACACTGCTTGACCTTGAGGATTATATTGAGACCAAGGATAAGATGTTTGCAGATTATGAAGACAGACAGAAATGGAAAGAGATGATGCTGGTGAACATCGCTAAAGCTGGTTTCTTCTCATCTGACAGAACCATCGCTGAGTACAACAGAGACATCTGGAAATTGAAATAAGTTTTGTAGAGATTAAATAACAAATGGAAGTGAGGCTGCCGCACCGGAGATAAAAAATCCCAGGTGCGGCAGCTCCTTAATTATATTTTAATTACGTAATAGAAATATGAAATCTTTCCCCTGCCGCCTGTGTTTCTTCCTGTGAAACTCTGAAAGCATTTATAAAAGCATTATTGTTTGCCTGAATCTGTGTCTTGTCATTCATTCCGGTTACATTGATCTTGGCGGCTGAATTCATGGTATTATTCACTTCACCTAGTATAGCGGATTGGAAGGCTCTTGCTCTTTCTTCCCTTTTTTCCATTTTCTCAAGTTCAGCTTGTTTTTTTTCTATATCGCCACCGCGTTTCTCATCCAGATTCATTTCTGACTTCAAAATAGCAATGCCATCTTTGGTACTGGTTATGATATTTCCCTGCCGGTTTGCCTGCTGCATAGAAGAATCTGCTGATACAATAGTGTAGATCTTATTGGGAGACAGACTGGACTCTTCAGAGGTATCATCGTTTGCGTTTTTGTCCTCTTTTTCAGTAATGCCTTTTTCTTTAGTCGCATCAGTCTGCTTTTCTTCTGTACCTGTGCTGTTTTTCTCATCCTGATTCATGTTTCCCTTGAAAATGACAGTGCCATCGCCATTACTGGATATGACAGTTCCCGGAGCCAGCATCTGATGATTGTCAGTTGGCAGAGTCTTTACATCTGCTTTTTCCTCTTTTGTCTGGCTCTGATCTTCCTGCTGCTTTGCCATCCGGATTTCTTTCTGCTGTGATCTGCGAAGTTCTTCCTGATGCTGTTTCAGTTTTACATTGAGACTGGATATTTCTTTCTTTAGTTCCTTTCGTTCTGTTTCTTTTTCAGGATCAGAAAGTTCTTCCTTTGGAGATAATTTTTGCATCTGCTGTTTCGCATTTGCAATATCATTTTGAATTTTTTTGATGCCGGGATCGGTTGAAACTGCCTTAAGCGTCTGAATGTTTGACATGCTGTTCATTGATCTTACACTGCTAATTTCCATAAAATAATCTCCTTCACCAAAAGAATGATTTCAGATAACATATCGTTTCCAGCGCATTATCTCTTTGCCGTGCTATTTACCTGCATTTTACCACCTTTTATATTCGGGAAGCAAGACTATTTTCCAGTACCCGTGAAAAGTAACCTGATCTGCTATACCAGGCGGGTAGTCCATTTAGTACAGTCCCATACATCGGTGGCAAGCCCGTCATAAAATTCAGGTTCATGACAGACCATAAGAATACTCCCTTTGTATGCTTTTAAAGCACGTTTCAGTTCATCTTTAGCATCCACATCCAGATGATTGGTAGGCTCATCCAGAAGCAGAATGTTAGTTTCCCTATTGATCAGCTTGCAGAGACGTACCTTGGCCTGTTCTCCTCCGCTAAGAACCTTGACTCTGCTTTCAATATGCTTGGTAGTAAGTCCGCATTTGGCAAGAGCAGACCGGACTTCATACTGGCTAAAGCCGGGGAACTCATTCCAGATTTCCTGGATACAGGTGGTGTCGATATTCTGATCCATTTCCTGTTCGAAGTATCCGATGTAAAGATAATCTCCCTGCTCTACGCTGCCGCTTAAAGGGGGAATGAGTCCAAGTATGCTTTTAAGAAGGGTAGTTTTACCAATTCCGTTAGCACCTGTTAAAACAATTTTTGCTCCCCGTTCCATGGCAAGATTTAAGGGAGAAGAAAGAGGCTCGTCATATCCGATGACCAGATCTTTCGTCTGAAAGATGTAACGTCCCGGCGTGCGTGCTTCTTTAAAATTGAATTCCGGTTTTGGCTTTTCTCCTGCAAGTTCTATTACATCCATCTTATCCAGCTTTTTCTGACGTGACATGGCCATATTTCTGGTAGCCACTCTTGCTTTGTTTCTGGCAACAAAATCTTTCAGATCGGCGATTTCCTTCTGTTGTTTATTGTAGGCAGCCTCAAGCTGGGATTTTTTCATGGCATATACTTCCTGAAACTTATCATAGTCCCCCACATACCGGTTCAGTTCCTGGTTATCCATATGATAGATCAGATTGATCACACTGTTGAGAAAAGGAATATCGTGAGAGATCAGGATAAAGGCGTTTTCATATTCATTTAAATAGCGTTTCAGCCATTCGATATGTTCGGCATCCAAGTAATTGGTAGGTTCATCTAAAAGCAGGATGTCGGGCTTTTCTAGCAGAAGCTTCCCTAAAAGCACTTTGGTTCTCTGACCGCCGCTTAAGTCGGTAACATCTTTGTCAAGACCAAGCTCCAAAAGTCCCAGAGCTCTTGCAACTTCTTCTACTTTAGAATCGATCATATAGAAATCGTGCATAGTGAGAAGATCCTGAATGGTACCCAGCTCTTCCATGTAAACTTCCAGTTCCTGCTCGGAGGCAGTGCCCATTTTATCACAGATCTCGTTCATTTGGGTTTCCATTTCATAGAGGAAATCAAAGGCGGAAGAAAGCACGTCTTTGATGGTCATGCCTTTTTCAAGTACAGTATGCTGATCCAGGTATCCCACACGGACATTTTTCGCCCATTCTATTTTTCCTTCATCGGGCATCAGTTTTCCGGTGATCATATTCATAAAAGTGGATTTGCCTTCTCCGTTGGCGCCGATCAGGCCGATATGTTCGCCTTTTAAAAGACGGAAAGAAACATCATTGAAAATGGCGCGGTCGCCAAAACCGTGGGTTAGGTGTTCAACATTTAGTATGCTCATAGTTACTCCTTGGGTAAATATTAAATATTGGGGGATAACAGTTCAGCTCCCTCAGGCTCATAAAAGCGGCTGCTTCGCATCCGGCGCCGCTTTCGCGGCTCATCTTTTATTTATGACAATAGAAAGTTCGCGAAGCGTGCTTTCTATTGTATCATTTGAGGGCGCTCCGCTCATGGAATAGCGAGCAAAGTGCTTTGTGAGCAAGCTCCCGCGCACTTTACCCTCTATTCCATGGCTGAACTGTTATATTCTGCATTATAGCATATATTTTATAAAATTGGAGAAAATCTTAAATTGACAAAGATTGGTAATGGATGTATACTAAAATAGTAATGATTCCTATTTTGAAGATGATAAGGAGATGAAAACTATGGATACCAACATTTTTAGAAAACTGTCTTACGGAGTGTATGTGGTAAGCACTTGGGATAACGGAAGGCCTACCGGCTGTACGGCAAACAGCGCCATGCAGATCACTTCTTCACCTGCAACGATCGCGGTGAGCATTAATCATGATAATTATACCAATCAGTGCATTAACGAGACCGGAAAATTTGCAATATCCATTCTTTCAGAGAAATCAGAGCCCTCTATTATCGGGACCTTTGGATTCAAGTCAGGCAAGGAAATGAACAAGTTTGATGATGTGAAATATTCCGTGGAGGATCATATGCCTGTTGTCAGCGATTCCTGCGGTTATATTGCCTGCAATGTGATCGATAAGATGGAAACGGCAACTCATACGGTTTTTCTGGGAGAAGTAATTGGCGGTGAAGTATTTTCCGATACAGATGCCATGACTTATGCATATTATCATAAAGTGATAAGGGGTAAGAGCCCTAAAAACGCGCCTACGTACATTCCGGAAGAGGAGAAGAAGGAAGAAAAATCTGTCCGCAGGTTTAAATGCCAGGTTTGTGGTTATATTTATGAGGGAGAGGAACTTCCGGCAGATTTTACCTGCCCTTTGTGCGGGGTACCGGCAGAGCAGTTTGAAGAAATTAATTAGTATTTGAGGAGGAAGTGCAATGGATTTAAAAGGTTCAAAAACAGAAGCAAATTTAATGGCAGCATTTTCAGGAGAGTCAATGGCAACAAATAAGTATACTTATTTTGCCTCCAAGGCTAAGAAGGACGGATATCAACAGATTGCCGCCATTTTCGAAGAGACGGCGGCCAATGAAAGAGAGCATGCTAAGATGTGGTACAAGCTGCTGCATGGCGGAATCGGTACCACCCTTGAGAATTTAGGGCATGCAGCCGAAGGAGAGAATTTCGAATGGACTGATATGTACGCAGGCTTTGCAAAGGAAGCAAGAGAAGAGGGCTTTGAAGCAATTGCAAAGTTATTTGAAGGCGTGGCTGCAGTAGAAAAAGAGCATGAAGAAAGATATAGAAAGCTGATCGCCAATATTGAAAACGGAGTAGTATTTTCAAAGGATGGAGATACCATCTGGCAGTGCAGGAACTGCGGTCATATCTGTGTGGGTAAACAGGCTCCGGAGGTCTGCCCTGTATGTGCCCATCCTCAGAGTTATTTCCAGGTAAAACCGGAAAATTATTAAAGAAGATATAAATTTCTAAAGGAAAAGTTCCGGCATTGGTTTTGCCGGAGCTTTTCTTATGTTACGTTTTACTTGTTATCTGAAAGAAAGTAATATACAATGGGTTATATGTAGAAAAGCAAAGGAGACGGATATTATGGAAGAATCAATGAAGGACTATGAAAAGGAACTGGAAGCATCTTTCAGAACCATTAATGAAGGAGATGTGATAAAGGGTACGGTAATTGATGTGAACGAAGAAGAAGTGACTCTGGACCTGAAATATTACACTCAGGGGATCATCAAAGCGCAGGACATGAGTGAAGATCCTGGATTTTCTGTTTTAAATGATGTGAAGATCGGAGACGAGATCGAAGCCAGCGTTGTGAAGATGGATGACGGACAGGGAAATATTCTGCTGTCCAAAAAAGAGGCCAACGAGGTACTTTCCTGGGATGTGCTGACAGGTTATATGGAAGAGAAAAAGGAAATCGATGTAAAGATAAGCGAGATCGTAAATGCAGGAGCAGTCGCTTATGTGGAAGGAATCAGAGGGTTTATTCCTGCTTCCCAGCTGGACATCACTTATGTGGAAGATCTGGAACCCTATAAGGGAAAGGAATTGACTGTAAGAGTCATTACAGTTGACAAAGAAAAAGAAAAGCTGATCCTTTCCGCAAAAGATATTTTAAGAGAGCGGGCAAAGGAAGAGCATGATCATAAGGTGGCAATGATCGTTCCGGGAACTGTGCTGGAAGGAATCGTAGAAAGTCTGCAGCCCTACGGAGCATTTGTAGATTTGAAGGATGGATTGACCGGATTGGTCCATATTTCCCAAATCTGTCAGAGGAGAATTAAGAAACCCTCTGAAGTGCTGAAAGTCGGTGACAAAGTAAATGTAAAGGTATTAAATACCAATGACGGAAAAATATCCTTAAGCATTAAAGCAGCCCAGGAGCAGGAGGTACAGGAAGTAGAGACATTTGATACAAAGCAGTTCAGTTCTGAGGAAAGTGTGGGGACAAGTCTGGGAGATCTGTTCAAAAAACTGGGTCTGTAAGGAGAAATACTATGTTTCAATATTGTTTATTTGACCTGGATGGCACCTTGACCGATCCCAAAGAGGGAATTACCAAATCGGTACAGCATGCGCTTAAGCACTTCGGCATTGAGGAGCCGGATCTGAACAAGCTCAGACCTTTTATAGGGCCTCCGTTAAAGGACAGCTTTATGGAATTTTACCATTTAAGCGAGGAACAGGCGCTGCAGGCAATGCAGGTTTACAGAGAGCGCTTTAAGCCCATTGGAATATTTGAAAACGAGATCATTGAAGGAATACCGGAAATGCTGAAAGGGCTGAAAGAAAAGGGCTGTAAGCTTGCCGTAGCATCCAGTAAGCCCGAAGTATTCGTTCATCAGATCTTACAGCATTTTGAGATCGAACAGTATTTTGATGTGATAGTAGGAAGTGGACTGGACGGGTCAAGAGGAACCAAGGAAGAAGTTGTGGAAGAAGCGCTTCGTCAGTTTCATATTTTGGAATTGCGGGATGAAGAAAGAAAAGCAAAATGCGCCATGGTGGGTGACAGGAAGTTTGATATTCAGGGCGCTAAGGCATACGGGCTTACCGGAGTCGGGGTAAGATTCGGTTTTGCAGGAGAGGGTGAACTGGAAGCTGAGGGAGCCGACTATATAGCAGAAACGGTAGAGGAATTACATGAGTTTTTGGAAAACGATCATCTACAGATGGAATAAAGAAGAACTGCAGAAATGGCCATCCATTAAAAAAACGGCATATTTGTTATTACCGCTTTTAGTCTATTTTGCGGTAAATGATATTGCGGAAGTATGTTTGTGGATCCTGACGGAATTTCTTATCAATATAGGTGGGGAAAATATGGTTTATTTTCTGGAGCAAAATGCCTCCACAGCCCGGGGAATGATAAACGGAGCGGCCGTGTTGATCGGAGCAGCTTCCGTATTTCCGGCAGTCAGAAATGAGCTGCAGCAGGAAAAGAAGATCGATGCCCGGAAAATTACTTCTTATTGTTTTCTTGCGGGACTTGCTTTCTGCACAGCGGTCAGTGTGAACATTTTCTTTTATCAGACAGGTTTTACGGAAAGCTCGCAAGGTTATGATCAGGTACATAGGGCACAATATGGCGTGCAGTTTGCAATAGGACTGGTGCTTTATGGTATCATTTCGCCGCTGGCAGAGGAAGCGGTTTTCAGGGGACTTCTTTATAACAGAATGAAACGCTGTTTTAATGTTAAAACAGCGCTGGTGTTTTCATCACTTTTATTTGGACTTTATCATGGAAATGCTGTTCAGGCAGTGTATGGAACCATATTGGGACTATTGATCGCCTATAGTTATGAGCTCTATGAGAATTTTGCGGCGCCTCTGATCTTTCATGCAGTTGCCAATGTAAGTGTTTATGTCATGACATACAGTTCCAATCAGATATTAACGGACAGGAAAATAGCGCTGACATTAGGAATGATTACCTTTGCAGCGGCAATTCTGGTGATTATTTACATAAAGAAAACATATAGTCAGAAAAAATAATACGGCTACGTGGAATTGCGCAATAATCTGACAATTAAACAAATAGTCTTTATTTACAAATGAAAAAAATTGTTGTATAGTAAACTACAGGTCGCAAAGGAGCGAGTTATGTGCTCTTTGCGACCTTTTTCGTGTGTCAGAAATTATGTGTATATATAAGGGAAGGAGAAGCAGATATGTTTGATGCAAAATTAACAGTTCCGAAAGCACCGCTTTATCGCCCTGAGTTTGAGCATGACAATTGCGGTATTGGTGCATGTGTCAATATTAGAGGCGTAAAGAGCCGTGAGACGGTAGAGAATGCTCTGAAGATCGTGGAGAATCTGGAGCACCGCGCCGGGAAGGATGCAGAAGGAGAAACAGGAGACGGCGTTGGTATCCTGACACAGATCCCTCACAAGTTTTTTAAGAAAGTCACGAAATCCCTTGGCATTACGATAGGAGAGGATAGAGAATATGGCGTAGGTATGTTTTTCTTTCCTCAGGATGAGCTTCGGAAGAACCAGGCCAAGAAGATGTTTGAGATCATTGTAGAGAAAGAAGGACTTACTTTTCTGGGCTGGAGAGAAGTTCCCACCCATCCGGAGGTGCTTGGACATAAAGCAGTAGAGTGTATGCCGCATATTATGCAGGCATTTGTAAAAAAGCCTGCCGCAGTTGCCAAGGGGCTTGACTTTGACAGAATGCTTTATATTGTAAGAAGGGTATTTGAACAGTCTTCGGATAATACATATGTTGTTTCTTTATCCAGCAGGACCATTGTATATAAAGGAATGTTTCTGGTAGGACAGCTGCGTACCTTCTTTGCCGATCTTCAGGATAAGGATTATGAATCGGCAATTGCCATGGTGCATTCCCGTTTTTCTACCAATACCAATCCCAGCTGGGAGAGAGCACATCCCAACCGTTTCATCGTGCATAACGGTGAGATCAATACCATACAGGGAAATGCGGATAAGATGCTGGCACGTGAGGAAAATATGGAATCGGAGCATCTTCACAGTGTGCTTCATAAGGTGCTTCCCGTAGTCAATACATCAGGTTCCGACTCCGCCATGCTGGATAATACATTGGAATTTCTGGTTATGAGCGGAATGGATCTGCCCCATGCGGTAATGATCACCATTCCTGAGCCCTGGGCAAACAATAAGACCATGTCAAGACATAAGAAGGATTTTTATCAGTATTATGCTACTATGATGGAACCCTGGGATGGTCCGGCCTCTATTCTGTTCTGTGATGGTGATGTAATGGGTGCGGTACTTGACCGAAACGGTCTACGCCCTTCCAGATATATGATAACCGATAATGACCAGCTGATCCTTTCTTCAGAGGTAGGCGTTCTTGATATTGATCCCTCCAAGATCATAGTGAAGGAACGTCTGCGTCCCGGTAAGATGCTGCTGGTGGATATGGTGCAGGGCAAGGTCATCGATGATGATGAGCTGAAGGAAGAATATGCATCCAGGCAGCCCTACGGCGAATGGCTGGACAGCAAGCTGGTACATTTGAAGGATCTGAAGATCCCCAATGAGCGTGTGCCCCAATTTTCCGATGAAGAAAGACAGCGCATGCAGAAAGCGTTCGGATATTCCTATGAGGAGCTTAAGACAAGTATCCTTCCCATGGCCAAAAACGGAGGAGAAGCTATCGCTGCCATGGGCGTAGATACACCCATCCCTGTTTTGAGCAAGACTCATCACCCATTGTTCCACTATTTTAAACAAAGATTTGCGCAGGTGACCAATCCGCCTATTGACGCTATTCGGGAAGAAGTGGTCACTTCCACCACAGTTTATATCGGAACTGACGGTAATATTTTAGAGGAAACGCCTCAGAACTGTAATGTGCTGCAGGTACATAACCCGATTTTGACCAATACGGATCTGATGAAGATCAAGAGTATGAAGAACGACGGCTTTAAAGTGGAAGTTATTCCGATTACTTTTTATAAAAATACCAGCCTGGAGCGGGCTATTGACAGGCTGTTTGTGGAAGTGGACAGAGCTTACAGAGATGGCGTCAACATTATGATCCTGTCTGACAGAGGCGTAGATGAGAACCATGTGGCAATTCCCTCTCTGCTGGCAGTATCAGCCCTTAACAGGCATCTGGTGGTTACCAAGAAAAAGACCAGTGTGGCGCTGATCTTAGAGTCAGGTGAACCCAGAGAAGTACATCATTTTGCAACACTGCTGGGTTATGGCGCCTGTGCCATCAATCCCTATCTGGCACAGGAATCCATTAAAGAGCTGATCGATAATCATATGCTGGATAAAGATTATTATGCAGCGGTGGAAGATTATAACAATGCTATTTTACATGGTATTGTGAAAATTGCTTCCAAGATGGGTATCAGTACCATTCAGTCTTATGAAGGTTCTCAGATTTTTGAGGCCATTGGTATCAATAATGAAGTGATCAATAGATATTTCCCTCACACGGTATGCCGTGTGGGAGGCATTACTATGAAAGACATAGAGAAGCAGGTGGATGCGCTGCATTCACAGGCCTTTGACCCGCTTGGTCTGGCCAATGATCTGACACTTGACAGTCTGGGACATCACAAGATGAGAAGCGGTGCGGATGAACATCTTTATAATCCGGCTACCATCCATCTGTTACAGGAGTCAACCAAACGCGGTGACTATCAGATGTTCAAGCAGTATACCGCGCTGGTCAATGATGAAGAATCCATTAAGAATTTAAGAGGACTGATGGATTTCAACTTCCCGGAAAAAGGTATTCCCATTGAAGAAGTGGAAAGTGTGGATTCCATTGTGACCAGATTTAAGACAGGTGCCATGAGCTATGGCTCCATTTCCAAGGAGGCTCATGAAACATTGGCAATTGCCATGAATACCCTGCATGGACGTTCCAACTCCGGTGAAGGCGGCGAGGATCTTGACAG
The DNA here is from genome assembly GCA_014803415.1 of Lachnospiraceae bacterium. Classification (GTDB taxonomy): domain Bacteria; phylum Bacillota; class Clostridia; order Lachnospirales; family Lachnospiraceae; genus Suilimivivens. The sequence goes on from JAAVBZ010000026.1 coordinate 77,774, forward strand.
ACTGAAGATAGGAACTGATGGAGTCAACAGATGCTCGGCTATTAAACAGGTTGCAAGCGGTCGTTTCGGCGTGACCAGCAGATATCTGGTAAGCGCAAATGAGATCCAGATCAAAATGGCGCAGGGAGCGAAGCCCGGTGAAGGGGGACATCTTCCTTCAGGCAAGGTCTATCCATGGATAGCCAAGACCAGACATTCTACGCCCGGCGTGGGACTTATTTCACCTCCGCCTCATCACGATATTTATTCCATCGAAGATCTGGCGGAATTGATCTATGATCTGAAGAATGCAAATAAAAATGCGAGGATCAGCGTAAAGCTGGTTTCGGAAGCAGGTGTGGGTACGGTAGCGGCAGGCGTTGCCAAAGCGGGAGCGCAGGTCATTCTTGTGTCCGGTTATGACGGCGGTACCGGCGCGGCGCCCAGAAATTCCATTCATAATGCAGGACTTCCCTGGGAGCTTGGCCTTGCGGAAACCCATCAGACACTGATCATGAACGGCTTGAGAAATAAAGTGCGCATCGAAACAGACGGCAAGCTTATGAGCGGCCGGGATGTTGCGATCGCGGCTATTCTCGGCGCTGAGGAGTTTGGTTTTGCAACGGCTCCTTTAGTAACTATGGGCTGCGTTATGATGAGAGTCTGCAATCTGGATACCTGTCCGGTAGGTGTGGCAACGCAGAATCCGGAGCTTCGTAAGAACTTCAGGGGCAAACCGGAGTATGTCATGAACTTTATGCGCTTTATTGCAGAAGAATTGCGTGAATATATGGCAAGATTGGGGGTCCGCAGTATAGATGAACTGGTAGGACATACAGAATTCTTAAAGATAAAAGAGAATCTGACAAAAGAGCAGAAACAGATCGATCTAAGCCTGATCCTTGANAATCCCTATGCAGGCGGCAGCAAGAAGGTTACATTTGATGCAAAGAAGGTATACGATTTCAGACTGGAAAATACCATNGANGAAAAAGTNCTTTTAAAGCAGTTAAATAAAGCGATTGATGCAGGAACAAAGAGAAGCATAGAAGTAGATGTGAAAAATACAGACAGAGCCTTCGGTACGATCCTGGGGTCAGAGATCACCAGACGTCTCGGGGATGATCTTGACGAAGATACTTATCGTGTTCTTTGTACAGGTGCCGGCGGACAGAGCTTTGGAGCCTTTATTCCCAAAGGGCTTACGCTGGAACTGGTAGGAGATTCCAATGACTACTTTGGAAAGGGACTTTCCGGCGGTAAGCTGATCGTTTATCCGCCAANGGGGAGTCGTTTCAAAGCNCAGGAGAATATAATCATCGGTAATGTNGCGCTTTACGGNGCTACCAGNGGTAANGCATTTATTAACGGTGTGGCNGGCGAGNGATTCTGTGTGCGTAATTCCGGCGCNATTGCGGTAGTAGAAGGCGTGGGCGACCATGGATGCGAGTACATGACAGGCGGCCGTGTGGTAGTCCTTGGAANNACCGGTAAAAACTTTGCGGCAGGTATGAGCGGNGGNATTGCTTATGTGCTGGATGAAGACAACGAACTTTATATCCGTCTGAATAAGGAAATGGTATCTTCTTATGAAGTNACTTCCAAATATGATGTAATAGAATTGAAAGAGATGATCAAAGAGCATGTGGCATTGACCAATTCGGAAAAGGGAAAGATGATCCTGGATAACTTTAAGGATTATCTGCCTAAGTTCAAAAAGATCATTCCTCATGATTATGAGAAGATGCTTGCAGCCATCGTACAGATGGAGGAAAAAGGNTTGAGCGCAGAACAGGCACAGATTGAAGCTTTTTATGCGGTAAAGGCTGCCAGGGAGGTGTAAAAATGGGAAAACCAACAGGATTTATGGATTATAAAAGAGAAGTATCAAAGGACGTAAAGCCTAAGGAGAGAATCAAGAACTTTAATGAATTTCATGAGCACCTTCCTATGGAAAAGCAGCGGCTTCAGGGAGCACGATGTATGGAATGCGGCGTTCCCTTCTGTCAGGCCGGTATGAATATCTGCGGAATGACCAGCGGCTGCCCTTTGCACAATCTGGTNCCGGAATGGAATGACNTGGTCTATACAGGAAACCTGGAGCAGGCCTATAACAGGCTGAAAAAGACCAACAGTTTNCCGGAATTTACCTCCAGGGTATGTCCCGCGCTCTGTGAGGCGGCATGTACCTGCAATCTNATAGGGGAGCCCGTTTCTACTAANGAAAATGAATACGCCATTATAGAAAATGCTTATGAAAAAGGGTATGCGGATCCCAAACCGCCCAAGGTGCGCACCGGCAAAAAGGTAGCGGTCATAGGCAGCGGGCCTTCCGGNCTTGCGGCAGCAGANCAGCTGAATAAGAGAGGNCACAGCGTAACNGTATTTGAGCGTTCCGACAGAGTGGGCGGNNTGTTAATGTACGGCATTCCCAACATGAAGCTGGAAAAGCACATTGTGGACCGTAAGATCAAAGTCATGGAAGCNGAGGGCGTTACCTTTGTAACAGGNACAGATGTNGGNAAGGATATGAAAGCTGANAAGCTTTTAAAGGAATTTGACAGAGTAATTCTTGCCTGCGGTTCCTCCAATCCCCGTGATATCAATGCGCCGGGAAGAGATGCCAAAGGAATTTACTTTGCAGTGGATTTCTTAAAAGCCAATACNAAGAGCCTTCTGGATTCAGGCTTTGANGATAAGNAGTTTGTAGATACAAAGGACAAAAANGTAGTGATCATCGGAGGAGGNGATACCGGTAATGACTGCGTGGGAACCAGCATCCGCCATGGCTGCAAATCNGTGACGCAGATCGAAATGATGCCNAAGGCNCCCGATNAGNGGGCGGAAAACAATCCCTGGCCGGAATGGCCTAAGATCTGCAAGANAGATTACGGTCANGAGGAGGCCATTGCAGTGTTCGGTCACGANCCCAGAATTTATGAATCTACCGTCAAGGAATTTGTAAANGATAAAAACGGTAACTTGAAGGCTGTTAAAATNGTGAAGCTTTCNTGGGAAAAGGATNCGGAAACAGGACGNATGAATATGAAGGAAGTGCCCGGTTCCGAGCAGACACTTCCCGCNGAGGTGGTTTTGATCGCAGCAGGATTCCTTGGAAGTCAGAAGTATGTGACCGATGCGTTTAAAGTAGAGGTCAATGAAAGAACAAACGTAAAGACCGANCNGGGAAAATACGAGACCAGCGTTAAAAATGTATTTACTGCCGGAGATATGCANAGAGGACAGTCTCTGGTAGTATGGGCNATNCGGGAAGGAAGGGAAGCTGCNAGNGCAGTAGATGAAAGNCTGATGGGATATACGAATCTGATGATACAGTAATACAGATAAAAGAAGTGCATGTTGTGATATTTTTTATCAAAACAGACACTTCTTTTTTTCATAATATAGGAAATTCCTCCAAAGAGCGGAAGAACCGAAGGTTCTTCCCAAGATAATCGCGAAGCGATTTTCTTGTATTTCATNAACCGGAACAGATTGGGCTGTTGAAACATCTTATAAGCCAAATTCTTTAAAAAGCTGCTCCTGATATTCCTTATCCTGAGCTGATTTTAGAATATCTTCGTTGCGTCCGGCATTGGTTAATTTGATAATTAATTGATTAACACGTTCAAGGCTTATGTTATAACCTTCACTATATCCTTCATTATACCCCTCATCTTTGGCCATTTGCTCTATTTCCCAGGATTTCATATAACTGATGTTTACCTCCTTTTTGCGTTTGACTTTATCTACCATACGCTGTATGGATGCAATATCTTTGTTGGTGATATTCACAGCAGTTGTCGTTTCTATGTATTTTAACATATCTTTTAACGTTTGACTAGGATTTCCTTCAGTGCCTTTTGTATAGAGAAAAATCTTTTTGGCACCATCTTCGTAAGGAATTGTTTGGTCTTCTATGCACTGATTTTGAATCGTATAAACCATGCGGTTTCGACCAAATGGGTCATAAGGAAGGATTACAATAACGACAACGTTAGGAATTTTCAGATAAGAGTTGCCGGAGGAAAGAAATTGGGTGTCGATCAGGCTGTGATAATAACGCATACGTTTCGGTAGAATTTCTTTTTCATAGGTATTATTGGGTTCCAGATCATATATATCGGGAATGATTTCAGCATCNGCTGTATCACTGTCANTTTCATCGGAAAGATCTTCGATATAAGCATCCAAACGAATACCGTGTTTATTGGTATCAATACCAAGTATGCTTTTTTGTGAAGTTTACTCTTTGAAAAAGAAAAGATGGTATCAAAAATCAGCAGGCAGCAGGTCTGCAATATAGGCTCTGAAAAATGCAAGTGGATCCTCACTTTGTGAGGANCACAGGAAAATCCAGTCATAGGGGTTGCCTGCATACAGATCTTCATATCCGCATTGGCATAATCTGTCATTGGCTTCCTCAAGATATATTTTCGAAAGATNATCTTTATTAAGATCAGATATATCTGTGATCCCTAATTTGATGCTGNCCCAGAAAGTATAAAAGTCAAGGAGAACGATNGTTTTTCTGATAGAATCATAGGATCTGGATACAGAGATCTTAGATTCATCCAGAACATCTGACATGACTTTNTTACTGGGAAAGTTATTNTTAACAAGNTAGGGGATATCTGTGTTTTTGGGCATTCCTGAGACGGTACACAGGATACGGTCTAAAATAAAGGTGTTTTTCTGTATGCTTCTGCCTCCGATCGCTTCCAGAATGAATTCTGCCGGAGAAGTNNCGGNAGCATTTTGGGCGTCAAACAGGATCTCTCNTATAAGCAGCCCGCAGTCGTCGTAATCATGGATATTGATGGAACCCAGATCTTTTAAAGNAGTATTGGATTTTAGCTTTCTGACCAGCATTCGCTTTAAGTTGTCGACTTTGGATTTTGCTTCCTTTTCACCGGTAAGTTCCTGCACTAAATCCGTTAATGTGTAAAGAGCGCTGTTGTTCCAGGTGTTAAAGGCTTCTTTATTTGCTATAAGAAAGTCCGTAAGTTCCTCTGNTGACTGCAGTTCAGATATTCTGCTTCGAAGGAACTGAGTGTAGTTTGGGGCAGGTTCACCTTTTAGTTTATCNATAGAGACGGCATTATTTACAGCGGCTATGATATCTAACGCTTCTTGGTAGGTATTTCCATGTAAAAAAGCAAAATGAAATACAGCCTCGTCAATGGTGTGGCAATTGAAGGCCCTGTCGTAATAAACATGATTGAAAAACCAAATGGTTTCTTTATGATCAAGATGCAGGGCAAANCAGATCTCATACATTTTGAGNCGGCTGCCTGCTTCGATCTTGGGGCGGTGTTTTCCGGAGAACCAGGCGTATACTGTCTCGTTTTCTATAGCAGAGTGGATCACTCTGAGTTTGGAGATCAGGAAGTCTGCCATTTCTTTGTCGTCAGAGGTATTNGAATATCCTTTTCTTCTTAAAAGCTCTTTTAATCCCTTTTCAAAAGAACGGAAAGAATCAGGGTCTCTCAAAAAATCGATGGCATCATCCAGATCATCATCTATCGAAGTGTAATCTGAAATGCTCTGTTCATTAAAAGTTGTGTAATCGTATATATCATTCATNTTATANTTTCCTTTCGNNTCTTTNATTATAGCCTGTCATTATCTNAAATTCCATAAAAATGTAGTAAGNCAAATCAGAATTACAGATCCGTANCCGGATTGAGGTATCATACAAAATATCGAAGAAAATCAGGAGAGTATGGAATATGCATACTGAAATGATTATAATTAAGTGGAGAAGATTTACCATATGTCAGCAGACTTTACGGAGGATAATGCGCATGAGGGATAAAAGGATCGCCCTGCCTGGGGGAACCAGGCTGTATACTAACGATAACAGGACTATTCAGATCCGCGGTGAGGTGGGAAGAGGGGCCAGTTGCATCGTATATGATGCAGCTTATGAGGATAATATTGGCGTATGGCACGATATTCGGATCAAAGAATGTTATCCGGTTTATCTGCCTGTAGACAGGGAGACTGACGGCTCTCTTAAAATAGACGAAGACCATGAGGCAGACCTTTCCAGGGCAAAGCAGAGTTTTCTCCTGTCATATAAAAGAAATACTGAGATAAGAAATACCCTGGGATTGACCAATTCGACAGTTAATGCCACGAATATCCTTCATTACAACAACACGATCTACATAGTCATGGCTCTGGATGAGGGGACTGACTACAGGGTTTATGAGGACGGGTCGCTTAAAGAATTGTTCGTCCATGTTAAAAGTCTGGCAGAACTGATCAAGAAATATCATCAGAATGGTTTTTTACATCTGGATATCAAGCCGGAAAATATATTGATCCTTCCTGAAACACAGGAGCATATCCTATTGTTTGATTTTGACTCGATCATAGCAATAGATGAACTTGCCAAAACAGACAAAGTCAGGCTGTCATTTTCCGATGGATTTTCAGCGCCGGAACAGGTGCGGGGAGAGATCAACAAGATCGGAAAGACGACAGATATCTATTCTATTGGAGCACTGGTATTTTTTAAGTTATTTGGAAGAAAACCGGTTTTGAAGGATTGCAAGATATCAAGTGTATTTCACTTTGAGAGCATGAAATATGCCAGTGAAAAATACCGGCCAAAGATGTATAGGAGCCTGTCGGTATTTTTCAGGAAAACCTTATCTGCGTCCACCGTATCAAGATGGAATGATGTGCAGACGGTCATAGATGCATTAGAGGAATTGATCGCATACGCAGATATTGACGGCGTATATTTACTGGATTCTTTTCATTATAATTCTGCCTGTTTTGTGGGGCGGTGTCAGGAAATTGAAAAAACAGACGCTGCTTTGCAGGAAGAAGGGCTGGTATTTCTTTCAGGGATCGGAGGCATAGGAAAAACCGAGGTTGCCAGGCGATATGCTTTTAATAACCGGGACAGATATGATACGATAACCTTTTCGGTGTTTGAATCTTCCATAAAGGAGCTTGTCTGTAATGAGGTAAAGATCAACGGGGTCACAAGAGAGGAAAAAGAGAGTGATGAGGATTATTTTAAAAGAAAACTGGAGATCTTGAAAAATATCCTGACGCCAAAGGATCTGCTGATCATAGATAATTTTGATGTAGAGATGGATGAGGATCTGGAACTGTTATTAGAATGTCCATGTAAATTCATTGTTACCACAAGAGAGGACTTCCGGGATTTTAATTATCCCCAGATCAATATTGACAAAATTGATGATATAGAAGAGATTCTGGAACTGTTTCGCAGCTACAATGATATTATCTATTCTCCAGATGAGGATATCGCCGTCAAAAGGATAATAGACCTGGTGGATCATCATACCATGACGGTAGAGCTGATCGCCAAGTATTTACGGGATGCGAATGAATCGCCTGAAAGCTTATATGGGCGGTTCCTTCAAAAAGAAGGGATCACCGGAGCTGATCAGATCAATGTAAAGCAAAGGAAAGACAGTCGTCTGCGTATTCAGAGCATCAATACCCATTTGAGGATATTGTTTGACGTCTCAGGCTTCGATCATTATGAAAGCGAGATTATAAGCAGTCTTTCTTTGTTTGCCGGGATACGGATGAAAAAGTCCAAATTTGAAGAGCTATGCGCTGTGGAAGAAGTGGAAATCAGATTGGAAGCGCTCATAAAGCGAGGATGGATAGAGTTTGATGACCAGACAGAAAAGATATCTCTGCATCAGGTGATACAGGATCTGATCTATAAAGAACTGCATCCAGATACATCCGGCTGTCCTCATATTGTCGCAGGGATAAACAGATATCTATCTGCGGAAATGTCAAATGAAGCAGAGAGAAATATCAGGAGCCAGGTATTTGACGTGTTCATGAGGAGAATATCAGGCAATGATATTCCCTATGTCAGGCTTTGTCTGAAATATGGAAAAGAAGATAAATTGGATGAAGCTAATGAGATATGTCTTAAAAGCAGTGATGAAGAAGCATTTGACCTGCTCTATAGGATATACAGGAAAAAAATACTATTCGTGGAAGAATGCAAGGATTTGTTCCAAACAGATCTGGATCTTAATGAGTATCAGAAAAGCAAATATATAGAAATTGCCGGACTGCTGGATAAGGCGTCGGAGTATTGTAACATGTATTCAGATGCACCGGAGTATATTGCCAGAGAATTTGTTGAAATGGGAATAGAGGTGGAGGATGGATTAACTTATGGAATGCTGGACCGTCCGGGAGAGACCCAGGTTCCGGAATTAGATGAAATCTACGTAAGGATCATAAAGTTATTTGATATCGCTACAGAAAAATTACCTTATGCAAAGCTTGGAGTTAAGGAGAAGGAAGTTTTGTATGAGAAAATGCAGGTATTTTACGAGGGTACAGGGTTTTATGGGGCGATTTACGGGGATGAAAATTTCACTGACATAGAAAAAGCGCTTTGGTATCAGGAGCAGATAGACGCCTTAAAAGATGATGACTCACCCTATGCATACCTTTTGCGCAATGTATCCAACATGGATCTGGCAAGTGAGTACATGCAAAAAGGAAATTATGAAAAGGCGATCGAATGCTGTGAGAAGGCCTGCCGGAATGGAGAGGAAATTTTTTCAGTGATCATGGCCTGTAAATCGGAAGCATATTTAGAAATGGGGAATGTAGAAAAAGCCATTGAATGTCTGGAGCAGATTCAGGTAGCAGAAAAAAAAGACTCATATTATTCAGGTAATAAGTGTCTTGATCTGATAAAATTGCTGATCGAACAGAAGGAATATGAAAGAGCAAGAGACCATGCACTTGAATTGCTGCATTATAAGGAAAAGGAATTAGAAAAGGGAGAATACATGGAGGCAGTCAAAAAAGCCTTGGGAGCAGATTATTATCTGTTTTTACTGGAAGAAGATCCCGATAAAAAGGAGAACCTTTGGGCGGAATGTGTGAATTATTATGAAAGACTTGAAGAAGAGATGATAGATGAGGATCTGTACGACTTTTTGCTGCTGTATGTACAAAAAACTGATATTCCCTATGCTGAGATCATAAAACTCCTGGACAGGATTTATGATTTTGAAAAGAAAGGAAGAGTTACAAGAGAAAAAATCTTACTGCTGTCTATCCAAAAGTACAGCGGCCGGGAGAGTTTTGGTAAATGGCATGTCATTTTTTTACTCAGGCTTTCGGAAATGTCAAATGATCCCTTATGCCGGGAGAGAGAAAAAGCTTTGCAATACTTCTCTATGGCGCAGGAAATATCTGACAGATATAAACTGGAGGATGCGTATATTAAGAGTCTGCTCTGCAATGTGATGGCGGATATTTTGCTAAATGATGATGACAATGATTATGAACAGATAAGAGAGCTGAAAGAGCAATGTGATTATGAACTCATGGCCGAAAGAGAGATCCAATATGGAGGATATTCTGATGAAAGAAAGATTGATGCATGGAGAGATGCTGCGAATAAATATCAGGGGATCAATAGATATGAGAAAAGGAACATTTGCTTAAGACGGGCAGTCGGGATACTGTCTTTAGCATTGGACAGATACGAATACTATGAATTTGACAGAAAGTATTGGCCGGTCATAACAGAACTTATTGAAGCTTATATATATTGCGGCGAACCAGAAGCTGCTTATGCAGAGCTTAATAAACTATACGGTAATATCATAGATTGCTTCATGCGGGATAAGGAAGAGAAGGATCTTTGGAACATCGTCTCCAAAACAGTGAGGATAGCAGGGTATCTGGAAGAAACAGGTAAAAGGACAATAGCCTTAAAGCTTTATACAGCGGCAATGTATCTGGCGGTAGAAGCAGAGCCGGATCTGGAACTGGTAAGTAAGATGGATATTCCTAATGCATGTCTTGACCGGATCTGTGATGAGATCTGTATGCATCTTAAGAAAGGAATAGAACCTCAGACCATAGACAGGCTGATAGAAATAAAAGATAAGATGCTCAAGGAAAGCGGTGAAGGCGATGATATCGGAAGGTATCTTCCGATTATTCGGATAATAGTTAAGGAGTATCAATATCAGGAAATAGAATTTAAAAGGATCTGATCCCGCAGTCGGAATCACTTTCACAGATCGGGCATTCCCAAAGGATATAATGGATTTATCAATCAATAATATGATAAAGGAGTGGGATTGCCATGAAACTGAAACCAATAGAATTTGGAGCAAAAACTATCGTTCCGGAAAATCCGAACGATACAGGAAAAATCGATGCTATTAAGGAAAGGATCCTGTTATCCGATACTGAGAGTCTGGATCTGAAAGGGATCACAGCCTTAAGTAAATTCCAAGTGATACTTTTTCCGGAGATCAAGTGGAAACTGTTACATATGGAGAGTGAACTTCCCCGTTTTTTAACGGTTATCGGGATCAAAAAGTGGGAAAATACCTGGATGTTTCTATGTGGTTCCCAGGAAACTTTTCTCAGTATTGCGAATGAATTTGCGCTTTCATTTAGATTGAAAGAGACGGACGGTCAGGAGATGGTGTCTTATATAAAAATCAAAAAGGGCCATGCGGAAATTTCCCTGGAACGCGCATATAGTGAGGCCGAACGCGCATTTGCAGGATTTTTGCTGAAAGCATCCGACCCTGTTGTAGAAAGCTGCCTGATCAGCGATATCTGGAACTTGGACAAAGTGTATGAGATACTCCTTAGTTTCCTGCCTCACAACACAGATAAAAAAGCAATTTTTGAGATGAAGCAGCTCAAAGCGGAATATGGCAAGGATTTTGCCAGAAAAAAAGAGCTGCTGGAAAGCTACAGGCAATCTGTCTCAGAGGATAATTTCCTGTCTCAGGCGGAGAATATTCAAAAAGAGATGGAGCGCTGGATAAGGCTGACAAGGGAGAAGAAAATTGACAGGGAATTTGGAGAAGCGTATGTAGAAATCCTTCAGGAGAAAATGGAGATCATAAAGGATGAAGTCCGCAATTATTTAAATAGGACAGATTTTGTTCCCGGGTCAGAGCAGGATTGTAAGAGCAGACTGCTTGAGCAGTTGGAAAGCATTCCAAGATCCTGCCGGGATAAAATGGTGAGTCTGTACAGGGATTATTGTGACTGGGAAAACAGACTGGAAGAGATAGACAGAAAATTTCCCCAAGATACTGTAGATCTGAAGATTCCGCAATACCTTAAGTTCTATCATTTGGGAAGGATCATGATCGGTAAATATCTTGATCAGGGGGAGAGCGATTACGATGAGGAGAAGCAGATCCTGCAGGAAGAGCTGGATCAGGCAATGATCTACTTTTATGAAACGGATACTGCGCAGGAAGCCTGGAAAATGGAAAAATATATGAAAAGCAGAAGGAAAGGACTGCGTGGTGAAAAGGAAGTGGACTATGCGCTTAAGTGGCTGGATAAAAACTATGTCACTGTTCCGAAAATAACAGACAGAAGGCACAGGATGAAAACCATCGCATTGATCAATCCTGATTTTAAAGATGAATCCCAGGAATACGATCATATTGTGATAGGAAGACAGGGCGTATTTGCAATAGAAACCAAGGACTATTCAGGGAGCCTGAACATTGATACCTATGGTAATTGGATAAGAAGGAAAGAAGACGGCATACGTGTAGGGGAAAGAAATCCGTTACAGCAGATAGACAGGCATGTAAAACTATTGCGGTCCTTTCTGAAAGATGATATTCCCGTAATTGCAGTGATCTGTATAGCAAATCGGGAGACGATCATAGAGGGGCAGGAACATTGTCCCATTCCACTTATCAAAAGCGATATGCTGGCCAGATTTATAGAGGACTATCCTTTAGGCGGCAGGGAACTTTCAGAGGATGAAATAAAGGAATGCTTATCAGCAATTGAAGATCACAGATATAGATAAAACACAGTTTATCAAAGAATGGTGGGAGCAGGGAGACAGTGTGACGCTGATCACCCGTCCCAGAAGATTTGGGAAAACGCTGACCATGAATATGGTGGAGAAGTTTTTCTCGGTGGATTATGCAGGGAGAAAGGAATTATTTGAAGGTCTGTCCATCTGGCAGGAGGACAAATACAGAAAGCTGCAGGGAACGTATCCCGTAATTTCCATTAGCTTTGCGGATGTAAAAGAAACTTCTTTTTTACAGACACGTAAATCTATATGCCGTATCATCAAAGCACTTTACAATAAGTATGACTTTTTATTAAGGACGGATCTGCTGAATGATGATGAGAAGCAGGAATTCAGAAAGATTGCGGTGGATATGGAGGATAGCGAAGCATCATTTTCATTGAAAGCGTTGTCAGATTATCTTTGCCGTTATTATGGTAAAAAAGTGATCATCTTATTGGATGAATATGATACGCCCATGCAGGAGGCTTATGTCAATGGATATTGGGGAGAGCTTTCTTCCTTTATCAGAGGTTTATTTAATGCGGCCTTTAAGACCAATCCTTATTTGGAGCGGGCAATCATGACAGGGATAACCAGAATCAGCAGAGAGTCGATTTTTTCCGATTTAAATAACCTGGAAATAGTAACCACAACCTCTGAAAAATATGCGAGTGTTTTTGGATTTATGCAGGAGGAAGTTTTTGCAGCACTTAATGAATTTGGTTTATCTGAAAAGCGTGAAGAAGTAAAACGCTGGTATGATGGTTTTAGTTTCGGAAAAAGAGAGGATATTTATAATCCATGGTCCATACTGAATTATCTGGATAAAAGGAAAGTGGGGGCATATTGGGCAAATTCCAGTTCCAACAATCTGGTTGGAAAACTGCTGCGGGAAGGAAATAAAAGCATTAAGCAGGATTTCGAAACGCTGCTGCGAGGAGGATCCATCTATGCGGAAGTAGACGAGCAGATCATTTATGAACAATTGGACTATGACGAACAGGCGGTTTGGAGTCTTTTACTTTCCAGTGGTTATTTGAAGACGAAAAATCTTGAAAGTTGTTCTTCTGATTATCAGGAATGGAAAATAATATATGAATTGGAGATTACGAATTTTGAAGTTAAAGTCATGTTCCGCAGTATGGTGAAAAAATGGTTTGGCGGCGTTTCCTCGGCGTATAATGATTTTGTTAAAGCATTGCTGAATGATGATCTGAAAGCAATGAACATCTATATGAATGATATAGCTATGGCGACATTCAGTTATTTTGATACAGGTAAAAATCCTGCGCGGACTGAGCCGGAGCGGTTTTATCACGGATTTGTTTTAGGATTGCTGGTAGAACTTTCAGACAAGTATCTGCTTACTTCTAACAGAGAGAGCGGTTTTGGGCGGTATGATGTGATGCTTGAGGCCAAAAACAAAAACGGAAGTACCATGGATGACTGTATCATTATGGAATTTAAGGTACAGGATACGGAGGAAGAAGATTTGTCTGATACCGTGAAGAGAGCGCTGGAACAGATAGAAGAGCAGGAGTATGCATCTATACTTTCTGCCAGGGGGATTCCCGAAGAAAATATCAGAAAATATGGATTTGCCTTTTGCGGAAAAAAAGTTCTGATCGGCAGTTAAGAACGCAAATAAAAGGAAGCATGTTATCCACATGCTTCCTTAATTGTTTCTATTATCTGGTTTCTGATCAGGTCGGAAATTTCTCTGGAGTTCATTTCCTTATAATCCTCATAATAAAGCGGCGGTAAAAAGTGCACCTGTGTTGTTACAGGTTTTAAAGAATTGACGCCGAAAGGTTTGTAAGAATCAATAAGGGCCACCGGTATGATCGGACTTTGGGATTTCATGGCACATTTGAAGGCTCCGGGTAAAAAATCGTGGACTTCATTTTTATTGTTATCGTATCCGCCTTCGGGAAAGACAATATATTTTCGTCCAGCCTTAACTTCATCGGCAACACTTAGAATAGTTTTTAACTGATTTTTCATATTGGTCCGATCCAGTCTGCTGCCTTTAAGAAGTGTAATGAATTCATTGGTTATGGGAAGATAGGACCTTTTTTCATCGATCAGGATAGTACAGGGAGTATGGTGAGCTGATATGATCCCTATAGCATCATATTTCCCCTGATGATTTGCATACATCACATATCCGCCGCATTCAGGCAGATTTTCCTTTCCGTATACATTAGTATGGATAAAGCCGTTGCGCTGCATAATGGAAACAGCATGTTTTGCCACTTCATATCTTTCTTCTTCGGTATAGCGCTCATCATGCTTATCAATATACGCAATCCTGCACAGGTAGTATAAGACAAAGGGTAATGAAATTAAGACTACATAACAAATCCTTAACACAAGATCAACCTCACATTTCTAACATTAAAGACTATACCACATCCCAAGATTGTTTTCAACAAACAAACGTTCTGAAAACTATTGCTAATTTCTCAATTATATGATACTATTTAACAAACAAATGTTCTGACACAATAGATAGTTAAGGGAAATATATGGAACAATTATCACTTTTTTCAGAGGAAATAAATAGAAATGCACCATTGGCAAGCCGGCTCAGACCGGAGACTTTGGATGACTATATCGGTCAGGAGCATCTGGTAGGAGAGGGGAAGGTACTCAGGCAGATGCTGGATAAGGATCTGATCACATCTATGATCTTCTGGGGACCTCCCGGCGTGGGTAAGACCACGCTTGCACGTATAATCGCCCATAGGACCAGAGCTTCCTTTATTGATTTCAGCGCTGTTACGAGCGGCATTAAGGAGATCAAAGAGGTAATGAAGCAGGCTGAAAATGACAGAATGATGGGACTTAAGACCATTGTATTTGTAGATGAGATCCATCGTTTCAATAAGGCCCAGCAGGATGCTTTTCTCCCCTATGTGGAAAAGGGAAGCATCATTCTGATCGGAGCTACAACAGAGAATCCGTCTTTTGAAATTAATTCTGCTCTTTTATCAAGGTGCAAAGTATTTGTACTTCAAGCGTTGACTGAGGGAGACATGGAAAAACTTCTTCATAGAGCTTTGACTGATACAAGAGGACTTGGCAGCAGTATTATTAACATAGAGGAAAAACTGATCCATGCCATTGCTGTATTCAGTGACGGGGATGCCAGAACGGCGCTGAATACCCTGGATATGGCAGTATTGAACGGCAGGATTGACCCGGATGGTTCTATTACCGTATTGCCGGAGATGCTGGAACAATGTACCGGAAAAAAGATGCTGCTCTATGACAGAAATGGAGAGGAGCATTACAATCTTATATCTGCACTGCATAAGTCAATGAGAAACAGCGATCCTGATGCAGCCGTTTACTGGCTCTCCAGAATGCTGGAGGCAGGAGAGGATCCCCTTTATGTGGCCAGGCGCCTGATCCGGTTTGCAAGTGAAGATGTGGGAATGGCGGACTCTCAGGCACTGCAGGTAGCAGTGGCGGCTTATCAGGCGTGTCATTTTAACGGAATGCCGGAATGTGACGTGAATCTGGCTCATGCTGTAGTGTATCTTTCCATGGCGCCTAAATCTAATGCGCTTTATCTAGGATATGGAAAGGCAAAAGAAGATGCAAAAAGAATGTTGACCGAACCGGTACCACTTCAAATACGCAACGGTGTTACATCTCTTATGCGGGAACTGCATTATGGAGAGGGATATCAGTATGCCCATGACACACAGGAGAAGCTGACCCGTATGAAATGTCTGCCTGAGTCCCTGCAGGGCCGAAAGTATTATGAACCTGCAGGGGAAGGACAGGAAGCCGAAATCAGAACAAGACTGGAAGAAATAGAAAAATTCCGGAGTGAGGATTAAAATGGAACTTGAAGTAAAACAGACTGCGCTGCCTGTTATGGCAGGATCAGCAGGAAAGAAAATGTCACTTATGGAAAAGCTGGAGATCCTTTCTGATGCCGCCAAATATGATGTATCCTGCTCCTCGAGCGGCGTAGGACGTAAGGGAGACGGAACGGGTATCGGTAATACTGTTGCAGCCGGAATCTGTCACAGTTTTGGCGCTGACGGAAGATGCATTTCTTTGCTTAAGATTTTGTTTACCAATGAATGCATTTATGACTGCAAATACTGCATCAACAGGAAATCCAATGATGTTCCCAGAGCATCTTTTACGCCGGATGAGGTATGCGAACTGACGATCCAGTTCTACAGAAGAAATTATATTGAAGGCCTGTTTTTAAGTTCCGGCATCATCAACAATCCCACTTATACCATGGAACTGATCTATGAGGCCGTTTATAAACTGCGGACCATGTATCGATTTCAGGGGTACATTCATGTGAAAGCCATACCGGGAGCAGATCCCATGATCATTCAGAGGCTTGGACTGCTGGCAGATCGAATGAGTGTGAATCTGGAGCTCCCTACGGCGGATGGACTTAGCAGGCTTGCACCCAATAAACACAGGAAGAGTATTCTGACTCCCATGAGACAGATCCAGACCGGAATCACACAGCACAAAGATGAGATTGCGGTATATAAACATGCAGCTTCTTTTGTACCGGCCGGACAGTCCACCCAGATGATCGTAGGAGCTACGCCGGAAAGCGACTATCAGGTTATGATGGTTGCAGAGAACCTGTATAAGAAATTTGATCTGAAACGTGTCTATTATTCAGCCTTTGTCAGTGTCAATGAAGACAAAGAGCTTCCCGCCCTGCCGGGAGGCCCTCCCCTTCTTAGGGAACACCGCTTATATCAGGCGGATTGGCTTTTGCGGTTCTATGGATTCGAGGCCAATGAACTTTTAAGTGAACAGAAACCCAATTTCAATATTCTGCTGGATCCTAAAGCAGACTGGGCATTGCGGCATCTGGAGCTGTTTCCTGTGGAGATCAACAGGGCAGATTATCAGACCATTCTGAGAGTACCGGGAATCGGAGTAAAGAGCGCGCAGCGGATCCTGCGGGCCAGAAGGAACGGGAATCTTAACTTTGAGGATCTTAAGAAAATAGGAGTTACTTTAAAACGCGCTCTGTTTTTTATTACATGCAGCGGTAAAATGATGTATCCTACTAAAATAGAAGAGGACTATATTACCAGAAATCTGATCTCAAATGAAAAGAAACTGCCCTTTGACAAAGACGGCCTAACTTACCGGCAATTGTCTTTGTTTGACGATGATATGGTCATGCAATGGAATCAGGCTGTCAGCGGATAGACCGCGGAAAGTGGAAGAAATGGAAGAATATTATATCATGTGCGAGGATTCACTGGAAGGAATTTTTACAGGGATCTATAATGCATATCTGTTGAAAAAACCTCATAGTAAAGTGCATATTTGCGTGGGGGAAGAAGATAACTATCGTCTGTTTGCTGTCTATGAAGAGTGTAGGGCGGATGAAAAGAAAGCTGCAAGCGTGGCAGGAACCGTTATCAGAGAATTTGGAGAGGAAGCATATCTTGCTATCTGCAGGGCGTTAGCCTCCCCCGAGCCGGATAAGGGTGAGGCAGTATATAAAGCTGTAGTGACCGGATTTCATATGAAGAACCGAAAAGAACTGATGGGAAATCTGGCGGATCAGTATGTACACAGAGTATTTGAGCTGGCACGTTTTACGGCAAATGAGGCACATTTTCATGTAGAGTTTTTAAGATTCAGAGAGCTTGAAAGCGGTATCCTTTATGCACCTATGGGACCGAAGAATAATATTATAACTTTTATTATGCCCCATTTTGCAGACAGGCTTCCGCTTGAAAATTTCGTGATTCATGATGAGGTCAGAAATATTTTTGCAGTTCACCCAAAGGGTCGGGAATGGTTCCTGACTTCTGAGGAACCGGAAACAGCGATACAGGATCTGTGCTTCTCTAAGGGAGAAGAGGAGTATAGCGAACTGTTTTCCAGCTTTTTTCATACCATAGCCATAAAGGAACGTAAAAATTATGTGCTTCAAAGAGGAATGCTTCCTTTACGATACAGAAAATACATGACGGAATTCGTGAAAAATGAATAGGGCCGGAATTTTTGGCAATAATGTACAGATAAACCGGTAAGAAGCAGGTATTTGTGTTAAAAAAGGTGATTTACAAATTCAAAAACGGGTGGTAATCTTTCTTAAAAGCACAAGTAAACGTATTTCATATGACCTGTAAAAGAAACAGGAGAAAGGTGATGTTATGATAACTCATAAAATCAAATTGAGACTGGATGAGGTAAATGAATTTGTTTCGGCAGCTGCCAGGTGCGACTTTGATATTGACATATCGTACAACAGCTTTGTTGTAGATGCCAAATCAATCGTAGGAGTACTTGGTCTGGATTTAAACCAAATTTTGACAGTCTCCTGTAACGGATATGATCCGGAATTTGAAAAATATATGAGTCGTTTTGCTCTGGCCTGCTGATCAGATCAGTCAAGCAGGCAAAATGAATGATGCTGTAATCAGATTGACTCCCGAAAAAAGATAGCGTACTATCTTTTTAGGGAGTCTTTTTGTAATATAGGAAATTCCTCCAAAGAGCGGAAGAACCGAAGGTTCTTCCCAAGATAATCGCGAAGCGATTTTCTTGTTATTCCAAAACAGCCTGAAGGTGGTACATACTGTGGAAATTCAAATTTCTGTAAGAAATCTTGTAGAATTCATATTGCGCAGCGGGAATATTGACAATAGAAGAGCAAAGTCGCCTGACAATGCCATGCAGGAAGGCGGGCGGATACACCGCATGATTCAAAGAAGGATGGGATCTGATTATCATGCGGAGGTCTTTTTACGCCACTTAGTGGAAACAGGAGATTATACTATAGTGATAGAGGGAAGGGCCGACGGCATCATTACACAAAGAGAGGGGGCCATATCGGAAGTGCCCGAGCTTGCAGTGGAGGAAAGCAGGCCGGCCTATGACGATCTGGTGACCGTAACGATAGATGAGATCAAAGGAACTTATCGGGAAGTTTATAAGATCAAGGAGGCTGTACCCGTGCATCTGGCCCAGGCCCAATGCTATGCCTATATATATGGGATACAGAATAATCTGAAAAATATCCGTATTCGCATTACATATTGCAATATTGATACAGAGGAAATTAAATATTTTCACTTTGAGTATAGTATTGGCGAATTGACTGAGTGGTTCAATGATATTATTGAAAGCTATCGCAAGTGGGCGGATTTTCAATATGAATGGCAGAAGATACGGCAGGAATCCATAAAAAAGCTGATTTTTCCATTTGAGTACCGAAGTGGTCAAAAGGATCTGGCAACTTACGTATATCAGACCATATATCATAAAAGAAAGCTTTTTATAGAGGCTCCGACGGGAGTGGGCAAAACTATTTCCACCATGTTTCCCGCCATAAAAGCTATGGGAGAGGGGATGGCGTCGAAGATATTTTATCTTACTGCCAAGACTATTACCAGAACTGTGGCAGAAAATACACTTAATATTATGCGGGATGGGGGTCTTAAATTTAAATCCGTGATACTGACAGCCAAAGACAAGATCTGCTTTATGGAGGAGCGGGAATGTAATCCGGAGTACTGCCCTTATGCAAAGGGGCACTATGACAGGATCAATGATGCTGTTTATGATTTATTGACCCATTCGGACAACTTTAACAGGGAAGCCATTGAGGAGTACGCCGTCAAGCATCAGGTCTGTCCCTTTGAGATGTGTCTGGATATCAGTTTGTTTGCAGATGCTGTTATCTGTGATTATAATTACCTGTTCGACCCCCATGTTTATTTAAAGCGTTTCTTTGCAGAGGGAGTCAGAGAAGATTATATTTTTCTGATCGATGAAGCTCATAATCTGGTTGAGCGGGGCAGGGAGATGTATAGTGCTGTATTAAAAAAGGAAGATTTTCTGGTCCTGAAAAAGATCGTAAAGGACTATGACAGTAAAATGTACAGACAGCTTGAAAAGTGCAACAGAGAGATGCTTGAGCTGAAAAGGAACTGTGAAAATTATACTTATGAAGATGAAATGTCCATTGCTCCCTTTGTCAGGACACTGATGAAATTATCCTCATTGATCGAGGATTATCTGGAAGAGCATGAAGAAAGCCCGGTGAAGAGCGATATACTGGATTTTTATTTTGAAGTTTCCCATTTTCTGCTGATGCACGAAAACTTAAATAAGAATTATGTGATCTATACACAGATGGAGTCGGATGGCGGATTTATCATAAAACTGTTTTGTGTGAATCCTTCCGGGAACCTGAAGGAGTGTATGATGAGAGGAAGGAGTACCATACTTTTTTCGGCAACCCTCCTGCCTATTCAGTATTATAAAAGACTTTTGGGGGCAGATGAAGGAGATTATGAAGTTTATGCAAGATCTGTCTTTGATCCTTCCAGGAAAGGACTTTTTATTTCCGGTGATGTGACCAGTAAATATACAAGACGAACGGATTCGGAATATTACAAAATTGCGGAATATATTTACAGGACCATTAATAGGCGCGCCGGAAATTATATGATATTTTTTCCGTCTCATGTATTTTTGCAGAATGTTTATGAAGTGTTTGCAGCGCAGTTCATGGATGAAGAGGAAGTGGAATGTATTTTGCAGGAAGAATACATGAATGAGCAGAGCAGAGAAAGCTTCCTTGCAAGATTTGATGAGAAAGATAGGACATTGATAGGATTCTGTGTGCTGGGAGGAATCTTCAGTGAAGGAATCGACCTTAAAAATGACAGCCTGATCGGGGCAGTTATTGTGGGGACGGGCCTTCCCATGGTATGTAATGAGAGAGAGATATTGAAGCATTATTTTGACAGTCAGGGAGATAACGGCTTTGATTTTGCCTATAAATATCCCGGTATGAACAAAGTGCTTCAGGCTGCAGGAAGAGTGATCAGAACTGTAGATGATGTGGGGATCATTGTCCTTCTTGACGAGAGGTTTCTTACTCCATCTTACTTAAGAATGTTTCCAAGGGAATGGAAAGAATATGAAAGAGTCACACTGGACCTGATTGGAAAGAGGGTAGAAAATTTTTGGAATGAATGGCTATAAATTGCAAATTATCTGCTAAATGAAAGAAATCGAAAAAAATGACGTCGGGTTTTAATTAAAAAAACATGTGGATTACTCTATATGACATAAGTGTCATTGTGGATAACTCTGTGGAAATTGGGGATTTCTTTTATTTTATCAAAATTTAGTTATAAATTTTTAAATGTTTTTCAGTTAAATTCTGCAAGTAAGAAATTTCAAAAAATGAAAAATACCAGATTAGTCAATCAGCTGAATTTCAAATTGACCATAAGGATTAATGAAGGCTCAAATTAATAATTGAAGAAAAAGACCATTATAAAACGTTAAATATTTTATAATGGTCTTTTTTGCTGTAGCAGTTTCAGTTCGGCGCTCACATGTTGTAACAGTTTCAGTTCGGCTCTCACATTCATAAAAGCGTCTGCTTCGCATCCGGCGCTGCATTCGCGGCTCATTTTTTATTTCATGTGAGGGCGCTCCGCTTATGGAATAGAGATAAATTCGCTTAGTGAGCAAGCTCCCACGCGATTTTATCTTTATTCCATAGCCGAACTGATAATAAGGTATTGACATTATAATATTATATGCCGTATAGTATATATCAACAGCTATATTATACAACATATAATATTATAGGACATATTTATCTTATAGAAACTCTGTAAGGTAAGAAAGGAGGAACACGATGGTTTTTAATACAGGTGCGGCATTGCTTGATGCAATCGTGCTGGCGGTAGTATCCAGGGAGCCCGAGGGGGCATATGGTTATAAGATAACCCAGGATGTAAGGCAGGTAATAGAGCTATCGGAATCCACACTTTATCCTGTGCTCAGGCGGCTTCAGAAAGATGAATGCCTTGAGGTCTATGATAAGGAGTGTGCGGGCAGGAACAGGAGATATTATAAAGCAACGGAAAAAGGGCGTTTACAGCTGAATTTATATGAAAGCGAATGGCGAAAATATTCCGCTAAGATCAACAGCATTTTTGAGGGAGGAATGAATAAATGAGCAGATGGGAATTTATGAGACAGCTTGAAGAACTGCTTTCCGATATATCGCCCAGCGAAAGAGAAGAAGCGCTTCAATATTATAATGATTATTTTAATGACGCAGGAAGAGAGAATGAACAGTCTGTGATCGAGGCCCTTGGATCGCCAAAGCAGGTGGCGAAAATTGTAAAAGAAGGACTTGACAGCAGTGTGAGCCAGGGAGAATTTACGGAATACGGTTTTACCAGTACTTCGGCAGAAGAAAGCAAAAATGAAATAATAAAAAGTGCCGGCGTAAGAAAAGAAGACGATCATGATAAAATAGATGAAAAGAAAGAGACTTCATCAGAAAGTGCTCAGGTAAATTCGACTGCAAAAGAAGAGAATAAAAAGGAAGATATGCCTGCCTGGGCGATTGTTTTGATCGTTATTGGCTGCATCTTTTTATCTCCTGCAATTTTAGGGGCCGCAGCCGGCGGCGCAGGAGTACTGCTGGGAATTGCAATGACATTTTTAGGGCTGATCATTGGTTTTGGGGTTACTGCGGCGGTACTTATCATTGTAGCGATCGGACTCGTGATCGCAGGGATCGTAACTATGGTAACAGATCCTTTCAGCGCAGTGGGATTGATCGGGGCGGCGTTTGTCTGTGCGGCAGTCGGTATTTTGTTTATGCTGCTGACCGTGCTGATCATAGGAAAAGTCATTCCGTGGGTATGTAAAGGAATTTCTTATATTTATCACAAAATATTCCCTAAAAAGGAGGAAGTATAATTATGAATAAATTTGTAAAAGTCAGTCTGATCACTGCAGGAATTTTGCTTGCAATAGGCTGTGTATTGGGAATGATCAGCAGCATAGCCGGAAAACACATATTTTTCAGATTAAAAGACGATCTGGTTTCTTTTGCTGACAGAGCGGCTGGGGGAAAGACTTATCAGGTGCCTGCAGAGGGGATCAATAACATGGAACTGAAGCTGGGAGCCGGTACTTTTATCATAAGCGAAAAAGAAGAAGCGGATGGCATGATCGATATCACTGTATCAGGAAAAGGGCGATTTGATTATCAGACCAAGAAAGATACGCTTTTTGTTGAAGGATTTAAGGGACAGAAGTGGGGCATTTGGAATGAGGCAAATGATAATCTGGTTACGATATATGTTCCGAAAGGCAGCAGATTCCACGAGGTGGAGCTTGAAACAGGAGCAAGTCTTGTGGATATCATAACAGTTAAAATTGACAAACTGGACGCGGCAGTGGGCGCCGGAGAACTTTTTATCAGTAATATGGAAATAGAAGATATATCTGTGGAGATCGGAGCAGGAAAACTGGAGGCCGAAAATGTCAGTGCAAAAGAGGCAGAATTTAATGTGGGAGTAGGGGAATGTTCCTACAGCGGCGCCATAACAGGAAAACTGGATCTGGAATGCGGTATGGGAAATGTAGATTTTATGCTGAAAGGCAGAGAAACAGATCATGATTATGAAATTGAATGTAATATGGGAAACATTGACGTAGGAAGTTATTCTGCCACTGCCCTTGCATCTGAAAAAAGAATTAATAATAATGCAAGGAGCAAATTTGACATAGCATGTAACATGGGAAATGTTTCCATTCAGTTTGAGGATTAGGTGAAAATAACAGATAAAGGAGAAGGAATATGATCATAATTACAATAATAGCTGTTTTTATACTGATTGTGGTGTTTTCTGTACTTTCCCTGTGCTTTCATGTAGCAGGGGGAGTGCTGAAGCTGGCACTGAAATTGTTGGTATGCCTGCCTGCAGCACTTCTTATTTCAGCAGTGGGCGTGGCACTGTGCTGTACATTGCTTTTGATTCCCCTGGGATTTTGCTGCTTTAAACTGGCCGGGAGCCTTATGAATCCCTTTCACGCCTGACCAGTTTTTGGGTTAGACAGGTCAAAGAAGAAACCGGCTTTTTTCAGTGCGGGGCGAAGTGCCATGTAAATAACGGAAGAAACAATAGCAGAAGTAACGGCGTTGATAGATGTGGAAGCGATGTTCCATGCAAGTGTCAATTCTGCTGCAGGTTTACCCAAAACTGCAAGTTTATAGAAATAACCGATCAGGGGATCGAAGATCACATTGAATAATAAGCCGCCGGCTGCGGCCAGAACAGTAAAGATAAGAACCTTTTTCGTGTTCTTTTCCACAGAGATCCTGCCGATCCTGTGAGCGATCAGTCCGGTGATCAGGCCAATGCACAGCTTCAGGATGAAAGTCTTGGGGGCATAAACGATATACTGAGGATCGAGCAGATCGCCAATGGTCATTCCGATAGCGCCGCCTAAGCCTCCATATACGCCGCCTAAAAGAAGCGCTGCGAGAATACAGACTGCGTTTCCCAGGTGGATAGAGGTGGCGTCGCCTCCGGGCAGCTGGATCCTTATCTGTAAAAAGGTAAAGACAACATAGGATAAAGCAGCCATGAGGCCCGTTAATGCAATTTTTTGTGCAGTTTGATTTTTCATAATAATCTCCATTCATTTAATACTGGTTGCTAGAAATAAGTATACTCATAAGTGGCATTGCAAAAAGTGCCAAATTACAATTTTCCGACTGGTCCAGTTGAAAAACAGACCAGATTCGTGTAGTATAGAACGGTAAAATGAAGCGGGAGGTTATGAAAAATGCTGAAAAACAGAGGCCTGAGCGGCAGCACACTTAAGATCATCGCGATGATATCCATGCTGGTGGATCATACGGGAGAAGTTTTATTAAGAAGTATACTTACAGGAGAAGCATATATCACTGCCTATAAGATCATGCGTCTTTGGATAGGCAGGATTGCTTTTCCTGTTTTTTGCTTTCTTCTGGTGGAGGGATTCCAAAGAACCGGAAACAGAGCAAAGTATGCATTCAGACTGTTTTTATTTGCATTGATTTCGGAAATCCCCTTTGATCTTGCTTTTAATGGAAAAATATGGGATACAGGATATCAGAATGTTTTCTTTACTTTGTGGATAGGGCTTCTTATGCTGACGGGTATGGCAGAATTGGAAAAAAGGTGCAGGAATATTTGGATCGCTTTTCTGGGAAAAGCCGGGATATTTTTGGCGGCAGCTTTTATTTCAGAACTGATCTGTTGTGATTATGGTGCTCACGGTATCATCGCAATTGCACTTCTTTACCTGTTTCGAAAGAACAAACTGGAACAGATCATTGCAGGCTGCGTGGCTTTTCTGTGGGAAGTCACAGCGCCACTTGCCTTCATACCAGTTGCATTTTACAACGGAAAAAGAGGACTGAAATTAAAATATGTCTTCTATGCATTTTATCCTGTTCACCTGCTTATTCTGCATTTTCTGCGGGTATGGATATTTGTATGATGGAAAATATACTTGACAGTATTTTCCGGGCAGGAGTATAATGTCAAAAGGTTAACTAGTTAAATATTAATTAATTAACAAAAGGAGGCGGATAACAGTGGGGGATCATCAGCATCGGATCATTAATCTGTTCCGTGCGGCGGACCAGACGCTGAAGCGTTCCATCGATAAAAGAGTGGAGGGTACCGGTGTCTACAGGAGTCAACACAGACTGCTCATGATATTGGGAAAGCATCCGGAGTGTTCCCAGACAGAACTTGCAGAGATACTGGATATTTCACCGGCAGCTGTAGCTGTATCTTTAAAAAAACTTGAAAAAGCAGGGGTTATCAGAAGACAATGCAAGGAAAATGATAACCGTGTCAATCATGTGGACATCACGGAAAAAGGACGGAAAGCAATTGATGTCAGTATTCATTACTTCATGGAAATGGAGAATGCCTTTTTCCTGGGCTTTTCGGAAGATGAAATGGAACAGCTGGAATGTTTTTTCAGACGTATCATAGAAAATGGAGAGAAGTATTATCAAAACTTATTAAAACAGGAGAATTAGAATTATGAAAAGATATTGGAAATATATAAAACCGTATCTGGCGGCTTTTATATGCGGACCTATTCTTATGATCACAGAGGTCTTAGGAGAAGTACTGCTGCCCAAGTTTATGGCAAATATCATAAATAACGGAGCAGCGGGCAGGGATGTTCCTTATATTATAGGAATGGGAGTTATTATGGTGCTTACGGCGCTGCTTATGATGGCAGGCGGTATCGGCGGTGCCTATTTTGCGGCAAAAGCAGCTATCAGCTTTGCCTCGGACTTAAGAAGCGATGTATTTGACAAAGTGCAGAAATTTTCATTTGCCAATCTTGACCAGTTCAGTACCGGCTCACTGGTAACCAGGCTGACCAATGATATTACTCAGGTACAGAATCTGATCAATATGGCTCTTCGCATGATGCTGCGTGCACCGGGCATGCTGATCGGCGCGCTGATCATGGCTATCATGATGAATGCACAGCTGACTATTGTAATTATCGTAGTCATACCGATTCTGGTAACGTTGATCGCACTGGTCATTAAAACAGCTTTCCCAAGGTTTGAGATCATGCAGAAGAAACTGGATATCCTGAATTCCAATATTCAGGAAATGCTGACCAACGTGCGTGTTATCAAATCTTTCGTAAGAGGAAGCTATGAGGAAGAAAAGTTTGCAGCCTCCAATGAAGATTTAAAACAGTCCAGCCTGAGTGCATTTAAAGTGGTCATTTTAAATATGCCTATCATGATGCTGCTGATGAACGCCACCACCCTTGCTGTTGTATGGTTCGGCGGCAGGCAGATTCTGGCGGGAAATATGCCGGTAGGCGATCTGACGGCATTTACTACTTATATTGTGCAGATATTGATGTCACTTATGATGCTTGCCATGGTACTTCTTCAGAGTTCCAGAGCGCTGGCTTCCCTGCACCGGATCACAGAGGTGTTGGATACAGAAGTGGATCTGACAGACGTAAATTGCAGACTTCCGGAAAAAACGGTTGAAAAGGGCAGGGTAGAATTTAAGGATGTATCCTTCCGTTATTATAAAGATAATAAGGAAAAGGTACTTGACCGGATCAGCTTCAAAATTGAGAGCGGACAGATCCTGGGTATCATCGGATCTACAGGCAGCGGTAAGACAACATTGGTACAGATGATCCCAAGGCTTTATGATGCCGATGAAGGGGAAGTTCTTGTGGACGGCGTAAATGTCAGAGATTATTCTTTAAGAAATCTCCGTGAAGGCGTGGGCATGGTCCTGCAAAAGAACGTGCTATTTTCCGGCAGTATCATGGAAAATCTCATGTGGGGAGATGAAAATGCTTCTTACGAGGAAATCACACATGCTGCCATGGATGCGCAGGCAGCGCCTTTTATCGAGACTTTTACGGAAGGCTATGAGACAGAATTGGGTCAGGGCGGCGTCAATGTTTCTGGCGGCCAGAAACAGAGACTTTGTATTGCAAGGGCCTTATTAAAGAAACCTAAAATACTGATCCTGGATGATTCTACCAGCGCAGTCGATACTGCTACGGAGGCAAAGATAAGGGAAAGCTTTAAAGGAAACTTAAAAGATACTACCAAGATCATTATTGCCCAGAGAATCACCTCAGTTATGGAGGCGGATACCATACTGGTACTGGATGAAGGCAGTGTGGCAGGAATGGGAACACATGAAGAACTTCTGAAGAGCTGTGAGGCTTATCAGGAGATCTATTATTCCCAGATGGATAAGGAGGTGAGCGCATCATGACGAAAGGAAAGCTGGAATATTTACAGAAAAAGTATGAAAGTAAATTGAGTACTGCAAGTGATGAAATGCCCAAGGGCGGCCCCGGGCATAAAGGACCGGGCGGTCCGGGAGGCAGAAACGCCAGAGGTATGGCAGGCAGTAAACCAAAGAATGTAAAGAAAAGTGTTAAAAGACTGTTTGGCTATATATCTGAAAGTAAATGGAAGTTGGGAATTGTTGTACTTTGTGTCATCGGAGGAACTGTTGCGAACCTTGCAGGATCCTACATGCTGCGCCCTATCATTAACGGTCTGACTTCAGAAAACGGCAGTGTTTCTTCTTTATTAAAAGGGATACTTACCATGTTGTGT
This sequence comes from Lachnospiraceae bacterium, assembly GCA_014803415.1. GTDB lineage: Bacteria > Bacillota > Clostridia > Lachnospirales > Lachnospiraceae > Suilimivivens. The sequence continues at coordinate 105,574 of JAAVBZ010000026.1, forward strand.
ATTTATATTGGGGCCGTTGCGGCTCAGTATCTGCAGCAGAGAATTATGATCACAGTATCCCAGAACGCGATTCAAAAGCTGCGTAATGATCTTTTTCAGAAGATGCAAAAGCTTCCTGTACGGTATTATGATACCAACAATCACGGTGATGTAATGAGCCGGTTTACCAACGATGTGGATGCGATCGGAGAAATGCTGAATAACACAGTAGTGCAGTTGATATCCGGTACCATCACCATAATAGGTACTTTTGCGCTTATGATCTACACCAACATATGGCTTACACTGATCACCATTGCAATGATCCCTATCATGCTGAAAGCTGTTCAGACCGTGGGCGGCAGAAGCCGGAAATATTACAGGGCGCAGCAGGCAGCCATCGGTACATTGAACGGATATATTGAAGAAACGGTAACGGGACAGAAGGTAGTAAAGGTATTCTGTCATGAAGATAATGCCAGAGATGAATTTGAATATCTGAATCAGGATCTGCGGGGCAAACAGATCAAGGCCCAGTTCTTCGGAGGAATCATGGGACCGGTCATGGGAAATTTAAGCCAGGTAAGCTATTCCCTGACAGCCTGCATCGGAGGTATTCTTTGTGTGCTCAGGGGATTTGATATCGGAGGTCTTACCGTATTTGTCAATTATTCCAGGCAGTTTTCACGTCCCATTAATGAAGTGGCTATGCAGGTCAATACTATTTTTTCCGCACTGGCAGGTGCAGAACGGGTATTCGCGGTTATGGATGAAGAACCTGAAAAAGAGGATGAAGAGTGCGCTGTCCGCATTGAGGAAACGGCAGAAGGCAAGCTTTGTTATGTGATCCCCAGAAAGAGTGCAGCTGCGGCCAGAGAAGAATTGCTGACAGATATTGTAAAAGAAACGAAAGAGGCTTATTATAAAGAAGTAAAAGGCGCTGTGACTTTATCCGATGTGACCTTTGGGTATAATCCTGATAAGACTATCTTAAAGCATGTATCCCTTTATGCGAAACCGGGACAGAAGATAGCGTTTGTAGGTTCTACCGGAGCCGGCAAGACTACGATAACAAACCTGATCAACCGATTCTATGATATTGACTCAGGCAGTATTACCATAGATGGTATCCCGGTCACGGAGTTAGAGAGGGATTCTCTTCGCCGGAATATTTCCATGGTACTGCAGGATACCCATTTGTTTACGGGAACGGTGCGTGATAATATCAGATACGGCAGACTGGATGCCACTGACGAAGAGGTGGAACAGGCAGCAAGAACTGCCAGCGCCCATTCCTTTATCATGCGTCTTGAGAACGGTTATGATACCATGCTGGAGGGAGACGGAGCCAACTTAAGTCAGGGACAGAGGCAGCTTATCAATATTGCCAGAGCAGCCATTTCCAAAGCGCCCATTCTTATTCTGGATGAAGCGACAAGTTCCGTAGATACCAGAACGGAAAAGCATATTGAAAAGGGCATGGACCGTCTGATGGAACAGCGGACTACTCTGGTGATCGCACACAGGTTATCCACCGTAAGAAATGCCAATGCGATCATGGTACTGGAAAACGGCGAGATCATTGAGCGGGGCGATCATGACGATCTTCTTGAACAAAAAGGACGGTATTATGAATTGTATACCGGACTCAGCGAACTGGATTAAAAGAAAACGAGGGGTAAGTTTATGTATTGTGAAAACAAAATCCTGGTGGGAAAGTCAGGAGAAGAAAATGTTTATATTTATCCGAAGATGGCCAACCGCCACGGTATGATCGCAGGCGCTACAGGTACGGGCAAGACCATTACGTTAAAGGTTCTTGCGGAGTCCTTTAGTGACTGCGGAGTTCCGGTCTTTCTTGCGGATGTCAAGGGAGATCTGGCAGGTATGTGCAGGCCGGGCGTAGAAAATGACAGTGTTAAAAGCAGAATGGATACAATGGATCTTATGCAGACAGGTTTTCGTCTGCATGAGTATCCTGTTAATTTCTGGGATGTCTATGGAGAGAAAGGAATGCCTCTTCGGACCACAGTTTCCGAAATGGGTCCGCTGCTGCTTTCCAGGATCCTGGGCCTGAATGAAACGCAGTCAGATATCCTGTCAGTTCTTTTTAAAATCGCAGATGATGAAAATCTGCTTCTGATCGACAGTAAGGATCTGCGCGCCATGCTTCAGTATGTAGGTGAAAATGCCAAAGAATATTCACTTACTTATGGAAATATTTCCAAGCAGAGCCTTGGCGCCATTATCAGGGCAGTGATCGCTCTGGAAGAAGAAGGAGCGGAGTATTTTTTCGGAGAACCGGCTCTTAACATTGCCGACTGGCTTTGCACAGATTGTAACGGCAAAGGAGTCATTCAGATTCTGGACTGTCAGAGGCTGATCAACAATCCGACTATGTACGCCACATTCCTGCTGTGGATGATCTCGGAGCTTTTTGAAACACTGCCTGAGGCGGGAGACAGAGAAAAACCCAAGATGGTCTTCTTCTTTGACGAAGCGCATCTTCTGTTTCGTTCAGCGCCAAAGGTGCTTCTGGAAAAGATTGAGCAGGTGGTAAAACTGATCCGTTCTAAGGGCGTGGGAATTTATTTTATCACCCAGAATCCCAAGGATATTCCGGATGGCGTACTGGGACAGCTTGGAAATAAAATTCAGCATGCGCTCCATGCATATACGCCGGCAGAACAGAAAGGAGCCAAGGCAGCGGCCCAGTCCTTCAGGGAAAATCCTGAATTTGATACCTATAATACCCTGACCGGACTTGGAATCGGTGAGGCACTGATTTCCGTACTGGATGAGGAGGGTATTCCTACCATTGTGAAAAAGTGCAATATTCTGCCGCCCCAGAGTCTGATGGGAGCAATCGATGATGAAACCAGGAAAAATGAAATGGTAAATAATCTGCTCTATAGCCGGTATTTTGAAATGATAGACAGAGATTCAGCCTATGAATTCCTGCAGAGAAAAGCGTTGGCCGATGAGCAAAGCGCCCGTAAACAGGAGGAGGAGGCAGCGGCCCAAAAGCAGCGGCTCAAGGAAGAAGAGGCAGCTGAAAAACAGCGTCAAAAGGAAGAAGCAGCGGCTGAAAAGCAACGGATCAGGCAGGAAGAAGCAGCCAGAAAAGAAGAAGAGAAAAAAGCGGCTGCAAAGGAAAGACAGGTAAAATCAGCGGCTAAAAGCGTAGCAAGCTCGGCTGCCGGTACCATTGGCAGAGAGCTTGGCAATAATATCGGTAAAACGGTTGGAGGCAGCTTCGGCAAGAAGCTGGGAGGTAATGTAGGAGCTTCCCTTGGAAGAGGAATTTTGAGTACATTATTTAAATCATAAACATGACAAAAGAAAGTTCGTTTTACGGACTTTCTTTTGTTCGTGAGGATTCTTTTGTTTACATGGTTTTATACTTGTGCTATAATCAGAACAAAATATACACTACTAATCCTATAGGATTAGTTTGAAAGAAATAGTCCTGATGTTGACAGATGAAGAAATCAAAGGAGGATCTTCCATGGGATATAGTATTGAAACAAGGTGCCTCCACCTTGAAGAAGAGAAAAAAGGCGATATTTACGGTGCAGTCAGCTTCCCGATCTATCAGACAGCGACCTTTGCACATAAAGGAGTAGGGGGAAGTACAGGATATGATTACAGCAGACTGCAGAATCCTACAAGAGAGCAGCTTGAGAAAACAGTGGCATCTTTGGAAAAAGGTATTGATGCACTGGCTTTTTCCAGCGGAATGGCGGCTATAGCCACACTGATGGAGTGTTTTAAGCCGGGAGATCATCTAATTGTGGATTCTGATCTGTATGGCGGAAGTATCCGTCTGTTTCAAAATATCAGTGAAAAGAATGGAATTGAAATAAGCAGTGTGGATCTTTACCGGGAAAGCGCGGCAGAGTATGTGAAGGACAATACTAAAGCAGTTTACATAGAAACACCTACAAATCCCATGATGAATGTTACGGATATCAGGAAGCTGGCTGATTTTACAAAAAGCAGGGATTTGATGCTGATCGTAGATAATACTTTTCTGTCCCCTTATTTTCAGAATCCGCTGGAACTGGGAGCGGATGTCGTAGTCCACAGCGGAACGAAATATCTTGGCGGACACAATGACACCATAGCAGGCTTCCTGGTTACCGGCAGAGTGGATATCAGTGAAAAGCTGCGGTTTCTGATCAAAACAACAGGTGCGGGTCTTGCCCCCTTTGACAGCTGGCTGATCCTGCGGGGAATCAAGACCCTGGCGCTTCGTATGGAGCGTGCCCAGGAAAATGCCATGGCCATTGCATTATGGTTAAAGGAACAGGAGCATGTGACCAGAGTCATCTATACGGGACTTAAGGAGAATCCGGGTTATGAGATCATGAAGAAACAGGCCAGAGGCTTTGGGGGAATGCTGACTTTCGAAGTAGATACAAAAGAATTTGCACTTTCCATATTGAATCATGTAAAATTGATACAGTTTGCGGAGAGCCTTGGAGGAACGGAGACCCTGATCACTTATCCCATTACCCAGACCCATGCGGATGTACCGCCGGATAAATTGGCGGCAAACGGAATCAGCGATCGAATTCTCAGAGTATCTGTAGGAATCGAGGGAAAAGAAGATCTGATAGGTGAACTTAAGAGGGTATTTCAATTAGCGAAGGAGGAGAATTATGGCTGAAAGAAATCTTGATTTTGATGCGATAGTAGACAGGAAAAATACAAACTGTCTGAAGTATGATTTTGCAGTAGAAAGAGGAATGCCGGAAGATATTCTGCCCCTTTGGGTAGCAGATATGGATTTTAAGACTTCGTCTTATGTTCAGGACGCCCTTAAAGCCCAGGCTGAGCATGGAATCTATGGTTACAGTGATTCCAAGGAAGGATATTTCGAGGCTGTACAGTCATGGATCTTAAAACGCCATGGCGTTAAGGTGGAAAAGGAATGGCTGGTGAAAACGCCGGGTATTGTATTTGCACTTGCTATGGCAGTACAATCATATACCCGCGAGGGAGAGGCTGTAATGATCCAGCAGCCTGTGTATTATCCTTTTAAATCTGTTATAAAAGAGAATAACAGAAAAGTTGTGAATAATACACTGGTGCAAAAAGAAGATGGACGCTATTATATGGATCTTACGGATTTTGAGGATAAGATCAAAAAGGAAAATGTAAAAATGTTTATCCTGTGTAATCCGCACAATCCTGTGGGCAGAGTATGGAGCAGGGAAGAACTGGAAAGGATCGGAGACATCTGCTATAAGCATCACGTATTGATCATCAGCGATGAGATTCATTCGGATTTTGTATTCAGCGGAAAACATCATGTTCTTGCAGCATTGAAAGAGGAGTATAAAGAAATTACCGTAACCTGTACGGCGCCCAGCAAGACATTTAATATTGCGGGTCTTCAGGTATCCAATATCTTTATTCCCAATGAGGATCTTCGCAGGAAATTTACCGCAAGGATTCAGGCGTCAGGCTACAGTGAAGTGAATTCTGCGGGTCTTACAGCCTGTGAAGCAGCCTATAGATACGGGGAAGAATGGTATCAGGGAATGAAAGCTTACGTTAGAGAAAATTTCAGTTTCATGAAGAAATTTTTAGAAGAACATGTTCCTCAGGTAAAAATGCTTGAGCCGGAAGGAACTTATCTGGTGTGGCTGGATTTCAGGGCTCTTAATCTGTCTCATCAGGAACTGGAGGATCTGATCGTACATAAAGCAGGACTGTGGCTTGACAGAGGCACGATGTTTGGCGAAGCCGGGGAAGGCTTTCAGAGGGTCAATGCGGCATGCCCGAGAACTACGCTGGAAGAAGCACTTAAGAGAATCGAAAAAGCGATAAAATAAATATTGCAATTGCCATCATTGAGGCCGGGGCAGGATTTCAATGAACTGGAGGAAAATACATGTTGCCCGCAAAAATCAACAAGCAGCCGCCCGATCCCTTCTGAAGGGATTCGGACGGCTGTTTTGTTTTATATTCTAAAAAGTCCTGCTGATCCGGAACAATATTTTTCCTTTGATCTGTCTTTTGCCGACGGCACCAAAATTTCGGGAATCCATGGACTCAGAGCGGTTATCCCCCATTATGAAAACCTGCCCTTTCTGCAGAGTATAAGGATACCTGACAATCCCACCGTCTGGTTCAGTCAGTTGAACATTCAGGTAAGGTTCTGAGATAAGTTCATCATTGACATATACTTTTCCATCTTTTAAGTCGACAGTGTCGCCCTCCATCGCAATGATCCGCTTTACATAATATTCACCCGAGGGTATCTTGACAGATACAATGTCGCCTCTTTGATAAGAGAGATTAAACCTTATATATAGAACGAGATCACCCTCCATCAGGGTAGGCTGCATGGAATAGCCTTTTATAAATGAGAATCCGATCACGCTGTGAAAGATAAAAAGAAGTACTATTAAAAGCAGTAAAAATTTCTTGATATTATTCAGCCAGCCATATTTAAGACCATCATATTTTTTTAAGAAACGTCGTTTTTTCAATTTTTCTTTCCTTTTTCTTCATTTTTTATATGCTCAATTGTGTTGCATATCTGAGATATCGTTTCAGTGCGGGGCGATAATTACAGTATGATTATCCACGATAGAAAAGGAAATTGTCAATAGGGTATATACTTTTATAAAAAAAATAAAAAAATTTAACATTTTCTGACCTTTTTTTGTCTTTCGTGCACACTTAATATATAGGAATAAAAATTTATTTTAAAAGGAGGAAAAAATGAAGAAAGTGTTTAAATCTAAAAGATTGTTAGCATTCGTTCTGGCGCTTGTTCTTATAGCGACCACATGCGTAAGTTCTTCCGATGCATTCCTGCGGGCTGAATCGGGAACTGAAGCAGACGGATCTACAGAAGAAACACAGCTGGCGACAGTTGACGCTGGTGATTCATCCGATGATGCAGGTGATTCATCGGATTATGAAGATGATTCATCGGATTATATAGATGATTCATCGGATTATGAAGATGATTCATCGGGTGATGCAGATGATTCATCGGGTGATACGGATGATTCATCGACTGATGCAGGTGAACCATCGGATGATGCAGATGAATCATCAGATGATTCAGATGATGAGACAGACGAATCATTGACTGATGCAGACGAAACAGTGGAAATAGAAGTAGAAGACCCTGACGCTGCAACAGACAAGGAAGAAGAAAAAGCAGAGTTGACTGAGTCGGTCGAGAGATTTGTAGAAGAAATGAAGAATCTGCTCGGGGCTGATGAGATCACGTTGGACAATGCAGCTGAGGTATATGAACTGCTCATCGGCGGTGAGATGTCTGACGGCTATGACCAGGCACTGGCATATCTGGAATCTCAGGAAGACGAAGAAGTTCAGGGAGCCTGCGATAAATATGAAGCAGTTCTTGCAGCTGTGAAGAAGATGATGGATATCAGAAGCTTCGTAGATGAAATGCAGAAGCTGCCTGAAGCTGACAAGATCACGAAGGACAATGCAGCCGATGTATTAGAAGTGCTCGGCAGCGAAGAGATGTCTGACGGCTATGTTCTGGCAGTTGAATATCTGGAATCTCAGGAAGATGAAGAAGTTCAGGAAGCCTGCGATAAGTATGAAGCTCTTTTCTTTGCTACACAGAAGCTGCTGGAGTTAGAAAACAATAAATATGACGATCTAACAGGCGGACTTAATGATGGCTGGTCATTTGCTGATATGGCAGCCTGGTTCAATGAAAAGGCACAGCCAGGCACGACTATTACCCTTGAGGCAAGCCAGGGTGCTACGGACTATACATTTCAGGGTACACTGACTATCCCTACCGGTGTAACGCTTATTGTTAAAAATATTGGTATTTGGCGTGGGGATGGAGCATTTGGCGGCCCACTGTTTAATGTGACAGCCGGAGGTACGCTGGTTCTGGAATCCATGAGCTTACATGGCACGAAGCAAGATGAGTGTGGTATGCGTTATGACCAGCAGGGTCTTTGGGCATCCGGCCCCTTGGTTAGTGTTGGACCGGGCGGAACTTTTAATATGGGAAGTGGTGCCTACCTGCATGGCAACGGCAATAAGAGTAATGGCGGCGGCGTATACGTAGATAACGGCGGAACTTTCAATTTTAATTCAGGATCTATTGTAAACTGTGATGCGCTATATGGCGGCGGTGTGTTCTTGGAACCTGATGCCACTTATAATAATAACGGCGGCAGTATCACAGGTTGTCGTGGGACTAAGGACGGCGATGATGTTTACAGGGGACCAATTCCTGTAGAGATTGGCGATGATATTCTGACTAACAAGAAGATAGTCATTGCTATCATAAAAGATCCAACTTCTATTCCAAATGAGCCTTCCGTATCGGATCGGCAATATGTGTGGATAACTAACGAGTATGTCATAGCTCCGGAAGGGCTATACCCCGAATTCTCCACTAATGCAGCTGACTACATAGATCCTGCGATTTTCGATGATCCCAACTTTAAGATTAACGGAGCAGCACGAGGCGTGAGCGATTCGGCGTCACGTTATGTGAGGGGAATTGACTGGGATAGAGTCCTTGAAGCTGTTGCAAGCGCAAACAGAGGTGTGGCAACTGAAGATGGAAATGTGATCACTATGGATAATAAAAACAGTTATAAAATTTATCCATATGTAGCTAAGTATCAAGATCCAACTGATGATGACACCTGGCATGTTGACTGCGTTATCATTCCTGCAAATCGTCCTAAACTGATCTATCAGTTAAATCTGCAGGGAAATACTGACAGCCTTGTTGGCTTTGAGGCTCCCGCGGGTAATACATACGAACCTGGAACGAATGTCACTGTTGGAAGTGTGAAGTATAATAGTGCGAATATTGCAGTCGGTCAAGCAATTAGCGTGAAGAAGGATGGCGTGGATGCGACTTTGTATTTCGTTGGCTGGAGTGAATCGATTAATGGTACAGCACCGATTTATAAGCCGGGTGAAATATTCCAGATTAATAACGACACCACCCTGTATGGCGTGTGGACGACCGAGTATGAAATGCATGACATTAGTTACACGGTTGAATATTATAAGGATGGCGTGAAAGCCGATACTGATACATTTACGGAGAGTGTGCTGTCCAACAGAAATACGCTGACAGTGCAACCAATCGATAAGAATAAGTATACAGATTATGAGTTTGACCATTATGAGGTTGATGGTGTAGAAGTGTCCGAATTGCCTGAAACGGTGGAGAATGGCGCTGTCATTAAAGTATACTATAAATCCATGACAGCGATATACACAGTGAGACATCTATATCAGAATATAACAGATGATGGATATACAGAGACTGTGGCTTATAGACAGGAATTGTCTGGAACAATAGGAGCTAAGACGAATGCACAGGCCAAGACGGAAACCGGCTTTACTGCAAAAGCGGTAACTCAGGAGACGATTAAAGCAGACGGAACAACAATAGTAAATATCTACTATGACCGTAACGTGCATACAGTAACCTATGAGATCACAGGAAGCCATTTTAATAATCCTTCCTATTATAAAGAGACCAAGAAATACGGAGCTCCACTGACACTGATTGGCAACGACATGGAAAAAGCCGGTTATGAGTGGAGTGGTTGGAGCGGTCTGCCCACAATAATGCCTGACAATGATGTGACAGTTACAGGGCACTATTCGACCAAGGATGATACAGCATATAGGGTAGAGTATTTCTGGCAGAATACAGATAATGATGAGTATGCCCTGCATGAAACAAAGGTCCTGGCAGGTGTGACGGGAGCAGATGTAACAGCAACCATCATAGCTTATGAAGGATTTAAGCATGTAACAGTAACAGGAAGGTCTGTAGAAAGCGGAAATATTGCAGCAGACGGAAGCCTTGTGCTGAAAGTATATTATGACAGAGAAACATACAAGATCACCTATGCAATAACAGGTGAGCTGTTCGCTAAAGATCCGTATAAGACGGTTGGAGACGTAAGGTACGGAGCAAACCTGAGCCTGATCACAGACAACATGCAGAAGACCGGATATGTATGGAGCGGCTGGAAGGGACTGCCTGGCACTATGCCGAACCATGATGTAAGAGTTGAAGGTTCCTACAGTGCAGCAACAAATACAAAGTATACAGTAAAGCATTGGTATCAGAATCTGGAAGATGACGACTACACAGAGAAAGAGACAGAAACTCAGACCCTGACAGGAACGACCGGAGCGAAGACAGCTGCAGAAGCTAAGACTGTAACCGGATTTACTGCAAAAACAGTAGAACAGCAGACAATCAAAGCAGACGGAACAACAGTAGTAAACATCTACTATGACCGCAACGTACATACAGTAACCTATCAGATTACAGGAACCTATTTCAGAGATGATGCCTTTAGCGTGCAGAATGATGTGAAATACGGAGCAAACCTGACCCTGATCACTAATAACATGATAAAAGCCGGTTACACGTGGAGTGGTTGGAGCGGCCTGCCCACAACAATGCCTGACAATGATGTGATAGTAACAGGTTACTATTCAACGAATAAAGATACGCAATACAAAGTAGAGTATTACTGGCAGAACGCAAACAATGATGAGTATGCTATACATGAAACAAAGATCATGAAAGGTGAGACAGGTGCGTCAGTAACAGCATCTATTATAGCTTATGAAGGATTTAAGCATGTAACAGTAGCAGGAAGGTCTGTAGAAAGCGGAAATATTGCAGCAGACGGAAGCCTTGTGCTGAAAGTATATTATGACAGAGAAACATACAAGATCACCTATGCAATAACAGGTGAGGTAGATCCTGTAGATCCGTATACGACAGTTGAAAATGTGCGGTTCGGAACAAATCTGAGCCTGATCACAGATGACATGGAGAAACAGGGATATGTATGGAGCGGCTGGAAGGGACTGCCTGGCACAATGCCGAGCGGAGATGTAAGAGTCACAGGTTCCTACAGTGCAGCAACAAATACAGCATATACTGTAAAGCATTGGTATCAGAATCTGGAAGATGACGACTACACAGAGGAAGAGACAGAAACTCAGACCTTGACAGGAACAACCGGAGCGCAGACAGCTGCAGAAGCTAAGAAAGTTACCGGATTTACCGCAAAAACGTTTGTACAGGAAACAATCAAAGCAGACGGAAGTACAGTAGTAAACATCTACTATGACCGCAACTTGCATACAGTGACCTACGAGATCACAGGAAGCCATTTCACAAACCCTGAATTTAGAGTGCAGAATAATGTGAAATACGGAGCAAGCTTAACCCTGATCGGCGACAACATGGCAAAAGAAGGATATACCTGGAGCGAGTGGAGCGGCCTGCCCGAAACAATGCCTGATAATGATGTGACAGTAGAAGGTTACTATTCAACAAAAGATGATACGAAATATACTGTAGAGTATTACTGGCAGAACGTAGAAAATGATGAGTACACTAAGCATGATACAAAGATTTTCGCAGGTGTGACAGAGGATCTGGTAACAGCGCCTATCGAAACCTATGAAGGATTGAATCATGTGACAGTAGAAGGAAAGTCTGTAGAAAGCGGAAATATTGCAGCAGACGGAAGCCTTGTACTGAAAGTATACTATAACAGGAATACCTATAAGATCACCTATGCAGTAACAGGAGAGCTGTTCGCAGCAGATCCGTATGATACAGTTGAAAATGTGCGGTTCGGAACAAAACTGAGCCTGATCACAGACAACATGGAGAAACAGGGATATGTATGGAGCGGCTGGAGTGGACTGCCTGGCACAATGCCGAGCGGAGATGTAAGAGTCACAGGTTCCTACAGTGCAGCAACAAATACAGCATATGAAGTAAGGCATCTGTATCAGAACATAGCAGCTGACGAATACGCAGAGAACGAGTCAGAGAGAGAGAACCTGACAGGAACAACCGGAGCGCAGACAGCTGCAAAGGCGAAGACCGGAGTAACTGGCTTTACCGCAAAAGAAGTAGAGCAGCAGACAATCGCAGCAGACGGAACGACAGTAGTAAATATCTACTATGACCGCATCAGATATGATGTGACAGGTACGATTGATAATGGCGGTAGTGTAACAAATGCCAACCAGGAAGTAGCTTACGAAGGCAATTCCCAGTCAATGACATTTACAGCAGCAGACGGCTATATCATAAAGACCATCAAGGTTAATGGTATAGACCAGAAGGTAGCTTATGACCAGACAACATATACCTATGACGCACAGACCAATGTTACAGAAGACATCACAGTAGTAGTGACAACTGCGGCAAAGAATCCTGAGCTGAGCCTGAGCAAGGAACGTACGAATGAACCGGAAAACGGAACAGGATACAAGCTTGGAGAAGAGATCACTTATACGATCACAGCAGCAAACACAGGAAATGTGACACTGAGCGGTATTACGGTAAAAGATGAACTGGTTAGTTTCGAAAGAGAGATCGAAGGCAGTCTGGCACCGGGCGAATCCCAGAAATTTGACGTTTCCTATACGGTAACGGCAGAGGATATAGCAGCCGGCCATGTACTGAATGTGGCAACTGCAGAAGGTCCCGATGAACCGAAGATCATACCTGATGAGGAAGATACCCCTA
>JAAVBZ010000027.1:0-16762 GCA_014803415.1 Lachnospiraceae bacterium
CAGCAGGAAATCAAGCGCGAACAAAGTGAGCATTTGATTTCACCTGACATGATAACGAAAAAATCTTTGAGCGCGAAGCGCGGCAGCCGCATAGCGGCTGGATTTTTGAGTTTATTATATCACCATGCCCATCAGTCTTCCTGCCTTAGCCAGCATCCTTTCCATTTCCGTGCTCATGTCCGTCTCTTTACCGTTAGGTTTCCTGGTGGCAGTTTCCTTGCTGCTTTTGGTCTGTGCTTTTTCTGTCTTTGCCTCCACTCTTTCGCGCTCCTTATCAAATGTCTCCATATTCTGGCAATCGATCATCATCTTCATTTGATACATTGCTTTTTTGATCTTCTTATCTTCTTCTTTTCTTCTTTCCACCTTACCTAACTGGCTTTGTTTAAACTGATCCATATCAGCTCCTACCGGCATTACCATTTGGATTCCCTCCTATCTTTTTTGGCTATATTCTATATCGGCACTCCTATGATATTTCATTTGCAAAAGGGAATGAAATACAGCTTTATGGGAATGAAAACTTTAAATCAGACTCATACATTTTCGTCCCATCATCTGCTCCATTATCTCAAGATTATAGTCCGAATGCTCCAGTTCTCTGGAAAAACGGTAAACGATCATCACCATATCTTCCATGTCGATGGGTCCCCCGTTTTTCCTCCATCTTGCCGCCATCATTTCATAGATCATCCACACACAGTTAACTGCCATCAAAGTTTTGGAATATACTTTTCCATCATAAACGCCGCCGCAAAAATAGGTATAAAGAAAATAGATCAACAGCTGCTCATACTGTATCTGCCAATTCGGCATATCTTTTTTAAGCCATGCGCCAAACTCTTCATGAAGCTTTTCATACCCCCAGCTTCCCCGTCCGTACAAAATATTCTCAGTTTCTTTCAAATGACTGTCCCATTCTTCATGGATCAGTTCCATACGGTAAAGATCTCTGAATATCTTTTTGGATAAAGAATATCTCTGTGTTCTGTTTCTCCTGTTCTCTTTTATCTTTTGTTCTACAGCTTTTAGCGCCTTTTCTTTCCGGCACCTTACAAACAGCCTATCGCAGGAAGACAGATCTTTTTTATTAATTCGCACCTGCATATCATGGGCAAGTCCAAGTATCAGACCTGTGCGAAGTTCTAAGTCCAGATCTCTATTACTTACTATCTCTCTCATCACTTCCCTGGCCCTCAAAAGCCTGGCATACAGTACCTCATCATATCCTTCGTATTTTTCGGTTCCTTCTTTCCCATAAGCATAGAAAGTTACGGGTTCCTCTTTCGTAAGCAGAATGCGGGCAGCTTCAGGGCAGGAAATGGACAAAGACATTTCCCTCATATTTTCAAATTCTTCCATATGCCTCGGATATTCACTGCAGGTTTTACAAAGACTGTCTTCTCCAAGATTAAGCTGCATACTGCATAAATTATTACTGTCCAGTAAAACACATCGTTTATCCTTATCCTGTTTAAAACAGCCTTTTTTCCAGTGAATGGACCTCTTAAGTTTCTTCCCGAAATCGCCTTCCTTTGTCCGGTAAGTTTCCAGCGATCTTTCATCGATCCCTATCTTCCAGCCGGCACAGCAGGTATCCTCACATTTATCTGCCAGACATTGAAATTCTTTATAATAATCAGGATACATGTACAACATTCTCTATCCACTCCTTTACTGCAAACAAATCCTCACAGATGATATGTGCCAGCTGTCTCATCTCATCATCCGGCTGTATCATATCCGGTACCATGATCGGCGTTGTGCCAGCCCTGTAGGCCGCCCGGATGCCATTATAAGAATCCTCAACAGTGATCGCCTCTCCGGGCAAAATCCCCAGATTATCGCAGGACATAAGGAATATATCAGGCTCCGGTTTACTCTTTTTCAGCATGTCTCCACAGGTCAGATCATTAAAGTATTTTATCAGCCCCGCATCTCTTATCTCTTGTTCCACTACAGCTCTTCTGGTGGAAGAAGCCAGCCCGATCAGAAATCCTTCTCCCTTTAGATAGGATAGAAGTTCGGTAACTCCCGGTTTCATGGGAAGCCTGCCCTCCCCATACTTGTCATGATATAATGCAGATGTTTCTTTCCTAAACTCATCAAAGGGAAAGTCTTTGCCGTAATGATCTGAAAAAATCTGCCTGGTAGTGGCAGTATTGACACCGATACATTTTCGGAAAACTTTTTCAATATCAACAATTCCATATTTGGAGGCAATCTCCATCCACTCTTCCAAAACCAGCCTTTCCGAGTCAAATATAACTCCATCCATATCAAAAATAACAGCTCTATATCGCATGAAAAAACACCTCTCATCTTATCATTCTTCACCAATTATGTTATCATAGCAGCGGAGGGATATAAAGATGAATTTTAAAGCGATTTTATTTGATCTGGATGGAACGCTCCTTCCCCTTGATCAGGAAAAATTTACTGAGTTTTACTTTAAGGAGCTTATAAAGGTGCTGACTCCTTTTGGATTCGATCCAAAGGTATTGATAAATACCATTTGGAGCGGCACTAAAGCCATGGTTTTAAATGACGGGAAGAAGCTGAACCGAGAGATATTCTGGGAACAGTTTGTAAAACTCTGCCCCTGTGAAATAGAAAAAGTAAAACCGGTCTGCGACCGGTTTTATACAAATGAATTTCACAATGTGAAGGGCTGTACAGCGCAGAATCCTTTCGCCCGGGACGCTGTCCGCCTTGCCCATGAGAAAGCTGAGAAAGTAGTTCTTGCCACAAATCCTCTTTTCCCAAAAGAGGGGCAGCATACCCGTATCGGATGGGTCGGACTTACTCCACAGGATTTTACTATGATCACTTCCTATGATTCCGATAGTTTCTGCAAGCCCAATCCTGATTACTATTTATCCATCTGTGAACGCATTGATGTTTCTCCTTCAGAATGTTTGATGATCGGCAACGACGAAAATGAAGATATGTATGCTGCCGGCCTCACCGGAATGAGCTGTTTTCTGGTCACAGATCATCTGATACTCTGCAGAGAACACCCTTTTTCCGGTAAACGAGGCAGCTTTACTGATATGATCACCTTTTTAGATGAGCTTTAGTTTCAGCCGACCAGGACGTCAATAGCCAGAATATCATCGGTATGAACCTGAAATACTGCTGCCAGTACCACCAGATTATCTATTGTGGGAAGAGCTGTTCCATGCTGCCATTTGTAAATAGCCTGGGGCGTTGCAAAGCCGAATATATCCTGCAGATCTTTTACGGACAGTCCGTTCTGTTTCCGCAGATGCATGATATTCTGTCCGGTCCTTTCCATGTTTATTGTTGGCATCGTTAACATTTTATTTTCCTCCTGTTCCTGATACGTAAAAAACCGCCTATCTTTTAAATAAGATAAGCGGCTTGC
Organism: Lachnospiraceae bacterium; assembly: GCA_014803415.1. Taxonomy (GTDB): domain Bacteria; phylum Bacillota; class Clostridia; order Lachnospirales; family Lachnospiraceae; genus Suilimivivens. The sequence goes on from JAAVBZ010000027.1 coordinate 3,389, forward strand.
AAATTCCATGTACTTTAGTTTCTGTTTATAGTCTGACATTCACACAGTATCGTTTTCGCATTATCTTATTTGAGCATATAAAATATAAGCCCTGACTTTTATTCAGCGCTTCTATGCGTTCTCTTCTAGAATAAGCTTGCATGATAACTGCGTTCATTTCCGTAACTTCCTTTCCGGGCATTCCATGCCCTCTATTATGTCTGTCAGTAATATAACACATAAAAACAGATTTGTCATTATACTTACAGTATAAAAACTGTTACCTATTTTCTTCTTAACTCATTTACAATTTCTCTCTGCGCCATCTCGCTGTATTTCAGCACCTCATACTCGTTTCCTTTGCTGCTTATCTTAGTACCGGTGCTGATACCCATTCTGTCTCCCTCCATACGAATCACCTTACGGAAACGGCCGTCAGAATAAATTTCATCTATGTAGCCTTCCTCTTTCAGACGCCGCTCAATAGAAGCTGCAGTGGCCTTTTTCATATTTGCATCTTCACCCAGCCTGATCCTGATCTCATTTAACTGGGCCACCAGCTCGGAAAGCAGGCAGTTTTCAAAGAACTGTATCTGCCTGTACATTTCTTCTGTCACATAAAATTCATCCTTTTTTCTGCTGCTTTTGGACGGCTGTGCATAAATCTCCTGTTGTTCCTGCTGTCCATAAGAAGTGTCCCAAAGAACCTCTCCTACATTTGCAAATTCCAGGATCACAGCAAGAAAATCTTCTCCATATCTTTCGAATTTATTTTCTCCCACACCTGATACATTCAGCATCTCTTCTTTGTTTGCAGGCATTTTCTCGCACATATCTACAAGTGTTCTGTCAGAAAAAATAATATACGGCGGCACGCCTTCCCCGGATGCTTTCTGGCGGCGTACCTCCCGCAGCCTTTCAAAAAGCTCCCGCCCCTTAGGCGTCAGTAAATCGCTGCCCCTGCTTTTTCTACGTTCAGGCCGCTTTATCGCTTTTTCACTTCTTCTGCTGACCATATCCTCTTCTTCATTGACAGTAATCGTTTTAACTCCTCCAAGACAGATAGAGCAATTGCCGCAATTACAGGAGGCATTCTGTTTTCCGTCACCAAAATACTGCAGAATAAAATTTCTAAGGCATTTGTGGGAGTTACTGTAAAATGTCATTTTTTTAAGCCGTTCCTCATCCCTGTTTTTGATCTCATCCATCTGAGCATAGCTCATTCCCGGATTCATCTCCCTGCTCTCGATCAAAAAGCGGTTAATGATCACATCCTGTGGAGAATACAGCAAAATACATTCTGCTGCTTCTCCATCTCTCCCGGCTCTTCCTGCCTCCTGATAATAATTCTCAAGGCTTTGAGGCATATTATAATGAATGACAAAGCGGACATTGGATTTGTCGATCCCCATGCCGAACGCATTGGTAGCCACAATGATCGGACATGTGTCATAAATAAATGCATCCTGATTTCTTTTTCTTTCCTCATTACTAAGTCCGGCATGATATCTGGCTGCCGGATATCCATATTCTTTTAAAATCTCATAGACCTTATCCACATTTTTCCTGGTAGCACAGTAGATCACACCACTATCACCGGCATGACAGTCAAGATATTTCAGGATGAATTCTTCCTTTTTCTTTATCTGCTGCACCTCAAAATACAGATTTTCCCTGTCAAATCCTGTAACCAGCACCTCCGGCGATCGAAGATCCAGAGCAGCAAGAATATCATCCTTTACCCGAGTCGTTGCAGTTGCCGTAAAAGCACTGATGATCGGTCGCTTTGGCAATTCCTTCACAAAGGTAAGAATATTCATATAGCTTGGTCTGAAATCCTGCCCCCACTGAGAAATACAGTGTGCCTCATCCACGGTGATCATGGAAATATCCGCCTCCCTGGCAAAACGGAGAAATTCTCCCGTTTCAAGACGTTCCGGCGCTACATAAATGATCTTATACTGTCCCTTTCCCGCCAGTTCAATCGCTTTGGCGATCTGACGCTCCGTCAGCGAACTATTAATATAAGCGGCGTGAACGCCGGCCTGATTCAACGCCTGTACCTGATCCTTCATCAAGGATATCAACGGTGAGACGACCAATGTGATCCCCGGAAGAAGCAGTGCGGGCACCTGGTAGCAGACCGATTTTCCTGCTCCGGTAGGCATGATCCCCAGCACATCCCGCTTATTTAAGACGGCATCGATCAGCACTTCCTGTCCCGGTCTGAAAGAATCATATCCATAATATTTTTTCAATGTTTCATATTTATTCATCAAAGCTATTCACCTTATCCAAAGAATTTTCCGCCAATTTACTTGAGAATACCACAATTTCCGGTAAATGAATACTTTTATTTACTTTTACCTTCCGAAGCTATAAAATGTAATTAACCAAAGTCAAGGAGAAACCCATGTACGAATGTCCAAACTGCGGCGGTAATCTGAAATTTGACATTACACTTCAGATGCTCAAATGTGATTACTGTCTCACTACCCAAAATCCTTATGAAGTAACCAAAGACAAAGATGCCGAAGAAAGCGCTCCCTTTGATGTCACCATATTTACCTGCCCCCAGTGCGGCGGAGAAATTCTCAGCACTGACACCTCAGCCGCTGAATTCTGCAGTTTTTGCGGCGCTTCTACTATTCTGGACAGCCGGATCAGTAAAGAAAAACGTCCTGTCAAGATCATTCCCTTCAAGCAGACCAAAGAAGCCTGCAAAAAGGCTTATACTGATCGGCTTAAAAGAGCAATTTTTGCCCCGGATGAACTGAAAGACGAAAAGTATATCGACAGCTTTCGCGGTATTTATATGCCTTACTGGACCTATCATATCACCCAGCAGGGCGGCGTAGAGATGAAAGGCAAGAAGACTTTCAGAAAAGGTGATTATGTCTATACCGATCACTATGAATTGGGAGGCGATCTTGACGCCTACTATAAGGAGCTATCCTATGACGCTTCCGCTTCCTTTGCAGATAATATCAGTGAGCGCATCGCTCCTTTTAATGTTAAGGACATGCAGCCCTTTACCCCTTCTTATTTAAGCGGTTTCTATGCAGATACTGCTGATGTGGACAGCAGCCTCTACGAGGAAGACGCCAAGACCGTAGCCAATACCGCAAGCTTTAGCCGCATTAAAAAAGACGCCGCTTTTTCGGGCATACAATTTACCTCGAAAGAAAACAATTCGTCAGCAGGCTTTATGCTCCATACTTACCTGGCCCCGGTGGAACGTGTCATGTTTCCTGTCTGGTTCATGTCCTACCGGAAAGGCGACCGGATCGCTTATGCCACTGTAAACGGTCAGACCGGCAAAGTGGCTGCTGATATTCCCGTGGATATTAAAAAATATGTTACCGGTTCGCTGATTCTGGCTGTTCCGATCTTTATACTGCTCAATCTCTTTTTTACCATTAAAGCTACATATTCTTTAATTATTTCGGCCATTCTGGCAGCTGCCACACTGATCCTTTACGGATTGGAAATGAACAAGATAAGCCGATGGGAGAATCGAGAGGAGGACAGAGGCTACCATCTGCGCAAAAAAAGAACAAGCTCCAAAAAGTCCAATAACCAAAGTGGAATATCCGGATTTATCGGCTCTCTGCTGGCAGTGGTAATCGCTGTGTGCATCCTGGTATTTTCACCGATATCAGATATATGGTATTATGGCGGAAGCATTGCCGCTTTTATCGGCATCCTCTTTACTACCACCAGTCTTATTAAAAAATACAATATACTTGCAACCCGAAAGCTTCCTCAGTTTGACCGAAAAGGAGGAAATGATCATGCGTAAATCCATCTTACTTGCCATTACGGGCTTTTTTGCCCTTTCCCTGACTGCAAATGCCGCTGTTTCTCCGAAGTCTCAAAATCCGGCTCAGGAAGAATCAGAAGTTTCCTCTATCATATGGGAAAATCAGGATACCGGCTATCTTGTGGTTTTAGAAGATGATGCAGATCTGCTTGATGAAGAGGAAGCAACACAGCTGTCTCTGGAAATGCAGGAAATCACAGCTTATGGCAATGCGGCATTTAAATCTGTTTCCTACAACGATTTCTCTACATCTTATTTTGCAGATAAATATTATCACGAATTGTTCGGCACTCGCAGCGGCACACTTTTTCTCATTGATATGGATAATCGTGAAATTTACATTTTCAGTGACGGAGCCATTTACAAAACCATAACTAATTCCTATGCCAACACCATTACCGACAATGTGTATAAATATGCTTCAAACAGTGATTATTACAGCTGTGCTTCCAACGCCTTCGCACAGATAAACTCCCTTCTGTCAGGGCAAAAAATAGCACAGCCAATGAAATACATAAGCAATCTGCTGTTTGCACTCATATTGGCTGCGCTTATTAATTACTTTATCGTCATGATGATGTCAGGCACTGCAAAGCCCACTCAAAAAGAGATACTGGGGTCCATCTCCACAGGTTTTAAGTTTGCAGATCCCTATGCACGAAAAACCCACCAGACCAAAACCTACAGTCCCCAGAGCCGCGGCGGCAGTGGAGGAAGCGGCGGCCACAGTGGTGGCGGCGGTCATAGCGGCGGTGGCGGCGGTCACAGGTTTTAGTACCATCTCCTCATGTCGAAATTTGTGCATTATGTACATTTTTCACACGTTATTTCCAGGGTGATTGGCATAATTAACGATAATTTCACATCATGTTCATAATTTATTCATATTTTCGCGGTATATTATATATATATCAAGAACACGAAATAGACATTTTCACAAGATTATAATAAATTTTTTCATAATAGCCCAGGCGCAGAAATGTGTCTGGGCACTCCTCATTTTTCCCGCGGGCAACGAGCCAGGCGGCTGCTTGCGGCGGGGTCTTTTACTGGGATTTATTTTGGTTGATCATCTGAATCTCTTCATTTAATGACAGCATTCTCCGATCCAGTTCGGATGCCATCTTCGAGCATTCAATCAGTTCATTTTTAATATAGGCCGGCGCATTGCCCTCAAATTTATAGTTGATCTTGTGCTCTAAGCTTGCCCAGAAATCCATAGCTACAGTCCGTATCTGGATTTCTACCTTAGTATCCACAATTCTGTCAGAAAGATATACCGGCACTGTTACCAACATATGATAGCTCTTATACCCGCTGGATTTAGGGCTCACCAAATAATCCTTGACCGCAATGACCTTAATGTCACTCTGATTTCTGATCATATCTGCGATCCGGTAAATATCCGAAGTAAAAGAACAGATAACTCTGATACCTGCAATATCATTTACGTGCTCTATCATATTCTGAATGGTAGACTCATATCCGTGTTTTTTCAGCTTTTTAACGATACTCTCAGGCGTTTTGATTCTGGATTTGATATGTTCGATAGGATTATATCTATGTACATGCTGGAACTCGTCATTCAGGATTTCCAGTTTAACTGATATCTGCTTTAACGCAGAACTATAAATTAGTGTAACCTCTTTCCAGTTATCAATATCATTGTCTCTTTGTGCTACTAATTCCATTTTCCTCTTTCAGCCCCTTTTTCACAATTTTATATATATGAAGGAAATCCGATTTTTAGTCTTCCTCAATTACCTGAATTTCCAAATAATCAAAATCGATTGCTTCTATAAAATTATCCTGTGTAAATCTTGCCTTATCATGATGTTTAAATTCTGAAACCGTTGATTCCAGCCAGATCGGTTTACTCAGATCAAATTCATAACATATCTCATCCAGTGCCTTAAAAACCTTATGAGTGCGGGTATCCCGTTCATCATTGCAGATTACAGCATCTTTTACTAAATGATTATTTTTCCATATTTTTCCCCAAATACGAAACATAGACTTTCCTCCATACTCTTCCGAAGACTCCTGTACCAAAAAGTATAAAAATGCGCATAATATCATTGACATCGCAAACAATATACTGTAGTATGATTATATTCAATACATAGTTTTTAAAACTACGTATTGAATTATTGAATAGCACTTATTGTCAGGAGGTTTTAATATGCAGATAACAATTCGTGAACCGGGCAGCGCTCTTACTCATTTTATCGGTATGATGATGGCAGTCTTCGCCGCCACTCCTCTTCTTATAAAGGCTGCTCTTTCCCCGACCAGCTATACACTCTTTGCCATGAGCATCTTCATGCTCAGTATGATCTTACTATACGGAGCCAGTACCGCCTATCATTCCGTCAATATGAAGGGAAGAGCCTTACGTATTTTCCGCAAGCTGGATCATATGATGATCTTTGTACTGATTGCAGGTTCCTATACTCCCGTATGCCTGATCGTCCTGGGCGGCAAACTGGGATACGCCCTTCTTTCTGTTGTTTGGGGGCTTGCACTGTTTGGTATGATCTTAAAGGCCTGCTGGATCACATGCCCTAAATGGTTTTCTTCCGTAATTTATATCGCCATGGGATGGGTATGCCTTTTCGTATTCGGTACCTTATGGAATATCCTGCCCCATACTGCCTTTCTGTGGCTTCTTGCAGGCGGCATCATCTATACGATGGGCGGTGTGATCTATGCTTTGAAGCTTCCCCTGTTTAACGGAAAGCATCAATTCTTTGGTTCCCATGAGATTTTTCATCTGTTTGTAATGGGCGGAAGTATCTGCCACTTTATCTTCATGTACTTATATGTTGCCTGACTGTTTACAGGCAGATCCCATTTTCTTCACAGAGAATTCTGGCGCTTTCCACGGAATCTACACCTGTTCTGTTTTTAATAGGTGCAAATTCTTTATTTCTCTCCACCTCAAAGGGAAGGCAGCTGTCAAGCTCATGGATCATATCAAGTACCAGCTGTTCAAATTTGTATCCGTTGGGTTCTTCCGGTTTGATCCTTTCTCCTGCCTCATTCAGATGTGGTATTTTCTTTTCAACCACATGGAGAGGCAGGTTCCTCTCACGGATCTTTTCCAGATCCGAAATACGGAACAGATAATTTAAAATCACTCCGAAATAATATGCCGGATCGCCGTTTTTATCCTTTGCATTCATCAACTCTTCTGTCAGCTCATAGTATTCAATGATCGAAGGCCTTCCATCTTCTAAACAGATAACTCCTACCTTTTCATCAGGCGCACATTTCTTTACCACCTTGGCACCTGAAACACAGCCGGAATCAATAACAGCTCCGACAAAACAGGGATCTGCAATTCTCTGCAGCACATTGTCTACAGCAAACACATTCAGCCATTCTACGCCGTCTTCCATGGCTTTCTGCGCCACGCCCCATTTGTACATAGAAGAATACCAGCCTCCATTTCCATTGGGGGAAGTAGAAATTTTCCACTTTTCTTCCATATATACTTTACCTTCATAATTCGATGCCGGAGCCATTTCCTGCATGAAAAAGGTAATATAACTGCTGTTATATCCAAAATAATCATGCTCTCTTAAAAACTTAACAGTCACTTCATGATTCTTATCACTGGTCATGACATACAACGGGATCCAGCTTCCTGCCTGCTTTACCACATCCATAAGATTTTCAATAAGGCGCTGGAAAATATATACCTCTTTGGTAATGCCTATATTATACATTCCTTTGGGATCATCGGAGCCCAGTCTTGTTCCCATCCCTCCTGCCAGAAGCACTGCTCCTACTTTACCTGCCTTGACTGCTTCAATTCCAAGAACCGTAAATTTCTCTTTCTTCTCATTTATTTCTGCAAGCTGCATTGCTGCAAGCGGTGTGATTTCTCCCCGCTTAGCTGCTTCCTGCTTCTGAGCGCAGGAGGCCAGTACCGAAAAATCGGTAGTATCTATTTGTTTAAGAAGAGCTTCTCTTTCCTGCTCAGCCAGATCACTATAGTCTTTAAGGACATGCTCCTGTCCAAATTTATGCAATTTATCAAATGCCTCATTGTAATTCATTCTATACCCTCCATTTTGTGAACCTTCTTTTCCTATTTTTATTATAAGTTTTTTCCCTATAATATGCAACTGCTGCTTGGTCTCATGATGCACATAAACTGTCTTTTTGGCATATTCTAACATAAGAACTTATTATGGGATTTCTTATGGAAATATATGTTGTTAAACCGGGAGATACCGTAGATACCATCGCTGCCTCCTACGGTATCAGTCCGGAATCTGTGATTTATAATAACCAGTTATTATATCCCTATGCTCTGGCCGTAGGGCAGGCTCTTCTTTTATCTGTATCATCTGCAGGATCCTCTTCTTATGATGCTTTTACAAACGGCTATGCTTATCCTTTTATAAATAAAGATGTACTGAATGAAACCCTGCCTTTTTTGTCTTCTTTATCCATCTTTTCCTACGGATTTACTACAGCAGGCGAGCTGGTTCCTCCCACTTTGGATGACAGCTTTATGATCACAGCTGCCAAAGCTTTTGACACCCGCCCCTTTCTGACTCTTACTCCTTTTGGTCCTGACGGACAATTCAATAATTATCTGATCACAACTATGGTAAACAATGAAGGAGTAAAAAATACTCTTTTGGAAAATATTCTGGAAGTTATGGAGGAAAAAGGATTTGTAGGTCTGGATATTGATTTCGAATATATCCTGCCTGACGACCGCATTCCATTTGCCGATTTTGTTGCCGATGCAAGAAAGTTCTTATCCCCATATGGCTATACGGTAACTGTGGCTCTTGCTCCCAAAACAAGTGATACCCAAAGCGGACTTTTATATGAAGGAAAGGATTACAGACTATTGGGAGAAGCCGCAGACAGTGTACTGCTGATGACCTATGAGTGGGGTTATACGTACGAATATTTAAGTCATAAGGTTAGTCATTTAGCAATATTCAATTTTACAGGGATTCTACTGTTGTAGCTTAATCAACGAAGCAATTCCCATCTCTCCAAGTCTCTCCTGCTGTTTCTTAGCATTCTCAAAAATCTTATAAGCCCCAGCCTGTACCACATACAGCATTCCTTCAGGTGCTTTTTCCCCCTGATCTATTTCTGCCGGTTGCGACGTCGCAACTTCATCATATGCTGTAAGTTTATATTTTTCAATATAATCATTAATAAGAGATTCTCCATAGGTCTTTGAAGTAGCATATGGAAATTGTGCATTCTGCAGATACTGTACTGCAAGAAGATAATTCTCACAGCCAACAACATTTTTCCAGTTTGGTTCTGTCTGACTTCCAATCTTTCTTTCAGAAATGTATGTATTATGATCTAATATTGATTGCTCCCAACTGTCATAAGCCCTCCACAATACATTCTGATCTGTTCGATAGCTACCGTCTGCGTTCTGTTCTGTAGCATCCTTGACATAGGTTCTTCCGGTCCAGCCGTTCTGTTTGATCCCAAACAGGGCATTGGCATTAACAGCCAGCTCTGACGTACCAAATCCTGATTCTTTTATTGCCTGTGCTATGACAACGGAAGGAAGTACCAACCTGCGATCAATCCAGTCTTTCTGTGCAATCTTTCCGACAAACTCAATAAACTCATTACGGGTAAGGTTATGATTTTCTGTCGGATCCTGAATAGATGGAAGAATTGCTTCCTTATAAATACCTTTATAAATTGCCTTTGCAATTCCTTCCGCCCCTCCTGCGGCCTGGTAGATATCTATATCTTTCTGATTATCGCAGAAACATACCTCAATCAACATGGACTTCGCTTTAGTCTTCCGGATAACATATAATCCAGTGCCGGTCTTTACTCCTCTATTAGTAAATCCTAAATCTGCAATATTCTGGCACACATCTAATGCGTCCTGGTACTGTCTTCCTTCATAAGTAAATACTTCTACGCCATGACCTGTGTGTGCTGATGAAGCATTAAAATGGATACTAATAAACCAGTCAAGATCCTGCCTGTTAGCCAGTGCAACGGCTGCTGCCAGGTACTCATTTTGTGTATTGGCCTGATCTATAGTACAGTCGATAACTGTAACTCTTGCCGATCGAAGCATATCCATAAGAGCCTGTCCTACCAGTCTTGTATGTTCTGATTCCTTTATAATACCAACGGCGCCATAACCGGCGCCGCTTTTTGTATGTCCGCAATTTACCCCTACTACCATAATTATTCTCCCTTCGATTCGATTTTAGTCTTAAGAACTGCTATGTACTGTCTGAGCCATTCCGGTATAGGTGCCCCCATTCGGCCGGCATTTTCAATAATAGACAATGCTTCGTTGAGCAGATACCATACTGTCACCATAAGACCGAAGAAAGCTTTGATGGTAATATCAAAACCAAGTTCAACTGCTACATTCAGAATTATATAATCTACCATCATGGCCACTGCAATTATACACAAGTATCCTACCTTCTTGATTATACCTTTTGCCCCTTTTTTAGAGCTCCAGCCATAGGAAGGATCTTCCGGGTGATCAATAGATTCCGTCTTACTTGCCAACATTCCTGTGATATAGTCAATAATCATTGCCACCGCTAATACAAGAAGGACGTACAACAGTACTCCCAATCTGGCAAAAAGCCACGCGGCTATTGCTGATACTCCACCTGCTATGCTTGTTGTTGCTACTTTAATTACATTTGTCTTTTCCATATTTTTTCTCCTTTTCTTCATATATTTAAGGGGACAACAGTTTTCTCTGCCGTCCCCTTGGATTCAGATAAATTTATAATGCGGCCGTTCCCGGATTTGCGTAATCTTCCATGGCGCCCATTTTTGCAAAAATATGTACCGCCAATATCTGATCCAATCACCTAATACGATTCCGGCCATTGACATAGGAATCCATAGCAAGAAAAAGTAAAGACATATCTGTCCTAGAAGGTTAAATGGTAAATTCGAGTAATCCCAGACATTCCAGCCGAGCCATAAATTAACTATGCATCCAGTAATAAATTCGAAAGCAGTCACAACACATGCGCATACTATGGACTGCCGCAACAAGCACCAGTGCCACGGTATCTTGAACTCATTAATCAAATCCATCACTACAAAACATGCACCACCCAATATGAACATTGTCCAATGGGTCCAACCGCGCCATAAGATTTCTATCCATGTGTAAATTCGACCGCCAACTAAAAATAGAAAAGCTTCCATATTATTACCTCTCTTTTTTCAATAAATCTTTAAGAACTTCCGACTGGTGCTCTTCCGGTACCTCACAGCCATATACAACAGTATTTATGCTTTCAACCGTTTCTAATGATTTGATCCAGATATTAAGAGCATTGCAATATGTAGTGTGATAAGTTACATATCCCAATGCACTTTCAATGATCAGTAACATCTCTTCTTTGGTATAGTACCTGCACGGATGTCCGTCCTGATGATATTCAAATCTTTCCGCGCCTGCTGCCATCTGTGCCTGCTTTCCGAACAAATTTAACTGGTCTTTTTCTGTTAAGCTAAAATGTTCTACCCCGGCCGGCAATTCAACATCAACACCTGCATAGATAACCTGTTCACAAATCATGGAAATTTCTTGAAGTTTAGCTGCTCTGACTTCTTCCACGGTAGGAACATATGGTTCAGGCTCGGGTTTCTCAGGTTCTATATACACTGATTCATCATCAGAAAACTGTGCTCCACTCTTAATTTCCTGATAAATTGTTTTAAAATTCTTGTAGTCCCATGGATCGTCCTCCACCTCACTCCTGAATAAAACGAATCCTTTATTTTTTATAGGAAAGTTCCCAGTTATCTGGACAATATGAGGACTAATTCCCTTAAAAGAAACCTCATAATCGGTTTTTTCACCGATATATCTTAGTCTAATCATAATCTTTTCCTTTCTCACTAAATGGGTAAAATAATAGAGCCTTTCGGCTCTAGGTTTATAGTTTCATATATCGTTCTGGTTATAATTCATTTACTGAATTATATAATGATTTAAGTGGTGTATCTTTTGATCCGCAACCTGATGGACTGTATGCAGAATATATGGTGGGTGCCGATGCAGTAAGAAAAAAATTGGTTAGTGGTCTTCAATTTACTACGCTATACTCAGGGATATTAGGTGTACAAGATGGTATAGCGCAACATAAGATAAGCGTATCAGCAGCTTCCATACCTAATTTTCAAGACCTATCAGAAAATAACTTTCTTTTAAATGTCAAGGGCATCACCGGTAATGGTAAAACAGGAACTAATACGGGTGCAGGCTTAACGAAGTCTTATGATGCAGCCACAGGAATAGTTAAGATAAATGTGAGTGCATCAGGCACTGGTGGTACTTCAGCTCATGCAATGATTAGTTGTGACTTGATATGTGTACACGTTAGCTAGTCCAGTACACCAAGGTCATTGCATTCTTTCGATATATATTGCTGTGCCATAAGCGTTATTATTTCTGCCTGTGGCGGCATGTCCATAGCTAAAAGTTCCATCAGCGTTAAGATATGCTTCAGCGCTGGAATATGAAGTATTTAAATTTGACATCGCAAATACCACCTGTTTACACCCTAGATAATCATAAACCACGCCGTCCACCGTTACTGATTTAGGAATGCTACTATTCGTGAACGATTGCTCAATGACACGGCGCGGTTTAGTAAAATTTACCCATTCACCCTCACTTCCTCTGGGCCTCCATTGTGCTTTAGTAGGATCATCTGGGTCTTGTCTTGTAGCGATCCCTAAATCATTAATTAATTCCTTAGTGACCAAAGCACTCGCCACATTTTCGCTGTTGGTATTCGCAGATACCTGTTCCGTGGTAGTAAGTACTTTTACCTTATCAATTTTTTCTCCCAGCTTCGGAAGAATACCGTTTTCCCAAAATCTATTTAACTTGTTTGCTGTAATTAATTTCATATGTTTCACTTCCTCCTGTTATTTGAAAGTTCCTTCTATGATAGTATCTATTTCTGCATCTGTTGCCTCTACCATCTCAACCCATGTTCCATCCCCCCGTAAAAAAGCATTCTGTTTACCTTTTGCGGGTGCCGGCACAAGACCGGATTCCCCAGCTGTAGAAGCTGTGGCTGCTGTCATATTGGAATAAGTTGTATCCGTAAATTTTGCTCCAGACGGCACATCTGTCTCAACCGTATGCCCATTTACAGTATCTGCATCACCACCGTTTGCCGGTACTGATCCTGGTATATCCGTTTTCTTGGCAAAGATCTCCATTGCCTTTGCAGAAAATCCATCTGCAAATCTTTGCAAATGTTCTGTTTTTATCCAACCCATATCCTTCTCCTTTTATTCAAATGAATTTTCTATAATTTTGTCTATCTCTTTATTAGCCAGATCTTCCTCTTCGATTTCCTCATCTTCCTCAACATATGTTCCGGATATGATTGCATCGATATCTTCATCAGATGCTATTCCTTCTTCGGTTTCTTCACTATCTTCATATACTTCTGATATGATAGCATCGATATCCCTGTTAGATGCTGTTTCCAAAGTTGTTACCCAGTCAATGTCATCTGTGTAGATNNCNNCNNTCGCCNTATCATCTATAT
>JAAVBZ010000027.1:16769-73951 GCA_014803415.1 Lachnospiraceae bacterium
ANTTGCTATACCATATTCAACTAACGGCTTTACAACCTCTGCAATCTCATTGAGAGCATCTACAAGACAGCCTTTGTTTTCTGTCATCAATTGTGACAGATTGCCAATCTGTTTCTGGAGATCGNTCAACTTATTATCCNCCGCAATATCTACACTGGCCTGAATTTCTTTAAGCTGGTTTTGTATCTCTTCCCGGAACTTTTCAAAATCCTCAATTAGCGCCACGGCACCTTTTCCCGCATATAGCGATACCTCCGCGGCATCAGAAACAGTCAGGTAATATTCTTCCAGGATCTCCACTGCAGCGATACCGTTATAACATGGAAAATAATCAGGCTCCTTTGCCACGGAAAGCGAATACAGAATCTCATTCTCATCATCTTCCGATTTTTTAGCATAGACGCCTATTTCTGTCATTCGATAGCCTTCTGTTAATCCGACATTGGAAAATAATGCCTTCAACAAAATACACGAATCTGTTTCTCTTGCAACGCTGCTAAGTTCAAATTCCTGTTTAGGCTCACGCAATCCATCGGCTTTTTGCAGATTTGTCCTTTCCAGATCATCTTCTGTATAAGTACCGCACCCTGTGACCATTCTTGTAAATATTATCTGTTCACCTACAAGCAGATCTGTCACAAGATTTATTCCTGCATTTGTTGTTACAGCTGAGTAAAATTCAGCCATTCTCTATCCCTCCCTTATCTGTATTTTCTGTACTCTGGTCCCTGCGGCTCCATGATATATATTGCTGTGCATATCGTATTCGCCTTTCCATACATCTGTTATTACAATATGTCCAACATTTTTTGAGGCCGCACCCACATACAGTGTGTTATCTATACGACGTATGAAAGTGATTGATTCCAGATGTGATCTTGTATTTTTTACTTTCCATATGGCATCAATAAAGGCATTGATAAGCTCTTCTTCGATGCTCATATCTGTGCCAAGCAGTATGCGAAACAGATAAGGATCTGAAGCATATTCAAACCACTCCTGCACTTGTGCTGAGCTGCTCCTCCATACCAATTCTGTCAATTCTTTCACCGCAGATACCGTTCCGGCTCTGTAAAACCATGGCATCGCTTTTTTTATTGCCTTTCTTTTATCTTCAACTGGCAGTGAAGTATCGTAGTACTGCGCGCGGAATTCTTCTGCCAACAGATCAAGGATTTCCTCCGGTAAAATATCAATTCCTGCATATACATTAGACCGGTCAACTTTTTCAAACAGCATCTGAGCTGTTTTCTGCAGTGCATAGCTTGCAGCTTGTATTTTTTTATCTTTTCGTAATACCTCCGGCATGACCTGCAATGTGGTGCATTCTCTCAGATTAATCATCTTCTATCCCTCCATACAGCACAGATGCCTCTCCTGACAGAATCGCTATGCCATTATAGGGAATCTTGGTAAAATCCGGGCTTCTGACCATTACTCTTTTTGCGCCGGCAGAAAGAACAAGTTTTCTTAACTGATCAGGATTGATATCTCTCCCTATCCTCCCTTTTTGCCATAAGATATATTTGTCTATTGCTTCCTGTACTTGTTCCTGGATAGCAACAGCTTTGAAACGGTCACTCTTATTTATGTAATAGGTCATATCTATCTCATATTCATGTATAGACGGCGCCCCTACTATTACTTTATCTGTCAGTGGCCTTATATCTTCATTCTGCAGAAATTTTTCCAACTCTTCTATCATTGCCTCATCTGGTAACTGTCCGTCCTGCAAAACAAAATAAATATCTACAATTCCGGGTATCTTTGAATCCACACATACATCAGTAATGGCCGGATCAAACGTCATAACCCAGTATTTATATGCATCATCAGGGCCGGCAGTAGACCATGAGGAAGGAGCAAGATATACACGCTCTGCAAGATTTTCATCAGTTTCAATATCTGATCCGCCTTCTGTTATAGTCACATTCTCAACTTTGTCTACATATGAAATAGGATCAACGATAACATTCAGTTCCCCTGGCTTGTATCCATTCCCTTTTATACCAATATACTTACATTCTGCGTTTACTTCTCCGGACAACGTTCCAGACATTATCTCCAGTGTTTCTAATGTATGAAAATATATTCCATCTGAAGCAGTTACCCTTGTTCCTTCCGGAATAACTATTACATTGTTTCTTTCTGTTGCAAGGGTAAACTTAAGTCTCGTCTTTGCCGCCGCACCTTCCAACCTGTGAATTCCTTTCAGAGCACCGATGTTTTCCAGATAATCGCCATAACTGTATTTTAATAATGACATTTTTCCTGCTCGGTCCGCATATTGGGCAATCTGATACAACAACAGGCAATCAGAATATGCTATCAAGCGTATCGGATCTGCTTCTGCTAATGTCAGCTTTTTCCCTGTTATTTCTTCGTATTTCCGGTTCATGCAGTCTATATAGTATGCCTGAATATCTTCCACGGTCATGTTGTCTATAAAACTTATATCAGGATAGTCTTGTAGCGACTTTTTCACGCTCATAGTACCCCACTCCTTTCGCAAGATATGATCGGAAACAGCTGGCCTTCAACTCCGTGACCATATTCAACTTTTTCCACTGAAACCCGCTTTTCATACTTCTTCGTTTTTTCTATTATTTCAAGTGCAAGCACATTCTGGGCTATATGTATCGGATGATCTAAAAAAGAATCATTAATTCCAAATTCTCTGTTAAAGGGCTGCTCTCCTTCGCGGACTGAATATAAGACCATAAGGCAATTTCTAATATCTTCTGCTTCCTCTGCAGAAAAACCATTTAAGTTTATAACAGCGCTTTTAATATCGATCATTCATATTCCTCCATGCTGATGTTCAATGTAGCTCTGGCTATCTCTCCACCGCTCATAACTACGTCCATAGCCTCTGAAACCGAAGATATGTAAAACTTATTTTTTCCAATCAATCGGCCTCCTATGACCAAATATTCTATTTCTCCATTCTCAACAGCATTTTCGATATTGCTCATGACATCGCTTGGCCGGACACCTAAAGAAACATCAAGCAAAATTTTAAAGGAAATATTTCTGTTTCCTGGTCCAGTAAATTCTGGTCTGTCCTTCTTCCCTATAACACTATGTTTGGAATATTTCCCTGATATCTTCTGTGTCATGCCTGAAAATGCCAGGATACGGCGGTCTGATGTTTCAAACACAATCCTGCTTCCAAAATTACCTACCATTCCCACGTTTCTATCCTCCCAATGCTTCCAGCCGTTCCATTATCTCTGTCAATGTCACACTGTAGGTATCATCTGATAACGTCAGGCTTCCACCTGAAGATAATTCTACCTTTTCTCCCGCTTCAACTCTAATGTCGGTACCGGATTTTATTTCCAGATTTTCAACCAATTCTATAGCCGCTTTCATTATTATGGCTTTCAGGCTATTCTCAATCTGTGATACTTCAACATCTGCCTGTATCTGTGCATCTATTGTATCTGTCTCATTTCCTGTAACCAGTAATTCTGATAGATCAACATGCAGCATATCTGACTGCAGCAGAACAGATATATTAGCACCAATTTCCAGCATAGGACCATCTAATACTGTTTTATGGACTCCGTTTAAATGCAGATTAGCAACCTTTACCAGATACTCACCAGTTTCATCAGAATAACGAATGTATGCAGCATCTTTTTCTCTTGACAGATCTTTTCTGTACAATTCAGCGCCAGTTTCATTCGGAGAATATTTTTTATTCCATAAGGTACCGATAATAGCGCCGCGGCTGCTTCCATTAGATAAATGTGCCACCAGAACATCTTGTCCGACTTTGGGCATCCGGTATTCATCATTGTTAGTTATAATAGGAAATTCATCTGTTACAGTATCGTCTTTATCTCGATATGTAACACGTGCCATTCCCGTTTCATAATTTACAGATGATATTCTCCCTGTACGAATCTCACTGTTCGCCATTTTTACTATCTCCTTCTACTGCCGGAATGTAAAGCACCGTCCCCGGAAATATCCAATGCCCATTACTGGAATCTTTCTTACCTCTTTCCTGGGCCTGCTGTTCGATTATATCTTTATTAACATCATAGATTTCCGCGTAACGAAGTGGGGATCCTAAAAGCTGCTTTGCAATACTCCAAAGTGTATCACCTTTTACAACTGTATAATCCATTCCAGTTCCAACCTGTCCGCTATCCGGACATTCATCAATAAGTACTGTCGCATTATCCATTCGATAACCAACACGGTGCATAGTAAGTTCCTGCCTGGATGCTCCGCTTCCTCCTATTTTGGTCACAGCCTTATCAATGTAATATATACCGTCCGGTTTTCCGAAACCGGCTACACTCACACATCTGCTTGCTATTATCTCTTTCCTAGCCATGATCGTGCCTGTAAGTGTAGTGGCATTCTTGTTAGCATTATTTAATGCTGCTATCGCTTTTCTTTGTGCATCTGCAGCGTTATCCGCTTCTTCATTGATCTCTTTGATCCTGTTACCGCCGCCTACAACCACAATATGATCTTCCCCTGTTCCCGGATCCGAATAAGCTATTTTTGCGCCGGTATAGGTACCTTCCAGCGTAGAATTGTATCTATATGGGTTAAAATCTTCATAACGCAATGTTGTTACCGGAGCAGTTGACTCATATACTGCCTCATCAAATATGATGATCTTTTCTGCAAATACTTTCATTGCCAGACCATATTTTTCGCAGACAGAATATAGAAACTTACAATCCGTCTGTTTATCCTGTTCCAGAGAATGAATCGCTATTTCATCTGCTTCATAATAAAGTTCGATACCGGCACGAGCTGCAATCTCTGATGCTACTTCTTGAACTGTGACTTCTTCCCAGTTCTTTGTGTGCTCTTCTTCATTGAATGCTTCTGATCTGGGAATGGATACTGCCTTGATGCTGCATTCTGCCGGCGGCCCTGACATGGATACATCATCTACTTCAAATTCACCACAATAGATACTCCAGTTGTCCCCATCATTTTCCCATTCAAAGAATCTAGCATCAGCACTTATATGATCGCCTTTTTGCGGAGCCCAGCCTCCCATCCACTTTCTTTCTCTGTCCTGTATGGAAAGAGAAACAGAATCACTTTCTCCGGAAGCAACATCTGTATAAGAAAAGGATTTGATACTATCTGCTATATCGTCTGTGATATTAATATGTTCATATGTAATATCTGGTGATGCCCTTCTTGCTCTGCTCATTTACGCTTCCTCCATGGCGGGGTATCTTCCTCATCTTTTGGAAGATCCGGGGTGTTAAGAATGGTTCCTGCGGAAAATACTGCTATATCCAATAGGGGAAAATTATTCTGCATCAGATACCCTGTATGCTTCTCACTTCCATATATAGCTTTTGCTGCTTTATCCCAGCACTCTCCCTGTTTTGTTTTATACAATATGACTGCCTCCTATGCGAATTTGGTACGTCTGTTATCCTTTAAATACTCTTCCATCATTCGGGCAAACTTTTCCTGTTCTGTCTCCATTACTTCTTCAAGATCCTGCTTAGAAGGTGCTGAACCATAAAACTGAAATGTCGGATTGTAAATAATAGGAGTATTCTGGCTGGAATTATCATAGTTAGTATTACTCTCTACAATGGAATCCAAAGAAGAAGATTTTTCTTCTAATCCCTCCATTCCCAGAAGTTCTCCTGTCTTCTCCCACAGATCAATAGCATTCCTGGAATTGTTTATAGGAATGACTGCTTCAGGCCCGTCTTCCGCAAACCATGCTATATGTGGAGTATCAAATATACCGCCGTCTGCATGTCCGGCCTTTACACTTGCTTCGATGCCTTTCTGAGCATTTTGTATTGCAGTTCCTGCAAAATTAATAGGAATGGTAACATCTATACCTTTGCCAAATGTCTTATTGTATTCTTCCTGTGTATCCAAATAAGACTGATACACCGCATTGTTGATATCCTCCTGCCCATCTGTAACGGCTCTTGCTATCTGCTCCGGTATATATCCACCTGCTTCCCAGATTGTTGCAATGGCTTCATGATATTCTTCTGATTCTGCTGCCTGACCAATGACTTCCCATATGGCATCTGTATCACCTGCTAAAGCGCCTATTGCTCCCATATCGGAAATACCTTTTCTTAATTCTTCAGGAATATCCATTCCTGCTTCCCGATATTGCTGCGCAAGTCCTTCCATCTGCTCCATGGAAGGCTGCATCTGCTCAAATAAATCCGCAAGTGCATCTTTTGTTGACTTATCAATATCGATAGAATCGAGAATATCTTCTCCTAACAAGTCTAAATGTATGCCCAATGCTCCATGATATGCGACTGAATTCAGCATTTCCCCCAATTGCATATTCGTTTCACTTTGCAGCTGTTCGATCAATGCTGACATTTCATCTCCGTAAGCCTGCTGAATCGTGTTTAATTGAAATTCAGCTGCTCTTGCCTGTATATCCATTTGCTGCTGCATATAACCGACATTAAGGATTTCTAATTCACTGTCAAAATCTTCCTGACTTATTTTTCCTTCTGACAGTAAGGTTCTGTATTCAGATACAGAGGTCCTATAGGCTTCATCATAAGCCACCATTGCTTCGCTTACCTGGCCCTGAATTTCTGACTGCAGATTTTGAAATGAATCTGCATCTAATGGCTGCCCACTATACTTTACTCCAATCAGATCCAACCCTGCTTCAAAATCACTTCCAGCAAGTACTGACTTGATATGTGCCATCTGGGCCTGTAAATTTGCTATGATCTCTGCTTCTTCAGGTTCCAGGAGTCCATCATTAAAAGCGTCAGTAATCGCGTCATTCAGCTGTGTTCCAAGATCGGCCAGTTCCTGCTGTTTATCCGCATAAAATGCATTCAGCTGCGTAACTACATTACTATTTTCCATATCATCACCAAGCAAGGTAGTGACGGAAAGATTTACAGCATACTGGCGCTGTGTTATATAGTCCTGAGTAGACTGCATGTAAGTTTCCAATTGGTTCTGATAATTCTCTTTTTCTTGATCTGTCAGTTCCATTCCCATGGATACTTTCCAGTTCATCTTGTTCAGGTCTTCTGCCGCGCTGTTAATAGCATCAGAAATTCCATCCAACTCACCCATAGCTGATATGGATTCCTGTATCTGCTCCAGGCATTTATTTTTTACAATAAAAGAAGCAGTTTGCTGTAATTCTTTCATGGAAAGTGTTATATTTCCAAAATGCTTATCAAGATTTGCTTTCTTGGCCTCAGCCGCGCTCTTTTTTACAGCTGTACCAATTCCGGTAATGACTGCTGCTGCACCGCCTATTCCCATTATCGTCCAGCCTACAGGGCCCAGCGCTCCAAGAGAAGTGACCAATGACATAACACCGGAAGCCACCTTATAAGTTGCCAGTGACGTTCCGATTCCCGCAATTGTCCCTGTGATCAGTCCCGGATTCTCCACCAGCCAGCCGCCTACTGCCAAAAATGGCTGTGCAAATTCTCCAACGGCTTCTCCTGCCTCTTTTACATGTCTGACCATAGTAGGCATAGATTTCACAGCAGAGTTTATTACATTTCCCAGCACATCTTCCTGTCCGGCCAGGCTGTCAACAAATTCATTGGCCAGTCCTATGCCTTCTGTAAGTCCTGGTCTTAGATCATCATAAATACTGATCCCGATATCTGTAACTTTATTCTTTAAGATGTCGCACTGGCTTTCAAACGTAATATATCTTTGAGCTGCCTCGTTGGCCAACGCTGTATTTTCTTCCCATGCATCATTGGATATTTTCAGCGCATCATCGAAAAGATCGCTGGCATTGGCAGCACGCAGCAGTGTATCACGCAGCCGTACTTCTGTAAGACCCATATCGGTCAGTACAGCAATGGCACTTTTCCCATTTCGTTCTGTATCATTGAGTCCTGCTAAAAATGCATTGATTGCTCCGCTTGCGTCTTCTCCAAAAGCTTTTTTAAATTCATTTCCTGTCATGCCTGCAACTTTGGCATATTTAGAAAGATTTTTCCCTGTTTCCGCAGCCATCTGCATATTTACAAGCAATTTCGAAAAAGCGCTTCCGCCGGCTTCTGCTTCAATTCCTACTGATGAAAGCGCTGCTGAATAGCCCATGATTTCGTTCTGGGAAAGGTGAACCTGATTTCCTGCTCCTGCAATCCGCATTCCCATACTGACGATATCTGCTTCTGTAGTTGCCATATTGTTTCCAAGAGCAACTACACTGCTTCCCAGACGGTCAAAATTCTCCTGGGACATTCCTGTGATATTTGCAAATTTAGCAAAATCAGAAGCAGCTTCATCACGGGTAAGATTTGTAGCAACTTCCATGTTCGCCATGGTTTTAGTGAATCCTATGATATTTTCATTTGCAATTCCTAACTGTCCGGCTGATTCCGCAATTTCTGACAGTTCTGCTGCCGTAGACGGCATTTCCTTTGCCATCTGCCGTATGTCGTCTCTCATCTGGTTTAATTCTGCATCTGATGCGGTCACTGTCTTCTTGACACCGGCAAAAGCTGACTCAAATTCTGATCCGGCATTTACGGACATAACAAGACCGGCACTTATCGCCGCGCTGGCCGTTGCTGCAGCTGCCGCCATAGCCTTAAAGGTTGTTTCCGCTACATTTTCTAGTCCTTTAAACGCCGGTTCTGCATCTTTCAAACCTTTCTGAAAACGCTGTCCAAGGGAAACAGAGGTGTCAGACGCCGCTGTTGCAGTTAATGCTGCTTGCTTAGCTATGTTGCTAAGTTCTTTTTTTGTAAGTTTGGTGCTGTCATAAAAAGATTTTTCAACCTCGCCTGCTATTTTTATGGCCAGTTCGTACTCTTTGCTTTTCGACAATCCGATTCACCTCTTTCACTGTTTCCTGAAGCTCCATCACAGACATGCTCATGAAATATTCCAAGTGTCCGTACCCTGCCATAGACAACTTTATACAGATCCTGCGCAGGGCAGGCACATCAGAAGGTTTTATTCCCACCCATACAAAAAATTTGTTACACGGCTTTTTACTGCCAATGCAGCATAAGGCGGAAGCTGATCAAAAAATTCAACAGGAAGATTTGATGCATAGCTTGCCATATGTAAGGCATACTCCAATGTTAATTCCTGGTTTACATTTACATTCCCGTTCCGTGAAAGACGTCTGTTAATCGCCACCATATCGGAAGCTTTAACATTTTCCAGGCCGCTCAGATCAATCTTCTCATGCTTCTCTCCTTCAAAATCGATAGGGGTTTTCAGCTTGATCACCAGATCATTTTCTTCTCCGCTGTCTGTTACTTCATTTGATACAATATCCTTGTTTTCTGTCTTGTCCATAGTTTTCTCCTTCCATTCCATTAACACTGTTTTCTGACTTCTGCCAGAAGATCTTTACCATTTACTTTGTATACGCTGTTAAGCTTATCTAACTCGATCATGACCTGCCCGCCCATTTCAACAAGGATATATGTTACTTCCAGCGTGATGGAGGCATTCATCAGATCGCCCATTTTCACCGTACCAAGATTTGCCGCAGTCGGATGACCACGGAATACGATACGCATTGCCTGGGTACTGAGCGTTCCGCCAGTCTGACGATTCCGCTGCTGGACTGAAGAACGCAGTACCAGCTTTGACTGTTCTCCGGTATTGAGCATGCTGAAAAAATCCCTATCTATCATTCGGAAAGGAATGTCCTGTGACATGCTTTGGAACATACCAATTACTGCAGTATTATATTCGCCCAGGATCCCTGACCCTGAGACTGTCGCCGTCATTGCCTGCAATTGGGCAAGACTGAATTCTCCTGTGGTGCCTACAATCCTGTTGGCCTCATTGTACACGTTGAAATTATTCATCACTTCCGGAAATATAATTCCGCTGTTATTAGTTTCAATCATTACGATGCACCTCCTGTTCCTGATAAGCTGTCTGCCAGCAGTTCCGGATCAAATTTCAGTACAAATACAATATCCTCTGCCGGTGTAAAAGCTGCCATGTAAATATGGAAAATCACCTGCCCTGTAAGGACATTTTCCACACTGTTCTCATCTTCGTTGTATTCAATTCTTCCGCCTGCCAGTTTTCCATCTGACACATAACTGTTCAACCTGATATTCTCAGAATCACAGATAGATTCTATCAATCTATAATTTGCAGGGCTGTCTACCCTGTCATGATAAATCGTGATCAGGTTGTTAGACATCCAGGTGAACATTCTGCGGCATGCGATCCAGCGGTCTTTTACGTCCTTTACTTCCGGATAAACAGAAGTATTATTTCCCCAGGAACGCCAGCTGCCTTCACTGATCAGTGTAATAATACCGGCTGCATTTAAGGTATTGGCCTGCTCTCTGTCCATAAAGACTTCCGTTCCGTCTGCCAGAACTGCTTTATCGATATTGATCACCTTATTTGAAAGGTACAGACTCGGCACATTATCATTAGATGCATCTGTATACTGTGCCATTGCTCCAAATAATGCAGAATAATACAGCTTTGTATCCCCTATCTGAGTCATCGGCCACATCACCAAAGCGTGTTTGTCCTGATAACCGCTTTCTTCTTTGATTTTAGGGACATCGGTATACAGCCGGGTTTTTGTTGTATCCAGATCCAGCAGACATTCTGCTGAGAATACGCCGTTGATATATTCGCACTTGGATATCATCACCGCGCCCACTTCCGGATCATGACTCCACCCGGGTGCAAGCAAAAGTGCCGGCGCCATTCCTGTACGCGGATAGACCTGCCTAAGGACTTCGAATCCGCTTTCTTTTCCCGTCATCACATCATAGCCGCCAATGATATCCTCAGCTGTTACCTGTGACGGGTCAATACTTGTTGATTCTACCATCAGACTTTTTGCTTCTGCTGCCTGATCCGATATCAATGTAATGACCAGATGCCCGCTGCTGTCGAAAGAAAGCAAATAATCGGTATCTTCTTCCAATGCTGTTTCTCCCAGCTTCACTACAATGCTGCTTTTCAAGATGCCAAGCACATCATCAATCACTGCCTGTCCTTTTATGACACTGTATTCCTTCGCTTCATTTTCTTTTTTATGTACAGCAGGATCCAGAACATTGATGAATACTACCGGTGCAACCCCATAGGCAATAAAATTAGCATACATGGACTGACACAGCGTATATGCTTCAAAATCAGTGCTGTATCCCAGTCTCTTCTTGGCATCCTGCATATTGCTGCAAAGTACTGGTACGTTGACCGATGCCTCCGGATCATCTGTCAGATTTACCGGGGCGGTTCCGACTATCACCTGAAGTCCTGACGTCCCGTTGACAGGTGAGGCAATGCCTGTGCCCTCTTCCACAACACGCACGCCATGATAATATTTCTCACTCATACTTTTGCTCCTTTCTCTCTGGCATATTCAGCTGCCTTCTGATAGCAGATACTGGCTGCTGATTGAGGATCCTTTAATTCTTTTCGCAACTGTGCCACGCTTCCTGTCTTCGCCAGGAGTCTTCCCAATGCAGGCAGCTCCTTAACGGCTGCTTCCAGCTGAGGCGTTAATCCATTCCGGTATACCGTTCCGGGCATAGCCACGCCTGTTATGACAGGGCCCAGATATACCACAGTTTTTCTTTTTTCATCGTTCTTTTTGTTAGGCATATTTGTCCTCCCTTCCTACAAAAAAGGTATCCCATGTCATTTCCATTGCACCGAAATAATAAGGATACCTGTCTTCCGGATCTAAAATCCAATTAATGTTTGTGTTGCAGTTCAACCGGTATCTGTCTTTTAATACCGGATCCATCGTAAAACGCTCTGCAATTTTATGGAGCATATTTAAAATCACCTGATGTCCCAGACAGTTAACGTCATCATCAAAGATTCCAATAACTGCAACTACATTTACTGCCTGAGCGCCTTGTGTTGTTGCAATATTTCCTGAATCTGCCCTGATAATGCAATAAGGATATGGATCTTCTTCTCCTTCTTCACCGCCCATTATGTCAACTTCTTCTGTTTCTTCTGTAAACTCCTGTATTTTTTGCAGACGCTTGGGAAGATTTTGCGGATATGATTTTACTTTTGCAGGATTCCCTTTCACATCTTTCAGGATCATATCTTTCAGGATCTGTTCTATTTCTTCTCCTAAATCTTTCTGTAACTGATAAACTGTCATTTTATGCTCCTATCACTGCATTTATATGCTTCAGCAGATTGTAATTCAGGTCATATTCCGTGTCTGTTGATATTTCCTGAGTATATGTTACACCGGCAGCATGGGCGGATGATAAAGTCATGATTTCCTTTATCTTTTCCTTTTGTGGATTATGTTTCATTCTCGCACCTGGAACGCGTTGAAAAATACCTTCATGCTCACTAATCTCCCCATCCTTTGACTCATTCTTCATAGTAGCCATAAAAGCTTTATATGATTTACCATTAGCTATAATCTCCAGTTCCTTCATCGCATTTGATTTCAGCACTTGTGATTTAGCTCCTTTTCTTTTGCCATTTTTCTGGGCTTTATATTTATCAACTCCTAAAGAAGGGCCTACCACTTTAAGTGTAGCTTCAAGATGATTTTTAGTTGCGCTTTTCTTCTTGATATCTGATTTTTTGAAATTTGATGCTTTAATCGTGTACCTTGCTCTTGTTTCGCTATGCAAACGATTTTTAGTGTCATCTGCAACTTCATTGATTGCTTTTCTCATTGCATCTTTCATGAAATCGCCATTTCCAAAGTCGTCCAATCGCTTCTGTAATGCAAGAAATGTTGCCTGTGTAGGTGTAACTGTTATCCTCATGATCTTGTTGCCTCCAAGCTGATGGAATAAATACCATCTTCGTCCACTGCATCTGTGATCAGATATTCCTGTTTGTCAAAATGAAAGGTTCTTCCAGGTGATGGAAGCGGGCCGAAATCTTTAGCATGCACATAAAAGAGGAGCTGTTTTTTGAACAACCCCCCATTAAATCCATTTAGTGCACCAGCATTTTTAAATTTCTTTTCCCGTTCCGTCATCTCATTATCATCAACGATTACCAGCGTATCCCTTCCATTCAGCTTATGGATAGTCCCAAATTCATCAAAATTCAGGAATGTTCTCTTAATGTCCTGTGCTATCACATCTTTGAATGTCATTTTTTCTTCTTTCCTTCTGCTACAGGGGCTTTGGCAGGTTCTTCCGTTGTTCCGTCTTCAGATGTCTTGGCAGGGTCTTCCGTTGTTCCGTCTTCAGATGTCTTGGCAGGATCTTCTGTTGTTCCGTCTCCAGATGCTTTGGCAGGATCTTCTGCTTTATCAGGAAGAATTTCCTTTTTATCCTTAGATAAATCCTCTTCTTTTTTCAAGACCTTAACGCTTTCGGCACGTTTCCATGCTTCTACCATTTCAGCATTATCTGCAGGAATCTCTTCCCCAGGAATATAACGCTTCCCCTTGTATTGAATACTGACTACCGCAATTAATTTTTCCATAGGCCACCTCACGCATTGATCTTTACATATACTTTGGTATCACTTTCTGAAGAATCAGCTGCTGCATATCCCGCTTTTGTGCTGCCTTCAGATGCCGTAATTCCTTCTTCTGTCAGATATACCTCTGTACCGATGGAAATCTCTGTAGTATCAGTCTTATCAAAACCGAATACGCCGGAAACATGTACTACCCCATTTTCACCAGGCAAGATATCATCTCCTGCTACACCTATCCGGTTCCCCAAAACCACTACTTCTCCATTTTCGATCTTCTTATCGGTATTGTTCCGATAATCAAGTGCTTCACCTTTCTGCCAATATGTTCCTTTCATAATCTACCTCCTATGCCAGTTCAATCGGATTTTCCACAACAATACCGGGATTTTTAATTGCACCTCTGTAGTCCATAACAGTGATATCCCAATCCAGATAAATATCCCATACAAATCCCAATGTTCCGGGAATTTCAGACCGTCTGATATTAGGCACTTCCTGACCGTTAAGGTAATCAATTTCCATAAAATCAGTATCTTCCTTGTTGCCAAGCAGCCACCAAGGCATCTGGTTCCCATAACCTCCGCAAAGGGCATTGATCGTAGGATCTTCCACGATCTCAATAGACTCCCTGTATTTATACAAAGGATTTACTGCCTGAGTATTTCCCTCGGTATTGATTGTCGCGCTGTTGAATAAGGTATAGATATCAAATGCATACCCGCTGGGAACGATCATTACCGCTGGGCGGATGATACATACTTCTCCAAATTCGTCTGTCTGATTTGAAAGAGCCATGATCATTCCCTGTGTAGCCTCTCTTGTGATTCCGGTTCCTTTTGCCAGCAGATTCTTATGTGCTTTATCAAACAGTTTCGCGCCATCATAAATGACAGGGTTCTTAATCAACTTACTATATGCCTGCTTGTTCTGTGTTTTTCTTGCAGATGCTGCATATCGTGAAGGCAGCTTCGTTATCAGATCAATGTCGTCATTGATGAATGCCTGCCGTGTCAGAGTGAACTGACGTCCATAGGTTTCCAGTTTTCTGGTAGGACGTTTGTCATCTTTCCATGTATCATGCTTAAGTTCTCCGCCTTCTTCAACTTTTAAGAACTCTCCAGCTGGACCTGCCAGATAATAATTATCATGAATCTTGAAATCTTTTAAAGTGCCCTTCTTGACCCATTTATCAAATGTTACCGGTACAGTTTTGTGCCCTTCCATGTATGCTTTGTTGATCGCATTATCCAGTATTGCGGGGAATGCTGCCGTAGGATTAAAGAACTGCCTCTGCACCATCATAAATATCTCATCAGCACTTTTACGATTCAGGCCTGTTTGCCCCTCAGCTGCTAATGATTCAATGGCCAGATCCCGCAGGGTCATTCCCATCATATCCCTGGCGCCCGCTGCCGGTCTTTCCACCTTTAACCCGCTGCGCAGTAACATGGCATCACTTGCCGCATTTCTGAATTTGTCCTGTTCATCTGTTTCCACACTTACACGGCTGTTAAGCGGTGCGCCATTCTGACGCATATGTTCGATTACCGCGCTTCTGACGCTTTCAACTGAATTTCCGCCACTGATAAACTTCTGAAGATCTTTCTCCATTCCAAACTCTCTGCAAAGTGCTGTAATCTCAGAGATTCTCGAACGCTCCTGCTGTATTATTTCTGCGGAACGTTCTTCCGTCTGTTGCGACGTCGCAACCGCCTGTTCACTGGTTACCTCCTGCTGCTCTGCCTGGCGTTCTTCCTCTTCAATCTCTGCCGCCAACTGTTCAATTTCCCTCTGAAGCGCATCAAATTCTGACTGCTCCTCAGCATTCAGGTCGCGGTGTGCAGTTTTAGCATTGTTTAAAATTGACTGCTGACGCGCGATCTTCTGCTGCATTAACTTTTTTCTGTTCATTCTACATTCCCTCCTAGAATAATATGTTTTTATTTACAATGAGCTGTCTTTCGCAATGTGCCAAAGTACGCCCAATACTTCCTGCTTCCTGCCTTCCTACACCCACTGTATGATCAGCAGGAATGCTGACTATTGATATTTCAAATGCCGACCATTTCTTTGCAATTGAGGCAGGTCCTTTGAATCGCCCATCGGAAGATATTTTGTTTACTGCCACTTCTTCCCATACATCTACTGCATATCCTACGGAAACGCCTTTTAATGTACCGCTTTTCACTTTCTGATAAATCTTTTCAGACTCTTCATCTTCATCAAATTCAATTTCAGCTTTGCCTCTGCCGTTTTCTACCCAGGCGCGGTTTATTTTACCCATTACCTTGTCCCGGTTATGGTTAAACAGTACACAGCCAATCTCGTTTAATCGTGTCAGATCTGCGCAGCCATCAGAATGATCAAGGATCTCAATACCAAACCATCTTTCATATGGCTGCTCGCTGGAAAATGAAAGGATAAACTTTCTTTCATTTCCTTCGCCTTCCATTCTACAGATTGCATTTACTGTCAGCTCCCTGAATCCTCTATTCTTTTCCTGTGAGATCTTTTCCCTTGTAATAATCGCTTCCAAATAACACACCTCCTATATCAAATCCATTCTCTTCTGCATATTCTAATGCTTCCACCATTTCGTCTATTTGTTCCCGCCAGTCGCGTCCATTTTCAGCAGCGATCTGCTGGAATGTTTTTTGTCCAGTACTGAGAGCTATCTTATTCGCATTAGCCTCTTTGGCCGGATCAATCCATTTCTTGGGCGCTGCTGTCCATGTATGACTTAAATATTTTTCTTTGTTATTCCAGAAATCCGGCACTTGGATTATTCCGGCCAGAACGCACGAAATAACAAATGTCTCATATATTTCATCCATCACCTCAATAAGGAGCTCCCGTTCATCATCATAGGTCAGGTCATCTTCAATCATTCCCTGTCTTGCTGAAGAATAGGTTGTTTCTGCCATATCCCGGCTTGTTGCCTCATAGGAAAGTCCCTGTCCCGCCCCAATCATATGCTGCATTAATTTAATGTAAGTTGCGGCATCAGTGCTCTGTCCGTTCGGATTGACAACTTCTATTTTGTCTCCCGGATCCAGTTCCCGAATCATTCCAGGCGCAATCGTTTTCCCTTCATATCTCCCTTTACTGTTTCCTGAATCAAATCTTCCGGGGCCACTTGAGGGATTTGTTTTTGTGATAAATACAGATAAACATGCTGCAATTC
This sequence comes from Lachnospiraceae bacterium, assembly GCA_014803415.1. Lineage (GTDB taxonomy): Bacteria > Bacillota > Clostridia > Lachnospirales > Lachnospiraceae > Suilimivivens. The sequence goes on from JAAVBZ010000027.1 coordinate 33,355, forward strand.
TTTCTTTCACAGAAACTGCCGTCATAAATTCATTTGCATCGCGGATTCTTGTGACTGTCGGACTCAAATCAGACATTTCCCGAATTTGGGAAGGCCTTCTTTTGGTAAAATAAAAGATCACATCTTTGGATTCTATATAAATAGATTCCATTGGAAGTGATCCATCAATATCATATTGGCGGAACCAATAGCCTTCAGGACGGTTCCATCTGTTGTATTCAATACCTCCAACTACCCTGTTTTCTTTGTGCTTTGGCATCATCTGCGTATTGTCCAGTTCGTCAACTTCCATCGTCTGTATCTGAAAAGGTATAAATCCCTGGCCCGTATAGCGTTTGACTATTAAGATACCCCCATCTACCTTTTTACGCTGTACACACATGCGCATGATTTGATTAAAACTCTGTGTCCCTGTCACATCACAATTCTGTTTTTTACACCAGTGCTTCCATGCCTGCATTAATGCTTCATCTGTTTTTTTATCTCCAGTTTTGGCCCTTATGGAAAATCCTCTTCCAAACACATTTCTTTTATATGCACTCACTACCGAATTGAGCATATCGGAATTTCTTTCCAGATCCCGGGTGCGGGCACGTACAGTATCTCTGCTGTATCGGTCCGTCAATTCTGCCGCCTGATTTGCCACATGCCAGTTTGCGCTTCCATTTCCATACCCGGCAGCGTCATAATTTCTTATGTCTTCCTCATATTTCCTCCAGATCTGCCGCCTGGCGCCCCATTCCGGTGAAACGAAAGAAATCAAATTATCTATCCAATTCATAATTACCTCCCGTCAAATATCGCCAGATAAGTATTATCCATCAAATTACTGTTCTGGTTCGCCAGCTGCGCCTGAAGATCCTTCTGCATGTCAAGCAGTGTGTTCAGATCTGCTCTTGTGAGGCTCCTTGAACCGATCTTGTAGCTCTGCCCTCCAATCAAAATTCTACTAATAGCATCATTAACATCAATTAATTTTTTTTCAATATTCTCCATAATTTTCTCCATAAAGAAGGAGCCACCTGCGGTGACTCCTCTACCTCAAATTTTATCTTGGCTTACACTACTCCTTACTTTTTCATTTTACATGCTAAAATCTCCTCTGGTTTCATTCCTTGTTTGAATCTATAGACAATCGTTTGGTAATTAACTCCTGTAATTGTTGACCATTCTGCTGCTGTCTTTGATTCACCATTCAATGTAATTAGAATGTTGCACTCCTTATTATTGGATTGCTCCTTTTTTGTCGCCCATCTACAGTTTCCCGGAGAATAATTACCATTATTATTAATTCTGTCAATTGTTAAATCTTCCTCATAACCACTCTGTAATGCCCATTTTTCAAAGGCTGAATAATCCTCCTTCCAATCATCACAAACAGTAATTCCTCTAGCACCATACCTGCAATAATTTGATGCCTTACGATTATAGCATCGCTTCTTCATACCTTTCCATATTCCATACAGACGTGTTCTGCTTTTCATATGAGTGCATTTTGTAATTTTTCTTGAATGTTTATATTCTTCACCCAAACACCCACAGCTTTTTATTTTCTTATTTACGAGATTGGTTGATGCAACAATATGATGTTTCCCACAATCACAAACGCACTCCCATGTGGCTGATCCATCTGATGAGGTTCCCACGCGTTCAAGAGCAATGAGCTTTCCAAACCTCATATTGGTTAAGTCTCTAGGTTTTCCTGCCATCTGCATATATCCTCTTATTATAAAAATGATTTCCAGTGAAGCTGATAATACCCACTGCGCAAATCTCCCCCAATTCAGGAGAATTAAAATCTGAATGTTATTCAACACCGTCTTTCATCCGCAAAATCCAACTAATAAATAATAGATTTCTCTTGCCCTGTTTTTGTTTCTCAAAACAAGATCATATATCCATTCGACATATTTTTCATCTTCATTCGATAGTTGTGAAAAGTCTGGTGCATCATTAAATGGTATAACAATGGCTTCTCTCATAACTGAACTCCTTTCTAAATAAAATTATTACTTGAAAGAAGTTTCTCCCCATGGTAGAATATTTCACGGAGAGAAATCTTCTTTAAGGGCAATCGGTTTACTTGTTAGGTGGGCGATTGTCCTATTCTTTTTTGCTGATTTCTTCATCAATCTTTTCATTGAGCCATGTTGTTTTTGTCTTATCCTGCTCTTTTAGTTTTTTATCTAGTGCCTCTAACTTTTCTCTCGAAACAGAAACACTGAATTGCCCAATAGTCTTACGTCTTTCTTTGAAATAATCAGCCCTACTTTTATCAGGCAAATAAATTCACCTCCTCTATTTGCTAGCTACAGCATAGCATGTTGCTAGCAATATGTCAAGGGCGATTTTCAAAAATAAATGCTCATATAAAGCCTATTTCTGTACCGTCATATCCCTGCTCATATCCAATTTTCATTTGCTTTTATCCAGCTCTCTTCCGGTGCATACTGCTCTTTACTTTCCTTTATTGGAGGTTTCACATCTTCCAGTAAATGAAAAGTCCTCACACCCAATGTATCAGCTGCTGCCATGGCGTATACTTCCGCGTCCAGATAATGATTATCTGCATGGCTTGTCTTTTTCTGCCATACCTGTTGAGTTTTCTTCCCATTTTTAACATTGACTTTATGCTCTGATGTTACCTGCTCCGCATAATCCTCATCGCACCCCTGATATACCATCCATGATCCCTGGCCATTTTCCTTATGCATTCTGCCTGCGATCATATCTTTGTACTTTCCACCATCAACAATAACTAACGTGATTCCATATCCTTTTGAACCTGTCTTATTTACTGTTGACATATTATAATGTGTCTGCATCGGTCTGCTGGAGCCTTTTGCCGGAAGTGCCCAGTCTGAATTATTTGCGCAAAAGTCATATACATTATCTGTATCAAAACCCGAATCAATAAGAGCCAGGTTGACTATCATTTTTTCTCCTGACTCTTTTTGATACTCCATATTCATGATCTGTTCTACTTCGTTTAAACTGAATGCCTGTCCATGGGCAATATTCTGGCTTGTGATCCAATTCCCCCAGGCGCGGATTGTCCAATATACATATCCCATCTGCACATCTACGCCGCCGGTAAGTATCTTTGCCCACGATGGAACCACAAATTGCGGAACATTCGTCTGTCTGTCCATGACAAGATCTTTTGAAGTTTTTAACTTAGTATCTTCCCAGGTCTCTGCCAGCCATGAATTCACAAAATTCTGCAATTTTTCCGGATCATCTTTACTGTCAAGAAATTCCAGTACTATTTCTTCCCATGTAAGGAACCTGCTATAAAGTGCATTCAGCCAGAATGAAACTTTCCTGGCTTTCCCTACTCCTTTTTTCCTGACTGTACGCCATTCACCCTTTCGCAGCATTGAAATCTTATCTTTATTTGAAATCAGGCAGCCGCATTCCTGACACACATAAATTGCCTGGCTTGCTTTCTCACTATTCTCCAGCTCTTTATTATCCGGGAACTTGATCTGCTTAAACCTCAAAATGATATATTCTCCGCAATGCGGGCATGGAACAAAATAATTTTTCTGTTCATCTGCATTTTCATGGATCTGCCATACATAATTAGTTTTTATTGTCGGCGTTGAGCATGTATATATTTTTTTGCTGTATATATATGTCCTGGTTCTTTCTTTTGCCAGATTATAAGGAGATGCTTCTTTTTTGGAAGCTCCCTCCATCTTATCTATCTCATCAAAAAATAAATATTTAATTGAAAAAGATGCCAATTTTGAAGGTGAATTGGATCCCCTTAACAAAATTGACATTCCCTGATATTTCAATTGCAGATCTTTTGAAGTTTTATCAAAATATTTCTCTTTAATTTCCGGTGTACGGCTCAGTGATGGCTGGATCCTTTCCGTCGATATTTCTTTTGCCAGTTCATCAGTAGGATACACGATCATTACTGGTGATGGGTCAGACATAATGATCCAGCCAAGCATATTTAACATGGCTTCGGTCCCGCCCACCTGTGTTGATTTACAAAAATTAATTTCCTGTATGTATGGATCGGTAAATGCGTCCATGATTCCTACCAGATAAGGTGTTATGTCATTTGACCATTTCCCTTTAAAATGACTGTTTTCCCCTAAAACTCTGTATTTTTCTGCCCATTCACTTACAGTCAGCTTTTCCGGTTTCTTAAGTGTTCTCTTAATGACCGTCCGGAAAAGATTTCTTGTACGGAGTCTTGATCTTTGACGTTCTGAAGACAATTTCCCACCCCGCTATCCTTCCTCCTCTTCTTCATCTTCATCATCTTCTGAGAAAAAAGAGTTATTCTTTTTATCAATTTTCATTGGATCATATTCGGAAAGTTCATCAAGCGCACCAAACAGCTCCTTTTCCAGGATATTGATAATAACGTTGACATCATCTTCTGAAATTACAAGCGGCGCTACTTTTTGCGGCACGGCTAAGATCCTATTTTTAAAATTCAAGAGCATATCTGTAAGAAACTCTTCAACATCATCAGCCTCATGCAGTTCTCCCCTAAGCATTCTGAGTTTTAAAACTGAGATTTTTTTCTTGATCTGCTCATGCTCTGCCTGTTCCTTTTCTTTAATGATAGATGTACCCTGATTCACTTCCGCTTCCAACTTATAATTTATGTATTCCGGAACACACTTTTCCAGACAGTAGTTTTTCGTTTTTTTCCCTTCTGTCCGTCCCTTCTCAAAAAGGCCAAAAATGTCACGTAATTGGCGGATTCTTCTATCGGACACTCCTAAAATGGCTGCCAGTTCTTTTTGATTCACGTCCATTGTAAAATCACCTCTATTTTTACTCCGAAATCTATTAATAAAAGCGGAAGGAAGTACCAACTTTTTTTTCATTTTTCAGGGAAAAATCATGCACTTCGCCCGACCCGCATCCGGGGTAGGGGTCTGGAAGTACCTTAAACCTCTCTGATAACTGCATAAATAAAAAGATGCCTAAATATTATAGACACCTTTTTATCACAGGGGGCTTAAGTTTTATACTAACTTCAGTTTACATATTAACACATTAAAACCGGAAAAAGCGGAAAAAACGGAAAAACTTTATTTTTCTTTCAAAAAGTTTTCAAATTGCTTTCGTACACTATCTGCAGTAGCTTTTCTTCCAAGCCGATTTGCAATATATTCCCATGAATTATTTTCAAAGAATTTCATCTGTATAATTCGTTGCATTCGCATAGGTATCGTATTCATATACTTTTCTACTTGAAGTTTAACTTTCTCTGCATTAGCTTTCCTCTCTTCCAAAATTTCTATTTCATCTTCAAGCTGTAAAACATCACCACTTGTAAATGAAATTCCCTCAATATGAAAATGCTTTTCTTCAAACGGAAATTCAGGATTGCTCCCCTTTACACTTGCCTGCACAATGGTTTTCTTTTTCTTTTCCAGATCCTTAATCATACTCTCAGTTTCTTTTATCAATCCGCAAGCATCGATATATTCTTCCAACAGTCTTTTCAATTCATCGCCTCCCAGATTTTTTATATGTCTGCTGCCTCTTCCAAGTTTATAAACCGCTATTTCATTAAATCCAGCTCTGCATCACAGTTAAATACTATTTCTATTGCCCAGCCTCTGATTGTCTCAAGAATGTTTCTGTCGCGCTCTTTGCTATTTCCCGGCATATGGTACTTTTCAGCGTATTTACTGATTCCTACTGCTAATTCCATATTTCTTGATTTAATATAGTTCTGATGTTGTATTGATTTTGGTGACTGATTAGGCAAATTTTCTATCATGAAAAATCTCCTTTCGATATTAAAGGCCTGCTGCCTCTTGGCTGTTATTCTGCTCCATTGCTGTCCTCCATTTCCTTACAAGGTTCCGGAAACGGCTGCCATGCAATAACCTTAAATTTTATACCTATGCTTCCTTTATTCCATTTCCCATCAATGGTATGCAACGTTTTCACTGTCCTTTTCCCGTCCTCAAACTCTATAGTGGCATTCACATCATCAGAGGTCTTTTCAAACATTGAATTGTTCCATTTATCAGTTCCCTTCCATTTTGCAAATATGCTGTCGCGCTCTTCTGGCATTTTCTCACTGCATAAGATCCACTTATCCTTTTGTGTTTGACAGCCTTCTGCATTTTCTATTTCCTGGGCTTTGGTATATAGCCTTTCTGTCAGATCGGTATCCCTTCCGTACAGGTTCTGTATTTCCTCAGCTGCCTCCTCTAACAAATCTGTGATTTCTTTTTGATCAGCAATTTTGTCTTCATATTCATTCAGTATATGGTAGATGTGATCACCCAGAATGCAGGCATCGCAGATTTCTTCAAGCCCTTCTTCTGTGTGACCGCCTATGGTATGTCTGCAGATATTGTCACAGATATATTCTGCCATTTTTGTAGTTATATCGTCCATTTTATTCATGTCAGTCCTCCTGTAGATTTTCATTAAACCATTTCAGTGCATTGTCATCTAAATCATAGTTAATAATGGCTACTCGACGGCATAGTTTTTGTTGATGGGCCTGCCATAAGGTTATGCCGTGCTTTTCAGCATATTTGGTCAGGTACTTTTTATAGCGTTCCATATTGTCTGTATATGTACACCTGCTGCCGGTCAACCTGTGATATTCTGCTACATCTTCCGGATCTATATCCAGCATATGGTCTATACCAAACTCTACGGCATCTATTAATGCCTGCTGCCTCTCTGTGATATTCATAGCTCATCACTTTCCGGATATATGCGCTCAAATTCTATTACCCATACCCAGGGATTAGCTTTCCAGCTATACAGATTTATGTCTGATTTCTTAATGGTTGAATTCCAAATCACGGGAAACCAATCTAATGCCGCCGACATCTCTTTTCCAGTATTTGAATCATATTTAACCGCGCCTATGCCCTCTCTGATTGCCTGCTCCTCAGTGATATCCTGCAACCGCTCTACCCTCACATCTGTAACTTTAAGGAATATACGGGCAGCTTCCTTAGACATGTGGATTGATGGGTGCCAGACACCTGCTGAAGGATACACATTATCTTCAAATGATGCTCTGTATACATAGCAGCCATATTCCCCTTTATCATGATTAAAAAACTTCTTTGCAGATTCATCACAGCAATTATGTTCTTCTGTATCCATTCCGCAATCCCAGCACGGTTCAAAACTCCATGTTTCCCGAACATACAAGATAGATCCTTTTTTGTATGGAGCATACTTATCTATGTAATGCTTTTTAGGCAGCCAGCAGCTTGAAACACTATAGTCTTTTATATGACCGTTGGGTTCATCATTCTTGCTATATCCATCAATCCATAATCCGTTTCCCTGACGATATCCTTCTTTATTTCTGAATGGATTAGCTGGTTTTATCACTCTTCTTGTGGCCGTTTTTCTTTCGTCCTGGGTTGCTCTGACCATATCCGTATTAAACAGAATAGGTTTTGCTATCTTTAACAGTTCTTCTCTGTTCATCTAAATCTCATCTCCTTTAGGGTTTTTGCGACGTCGCAACTAATTTGACAGTATTTCTTTCTCCAGCTGCTCGAAATCATAATCGTTCTGTGGAAACTGGTTAAATTGTGACGTGGCCTTTGGGGTTTTCGCCTTTTTCACCTTTTCCGGCGTATAATTTGCATCTAAATAGTCCACGTAACCGCTGTTGAAGAATGTACTGCCATTCTGGTAATGCAGATAATCAATGCTGTCCACGTAGGCAATATATCTGTTTATAGCGCGTTCCATCTCATCATAGCCAATTTTTAAAAGGCGCATCTTTGCAGCATCTGATACCTTCCCTTTTCCCTTCTTTACAGGATACAGTTTCCACAGTTCCTCAAACAGTGCAGAAGCGTCAGCTTTGCACATAGTATTTTTATTTCTTTTTTTACTCTTTTTTACTCTACTCTGCATATTTATGACGGAATCATTTGTATTTCTTCCGACATTAATTGAATTTACTGTCACATTTTCCGCTTTTTCGGGTATGGTAATTAAAAGGTACTCTTTTTTCAGTTCGACAACTTCACGCTTGGCTGTAGCTTTCAGGTATTGCTTCTGCACCCCGGAGGACGTAAGAATACCGTACTCTTTGTAAAGTTTATCTGAAAAAAGGTTCCTTCTGATGCATGCCGACACTATATCCCGTAGGAGTTGTAAGGAACCGCCATTCAAACCATTCTCTGACGCAAATAGGAGTTCCTGATCTGGAGTCCATTCACAGTAATAACCACGCTCTCCATATATCTTCTGGAGGAGCTTGACGAATACCGCAAAGCCTTTCAGCCCATACTCGGCCTGCACCAATTTAACATTATCGTCCATGTGACAGTCCAACTCAAAGTAATCGAGATTTACTTTGTTTTGTCTGCCTGCCATAATTGCCTCCTAACTGTTAATATAAAAATCTGTTATATCTATGTAAGATTTACCACTTATTACAGTCCTGAATGCTGTCCGTTTCTTCGGTTTTGCATAATTGCGGATCTGAGGAGCAAACATATCACTTTCATTGTCTTCTGTTTCAGAGAACTTAATCCTCTTATCACGTATCAAGCCTGCAGCATTGATAACATGATATATTGTGCTGTATGCAAAACCTGTAAGTTCTGCTATCCTGTCAGCGGAATAACCGTCCTGATACATCTCACAGAATTGTTTCTTATCCTGGTCCGTGACTACCTTTCGTTTAGACAGTCCGAATTTTCTCACATAATGTCCGACACCTTTAGGGCTTATGCCCATTATCTGTGCAATCTGATCATAACTGTATCCTTTTGATCGCCATTCTATCAGCTGTTCTTTTGTTACATTAGCCTTCATTATCTTCTCCTTTCCGGGAAGCCGGGGAGCTTCCCTGTATTTTATGTGATATGTTAAAACTCTCTTTTATGTATCAGATAGGCAAATTTGTTATAAACAAGTTTACTTTTATCCCAGTCTGGATAGCATCTCCTTAAATAGGATTCAAACCGCCTGAGCATATCCGGACGCAGGCCCTTATTACCATTGTCTAGCAGGTTATGATGATACCTGCAGCCTAAGGCGCCGTTTTGTTCTATTCCAAGTCCCAGGGAAGATCTGGGAACAAAGTGCATGATGTCACATGGGATAAGATCCATGCCGGTAGCTCCTTCTGTGGTATATCCCATTTCACAGAATATACAGGCTCCATGATCCCTTTCTTTTATTCTTTTTCTGGTCTTTTCACTGAATTCAAGCTTTCGTGTGTACTTTGCCATCTTTCGCCTCCTTATGCCTGCTGCCTCTTATTCTAATAAGAGTTCATAATATTCTTCCGTTGCTTCCAGTCTTTTCTGATAACAATCCAGATCATTTTCAAGGCATTTTACTATCTCATTTATTGCACTTGAGGTCTTATCCGATTCCATTATTTTTCTGTAATCTGATTCTTCTGTTCGATACCGGTATGCATATTTTAAAGGTCCCCGATTCTTTGCCTCATTCATATCCGGAATAAAAAACCTTCTTTTGACATCACCACTTACACAGTAGATGTGCGTTTTCCCTGTATTAATTATGCCGAACGTTTCTATCCGCGGCTTATTATCTGGATTTGTTAAATCTATGGTTATTTCTACTACTTGACTCATTTCTACATCTCCTCCTGTTCTTTTCAGACCTGCTGCCAGATTGATTTATTTCTGGCCGATCTGATACGCTTTTGGCCTGTTTTGCTCCGCTAAATATCAGTTTAACTGACTATTTTCTGACTTTATTTTTAAAATAAAGTCTTAAAATACCCAGATTTTCTGATTCTGTAAAATCACATATTTCTCTAATTGTGCAATTACTACATCGTGTATGATCACAAAAATCTCCGACACATTTTTCTAAATATACTAGCCTCTCCATGTCAACTTCACCGTTTTTCATCGTGCTTCTACGTCTCTCAATACATTCGATCATTGCCATACATGATGCCATTGTGTGAATCGCCTCAGTGTAAATTTGTTCTTCTGCTTCAGGTGTTGGATTAAAACCAAATTCATTTATTGCCTGACACATTTCTCCGTATTCTTCACCTATTATCATTCCCCAGACAGGTGCAGCATGATTTTGCTCTCCCCATTTCGCATCTTGCCGTTCTCTTTCTTCCAAAACTTTTTCTATAATTTTTTCTTTCATCTTTCACCTCCGCTAAAGTTTAATTTCTTCTACATACCCTTTTTCAAACCAAGATGCAGGAACAACCTGCTCATATCCTTTTAATGGATTACCAATCTTCCTTTCATGTTTTACACTATCAGGGGTCATTTCATATCCCTTTTCAGTCAAAACAAATATATTTCCATCTTCAGCCATTTTGTTGTATGCCATGCTTATCCTCCTACCAGTTAGATGCCTCATTAAACTGTCGCATCTGTTCTTCTTTGCTTAATTTTAAATATATTGATGTTGTATTGACGGAAGAGTGCCCCATCAGATCCGCCAACAATGCAATATTCGAATTGTGTTGTAAAAATTCAATGGCGTACAAATGCCGGAATGAATGTGGGTGTGCTACCTCTTCTCTTATTCCATACTTTTTTGCCCAATCTTTAATGCACTGCGCGACTCCTCGCGTTGACATTTGCTTTCCGTATCTATTTGGGAAAAGCCATTCTTCTTTTTGCTTCGAAAAATACTCTCTGCTCTCCTCTATTAACGCCTGGGGTATGTATATTCTCCGCATCTTTCCTTTTGTCCACATTTCTGCATATCCAATCGTAAGGGATTCTTTTGTCAATCTGATAAATTCCGAAACTCTCGCACCTGTTTTGGCAAGATATTTAATCATGAAATATCCCTTTTCGTTTCCTTCTTTTTTCAGACTATCCAAAAGCAGATTGTATTCTTCCAATGTGATTACATTTTCAACAGATGCACTCCCATGGATTTTTATACCTTTTACGCAATATTCTGAATGCCCAATAAAATGGCAGTACTGATTCATTGCAACTATCCTGGCATGGGCTGTTTTGGGTGTCCACTTTTCAAGTTGCCATTTTTTGAAATCCAGCATATTTGCCTTATTTATTTCATTGTATCTTTCAAAGAATATGGATATAGAGCGTATGTAATTATCTATTGTGTTTTTGGAACGCTCCAAATCCATCAGATAAGCCCTAAACTCTTCCATTTTTCTTTTTTTAGTTTCCATAGTCCACTCACCGCCTCATCTTTTTCTGCTGCCTTGCGCCCTGCCTCAGTAAAAATCTCCCTGTGCCTTTCGCAGCAATTCATTCCAGTTACTGCATTTTCTCCACACCACAAACACAATCCATTTGCTTTCCTTTCATCTGGAATCAGTCCTCTTTCATGGCGTTCGTTCTTAGCTCTGGCCGTTCGTTCTTGGCGCCTTCTTCTTTGTTTTATATAACATTCATAGCAGTACATCCCATGCGTTGCAGGCTTTATACACCTAACACAGATCCCGTTTTCTTTCTTTTCATGATAGATTTCTCTGCGTCTTTTTTGATATTCCTTAGCATATTCTGCATTGTATCTTTTATCATTTTCTTCTCGAATTTTTTCGAGACAATCAAAGCAAAATTTTCTATTCGGTGCCGCCTTTTCTCGTCTACATTTATGGCATAATCCCATTTCTGTAAGCCATTCATAATCCGTCATAGGTACCTCCGCTAAAATTTTATTTTATTTTGCTTCATAAACCCAGACAACCATTCTGTAAAATAAATCTCTTTCGGTTCACTTGGATATGTATATTCTTTCCATGCAGAACGCTCATCTTCTACATGCTGACCCCAAGGTAAATATCTTGACATAAAAAAATGTATTCCTAATTCATCAACCTTTCCATAATACATCGTGTCATGCCTCTGCCCTACCAAATACAAATCTTCAGATTCACAATAATAGAATTTAAGAATATCTTCTTCATTTACTCTTTTAGATAGTTCTTCGACAGTTCCTAATTTTCTATATGAATTCAATTCTTCGATATCTTTTAACATATCTTCAATTTCATGTTCGCCCTTCACTCGATCTCCTCCTTTAAAAGTTTAATTTATGATACTCAATGTCTTGTCAATATCCCATAAAATCTGATTTTCAGAAAAACTTATTACATCTATCAGCTGATCTCTGAAATTCTGAAACAATACTGATTTCAACTCTTTACCGCCTGTTGTATAAAACCAGATTTTTCCTTTTCCTTTATCTGGTTTGCTGTTGGCATACTTTACATTGATCCTTTCTTCAAAGGTATTTACTTCATCCAGATCAAAATCGCACATTATGAATACATTTTCTTTTTCATAGTACTGATTTAATTTTTCAGAAAAATCCATCACATTAATACTGTCTATCTGTACGTCCAATGTCTTTATAAGCAGTGTGTTCAACCTCTCATATTCTTTTGGAATAATTTCTTCATTGGAAAAGAAAAGAATTCTCTCAATTACAATCCCAGCTTCCTTTAACTTCTGCAAACTTTTCTCTACACGCCAAGGTGTATCATCGATCAATACTAATTTTTTCATTTCTAATCTCCAAAAAGTTTAATTTAATCAGCTAAAACTTACACTGGCTCTTCTTCTGGGTGTATTTCATCATAGTAGTTGTCCGTGTCAATAATTATTGTTGTGCTGTCCCTCTCCAGACGTAAAAGCAGTATTTGAAATTCATTCAGTCTACGCAATGATGAAATTCTCACATCATTTGAAATTGAAATCGTGTATGGTTCTTCTTTTCCACTATTCCAAATCCACTTAGAAATAGGAATTTCAATATTCAACGCTTCGTCATGCTCATTCTCAAAAGTGATTACTGCTCTCTGCAAACTACTCCATGATGGCTTGTCTAATTCTTCAACACTCATTTCACATTCCACACTGCAATACGAAGCACCATCGTCACAGTTGATTTCCAAATCATCAGTATTAATATCTTTATTGCACTGTTTTATCCATGCCTTAAATAGATCTGTAACTTTAATTTCCTTTTGCTCTGGCTCTGTCATCAAAGATTTAAAGTTTTCTAATATCTGTTTGTTCCCCATACAGGTATCAGAATTTACTAATTCAGTAAGTACTGCATCTAACTTCGGAAGATATGCCGAAAAATCATTTTTTTCAATATACGGAACCATAACTTCTTTTACTTTATTTTCAATCGCATGTTTTATATCTCCCCAACGGAATGCATCTTCTACTGCACTTCCCAATGCTTCCATAAATTTTTCCCTTACAATTTTTTTAACCTCATCATTTGACAGGCTTTCTTGAGCGATTTTTAATAATTCTTCTTTCATTTCCTTCTACCTCCGATAAAAGCTTAAATTTATCTGTTTAAAAACCATACGCATCGAACTTTATTACATGTCTCGCAATAGTATTCATGTACACTTAATGCAATTCGAAACCTTGTACCATGAAATAATACAAATCTTTCTACCATACAAATACCCTCGGGATAATGAATTTTTAAACATTTATTTTTTCTCATATTCATACCTCAAAATAAACTCATCTGACCATCGCACTGCTTTTTCTTGGGCTCCCTGGGCTTATATTCCTTCTCATTTTCCCCAAATGCATCTATAGGATTAAATGCGAAATCATGGCAGCGGTTCGGTGACTTCGCTGTACCTTCTTTTATTTCCCTTCCCTGTTTATCGCACCATATTCCATTTCCAGTGCACAGGAAACAACAATATCTGCAATACTGCTTCATCTGACCACCCTCCCGATATATGCCATGTATCCGTCAGTGAATACCAGATAGTCATATTCATACATGCGCTTATGACCTGCTACTTCCCTGGGACCGTCTTCAGGGTAATCGCAATCAAGACGGACTTTAGTACCTATGGGATAATCTTTAATGTTTATCTGGTTTATAATCCTGTTCATCACGCATTGACTCCTTCCAGATCATAAAGGGACATCTGGACATTCTCTTCATAATTAATCCATATGACTTCTGTTCTTGTCTTTCCGTGCGCATCACAGCTGTTCAGATAGAGTTTATTCCAGTCCTTAAGGTAATCGTTATAAATATCTGATTCATAGCCGGATATCATGATCTCAGCCTTGCTCTGCAGTATTTCTTTCAACAGTTCCTCATGATCTGAATCCGTCATTTCATGCAGATACTGCTTGCTCTTTCCTGATCTGGACTTTATTACATACGGGGGATCCAGATACATGAATACATTTGGATAATTAAATCTTCTGATCACTTCCATAGCTGGCCGGTTTTCTATCTGAACCTTCCTCAACCGCTCTGTAATTTCAATAATCCATTCCGGCAGGCGGTACCAGTTCCATAGTGCATACGCTTTTTCACGTCCCTGTATATCGTTTTTCCACCCAACCTTGTAGCCGTTTGTCCTATATCCGTACCCCTGCCAGCACCTGATCAGGAATCCTGCTGCCCTTTGAAAAGAATCAATATTTACAGCTCCTTCCGTGATTTCAAATTGAAGATCATATTCTTCACGGCTGAATGGTGTTGTCATAACAATTCTGGCCAATCGTTCCGAATCTTCTTGAATGCACCGGAATAAATTTGTTACATCAGAATCCAGATCATTTATAGTCTCTATATCCGATACCGGTTTGCTAAATAGTACGGCACCACTGCCAAAGTAAGGTTCTAAGTAGCTGTGATGATCCGGAATCAGCTCCACAATCTTTGTGGCAACATTCCACTTACTCCCGGGATACTTTAATACTGATCTCATTTATTTTCCTTTCTTCTGCAAGTCCTTCAGGAATTCCACCAAATAAGTCTTACTGTCCGTAGTATTCCGGAATTTCTCATTATAGGTAAACCTGTCTCCTTTTTTTCCTACCTGCAGTAAATGGTAATAATGTTCATCTTCTACCTTGTTTTTCTTCCACCAGTACTGGCGCTGCGGGTATTCTGCAACTACAAGCCTGCTGCCGTCTTCAAAATCATATTTGTAGTAATTTACATCGATATGCTCATCATAGTACCAGAGACCCCATGTTTTATAATTATTGAGCCATTCTTCACGTTGATCATTGTTCTTCAGTATGGGAAGATCTGGTTGTATGGGTTCTTCCTGATCAGATGTTTCCAGATCACATACCCTGGCATCAAGTGCCGCCACGATAGTTTTCTGTCTCAACACTGTCATTTCCGGAAGACCTCCAACCTCTAAAAAATCATTCAGAGTCTTCTCCTCTCGCTTCAAAATAAATTTTGTTATCGAAAGGTCATCTGTTATTACTTCTTCATTTTCCTCTTCAGGATCCTCTTTGGAAATTGCAGACTGCTGGCTTCTTTGGCACCGATAACCACATGGTTCCTGACATTTTTTACAGCATGGCTGCGGCGCACCAGATCCGGCAGCCGAGTCCGCAAGATCGTGATTGGTAAACTGGCACTTGTTACCCATCTCCGTTTTAAGGTTTTCCAGCACTTTCATGGTAGTGCAACCAAATGGACTACCTAGCGGCGCCTCTACGCAATAATTGTCTTCCTGCCTGATCCGGCACTCCTGGGCACAGGAAAAACAACTGTACTTGTGGCCGCATCCTTTTGTAGTAATCAGGCTTCCTTCCGGATATTCCGTCTTGGGAAGTCCATAGGCTGAAAGCTCTTCATGAGGGCACTTCTCTGTATCAAATATTTTCATTAATTCCTTAACAAAGTGCCCGTATTTCAGACGTATTTCTTCCTGTCCGATCCTGAAACGTATGCCTCCGCCAAATCCATAAAAAGAGAACTCATACTCACTACAACTGCAGCTATGATGGCCATATGGTGCTATGTATTTCTGGACTGCTTTAGCTCTGTCTGAATTATTGGCTTCCTTCAGACAGATTTCATACAGCTCTCGCACTTCGTCCGGGTACATGTTAATATACTGATTTACAAACCATGCCTCATCATGTGCGCTTTCCGTTTGCGACGTCGCAACTTCTTCAGCCTCTTCAATCTCCCTGTATTCCCCGTCGATCACAGCATCAGCTTCGGGTAATTCATCATGATCACCGTATATCTCTTCATACCAATTCCAATCCTGCATCTGTCCGCACTCGGGGCATCTTTCAGAGCGGCGGTCCTCATCCAGTGGCGTTCCACACTGGGCGCAGTAAGCATGATCTATAAGTCCGCGCACATCAGGCTTCATTTTTATATTTTTCTGCTCCTCCTGATCCGGCAATAATTCCTTAAAATCTGTTTCGATGCTTGTCTGCCCGGGAATATCTTCATCTTCTTTTTCTGCTCTTGCCTGCCTTTTTATCTCCCTTGCCTGTTTGACTGTCATATCAGGCGTAACCTTCGCTTCCAGCTCCGGAGACATACTGAGCATTTCTATCAAAAGTCCTTCCGAATAATCTTTATATTCAGGGGAAATATTGAGGCCGTTTTCCGGATCCGAATATTTTTTATTGATCTTTATAAATCTGCTTGCCCTGGAATATTCCATGTGCAGCTCTTCGTTAAGATATTCATCAAAAGAGCTATAGTAGACTGTCCACTTTTGCTGCTCCATCATCTGCCTTAACAGAAAACCCAGCTGTACCACATCATCTGCAGATCTACGCATGGCCAACTTGATCCGTTTGTTAAGGTCATCATATTCTGTTAAAGCTATTGTTGCTCCGATCATCTCATCAACTCCTTTCATCTCCATGTAATCCACCACCCTCCGCCCTCGACAGGCTCTTTCCGGTATATTTCCATAGGACAGTACTCCTTGCCCTTCTTGTATACGTCCAGGGCTTTTCTAATATCTGACTGCATGATGTCTTGATATGGATTTTCACCAGAATCAAAAGAAACTGTATGGTTCTGCATCTCCTCGTACACCTGCTGCCACAGTTCCTTATTCTTTAATGGCCGTCCCTTAGATTTAACCCAGCCGGCCTTTTCCCACACCGGAAGCCAGTGGTTCTGCATCACATTCAAAACGTGCCGGCTTTGGGTAAACCCCGAAACTTCACAGGGTTTTACCAGTCTCTTGAATGCCCCTAAAATAATCTCGATGGCAAGGGCATCTCCTGTCACATTCTCCCTGATCAGAATGCCCTGGCAGGTCACAGCTGTATCATTCCTTAGGCATTCCACTGTATACATGCCTGCTGCCAGTTTTATCTTTCCCTTTCCGCTGGTGGATGTTTCTGCGTAGATCTTCACTTTATCCATACGGTTCACCGCCTTTTCTGACTTGACTTACTGAGATGTTCAGGTTAGAATATAGACAAGTTAATTTTATGTAATACTTTTCCGAAGCGGTGCGTGGGTTCCAGCCATGCGCCGTTTTACTTTTTATTCTGGACAACATGTCCACCTCCTTAATAAAGCTTTATGTTGAGGGCTACACGGCCTCTATCGTTGAGTGATGGAGTAAAAAATACCGTGTATCCTCTGTCAAGGATCCCTGACGGTATGTCTACATTGGCGCTGGAAAAATAATATTCCATTCCGTCATCACCAGTAATAAAGCCATATCTCTTTTTATGATCAAAAAATTTAACCTGTCCTATCACCTGTCTTTACCTTCCTTCTTTTCTAAATACAGTCTCGGATCCTGTACTGCAGAAAAAGCTTTGAAGATCATCTTGTCTTCTTCAGACCCTTCCGCGTCTTCATTCACATATGCCGGATCCATGGAATACAGAAGATCTGTTTCCATATCAAATGCTTCTTTAGCTGTTATTGCCATCTCACTTACCGTTCCTTTCTTCCAGCTCCGCCGATAGTGTCAATATGCTTTCCACGTAACTGGACATCTCACCGGCGTCAAGTTTTTCCTGTATCCTGGATTCTCCGTGATACCGCATCAGGGCCTCTTCCATGTCTTCTTCATCTCTCACCAGATCAGAAAGATAATCTACTGCTACAGTCATGTTCTGACGAATATCTTTTAGATCTGTGACTCCCAGCTTGTCCATACGATCCTGATGCCACTTAGGGGATACCTGCATGATCCCGATACAACCACCGCTTTCTGCATCTGCCTGGAATCTGCTTTCCCTCCAACAGATGGATTGAATCATTTCTGGACAGATGTTATACTGCTTCCCCAGCTCCTCCGAAATTGTCCTGACATCTTCAGGAACCTCAACCTTTTCCTCTGCATGTACTACTGCTGCCACAAGTGAACTGAATATCAATGTCAGAATGATGGAAACAATATAAATGCTTATTATTTTTTTCATTCCTTTTCTCCTCTAATATTTTATTGCTTGTCCTATCTTGGAAGCTGTCCATCAGCCTCCTTTATCTTCCTGTGCCTGCTGCCGCAAAAGTTCATTAACCATAATCCGTGAGACATTATCAATGATCTGGTCAACTTCCTTTTGGGTCTTAACTATGCAATCATCATGCACTACAATATGGCACCCGCTGGAAGATATATAATCTTTTATGATGGCCATAGCATCACCTCTTTAAATCTTATGTATTACCGGTTGTACACCTTTCCGGTTCTAGCATTACTTGTAAATTATTTATTTTCTCCCTATAATCTATGTACAAGCCCATTGCCAGCCGATAAGCAAAGGCAAGCTATAGAGTTTATACAAATGAATGCATGGGATCATGCCTACGTGCCCAATTCCAAAGGCTGTTTCGAATGCACATGGGAAGAAAACATTAACCCTTCACATTTCCCATTACTCGCTCGCTGTGTCGTTGAAGAGCTTCCTTAGTTTCATAAAATCGAATTGCCGTTCGCAATCCTTCCGGGTCATAATCAACTATTGCCCGGAACGGTTGCGAAAAATCCATATAGTCTGTCATATTTCTAAATAGCTGAACCATTCTTGCGAAATCTTCCGGGAAACATGCGTATACTATCGGTTCTTCACACAATTCAACTTCATGCGTTTTATCCAGCACCCCATCTTGAAACATAAATTTTCTTGTATGCATGTTTTTAACTCCAGTTTCAAAACCTGCCGTTATACCCTCTCGGTTTTTTTGAAGATACTCATTCATAAATTTGTCAAACATGCGTTCATTGAAGATATAATCGCTCTGTCCATTGGGAATATGCCCTAAAATCAAAGGTATAAAAGAAATTGACTGCTTTCTACTAGAAGCGGTCTTTTTCTTTTTATGTTTCTTACTCATTTTTTCACCTCCCTCACACCACTTCTTTTTCTTTACTCAGCCGCTCACGCTCCATGATCTGGCCTGTTACTATACCGTCCTGAAAGCAATGCCGTTCACCCTTTTCCTGTTAAGTTAAGTCTCCACGCTCTTATCCTTGTTATAAGGTTATCTCTCCTTTATAATTAGACTACAGGCATCTGCCAATGCCGAGTACGAAAGAAAGGAGAAATAAATTCTTGATTAGAGATGATGCTAAAAGAATAATCAAATACATGTTAGATCAATCCATATCCTTTGGCGGCCTAGATGAGAATATTTACATCCGGTATGATGATTTGGCCAAAGAACTTAATTTAAAAGACGAAAATTATTGTCGGGTCTGCTGCCAGTATTTAGATGAACTCCATTACATCAACATTTTAGACAATGATAATGGCACCCGAATAGTACGTCTTAAAGCCCAAGGAATTGATTTTATGGAATCTACGTAACCGCTGGATGAGTTACATCAAGCAATAACCGAGCTACCTCTGGAAGTGCCGCCAGTGCCTCCGGAGGTGGATTCTCACTTTTTGCTGTTCGCTCTACAAACTGTACAAGGCATTCTATAACTTTTTCTCTTTGTGTCTTTTCCATATCTTCACCTTCTTCCTACTTCTTTTTTACTCAACCGTTCACGTTCCATGATCTGACCTGTTGTTATGCCGTCTTTTGGTACATTATTGTCAGCCAACTGTGCACCAAGAAAGCAGCCATACATCATGTAAGACATTGCTTTTCTTGCTTCATCGTTAAGCATTGGAACCATAATATGAATATTGGTTAATGGATCATCTGTTAGTTGAATATTCTTTTTAAGTGCCATGTTTTTGACCTCCTTGTATTGATTGAATGATTTTATTATATCATTTAATCAATACTTGTCAACACTATTTTATTGACTGAATGATATTTTTGTGATATTGTTAAAGGCAAAAGGAGGATTTCTAATTTTGAAAGATAGAATAAAGCAAGTACGAAAAGATGCCGGATTAACACAAAAAGAATTTGCAGAAAGATTAGGTTTAAAGCAAAATACTATTGCTACATATGAAATGGGAAAAATTGGAGTGAGTGATACTGTTCTACTTTCTATATGCAGAGAATTCGATATTAACGAAGAGTGGCTCCGTACTGGTGAAGGAGAAATGCAGTCCCCTATTAGCCAAGATGATCGATATGCTATTAATCTGGGAAAATTACAACGAACTGATGATGCAACAATTATTCGATGGGTGAATGCAATTGCAGAAACAAATCCTGAAGTTCTCAAGGATATTGAAAACTTTATGAAAAAAATATTAGCTATTGAAAATGAATAAGCCGGATCACCCCGGCTTTCTTCTTTCTCTTAAATATTCTCTTATGGATATGTATATCCTTCTTTTGAAGTTATCGTCATTGATTTCTTTTATCATTTCAATTATAAGTTCATCATAATTAAAACAACTATGGTTTTCTCTTTCATTTTTCATCTTCGTAATTCCCCTTTACTATCTTTTGCAATTTTCTACTTCAATTTAAGCTTTTAGAGTTACGAACATTCGTTCTTTTATTATAATAGAACAAGTGTTTGTATAATGCAAGAATTTATTATAATAATACTTTCCATTACTTCAATATGGAAAAAGTCCAATCCTTACATTAAAGCTATAATTTAATTTTATTGGTATATTCTAGAAAGTCTATTGGTAAATTTTGGTAATTTTATTTAATAGAATTTGTATTTTTAATCCCAGCATGATATATTTTTTGTATATAGTTTTTATATTATTGAATGATGAATTAAAACTCATAATTTTTTATTATCATTAAGGAGAATCGTGATGTTCATTTTTGAGACTATAATATTTATGCTAAAAGTTTTAGTAATAGGTGTAATTATTGGTGTTCCATTAGTTTTCATCATTTCTTATGTTACAACTAAATCAAAAGTTTCAAACTCTTCCACTTCATATGATAATAGCAATATCGACAACAATAATAATATTTTAAAAGCTGAGAGTGTTACATACGCTCCTTCACTTAAGATTTCATCTACTTTAGAGACTCCTATATCTTGTAACGAAGACCGAAAATGGGATGATATTACCCAATCTGAAATAGATTCAATCAAATGTTATGGAGATAATATGAGTATGCATGAATACGTAATCCATGCAAAATATATCCCTACTAATCGGATTCGAACGGTCAAAGTCATTGCGATTGATGAGAATGATGCTCTTTCAAAATTAACTTCTGAGTATAATAAAGAATCTGCTACTGTTTCATTTTCAGAATATCCACCTCTAAGCGATCGTCAAAAACAGTATGCAATATACTTGGGTATACACGTTCCTGAAAAATGTTGTTCATATGACTTATCTGCTCTTATAGATCAAGGCGGCTTATCACAGCCAGCACCTACGGTCTTGACAGAATTTGCAGTCGCACGTAATCTTTGTTTTTCATACTACCGAAACGAATCTTATTTAATTAGGCTTATTTTTTCTAGTTTAAACATACAAGAAAAAATAGCATTTTCACTTGTATATATGAATAAATACATTACACAAATTTGGGACTTTTCTAACTGGAAGACATATATTGAATTTAGTACTGAGTGCATGAATAATAATTCTTTTATGAATTCATTTAAAAGAATTATTACCAATTTCGATATCGATAATACTACGTGTTTTGATTATGACCACATATCTCACAATACAATATTTTACAAAACCTTAAAAAATTTTATATTAAATCAATAATTCATAGTTGTTTACTATAATTTCTGGCAATTTTATTATGTTGATTGATATATATGAATCTGACCATTTTGTTGAGGCCGACAAGATGGTCAGACTATTCCGCGGGCGTCATATAACTATAGGATGAATAAATCATCGTGGCAATATGAAAATGCCTTGTATTAGACACTTCTTTAAAATTTTTTGATTATCATGCATATTTTTCTATGCATAATGCATTTTACGGCTCCAGGAGCCTGTTTTCCATGAGATCGCTGCGGTTATCTGATTGTCTTATCTCCTATATAATGTGATCATTCATGATCCAGATTAAAAGAAAATATAATAAATAGACATGTATTGAATGATTAGCAGGCAGCAACCAGTGCCGTTAGCCCCAACTATTAAAGAATATGTTATAGTTCAACTTAAAAACCCCGCTTTCGCGGGGTTTTGTAACTTTATATGGTATTTATTTAGTTTTCTTTCCACTTTAATTCACACTCAAAATTATATTGTGAGACAATTTCATTGATTTCATCTATACTAATAGCCTTATTCGACCTAGATTTAGCCTGCCCCTTTTCATATCGTCCAACATTACGCACATAATACAATCCTTCTTCTGAATAAGATATTCCCCATACTTCTTCAGTGTTTCTTTTATCCTCTGGATATCCATCTTTAAACCTACCACGATAGAGCAGTCTGATTGTCCCATCCTCATAATATTTGGCCATGTATGCATTACCAGTATCATCATTATAGAGGCCACTGGAGGTCTTTCCGCTATAATATCCTTCTAATGTCGAAACTTCTTTCATTATACCTTCAAATGTATCAACCTTAATCATGTCTTCCTTGCTAACATTTTCAGATGACACCTCTTGATTATAAACAGTATATATATAATTTTTTGTTACGCCAATGTTATGTTTTTCCTTGTGCTCTTTATCAGAAATCCCCCAAACATCAATACCTTTCGATGTTTTTGTTTTAATAACCTGCTTGTAAGTTGTAAGTCTTCCATTATCATAATTTGCTTCCATAATAGACTTTAAAATATTATTTTCATAAACATTAATCAAACATTCACCATTCCAATTATTGTTTTCATTAAATTGCCCTAAAAAATAAATTTCTTCATTCCCATTTTTATATGTTAATAATATTTCTTGGTTAATTGCTTGTTCCACTGTATATGTGTTCCCACATTCTGTATCTATAAGAATACTACCGATCAGCTTCTGTGTCGGCTCACCTAATTTTACAGCAAGTTCTCCAGAACCTTGGGATATTTCCAATAATCCAACCGGGGGTTGTTTTAGCTTCCCCAAATTAATAGTATTATTATCTCCTTCGATGGTAATATTATTATCTGAAGTCGACTCCTCTGGATTTTCTAACTTGTCCAAACGTTCTTCAATTTTATTTATAGATGCTTGTAAATCTTCTAAAGTTACTTCTGGGTCTTTAGACACTTTATCCTTAAACCAGTCATATGTCATATTTGCCACAAAAGATACTATAAGTGGGGCAATAATTACTAATAGAATAGCACTTCCTTTTATCACTTTGTTTCCAATTTTGATAAAAAATTTTTCATTTGGCATTTCCCAAACTCCCCTCATTTGTAAAATATATCCATAATTTGGCACTTTTCTTACCTCATTCTACTCTTTTTTTTAGGTTTGTCAATGGAATTATAGGTAATCTTACTATCACTTTGATGCAATTCAAATTACTGTTTAAAAATAACATAATCATTATTGAGAGTCAATTAGTTGTTCATTGCATAAATATTATACTATTCAACACCTACTGCCAACTTTCTTACTTTTTATTACAATTAAATAAAGTATCATATTGCATCTTTTAAAAGTCCGGAAGTTTTTCTATGTATTCCTGCGTCTGATAATTATAATTGTCCACTAATGTATTAATGATTTCTACAGTTATTATACACGATAATAGCATCATTTTTGCATCAGAATTGCATCATTTTTGCATCATTTTATATATTTATTTGCAAATTTAATTAATACGTATTGACTCAACACGTATTATATGTTATTATAATATTGCAAGGAGGAAATACACAATGCCAATAACACCAAAAGAGATGGAAAAGACAATCCTTGCAGACGGATGGGTATTTAAAAGTCAAGTAGGTTCACATAAGCATTACATACATCCGACAAAGCCTGGGAAAGTTACAATACCTTTTCACAGTAAGGATCTTCCCAAAGGTACAGAAAATTCCATCAAAAAACAGGCGGGGCTTAAATAGCCCCTCTGTCTGTATATTCATAAAATCAGGAGGTAAATTTATATGTTATCAATGTATCCAGCTTGCTTTTTCAAAGAAGAAAATGGTTATTCAGTTATTTTTCCAGATCTAAACTGGCTTTCTACATGCGGTAATACTTTGGAAAAATCAATGGAAATGGCCATTGATTGTCTGGCCGGTTATCTCTACACCTGCCAGATGGACGGAGAGCCTGTTCCGGATCCTTCGCAGTTAAGTGATATAAATCCGGTGAGTATCGCAAAAGAACTAGATATTGAGTCAGGAGATTCTTTTGTTAATATGGTATCCGTAGATGTTGCATTATATGCCAAAGCACACTTTGAAAAGTCTGTTAAAAAAACACTTACTATTCCTGCGTGGCTTAATGCTGCTGCCCTTGAGCAGAATATTAATTTTTCCCAGGTATTACAGGACGCATTAAAAGCCAAGCTCCACATAGGATAAATATAATTCAAGGAGAATTATTATGATGGAAAAATACTGTGCATATCTGCGTAAGAGCCGCACTGATCGAGATGCAGAGCTTCGGGGAGAAGAAGAAACACTTGCACGTCACAAACGTATCTTAATTGAACTATCTGAAAAACTTCAAAAGCCTATCACTAAATTCTATTCGGAAGTAGTATCTGGTGATACAATTTCTGACCGTCCTGTTATGCAAAATCTTCTTGCTGATGTAGAAACCGGTATGTGGGACGGTGTATTTGTTATTGAAGTAGAAAGGCTTGCCCGCGGAAACACAAGGGATCAGGGACTGGTAGCCGACGCCTTTAAATACTCCGATACCGTTATTATCACGCCTACCAAGACTTATGATCCTAACAATGAATTTGACGAAGAATACTTTGAATTCGGCCTGTTTATGTCCAGGCGCGAATACAAGACCATAACCCGCCGTCTGCAGCGTGGACGTATTGCATCTGTCAAAGAAGGTAATTATGTTGGCGGAGCTGCTCCCTACGGATACAAAAGGGTACGCCTTACCAAAGGATATTCTCTTGAAATTGTTCCTGAGCAGGCGGAAGTAGTAAAGCAGATCTTTAACTGGTATTGTTATGGTTTTCAGCAGCCTGATGGATCCATGCAGCGTCTTGGTACTGACTCTATTGCTGTCAAGCTGGATTCTTTGGGCATTAAGCCTACAGTCAATGAAAGATGGTCAAGAGCCACTATAGGAGATATGCTAAAGAATATTACTTATACCGGAAGAGTCTTTTTTGGGCAATACAAAGAGATCAAGACTTCTGAAAATGGCAGAATCGTTAAGAAAAGGGTATATGATCCCAACCACTTAGTTGCTCCTGGCAAGCATCAGGCAATTATTAGTGATGAATTGTTTTCCCTGACTGCTCAAATACGTAAAGAACGAAGAAAGAAAACAGTCCCTTCAACTGCTATACTTCAAAACCCATTATCCGGTATTGTTTATTGTCAGAAATGCGGTGCACTTATGACTCGGCTTGCCCCAAATAACAGAAACAAATATTCTACGCTTAAATGTCCCAACCGATATTGTGACAATATATCTTCCCCTCTTTATCTCGTGGAAGAAGAGCTGCTTAAATTCCTTGATGCCTGGGTAAAGTCTTACGAATTTGATCTGCGGAGGCATCTTAAAGAAAGACCGGTTGAAAATGAGATCCGAAACCGCAGAGATCTTCTTGCCAAAGTTGAGAAAGATATTACTATCACTAATAATCAGCTCCAAAAAACTTATTCCTTATTGGAGCAGGAGATATATACTCTCGATGTTTTTAAGGAAAGGCAACAGACATTGAAAACCGAACTGTCTTCACTGAATGCCAGTCGTGATATGATTCTTAAAGAAATTAAGGATTTAGAAACAGCTGATGAAGCACGTTCTTCTTTTCTGCCTAAATTAAAAAATCTTTTAGATACTTACTACAGCAGTACAATTGAAGCACAAAATCAGATGTTAACAGAAGTGATAACCAAAGTTACCTATGAAAAAAATGAACGTAATAAAAAAGGACAACTGGATAACGCAAATTTTACTATCCATGTCTATCCTAAAGTGCCTGAATAATTTTATTTATTACTTATGACTTAAATATCCATATACGTACGGCCCCGCAATGGCTGTCGCCCCCATTAATAAAGTACGTGAAGTAGTGGAATATGCAGTTACCAGAATTACGCCTTCAAAAATAAGCTTAGGAATACCGAACTACGGATATGATTTTACCCTTCCTTATGAAAGAGGCGTTTCCAAAGCCCGGACCATCAGTAATCTGGAAGCTGTCCAGATTGCCATAGCCCGGGATGCCGTTATTTCTTTTGATGAAGTTGCCATGTCTCCCTTTTTTAATTATGAAGAAAACGGTATCCAGCATGAGGTCTGGTTTGAGGATGTCAGAAGCCTGCAGGAGAAATATTCTCTTCTGCCAGAATATGGCCTAAGGGGTATCGGCGTCTGGCAGATCATGAAGCTGTTTCGTGCCGGGTGGCTGCTTTTTGAAGACAGATTTAATATTCTAAAGTAACAGGCTTCCGGTTTTAATCCCCTGATCGCATTGTCTGTATCTAAGGAAGAACGCTGTTAAAAAACTGTAAAAAATTACCTCCCAGAATGCCTGCTGCTGTTTTCTCATCCATGCCTCTTTGTAAAAGAGCCGCCGTCAGGAGCGGAATCTGTCCATGGTTAAGAAAGCAGTCGCACAGTTCCGGTTCTTTGTCTGTTTCCTTGTTTTCAAGTGCCCTGTCGGCTTCATCATAAGAATCGCACAGATCAAATCCAAAGCCCACATGCTCCCTTCCTGCCTTCTCGGCTTCATATTCTGCATGCCGGCAGAGCATTTCCAAATGGTTACCGCTAAGGGAACCGGCAATATACTTACAACCGTTAAGTCCCATAACGCCGCCCTGTGACGCCAGATATTCCATCTGTTCATCTGTCAGGTTCCGGTAATTATCATAAACAGCTTTGGCACAGGAATGGGTAGCGCAGAAGGGCTTTCTCGCAACCGTTTTTACATCTTCAAATCCGTCATCATTCAGATGGCTGATATCAAGGAACATGGAAAGATTCTCAAGCTCCCTGACAGCCTCCTTGCCTTTCTGCGTCAGACCGCCTGTGATCTGAATCTTTTCTCCCGCTTTACAGCACCCACAGCCAAGTGCATTTTTCCTGCTCCATGTAAGAGAAGCCCCTCTTACTCCCATGCCGTATAGGGTTTCAAGCCGTCCTAAATCCTCACCGATACAGTCAAGTCCTTCCATATAAACAAGTATGCCGATTTTGTCCCCCTTTATCACCTTTTTCAGATCTTTTCTGCTTCTTACCATCATTACCTCTTCCATTCCTGTCATATCCATAGTAAGAGCCTCTATCTGCCTCAAAGCATTCTTCCATGCAGCTTCACTGCCTCCCTGCCGGATCACTTTGGTCGGCACGTAAACAGAAGAGACTATCAATTTGATACCTGCTATATTCCAGTTTTTCAGGTAACGTTTACGGATGACCTCTTTTTCCCCCAGCTGTCTGCGCAGAAGGATCTCTCCCGCCAGGTCAAGGTGGGCATCCACTACAGGGAATTTTTCATGAAGAGTTATTGCTTTTTTCAAAAATTCTTCTTTTACCATCAAATCCATAAAAATATCTCCTTAATGATCACGTATCTATCCTATCTTATTCCCTTCCTGCAAAAAGTGCGCCGGAATATCCGACGCACGCAAATCTACAATATGCAATTACTTTTCCAGTTCTACCGTCTTAAGAAGCTCCCTGATCTGCTCCACAGAAAGCCATTCTGTATTATTGCCCGAGCTATAGGAAAAGCCTTCTTCTACCTTTTTACCGCTTGTATTGATCTTCTGCTTATCATTCCATACTACCTGGGGATATACAATAAAATGCTTGTCATATTCATAAGTAGTTGCAGAATCCTCTACCGTCACCATGATCTCATGCAGCTTTTCTCCCGGACGGATACCGATCTGCGGCATCTTGCAGCCGGGCAGCATAGCTTCTGCCAGATCTGTGATCTTAAAAGAAGGAATCTTGCTGATAAATGTTTCGCCGCCCGTAGCTTCTTCCAGGGCTTTGATCACAAGCTCTACTCCCTGTGTCAGGCTGATCCAGAAACGGGTCATGCGATAATCCGTAACGGGAAGCTCATTTCCGCCGTTTTTGATAATATTGTGGAATACAGGAATAATGGAGCCGCGGCTTCCTGCCACATTTCCGTAGCGGACAATGGAAAAATTAATATCCTTAGTGCCCGCATAGGCATTTGCTGCAATAAACAACTTGTCCGATACCAGTTTGGTTCCGCCATACAGATTGACGGGATTGACTGCCTTATCCGTAGAAAGGGCAACTACTTTCTTTACCCCCGTATCAAGGGCTGCATCGATCACATTCTGGGCTCCATGAATATTGGTCTTGATGGCCTCGTTGGGATTGTATTCACAGGCCGGAACCTGCTTAAGAGCTGCTGCATGAACAACATAGTCCACACCCTCAAAAGCTCTCGTAAGCCTTTCTTTATCCCTTACGTCTCCGATAAAGAAACGGATCTTATCCGCATATTCCCTGAATTCTCTTTCCATTACAAACTGCTTGAATTCATCACGGGAAAAAATAATGATCTTCTTGGGATGATAGTGAGCCAATACATATTTTGTAAAGCATTTACCAAAAGAACCCGTTCCTCCGGTAATAAGAATCGTTTTATTATCCAATAACATAATGTTCCTCCAATCGTATTATCCTAACTATTCTACCATAAAATGTATCTGACATCAATTTTATTTCTCAGTGTTTAATGCAGTTCGTATAATGTCCATATGGGTTTTTGGGCAATCATCTGATATTCCGACAGATTTTCATTACTTTTAAGCAACAGGTCCAGGCATGCTTCCCTGCTTTCATGATCGGCTGCATAAACAAGCAGTTTATCACTTCCTGTAATCTTTTCATCCATAATACTTTCCATATTTCCCGCACAGGCAAGGTATATTTCAGAAAACACCATCAGTTCATCGGAAAGCCTCCACACATTATCGGGAGATGCTTCATTATAAAATACCACAACGGCCGCATCTTCATTTGCTTTCACATATTCCATCACCGTTTTTTCTTCCTCATAAAGGAAAAAGACTCTGCCGTTCTTAAGAGCCGTACCATCGATCATTAGAATAACAGCCGAAAGGATCAGGGCTGCTGCCCTCTTTACTTTTTCTGTTTTCCGCTTTTCTTTTCCGTATCTGTTTATCAGCATTTCTACCGGCGTGACCAAAAAATACAACAGCAAAAAGAGAATTATCCCATAAACGGGTAGCTGATAGCGGTTAGATGTCTCTCCCAGTAAAAGCGCCGTTTTTGAAATGGTAAAAAAGTAACCCCCGCAGGCAAAAAGCAAAAGGCCCACCGCCTGTCTTGTCTTTTTCCTTTCCTCATCCAGTAAATTCCTTCCTGCAGTTCCCTTTCTTTTTTCCAAATAAGATACCGTGATCCACAAAAGACATATGATCAAAAGAAATCCGGCCAGATTCCCGTTTACCACATATTGATCAAACAACTGTCCAAAAAAACGAAGCCTCTCTATGGTATTTCCTGCATTGCTGAACTCACTGACGGCTTCCGTTCCTCTGTATCCCCTGAAAATATGAGACATACTGGAAGGGTAATAGCAAATGGCCAGTGCCAGTCCTATAGCGCAGGAAGCCGCATAGCCGATCAGATCCTTTATCCGCTTTTCCCTTAAAAGCATAAAGCAGAATGCTGCTCCTAAAAAGAAGTGGAAAATAATATAGTAATACTGTGTCATAAAGCCTAAAAATACGGTGATTGCAAGCGGGATCAGAAAGGAGGGCCCGAAATTCTGCTTTTTAACCGCCCTGATATGGAGGCAGGCACATAAAAGCACGAATAATGTGAGCCACTGATACATACGGATAAACATAACTCCCGA
This sequence comes from Lachnospiraceae bacterium, assembly GCA_014803415.1. Taxonomy (GTDB): domain Bacteria; phylum Bacillota; class Clostridia; order Lachnospirales; family Lachnospiraceae; genus Suilimivivens. The sequence goes on from JAAVBZ010000027.1 coordinate 63,414, forward strand.
GATCACTGCTGCCGAAAATCCCCAGAACAGACATGTGGCAAAAGCAAGAAAACCAGCCTTTTTCCGGCTTTCTTCCTTTTCTTTTTCCGCTGCGCAGCTATACGCCAGATAAGCCAGCAGGAAAAAACAGGGAACAAAGGCGATCAGATTCACTCCGATCCCCAGCCACTTGCTGAAAATACCGGGAAACAGAGAGCAGGCCGTATGAAGAATATAATAATAAAGGGGCGGGTGCACATCCCAGGACTGCATCTGCTTTACGATACCATACCGGAACTGTTCTCCTTTCAGCACCACAAAATCATTGCGGAATTCGTTCCTTTCCACCCACTGCCGGTCATTTACAAAAAGCCCTGCTGTTTTGTTGGTGGAGTAATAGGAATAAAATTCATCCTCATGAAATCCTTCCTTATGTCCCCCAAAATAACACAAAAACGCAAGCTGAAGCAAAAGCAGAACCAGAAATACTGCCGCTGCCAGTATTTTTAAATTTTTTCCCTTTAATTTATCGGTCAAATCCATGGTCACTCCAGTCTCTTTAATTTTGCATGCACCTTGCGCACCAGCACCGGCATGGCAGCAAACAGCATCAGATACTGCCTGTTCTTTTTGGTCAGATAAGGATTCGTTCTGATCTCCTTTTTGTGATGTTTTAAATAGGTACATACCTGCACATAAAAAGTATTTTTCTTATTCATCATGGATATGGGAATATGCAGCATATAATCCAGGCGCTGATATAAAGCAAACCGTTCGGCTTCCTTGAGCAGATTCGGATATTCCTTAGCCACCAGTTCCTGTGCTCTGTCCGCATTGTTTACTATATCCATAAAAACCCTTGGGAATTCATCTTTGTTCCGGGTTCTGGTATTACTTCCATAACGGTAAAACACATGATAATCCTGCTGCGGCAGGATTGCCGTTAAGGGAATCTGCGGCAAAAGCTCTATAAGGAGCCTGAAATCCTCATTCAGTTCCCCCTCCGGGAAACGATGACTTTTAAGCAGATCAGTCCGGATCAGTTTGGTGCAGAAAGAACAGTCCCCTCTGTGCATCAGAAGTTCTCGCATAAATTTCTCATCTTCCCACAGCTCTGGCTCTTCTGGCGGAATGCATACATTTTCCATAAGATTGCCCTGGTCGTCGATCTCGTCTCTTGAGCACTGCACCATGGGCAGATTTTCAGAAAGCGCTACCGAAAGAAGTCTTTCATACATTTCCGGCTCGATATAGTCATCGCTGTCTACAAAGCCGATATAATCCCCTCTGGCTTTTTCTATTCCCAGATTTCTGGCAGAAGAAGAACCGCCGTTTTCTTTATGAAAAACCCTTACTCTTTTATCTTCCAGGGCAAATTTCTCCGCCATGGCTCCGCTGGTATCGGTGGAGCCGTCATCCACCAGAATGATCTCCAGATTCCTGTAAGTCTGCCTGCGGATAGAATCTACACACCTTGGCAGATATTCCACCGTATTGTAAACCGGTACGATCACGCTGATAAATACCGGCCTGTTATTTCCTTCCATAAATATCCTTCCCTCAATTCTTTTTATTTCCAAAGCTTCCCCTGCAAAGCCGCCTGATACATCTTCCCCGGTGATATTACCGGCGCCGGACTTAATGGTCCCTTATCTGCAGCCGACGGCTCCCCTTCCCCTGTAAGGATCTCGCCTGCAAAGCGGATCATCTCATCTGCGGCATGCTCTGCATTCCAGAGCCGGGAAATGGTCTCGTAAGCCTTTCTTCCCATATCCTTTCTTTCCTCATCATGGGTCGCCAGATACACCACTTCTTCTTTCATTTTTTCGAAATTTCCATTCGGATAAATGAATCCGTTGTCCTTATGACGGATCAAATAGGGGATCGCTCCTGCCTGCGCATTGCCGACTACAACGCAGCCGCTGTTCATGGCTTCATTCACCACAGCTCCCCATCCTTCCAAATGATCGCTGGTAAAAATGTGGATGTGACAGCCTTCCATGATCTTACGTACCTCTTCCGGCGAAAGAAAACCGTGAAATCTCATGTACTCTGTTACTTGCTTTTCCTCTGCCAGCTTTTTTATCTCCTCTTCCATTTCTCCGCTGCCCGCCATATGGATGCAGAAATTCCTGAAACTGCTCTTATCCCCTGACCACAGATCCTTTCTTTTCTTCAGTTCTTCTGCCAGCCTTACCATAAACTCCGGATGCTTCAGCGGAATAAACCTTGCTGCCCAGACAATATGAAGAGTATCTCCCTCCGGTTTTAGTCCTTTCCATTGTTCCTCCGAATAATGAACGGTCTCCGGAAAGTATCCCCACTTGTACATTTTTCCCGGATAGGCTCTGATAATATGGAAATCGGAAGGCACATAAGCACCGGCGCAGAGCAGATATACTTTCTGCCTTCTGTATCTGGTATGATCCTTGTATTTGCGGATCAGCCCTCTTGGAGAAACAGCTTTCCACTGACCTTCCCGGTAGAGGCGTTCACTGACACGGATCACAGGCTTTCCCGCCTTAAGCCGTTCTCCGATCAGGTCTTCACGGCCGGTCCATCCCGCGATCAGAATATCACTTTCCATGATCAGGGCACGTCCCCTATCTTCTTCCTCATACAGGCATACCACATAGGGAAGCTTAACGCCGTCTGTATGCCAGCCCATATCAATTCTCTCCTGCTCCATAGGCTGGGTCTGTATAAAGTGAAATCCTTCCTTCAGCTTCTCATAACAGGCATTTGAAAAGGGAATCTGATGGTGGTTGATATAATTGGATATAAAGGTGATCGTCATAGTCTACTCTCCTAAAATACTGCCGTAAATTTCAAGGAGCCGCCTGTAATTCGTCTCTCCGGCATGCACTCTCCCGGCTCTTTTTGCTGCATTTTCCGATAATCTCTCCGAAAGAGTTTTCCCATCTTCCCACGCCCTCTCATCAAATATCCTGCAGACAGCCTTTGCAATTGCCTTAGAATCTCCTGCCTCAAACAAAATTCCGTCTTCTCCGTCCGTGATCATATCAGGAATTCCTCCCGTCCTTGACGCCGCTGTGGGCACTCCAAGCAGCATGGCTTCTCCTACAGTGTTGGGAGAATTTTCCAGTACGGAAGCACAGACAAATACATGAGATCTCAAAAATCTCTCCTTCATTTCTTCTTCTGTAAGCTTTCCTGTCATGATCACCTTATCCTCAAGTCCGTACCTGCTGATCAGTTTCAGCAGATATTTTCCATAAGCCGGAAGTTTCAATTTTTCTTTTAATGTTCTGTGGGAGATCACGCTGTTTCCCGATACATATAAAACCGCATCCGGATATTTCTCTATAATCTCAGGCATGGCCTGCAATAAAAAGTGGAACCCCTTTAGGGGATAGTCTCCCTGCCCTAAGAAAATACTGTGTTTCTCACACCCGTCAAGGCTCCATCTTCCTTCATAAAAGCTGCTCCGCATGGTCTCGTTCATACTGTGATATACAGCCTCTTTATTGATCCTCGCCGAGCCCGTCCTGTCAAACTTAGTTCTTCCTGTTATATGGCCCGAAAGGCTTATGGCTTCGATCTCATTTTTACCTCTCAGATAGAATTTTTCCTGCTGCTGCTTTAAAGAATCTTTCCTTAACAAATCCCTGAAAGTAACTTTCTTTTGCTCTTTATCGGGAAGTCCCGCCATATATACTTTGGCGATCTCATAGCAAAGTCCCTGGATGCCGATCAGTGTCCTTTCCGGTCTGCCGAATGCTCTTGCCGCTGCCAAAGCATGGGGAAACTCCGTTCCGAAAATATGGATCATGTCAGGCTTCGCATGTGCAAAAATTGCATCAAACTGCTTCTCCAGGTCTTTATCATAAATTTCCGGGGTATTCAAATCCTCATAAAATCCATAGCATGTGGTACGGCCCACCGTAAAAATCTGCAAAAGCGCCCTGTCATTTACCGGAAAGCATACAGAAAGCTCCAATTCTTCCCGTGGAATGCCTATGGCATTCCACGTGGTATCACCTGTGGTCATCTGATCAAAGATACCGGAAAGCCACCCTTCCCTGTTGCTGTAAGGAAGATGAAGCTCCCTGGCAATCACCGGCAGCATAATATTGCAGACCCATAAAACCTTTTTCATATTCTTTCATCACTTTCTGCTATACAGCATTTTCTTCAGTCTGTTGTAGATCCCTGCTGTCTTTTCATTCCGGGCTATTTTCGTCCGAAGAGGCGCCAAAGTCATCCACATGATCAGCTTATATTTCATCACCTGAGCGCGGGACATATACTTATGCACAATCTCTTCGTGTTCTTTTTCGGAAAGCTTTCTGTTTTCCCTGCTTTCGGAAAATCCGCCGCCTTCATAATCAGCGATCAGCATATTCCTGTAAGAAAAGGATACGCCTTCCTTGAAATGATCCTGAAAAAAACACCACAAGAACTGTTCATAGTCTGCTCTTACCTGATACCTTGTATCAAAGGGATGAGCTGCCAGCAGTTTCCTGTCATAAAAGCAGGCCTGATGACAGGGCACATTCCGGTAGCAGGCAAAAGCATCTATTCGAGGATTAGATGTCACCACCTGAGATGTCACCCTTTCATAAATATTTCCATAATAAATTCCCTGAGCCGCCGGATTTTCTTCTATCAATTCCGCCATCTGAGAAAGCACATTCTCATCATAAAAAGTATCTCCGCAATTCAGGAAATAAAGATATCTGCCTTTGGAAAGGGCGGCAGCCTGATTCATGGCGTCGTAAATTCCCGTATCTTTCTGCTCTGAAAGGGTTAAAACCGGCAGTTCTTTTCCGTTTTCCAGCGCACGCTGCTTAAACTTTTCCTGCAGCTTCCTTGCAAAAGCGATCGATCCATCCTTTGAAAGTCCGTCCTTTACCACGATCTCATAGTCCGTAAAAGTCTGCCTTTCAATGCTCTCAAGCGTATTCTTTAATTTATCACCCGGGTTTAAACAAACCACTACAACAGAAAATTTCGGTTCCATTTCCACTCTCTCCTAATTCACATCTGACAGGATGGGCACCATATCATGAAACATAAAGGTCTCATAAGGCAGTATCCGAAATCCCGGATCATAGGCTCTTCGCATCAGCAGGGCAAAGTACAGAATACCCGCTGCCACCGTACCTATGGTAAGCAGTTTCTTAAGCTTTTTATTCTCCACGCTGTTTACGAGCGCCGGAATAAAAAAGATATGGGTAATGGTCAGATAATACCCGATCCTCGAAATGATCGGAAGAAAAGAACAGCACACATACATGACCAGGGCTCCCAGATTACAGTAAAAATAAAACTGATTACGTCTGTTATTCTTTACCGTTTTTTGGTACAAAAGGAGGGCAAGCACAAACACGGCAAAGCATCTTGCAATATTCACATAACTGGTACCGCCTTCCAGGTATTCCGTCTCCTCATAAGTAGGATACAGAAAAACTACCGCCCTGAGATAAAAGTCCTGCAGGAAAAAGAAGGTGCTGCAAAATACTGCCATCAGGGCAAGCTGCCACTTTTTCCATGTAATCGATGCCAAAAAGTAAAGCGGGATCACTACCAGAAGGGATTTGTGCAGCGTTGCGCCAAGAATTATCAGAAAAATAAATTTAAACCACTCTTTGCGGAGAACATAAGGAATGGCGCATACCCCAATAGCAAGAGCCAGATAATACCGCACTGTACTGAAAGACTGAAAATAATAGCCCAGCGTCATAAACAAGAAAAAGCTGAATCCAAAAGAATCAGCCTGTCTGTAAATCGCCGTCAGAAACAAAAGCACCGTAAAAAAAGCAAAAAAAGCAAATACCAGCAGATAATTTTCAAATCCGCTGATCTGATAAAGCAGTTTTACAATAGAATTAAATCCAAATTCCGTAGGTACATAAGCATCACAGTTAATAAGATGCATGAACTCCACATATTTGGCATAATCATTACCTACATTCAGCCTGCATGCCGAAATAGCAAACAAGGTCAGGAAGATCGACAAAAGCCCCAGCGTATTCAGCATCTGCTGCCTGGTGATCACACCTTCCGCCTTTTCCACGCGGCTGTTTACCATAAGTCCCAAAAGGACAGTGACAAGGGCCGCTCCAACATATAAAACCATAAGTCACCTCTATCAATATCTGTTATCTTCCTCTTCCCTCTGCAATCCCCCGGCTCATCATTCTGTATGCCTCTCCCAGCGGGATCTCACAGCACATTTCATCTCTATGGGCATACAGGAAACGCAGCGCAAAAATTTTTGCCGCTTTGCCGTAAAGGTGATGATACAATACTCCTCTGTCCACAAAAAATTTTTCATTATATCCCTTAAACCAGGTAGATTCCCGATAGATCTCTTCCCCGATCTCCTCGGTGGAAGTATACAGATGCATACCCTTTTTCAGGCAGTCGTGCAGAAACAAACTGTCCTCTCCGTTGCTGTACTTTGCTCCTCCCCCAAACAGAAGAGAAAAGCTGACATTGCATCTGTGAAGGGTTTCCAGCCTTGCCGCTACGCTGTAAGTAGGGTATCTGCCGTAATTATACCAGCGTACAGGCCTCTCCTTCCCGTTCCGATAAGTAGCTCTCCTTTCATCCACCTTAAAATTGAAAGTGATCAGATCCGCATCAGGGTTTTTCGCAAAGGCCGCAAGCACCTGCTTCTCATACCCCGCATGAAAGCGGATATCTTCATCAGAAAACAGGACAATATCACCGCTTGCATGGAGCAAAGCCGTATTTCTGCTTCGTCCCACTCCTCTTTCCTTCATGGAAAAACAGCGGATCTCTTTATTTCTGTATTCAAATTCTTCATAAGAATAGCGGTCACACTGATTGACAATAATAGCATCTGTAGCAAGATTCATACTTTCTGCAAGCTTTTTTGCATCTTTGTCAACTGCTGCCGCCAGTACCTGCAGTTTCATGGCAAAGCTCCCTTAACTGTAATATCTGTTCAGAAAATCTTCATCCGCCTGGGAAATTACCATGCCCAGCACCGGACATTCCTGATTTTTAAGAAGACTTATCACACGTGATGTCTTACGGCTTAGATCCTCTCCAAAAGGCAGAAGCAATACCGCGCCTCCAAGTTCTCTTATTACAGCTAATTCTTTCTCGGACAGTACACTCTGGTTAAAAGGAACAGCTTCCCATTCTTCTCCGGTCTTATCCTCGTCGGGATCCTTGGGAAGCGTCCATGTAAGACCTCCCGCTTCACCGTCTCCGCCTACGAATTCCTTTTCTCCTGCATTTAACACCAGTTCCAGATCTATTCTTTTTATGTCACTGTGATCTCCCATATCGATCATGGCAAATTTCTTTTTGTCCCCGAGAATATAGGAAAAATTAGCCTGCAGTTCTCTGGCATAGGGCTGCAGCCCTTTTTGTTTCGCTGTCATGATCCCCAGCACCTTATAAGGGTATTTTTTCTCCACGTCACTTTGTACATAAACAGATTCGTCCAGAATATAAACAAACGCCATAGCAAGACAGGCGATCACTGCAAAGATCACTCCTCCCGTGACACAGGCTGTAAACGTCCTGTCATCCCAATAAACGCGGACAGGTTCAACCGTCTTTATTACCTCGATCCTTTTTAGTTCATCACTGTCACTGGCATATTCCTCCAGCCCGTCTTCCACGGCTCTCTGGATCTCCCTTACAAATTTCTCCGTACCGCCGTTTACCGTAATGGTAAGCAGCCTGATATCCGATAAGATCTCCGCCGTAGTTGCTTCTCGTACATCTTCTTCGCTGTAGCTGTCGGGCACATATTCCATAATTCTGTTTAAAATAGGATCCGTATCCAGAAGATCATTCCATGTATAACCGTTGTAATACTGATAAACTTCTCCGCTGTCGTCCAGTCCGAAGCTGATATAGAGCTTGGACTTTCCTTCATAAGTAATGGGCATGCGCATGGCTCTCGCCACCTGATAGATAACGCCCCCAAATACTGCTCCCGTGACTATCAGCATCAGAACCAGCCATATTTTGCCCTGAATGCACAGATAGAGGCGTTTTAAGTCCATTCCTCTTTTTCTATACTCTTCATTCATCTTTGCTTCCCTCTTCACTCTTTCCCTCAGACTTCATAGCAGTTGTCTGGGAACTGTCCACGCCCTCCGTACTCTCCGGCTTTATCAGGATCTTTAAAGTCAGAAGCATTAGTCTTAAATCCATTCGGACAGAATAATTCTCAATATAAGACAGATCCAGTTTCAGCTTGTCATAGGGCGTTGTATTATACTTGCCATAGACCTGTGCATAACCTGCAAGACCCGCTTTTACCTTCATACGGAATACGAATTCCGGCATTTCCTCTACATACTGCTTAATAATTTCAGGTCTTTCCGGCCTGGGTCCGATAAAGGACATATCCCCGGCCAGTATATTGAAAAGCTGCGGCAGCTCATCGATCCTGACTGTCCGGATAAACCTGCCTATGGGTGTGATCCTGCTGTCATTTCTTGCCGCCAGCCTTGCAACTCCGTCCTTTTCCGCATCTACGCGCATACTCCGAAACTTCATGATCTTAAATTCCCTGCCGCCCATGGTACAACGCACCTGCTTGTAAAGTATAGGCCCTCCGTCATAACACTTAATACAAATGGCTGTGATCAGCATAATGGGAGAAGTCACTATAGTAAGGATCAATGCACATATAATATCGATCAGCCTTTTGGTAATTCTCTGCTCTACCGTCAGCGCATATTCCCTGGTAAGCAGGATGGGCGTATCAAAAAGGTGCAGCTGATCGGATCCCTTGATCAGTACATCCGGTATCTTGGGCATCATATAGACCCTGACCGATCTGCTGTAGCAGAACTTCAGGAGTTTATTTCTCTCTTCTGTAGGAATATCCCATAAGATCACAGCGCTGTACGCTTTTTCGATCTCCTCTTCTATGGCTTTTATGCCTTCTTTTATATTAACGCATTCTGCAATATTGTACTTATCCTTTCGGGAAGCAAATTTCTGCATAATATCTTCTATAGGACGCTCTCCATAAACAAGCAGCAGATCTCTGGGCGGGAATGCTTTTTTATAACAAAAGTTCCAGAGAATGCTCCAAATCCCTGAAAACAACATCTGAACTACAGTTGCTACCAGAAAATAATCGGGCTTCAGCCACCAGTTATTCATCAGAGACAACTGCAGATAAGTAAATACATTTACAAAAATAAGCGCAAAAGCCTGCGACAGAAACAGATCAAGCGACTTCAGATAGCCGATCTTTAACCCGCCGTAGGTATGAGAAAAAAAGAACAGTAATACCAGATAAATAAAAACGATACCGATATGTCCATTTTTGGTATATTTCAAACGGGCTGTAAACCTGCTGATAATGGGGTAATAATATTCCAGCCAAATATATGCATAAACAGCCGTTTGAAACAGAAGTCCCACATATCCCATCCAAAGCACTATGATTTTTTTTAAGGATTTCAAATATTCCACTTGTATACCTCTAATATTCTATATTCTTCTTATGGCAGCCCGAAAAGCCCAAAAAATAAAATACCTGATACTTTGAAGCACGGAAAGCCCCTCCTGTTTCCGATACAGATACCAGATTCTTCTGATCGCTTCCAGTTTATTAGAGGACAGGGATTTCGCCGGTCTTCTGTAAATAGCAAGCACTTCATCAAGACCGTAGGCCGTAAAACCGCTGCGCAAAAGCTTCCACCAGAGGGCTGTATCTTCACTTTTGACCTGGGGCATATGGATCAGCTCCCTGCCCGTCTTTGACGTATCAAGAAGTACCGTGGTAGTAAAAATAACGGTTCTTGAAAGTGCCTTTTTATAGGTAAGGGTTTCCGGAACATGCACTATTTTTCCTGTTCCCCTTGCCTTTTCATCTCCGAATTCATAAGCCGTACAGACAAAAGCAGCCTGCTTTTCTTCCATAAATGCAAGTTCTTTCTGGAGCTTGTCCGCCATCCAGACGTCATCGGCATCAAGAAATGCAATGTATCTGCCCCTGGCCGCATCCATGCCGGTATTTCTTGCCATGGCAGCGCCTTCATTTGTCTCTTTTTCGATCAGTCTGATCTTTCCATCTTTTCTGGCAGCTATGCGATCCTTTATAAGCTTCCTGCTGTTATCTGCGGAACAGTCATCAACGAGGATCAGTTCCCACTCTTTATAGGTCTGCTTTTCCACCATATGAATGGTTTCTTCTATATATTTACCGGCATTGTAAACCGGTACGATAACACTGATAAGTCTGTCTCCGGTTTCCATCTATATTTCCTCTTTTACCAGATAGATTGGACGATTTTTTACTTCCATATACGTTTTGGCCAGATATTCTCCCACGATCCCCAGACAAAAAAGCTGTACGCCGCTGATCATGGAGATGATGCACACAAGGGAGGGCCATCCCGATGTGGGATCGCCGAAAAGTGCCTTCCTGACAATTGTGAATATGATCAGCGCAAAGGAGGCCAGACAAAACAGCACGCCCATAAACGCCGCAAAAGCAAGCGGCGCCGTAGAAAAAGAAGTGATCCCCTCAATGGAATAAATGAACAGCCTCCAAAAAGACCACTTGGTCTCTCCCTTTTTTNNNT
>JAAVBZ010000027.1:73956-85203 GCA_014803415.1 Lachnospiraceae bacterium
TTTTCAAATTCGATCCACTTGGTATTAAATCCTACCCAGCCGAAGATTCCCTTGGTAAACCGGTTATATTCCTTCATGGAAAGCAAGGCATCCACCACCTGGCGGGTCATCAGCCGAAAGTCTCTGGCTCCGTCTACAATTTCCGTTTCAGAAATTCTGTTCATCACTTTATAGAACATGCGGGCAAAGAAGGAACGGATCATAGGNTCCCCTTTTCTGGTCACCCTTCTGGTTGCTACCATATCATAGCCCTGCCAGATATGTGTAAACATCTCAGGCAGAAGCCCTGGGGGATCCTGTAGATCTGCATCCATACACGCCACATAATCTCCCCTTGCCTTCTCAAGTCCTGCATAAAGAGCTGCTTCCTTGCCGAAATTTCTGGAAAAAGATACGAGATGCACTCTTCCATCCCTTTGGGCAAGCTTCTTTACCTCCTGGACAGTACCGTCTTTGGATCCATCGTCAATATACCACAACTCAAAGTCTATATCATTATTTTTAAGAAAGCCTTCATTTTTAATAAATTCTTCATAAAAATAAGGAACATTTTCTTCTTCATTATAACAGGGCACAATAGCACTCAACAATTTCATAAAGTTTCCTCTTGATCTCCATACTGCTTATAGTCTATCACATTTCCCGGAATATCACAATAAACCTCAAAACTGCTGTTTCCCTGTATAGGCATTACATGCATCGATCACCATCTTCACTTCTTCCTGCGTCATTTCCGGGAATAAAGGCAGCGTCACACAGTGGCTTGCCAGATATTCTGCATTGGGGCAGTCCCCCTTTTGATAGCCCAGTTCTCTGTATGCATCCTGTAAATGACAGGGAACCGGATAATGCTTATTGCATTCCATCCCTTTGTCAGCCATATAGGCGATCAGATCATCGGGATCCTCTACCGTTACTACAAACAGATGAAATACCGGATCCGTATTTTCCGGATGAGCCTGCATCGTAATAAGCGGATTTGTGATCTCACTGATATAGCGTCTTCCGATCCTTCTTCTCTTTTCCGTCCATTCCGGCAGATATTTCAGACTGACACTAAGCACAGCACCCTGTAAACCTTCCAGACGATAATTATATCCTACCACATCATGGTAATAACGAACCCTGCATCCCTGATTCTTAAAAGTAGTAATGGCGTCTGCATATTCCTTTTTCCTGCAGGTCACACTGCCCCCTTCTCCAAAGGCATACAGATTCTTGCCGGGATAAAAAGAAAAGCAGCCAAGCTCGCCAAGACTTCCTACAAGCTGTCCTTCATAACCGGCCCCATGTGCCTGGGCACAGTCCTCTACCACATATAGCCCATGCTTATCCGCGATCGCCTTTACCTTATTGAATTCAAAGGGCTGTCCATATAGATGTACCCCGATGATCGCCTTGGTCTTATCTGTTATCTTTTCCTCGATCCTGTCAGGATCTATTTCCCAGGTATCTGCCGTACAATCCACAAAAACCGGCGTTGCTCCCGTATAGGTAACTCCCCACGCCGTAGCAATATAAGTATTGGCAGGAACAATGACCTCGTCCCCTGCTCCGATCCCAAGGGCCATCATGGCACAGTGGAGCGCAGAGGTTCCGTTGTTNACGCCGCAGGCGTAGGGTACGCCGCAGTAAGCTGCAAACTCTTTATCAAACTCATCCGCAAATCTTCCGCCGGAAAAAGCAGTTTCCTCACAGACCGCCTCAATGGCTTTTTGATACTCTTCTTTATGTTTCTGATAATCCCTTGTCAGGTCAATTCTTTTCAGCATGATCTTCCTCCTTAAGCGCNTTATGCAGTCTGTAGATCTGTACCAGATAATTTTTGATGGTCTTCCACACTTTNACAGTAGTATTGTAATCTTCCTGCCACTCCACCGGCATATCATAGATCACCATACCGTCCCGTTCGGCACGGATCAAAAACTCCACCGTATAGAACCAGCCGTTATCCTTNCTGCATTCTTTTACAAGCTGACNNGCCTGTTCTTTCCGAAGAAAAGTAAATCCGCACAGAGCATCCGTNGCCCTCATNTGAAAAATNGTCTTCAGCAGAAANATAAGCCCCATGGAAGTGATCTTTCGATACCATTTCCTGCCTTTNGTNTCAGAATCCTTACTGAATCTGCTCCCNTTTACGTATTGAAGCTCCGGCTTTGACTGAAAAAGTTCTATGGTCCGGCCCAGATATTTAAGATCTGTGGAAAGATCAATGTCCATATAACCCACAATATCGCTTTCGTTTAATTCAATTCCTTTACGNAATGCTACTCCCACNCCTCGNTCGCCCACTCTGACATAAGAAACNTCNGCATATTTTTCAGCAAGTTCTTTGCCNATCNCNGGNGTTTCATCCTCGGAACCATTATCCAGGATCGTAAGACTATAGGGAATCGTTACATTTTTCCGCATATATTCCATGGTCTTTTCAATGCCGTTTCGCAGCCTTAATCTCTCATTCAAAACGGGAAATAACAAATTGATACTGTTTACTCCACTACTCACTTTTTTACCACCTTTTCTATATCCGCCACCAGATATCTTTGCTGTTTAAATATCAGATTCAGCATCACCGACAGATATTTCAGTATAATTGTAAGGAGCGCAAACACTCCAAAAAATCCAAGCGCTAAAAAGCCCATGGTGGAAAGCCAGCCTTCCACAGGATTATAATCATTAAAAAGATCAGAAACGATATAAATTCCCACGCCCACTGTTATGACCAGAAAAATTCCGCACATGATCATGGATAATCTTTCAAGTACATTGGTAAAATAAATAAAAGAATCAAGTGCAAGCGCAGTCCGNTCNGAAACTACTGTCTTGTTCTTCACCCTGGCTTTTACATCTCTGCTNTCATAATNCAGCGTAGACATCTTAAGACCNCAATTNCTGTACACCGCTTTCCGATAAGGNATATACTGCCCCATAGATTTGATCCGGTTGATGGCGCGTCTTGANACGATCCGGAAGGTTTCCGGTCCGATCTTACTGGCAGAACGGCTGGTCATGTTATAAAGAGAATAGAACATCTTTGACGTAAAACGCAGCTTTCCTTTACTGCTGGCCGCTACAATATCACTGCCTTCCAGCATCTTTTCATATACCTTAAGGATCATNTCAGGATCATAATCCACAAAAACATCATCAAATTCATAAACNAAGTCNCCGATGGCAATATCCCGCCCCGCATTCATNGCGCTCTCAAGTCCCTGAAAAAAGCTCATATGGATCACATTGACCATAGCGTTTGTCTGATTTTCTTCCAGATATTCTTTCAGTTTTTCCACTGTCCCGTCACTGCATCCGTCATCTACGCAGACAACTTCAAATTCCTGAAAATGACTTTCGCATACAGGAATGACCGATTTCATAAAATACTTAATATAATCTTCCACATTATGAAGATAAACTACCAGGGAAATAAATTTTTTTTCTTTTTTACTGTTATTCATATTACTGTTCCTTTACCGCATCTCCAAATATTCATCTAAATCGTAGACTGTATTGATCTTTCCTGAAAGCACACTGATAAAAACCGGATCCTCACTCAGGATCCGAATAGCCGTAGGCCTGGAATCATCCACCTCGGAAGATTTCAGGATAGGCTTCATTGAATATAAAGATTCTTTATAAGTATAAGCATATTCCTTCTTCATATATTTGTCCGCAAGATGAGACATATAGGGCCATGCTGAATCCGGCTTATGAGGACAGATGCTGCAGTTGCCAAGATTTATCCGGCTGCAGGCAGTCTTGTCACCGACTTCAAGTCCTTTCTGNCNCTTAAAAGCAGGATAAGTTTCATAAGAAGTCACATGCGGAGTAAAGGTGACCGATGTCAATGAATGCAATCCCGTTTTGCCAAAGGGCATAATAGAGAAAAAGGGGCCATCCATAACTGTGATCCCTATTCCCCGCAGAGCATCAGAAGGTTCACATAAAATAATCTCACAAAGTTCATACTTAATATTAAAGAACTCTTTGTCAATTCCTTCTGTCTTATCAATGATCTGATTTACGGAAGCGTAGGTGGCATTCAGTATGAAAGAAGAACTGAAAAAAGTACCGTCTTTCATCCATACCTCAAATTCACCTGCATTCTTAACGATTTTTTCTATCCTGGATCCAAAGAGAAGCGTTACCTCCGACCTGTCCTTTAACTGTTCCTCATAATATTTCTGCAGGATTTTGGCATCGTAAGTATACTCCTGGGTCAGAAAAGCGCCGTCGCACATACCGGAATTAAAATATTTGGAAACTGCCACTTCCTCACATCTAATACCAGCAGCTTTACAAAAGTCCATGAACTGCACAGCATTGGTCCATGAAAACTTGTCCGATGTGGCATAGACCTGATCAAATCTGTCATAAATACAAAACCCGAAATCCTCTGTAAAGCGTCTAAAATAACCGGCCGACTTAATGGCCGTGGTGAGGCTCCTGGGATAATGATAGCCCATATGTACCCTGGCCTGATTAATATAAGTAGCCCTCTGAAAAGGTGCATCGTCATATTCCAGCACCAGTACTTTTTCACCTCTGTCGCTGCAGAACTTTGCCGCATAGAGACCGTAAAGACCGGCTCCGATTATAATTTTATCATAATTTTTATCCATTTTTCCCTTCCACCAGCACACGATATAATGTATAGTTTTCCCCACGGGCTGTTTCTCCCCGGGTCTGATAACATATCTCAAATCCCGCTCTTACTTCATCAGGAATATTATTAATACAATTATTGGAACCTACCAGTAAATAAAAATCGTTTCTTTCCGGAAAACTGCTCCTGACAAAATCCAGAAGCTCATGATAAGAAACAACAGTTCTCTGATCATCGGAATAATTCGCGTAAGTTTCCGGTTTCTGATTCCCCGCATAATAAAAAGTATAATCTCTGCCAAGATACGCCAGAACCGTAGAACTTTCTGTAACATCTGTAGAAAAAATCAATTCTTCCTTTGAAATATTATCTCTGATATAATCCGCCGCATTCACGCCATCCGAATAAAGACCGCAAAAAGCATTATCAAGACTTGAGCTTTCTTCCGGCGCATTCCATCGTATAAACATGGTAACTGCCAGAAGTATCAAAAAGCCTTCTGATAATATTCTTAATAGAAGTCCCCCTTTACAGTTACCCAGCCACAAACACCAGATCAGTGCAAAACAAATAGCAATATAATGCCAGATATGAAGCTGATATACCATGATGCTGAATATTACTTCAAATAAGAACATGCCCGCTGCCACAATGACCGGCCAGATATTTTTAAGCCTTACACTAATAAGAATTCCCGCTGCCAAAAACAGCAGGATCAAAAACAGCGCAAATGTCTGTCCTCTTCCTGTCATTCGCATCAAAATACTGTAGGAGATATTTCTGATCTCATGCACAAGCTCTGACGCCGTCAAATTTCTGATCCGGAACTCAGGGCTGTCAGAAACATGCATAAATTCTGCTATCCACAGCAATAGACTAAGTGCCGGGATCCAAAGTCCTTTAGCTGCCGCCGCGACCCCCATCCATTTTTTTTCTTTTACGCTGCTTACTACGCCTTCCCACAACCACATACACGAAATCAGCCCTGCCGCAGAAAGCGCTATGGTATCTGCCTGTACCAGCAGACCAAGCAGCAGACCATACCACAGAGGCCTTTCATTCTTATGGGGGTATGTAACTGCCAGCAACATCAAAATGAGGGCTATCAGGCAGTAATTTCTTGCCACTACCGGATAATAATAAGAAAATATAGGACTGATCAGGCAAATTATCTTCGTCACCGGATGAAAAGGCGCTTTGTACATAAAAACTCCGGCTGCAAAAGCCATCACCAGGTAACTTAGTACACTTATGGTTTTAAACGGAAAACCAAGCTTTGCAAAAGGCATGACCATCAGATACCACAGGCAGGGGTGTCCCTGATACCTGATCTCTTTCATCAACTGCAAAGGAGACAATTCTCTGGCAAGAAGCCACACATTGGCCTCATCTCTCCAAAGCTCATGGCCTGCCAGCAAAATTCCGTTAAATATAAGATACCCTGCTAACAGTACCGTAAGGATTATCTCTTTCTTTTTTTTTCTTATGTTTTCCATCAGAACCACCTTAGTATCCACATACAAAATTCTTTATAAATGGTATCATGATATGGATGAATGGTCAAGAAAAGAACCGCTTTCTGCTGTCTTTCACAGGCAGCCAAAAGCGGTTTTTGATCAGTTATTCTTGGTTTCTTCAATTGTTAATATCATATGGGCTAAAGCATCCGCATATTTCTGTCTTCCTTTCATAGTCAGATGCACCCCATCCTCCAGCAGCTCTTCTGCAGTATAACCATTGATCCCAAGATCCAGATAGGCATCCAAATATTCCAACTGGTTTTCGTTTGCAACATACTGACAGAGTCCTTTGTAGTCAAACAGAGTTCCATATCCTGTATTCAGCGTATTGCCGTCACCGATAAATCTGTTGCCGTCAAAAAACTGCGCATAGTTGGGACAGCACAGTATAATCGTTGCATCATCAGCATAAGATCCTAAATTTGATACCGCATACCTAAGTGCACCTACATACGTTCTGAAATCAAATTCATTATCCTCATTCGCCAGGGGCGTCGCCTTAAAGAAATCATTGAGTCCATATTCGATCACGAAGTAATCCGTCTTTGAAAAATCAATATCGGGATTATCCAAAAGCTCTTTTGCTCTGGTTCCTTCAAAAACGCCTGTGGTAATCTCGCCTGTCATTGCCTTGACTATGCCCACCAGACTGCGTGAAGTCCATCTTTCATTTTCATATTGCTCATCCATTTCAATAGATGCACAAGTACCTGCTATAGCCAGATTGTAAAAATCTGCATTACATTGCTCTGCAGTCAGATACGGTATCCCGGTGCCATCCCTGTTATTGTCAAAAATACTGTCCCCGAGAAATACGATCTGCAATTCCTTTCCACTGGGCTGCGTCTGATCTTCCTCCGTAATGATCTGTTCCTGCTCCGGCTCTGATATTTCTACCTCAGGCACTACTTCAGGCGGCGGAAGTTCCCCCAATTCACCGATTTCAGCAGCTTCAGGCGTAGGTTCCAATGTGGGTTCCGGTGTAGGCGTCTCTTCCGGCTGATCATCATTCTCCGGTTGTTCCTTCGTAAGAACTTCTCCTGTCTCTGTAATGATCACGTTCTCCCCGGATATATCTGTATTTTTCTCTTCCAATCTCTGATTTTTACAGCCGGATAACATCAGGATGATCATTACTGCGACCAGCAGGCTTCCTGCATATCGCTTTATTTTTTTCATAATCCCTGCTCCTTTCTTCTGGTAACTGTCATACTTTAAGTCCAGCCATTAACCAGAATAGCACAATTTTTAATTAAAAAAAGAGGAGATTCGGTTTTTTAAGGTTTCTTTCATGAACCTTAATAAAATCTTAATAAACCGGTCTTCATTTTCCGGCTTTAATATTTTTTATGTGGGTTCTTCCATAATTATTCCTTTTAATTAAAATAATACGCTTTAAACCACCCGGCAAAGCTGTTAAGTCCCTCTTCAATTGATGTAGATGGTTTAAAACCATAGTCCTCCATCAGCCTGCTTACATCTGCATAGGTTTCGTAAACATCCCCCGGCTGCATGGGCAGGTATTCCTTCTTTGCCTCTTTTCCCAGGCATTTTTCCAAAACTGCAATATAATCCATAAGCTTTTCCGGCTTATTATTTCCAATATTGTAGATCTTATATGCGGCCCCGTTCTCATCTGGAGCGGGCGGATTGCAAAGAATATTTTCCACGCCGGTAACAATATCATCTATATACGTAAAGTCTCTTAACATATCCCCATTATTATAGATCTGAATAGGTTCATCTGCCATGATCTTTTTGGCAAACTTAAAATATGCCATATCCGGCCTTCCCATAGGTCCATATACCGTAAAGAAACGCAATCCCGTTAAAGGAATTTGATAAAGCTTGCTGTAAGAATACGCCATCAGCTCATTGGATTTTTTCGTTGCAGCATAGAGGCTTACCGGCTTATCCACCTGATCCTCTGTAGAAAAAGGAACCTTTTTATTGCCGCCATATACAGAACTTGAAGATGCAAATACCAGATGCTCTACAGGAAATCTCCGGCACGCTTCCAGAATATTGAAAAATCCCACAATATTAGACTGAATATATGCATCAGGATTATCTATACTGTAACGCACGCCCGCCTGGGCTGCCAGATTCACCGCAATATGCGGTTTATATTCCTGAAATATACTGAATACCGTTTCTTTATCTGATATATCTCCCTTTATAAAATGATAATTTTCAAATTCCTGTAAAATAGCAAGCCGGTCTTCTTTTAAGGATACCTCATAATAATCATTCATATTATCAATGCCGATTACATCCGCTCCTTTTTCAAGTAATGCTTTCGACAGGTAAAATCCTATAAAACCTGCTCCTCCGGTAACTAAATATCTTTTAGTCTTATCTACTGATCTCATTTTCCATTTTCCTTTCCCTGTTTCCTGCTCTGTTTAAGACAGCCTAATAATTATACCAAAAATAAGCTCCAAAAGATAGAGCTGTTGAAATTTTGAGTTAATTATACTATGATAGAATCAAAATCAGATGACCAGAGGTTAAATATGAGTATTCAACATGATAAGCTGTTATCTGTCATTATTCCCTCTTATAATGAACAGGATATGATAAATACCACCTTTCACACTGTAAAGCGCATAATGGATGAGGCCGCTATTCCCTTTGAGATCATATTTGTGGATGACGGCTCCAAGGATCTGACCTATAGCAACATTTTTCATTTATCCAAAGAATATTCTGAAGTCAAAGGGTTATCTTTTTCCCGGAATTTCGGCAAAGAATCTGCTATTTTTGCAGGACTGAATGAGGCAAAAGGGGCCTGCTGTGTCATCATGGACTGCGATCTGCAGCACCCTCCTCGGACAATTGTTGAAATGTACCGCTTATGGGAAGAAGGCTACGAAGTTGTAGAAGGCATTAAAGCTTCCCGGGGCAGAGAAAACCCGCTCCATTCCGTATGTGCCAATGGATTTTATGCTATTATCAGCAAGCTGACAGATATTGACATGACAAATGCGTCTGATTTCAAACTATTGGACAGGCAGGCCATAGATGCCTTGCTTGAAATGCCTGAGAGAGCACCCTTTTTCAGGGCGCTGTCTTCCTGGATCGGCTTTAAGACTACTTCTATTCCGTTTGAAGTGCAGGAGCGCACAGTAGGAACTTCGAAATGGTCACTGTACAGCCTTATAAAATATGCTATTCGGAATATTACTTCCTTCTCCGGTGCCCCCATGCAGATCGTAACCGGTCTTGGCGGGATCATGCTCCTCTTCTCGCTGGTTCTGGGGATTCAATCCTTATACCGTTATTTTTCCGGCACGGCGTTGGAAGGTTTTACCACTGTCATTCTGCTTCAGCTCTTCATTGGAAGTGCTTTAATGTTCAGTCTGGGCGTCATCGGTCACTATATTTCCCGTATTTATGACGAGATCAAGAGAAGACCTAAATATATAATCAGTAAACGGTGCGGAGATTAATCCGCACCGTTTACTTCTCTTACAATAAGCTGGCTCGCGAAGCGCGACAGCGTTTGATGTTAATTCATACCCCTCTGCTGATTTCCTGTATCAGGCGCAAGATATTTTCCACTCTTCCCATCTGCCAGGGATCAATGCTTTCCAGAATGATCGCCGCCTTCTCTGTATTTCCGCTGCCGTTCTTTTTTCCTGTTAACAGATAGTCACAGCTGACAGACAGTTCTTTGGAAAGCTCCAGTAAAACTTCTGCAGAGCATCCTTTCTTACCCATCTCAATTTCATATAAAAACTTAGTAGATATATTCGCTCTGCTCGCCAGATCATCTCTGGTATAATCATTGCTCTCTCTCAAAAATCTGATTCTTTCCCCTACCCTTTTATCCAACATGCACTGTTCCTCTTTAGTATTTATTCATATTACATTTTCAATATATTTTCTCATAAATCTGTGTTTTTCTCATCTGATTCTACCGAAATACTGATTTTCTTCAGTAAATTACATTTTGTTCCTGCCATTTTCACTTTTTGTTCTATTTTTTCGCACTCAGTCAGGAAATAACCCGATTCGGTCAAGAAATCCAGAATTCAATATTTTTTATTCCATAATGCATATGACGGGTGTGGATATGAAGTTTCCGGTAAAAGGGGAAACGGCGTAGAAACTTCATACCATGCTTATTCGGAAAGCGGGGTATTAGCTATGAAAGAATTGCTAAAATCTACATATCAATTTACTGATTACCAGATTGCGCAGTTGGCTTTCCTTGCTAAAACTCTGCTTTCCGAGGTCAGCAAGATATTTATTATCGGGTTGTTTTTCAGGAAGGAGCTGCCTTTCTTTTTGGTATCTATGCTGATCCTTACATTACTAAGGACTTCTACCGGAGGTTTACACTGCAGAACTTATTTATCCTGCCTGATCGCTTCCTGGTTCTACATCGTGTTTACTTTTAAGGTTCTTCCGCTTATACCAATGGATCCTTTGCCCGGAATCGTACTGCTGATCATTTGTGCAGTTATTGATTATCATATCGGACCTGTTACCTCCGATGTTCATTTACCGTTGACCCAAGCCGTAGCGCAAAAAGGACGTATCCGTACTGTGATCACCATCCTGGCTATTATCCTTCTCATGTGCATCATTCCGGAAAATACCTATGTTTTTACAGGTTTCTGGATAATCATATCACATACTTTGCAGCTGATAGTTGCAAAAATACGAAAGAAAGGAGCATTAATATGAAGCAAAAGCTTATCGCTATTGCCAAACCTCTCTTAGCTACATGCATGGCCTTTTCATGGTGGTTTGGAAATGATATCCCAAGCCTTCTTCTTTTAGGCGAGTATTCCTATCCCACAGAAGAAGAAAATTAATAAATAAAACTCTTTGAAACTTGTTGACAGTTCAAAGAGTTTTATTTATTTTTAGCGTAAATATCAAGCAATTCTTACCATCTATCTCCCTGTTATCACATACTATCTCAATACCGTATTCATTACAGATCCGTTTTACATTGTACAGTCCGTATCCCCTGTTCCGCCCTTTCTCACTATACTTTTTCTCAAAGAATTTCTGCCGCCGCTCCAGACTGATCTCTTCGCTCTCATTATAGACCTCTATCTCTATCCGTTCCCGGCTCTCCAGCATTTTGATCCCCACACTGCCTGTCCC
>JAAVBZ010000028.1 GCA_014803415.1 Lachnospiraceae bacterium
ATCCAATGACTTATTGATCCTGCTCATTTTGACTCCATAAAAATGTATTTTATGGTTTTATTTTACCATCTTCCCAGATAAAATACAATTCAAATTACGGATAATTGCGGAAGAACCCCAAATTTTCGGAATTATGATTTCGAAGCACAAGAATATTCAAATAACCATGTTTCCGTTAAACACTTCATGCAGATTGAAGTAATCTCGAAACTAAAGCGAATACTGCAACTGCACGCTCGCTGGAAAAAGATTGTATTTCCTGATATTTCAAAGCTTGAAAATTTAATATTAGTAGAAGCTATATCTGCTAAATAACTGCAGATATGGCTTCTTATTTTCTCTCCAGCTCTTCAATATTTCCCCGAAGGGAACAGGGCGAGGCCTTGCCACAAGCCTGAAAAAGGGGAAATATGAATAACCACTTCTTAAATTTCTGTCTTGCCAGCTATATATGCTTTTTCATGTCGGGAAAAGTATATTTTAATTCTCAGTCAAAATTACTCCATATCCTTATATATCAGAGCATATGCATAAAACTTATTTGTCCTGACCGTAATCGTCTCTGGATTCTTGTCTAAATCTTTATAGACAATAGGCAGTCCATTTTTTGTTACACAGATCATCTTATATTCCCTATCCGGTTTATAGATGGCTTTAGGTATGTTTATTGTAAACTGAACTTCCTCATCCGTGCTGTAAACTTTAACGGGATATATATAAATGTTATAAGTCCTCCCAATCGTATAATCACCTAAGACAGCTTCAAATGAATCAAAACAAAGAGGCCCCTGCATTGCCTTTTCTATAATAAGGCGGTAAGGATTATCTTTATCCAATGTATACTGGACTGCCTCGTTCCCCACACATGCATAACGTTTTTTCTCATCGAGAGTTGTAGGCTTCCATGTTTCTATATTTATGCCTACTCCTATACCTTCTGACACATCAATCTTATTAGACGACTGCCATTTACCATCTGTTTTTTCTGAATTATTTTCCCCTGTACTACTGCTTTCTGCACCATTATTGCTTGGCTTATCTTTTTCTGGATCATTATTATCTCCTATGCTCCCATCTCCTGTTAGTTCTTTTTCATAAATCCCATCGTCATCTTCATCAACAAATATTTTAACCGTATTTCCAGCATCCATGATAAAGATATCCTGTTCGTTAATATTCCCATAAAGTTCCTGCTCATTTCCATTTATTGAGACGGAAATTGTCTGTTCTCCTGTAGAGCTTAATAAAAATCCACCTGAATCATATTGGACTGAAATATCACCCTTTGTTTGTCCACTGATATTAATTTCATCAACAGATATTTCATCTTTAATCAAATCCAAATGATAGCTGCTTTTATTTCCTATAATTTTCACAGCATCCACTGACTGTTTAAATCTCAATTCATCTGCTTTTAATGCTTCTACATTTACTAAATCATAGCCTAACGCATACATCACAGAAATATTATCATTTCCTTCTTTCTTTAATATAAACTCTGAAGAATCATCCGGTAAAAAAATCGTTGCAGATGTAGAACCACCATCAGAATCGGCAATTTCACCTATTGTGTAGACACCAGTATCATAATTTTCTGTAGTGACGCCATCTGCAATTTCGGTTTCTGTTCCATTTATATTCAAAGAATATGTATTCCCAATTGCATCATTTAATCTTAAAATGCGACTTATCAAACTTGGTTCTTCATATTTATATGAATTAATTATCTTTTCATCATTATAAACCCCAAGCAGTTCCTTACAACCAACAAAACCACTTTGTTTTTCGCCATTAAAATACTGTTCCAATTTCATCGTCCATGAATCAAAATTTTTTGATATGTATATATAACTCAAATCAGGATTAAACTTTGGATTTTTTATATTTTCACCATTATTATTTGTAAAATATTCTGGGATGCCTTCATTTGAATTAATATCATAAGTTTTTACAGTATAATAATAAGTATTTCCACCCACCTCAACATCTCCGTATTCAATCCCATCAATCAAAATTGCATGGTCATATTCTGCATTTGTCTTCTCGTAGCGGAACAAAAATATTGATGGTCCTTTAGTATTCACTTCTTCTGCCCTCTCGACTACCTCTTTCAATTTTTGTTCTATTGAAAGTTTAGCAAATCTCCCTTGTTCATTTTTAGCTGCTGCTGTTATTTGGCTTAATTGATAGACGGTTAAAGCACTGCGAAAGTTTATGTTATCCTTAGAAATATCATTAAAGCAATCTTTCCCATAACTGCCAAGAGAAAATTGACCCATTTTATTTGCAGCTATTGCACAAGATACACCATAACATATATTACCAGATTTATTCATATATTGAAAAACGTAATCAAGACTGACAGCAAACTGACTCCATCCCTTAATATTCCTGTAAAAATTCTTTTTATCTGAATCTGTCATATTATAAGAAATCTTATTGATAAAACTAGCCATATCATCTTTATATCGTATTTCATTTTCTGTGAAATATCGTGCATACAATGTTGTATCTTCTTTAAACACCGTATCCGTCGAAACCCGGTCTCCAAAAACTGGCTCTGTGTACCATCCTCCAAATGTTGTACCTGCTAATGTGGCTTTTGGGAACGATTGAATTCTTCCCATCTCATTAGTTTCCATTGTTTTAGTATCAACACTACCGCCATTAGCGTCAAATGTAATTAAATGCTTTTCAAAAGTTTCTTCTGTAGGTACTTCATTTTTCATTATAACAACACTATAGTTTAAATTCTGTGGTAATTCTGTAATTTTAGTTCCGTCAGAAAGATACCATGTAGATCCCGGTAGATTAACGACTTCACTAAGGTTATATGGAGTATTAATTTTATTCAAGTCTATGCAACCATCCAACATTTCGTAAAAATCTGTAACGTTGCTAACATCAAAACTACTTAAATCCAGGCTGGTCAAATCGTAACACTTCATAAATAAATATCTCATAGATGTTACATTTCTGGTATCAAATCCACTTACATCTATATTGGTTAATTTCTCACAATTATAAAACATACCCTCCATATCGGTCACACTACTGGTCTTAAAGTTACTCACGTCAAGATCAGTCAGTTTTTTGCAGCTAGAAAACATACCTCCCATAGATGTTACATTTCTGGTATCAAATCCACTTACATCTAAGCTGACTAAATTGTAACATCCCCTGAATAAATCTTCCATAGTTGTTACATTACTAGTATCAAATCCACTTACATCCACGCTAGTTAATTGAGGGCAATCTAAAAACATATAATCCATATCGATCACCTTGCCAGTTTTAAAACTACTTACATTTAAAGTGTTCAGATTTAAACAATGACCGAACATACTCGCCATACTAACTACATTGCCAGTATCAAAGTTACTCAAATCTAAACTATTCAATTTATAACAATCATAAAACATGAATGCCATGCTAGTCACATTGCTGGTATCAACGTTGCTCAAATCTATAGAAGTTATCTTGTTACAATCCCAAAACATACCTGCCATACTTGTTACATTACTTGTATTACCACTCAATCCCTCTATATTTGTTAAATTTTTACACCCATTAAACATAAATCTCATGTTTGTTATATTATCTGTCTCAAAATTTTTCAAATCCACATATTCTAGGTTCGAACAATACTCAAACAATCCAGCAGCACTGGTAGAACCTGTTACGTTGATTTCTGCCGATTTAATATAAGATCTTTTATCATACCATGGTTGAGTTACATATGGATCATCTAATAAAATTTCCCCTGTACCATTTACTGTCAACTTCCCACTTGCATCAATTACCCACGTAATATCTCCATAAGAACCACTTGCAATATCATCAGAAGCAGACACTAATTCAATCTGATTGTCTGCATCTTCAGATGTTAAATCATCTGCAATATCTTTTTCTTCCTCTTCTGCTACATCAGTATCTTCCCCATGATCCGTTTCTGAATCTACTACCCCGTTCTCTATATCACTCTTTTCTTGGTCATTCTCATTTTCAGAATCTGCATTCCCTTGTTCTTCACCATCCTCTATTGCACTTTCCTCGGTAAATTCTTTTTTCTCCTCTTCATCTTCCACTATATTATCTGCAATCTTATCATCTTCTGCGTCACTTGCGATGTTTTCTTTTATCAAATCTTCCTCCACAATTGCTCTGTTTATCTCCGTTTCAGTTGCAAAAACTGAAATTCCTGTCAATAATACATTGGTACAAAGCAGTGCCACACACAAAATTCCTATTAAGCATTTCTTCCAAAATCGTTTATTCAATGCCATCTCCTCCATTCCACAAAAGTTCATTTTAATTCCTCTGTTTAACTTTTACTCAGCTTCAATTATTCAGCTTTCAAAACATAATAAACTGACAATAAGCTCGTTCCCATATGACTTTGTATATATTCAATATATTTTCTCACCTCCCTTCCTCCATTCTGCCGGATATGCATAAACCTTTCTTTGACCGAAATAAGAGCCTCATAGTGATATGACAAAATTACGAATCTATAGTACTGCGGACTTGACACCAAGTCCATACAATGATCAATGGTGTCACAAACACGACCGGAAGTTCATATCTAAGACCATTACATAATGGCGATGCCAAACAAACTAATATCGTCATAATCTCTGGCACAAGCAAACAGATTGCCGCTTTCCTTTTGTATTTTATCAATAATGCACAAGAAATTATAACAATCCATGTATAGAGACCAGACATTGTCAGATAGCGTAAAAATGGGAATACTACATTTATAAATACAAGCTTTGAAAAAATTTGTATGGGTATATCTCCCTGAACACGACAAAATCCCATATCCGTAAGCTGTTGATCATATGATTCGGACAAGTCCGGCTCTACATTTTGTTCATTCGGAGCTAGGTAGCCATAATTCATGTTCATAAAGGCATCAAAATATGTGCCTGGATGTTTGATCCCCATCTTTATCCATGCTTTAAAATAGACAAAAGGCTGATCTATCTCAATATTTATTCTATCTTTTACAGGGTCGGCACAGGTTGGCTCATAAATTTCCGGAAGTATTTCAAATTCATAACAAAAACCCTCCAATGCAACCCTTTCTTCTTCAGTCACTTCATCACCATGGTCTCTTAAGTAACGTGCTGTTTGCTGCATAGGAATACTCAGTGCTTCTCTTACACTTCCATTTTTAATTCCCAAAGCCGGGTAAAGACCAGTTGTAATTAACAAGTAAAGCATAATTGTTGCTATTGTCACAACTATTATCCTGACACGATGTTCTCTTTTCAAATATATTGCAAGGCAAATACAGGTAGGCACAATAATATAAATTCCATTATTTCTAAGCAAACATACAAACATTCCAACTATATAAAAAATAATTACTTCCTTTATATCAATTTTATTTTCTTGGAGTATTTTGCTCATTAGCAGTACATACATCAAGACAAACTCGCTATATAGCATGTCCTTTTGCAGCCATTGAGAATATAACCCAAAGAGAGGCGTGAAGGCAAAAAATATTATCGCCAGTATACAATAATTTTTATGAATTCCAAACCCATGCATTTTATATATGCTATATGCAAATAAGATGCTTCCTAATGTAGCTTGTAATAATAGATACAGAAACACACCAAAATTTCGGTCTGTTAATATTTCCCCCAATTTCACACTGCTCCCCATCAAAAACGTGGAAAGAGGAGGATGATGTGCATTAACTTCACCACTAAAAAATTGTCCCAGCTGTCCGATTGTGTCTCCAGCAACAGAGCCAGGATAGTTCATGATCAGCCATGGAAGCCAGCCAAGCATTATCGTACATACTCCTGCAAAAAAAATATATTTTCCGCTTGTTTCTTTATTTTCCTCATTGCCTGGTTTTTCTAATATCACGCAAAGAAATTCAAAAAGAATATAAAAAAGACTAAAAAAACCAATGAACATAATAACAGTAAGAAATATTTGAAAAGGATTTCCAAATAGTATAGATGTGTCGTTTGCCGCTTTATAGCTGAAACTCCAAATATATAAGAAAGCAAATATAGCAGATACAGCAGCACCGCTACAATTAAAATTTCTGGGTTTTTTATAAATATATATTAATAAACAATATACGCCCGCAAAAGATAGTAGATCTACAAAATTGTATGTGGAAAAAGACATAGAAAGCTTACTCACAAAATTAAGTATAATACTATCTGATTCAGTACCAATAACAAGCATTTCATTTGCGTTGACTGCCATTACCGCTAATACCGCCCACAATCCCATAAGAATTTTTCTATGCCTTGCAAACACATTACTGAATAATATTTTCAAATTGTTGCCTCCTTCACTGTTTCGTTAATTGCTTTAAAAAGTGTACTTTTACAAAACATCTATTCTCAAAAACAAGTCACTAAAATTTATTGCAAAATCAAAGCTTTGATGTTAGACTTTATATCAGTGAAGGTCACATGGTAAAATTTGTAAAAGTACACTTTTGCAAATTTTTTCGCTTTTGCTTAAATAGAGCTTTCGAATTTCCTGGCCTTTCCATAAAATGTCCCTACAGGCATATTACAAGTCTCTGCCGCCTGCCTGAGCGTTATCTTTTTCTTTCTCCAATCACTATGTATTTTTTGAAAATTATCAGGGTAAGGTAGTGCCGGTCTCCCGAACTTTATGCCCCTTTCTTTGGCTGCTGCAATCCCCTCTGCCTGTCTCTGCCGGATATTGCTACGTTCATTTTCTGCTACAAAGGACAATACCTGCAATACAATGTCACTAAGGAATGTCCCCATCAGATCCTTTCCCCTCCGGGTATCCAGCAAGGGCATATCAAGTACTACAATATCAATTCCCTTTTCCTTAGTAAGTATTCTCCACTGTTCCAAAATCTCTCCATAATTGCGTCCTAGCCGGTCTATGCTCTTGATATAAAGCAGATCACCCTTTTTCATTCGCCGTATCATACATTTGTAAGATGGGCGTTCAAAATCTTTACCAGACTGTTTATCCATAAAGATATTTTTTTCTGGAATAGACAATTCCCGCAAAGCAAGCATCTGCCTGTCCTCATTCTGTTCCCGGCTGCTGACACGGACATATCCGTATATGTTTGCCATAATCTCTCCTTTCCTGCCACTACGTGAAAACAACTCCCACTCCCGGTAGCCTCTCATTTTATCGTTTCTCACGATACTTTATACCCTAATGCACTTAAAACAAAATATCGGATATAAGAACAGCCAGTACTAATATCATCCCAAAGGACAGGTATTTTCCTATCATATTGTGAAACCGTGAATTCCCACCTGATATTTTGGTTGTTTTTTAGCAGCATTTGTCTTATAATGTTGTTAAATAAATTTACGTGTATACGTAATTTCTACAAATTGTGCTGGCTTTTATTGTATAATTCCTTCAAAAGGGGAATTTTATGAACAATAAAAATATAAAAAGCTTTTACAAAGAGGATATGGAGGTGAATGTCATGCCATCTGTTGAACTGGTTGAGTGTGAAAAAGTAGCCTATATAAATGGGATGAAAGAATATTTACAAAAATTAAAAAATATGGAACATAGTCAAGCAAAGGAAATTTCTTTAGAAAATTTAAAAAAAAGTAAAATAATTGGAAAAAATGGGGAATTTACCGAGCACTATGAGTATATGCAGATAAAGGTACAGAGTAAGAGGTAATGTGGTATGTACAGTAATTTACCAAATTTAGTATTGGCATTTCATGGTTGTGATGAGGACACATACAAGAAAGTTTTGTATAATCATGCGCCATTATTGCCAAGCGTTAACTCTTATGACTGGCTTGGGAACGGAATATATTTTGGGGAAAATAGTTTTCCCAGAGCTCAAGAATGGGCAGTAGCATATTGCGAACGGAATCACAAAAAAATCCGGATAAAAAGAAGAAAAAGCCCGCTGTTATTGGGGCAGTTATTGCGTTGGGACATTGTTTAAANTTGACAGATTATGGAAGTTCCGAAGTACTAAAAAATGGGTATGAGATCTTGGCCTATGAACTTTCACTTCATGGTAAAGAATTGCCAATAAATAAAAATGTTAAAGGGAATAGCGATNTGCTGTTAAGAGAATTAGATTGTGCAGTAATTCAACGTATTCATCAATACAATGAAGAAATGCACAATAAAAGTTATGACAGCGTTAGAGGTGTTTTCANAGAGGGTGATCCAGTATATCCGGAATCTGGTATCATGGAAAAATCACATGTACAGTTATGTATTGTTAATCCTAATTGCATTAAAGGATATTTTAGTCCATTATTACCAGATAATAAATGGGATATGGTATAAACTTGATAAANCATACCAGATATANAAATCTGGTTAAGAAAAGCCAGCCCGTGAAAATTTACGGACTGGCAGTCCAGTAAAAATAATCTCTTCATTCGCCTGACATGGGGAAACTCCTGTGTCCCTGTCCATTCTATTTTATAGGCATCTGAACTCTTCACAAACAAGTATGATATTTCCCCGTTTTAAANAGCTTACTGCGCCGAAATCGTTTCCACCACAGACATATCCCGTATCTGCTTTGCGGGNCTGTAAATTGCCAGAGCAACAGAACCTANCACAATGCAGACAATGATCCCNAAGGAGGAAAAGGGAATATACCACTGTTCTCCCCACCTTTCGGTTACAAGCAATTGATATAAAAATCTGTTTATGGGAAGTCCCAGGATGCACCCTGNTATGATTCCGCATATCCCATANGTACCGGCCTGNGCCGCTATCATCTTAACCAGCTGNCTGCTGTCTGCGCCGATNGCTCTCATAGCTCCATACTGCTTCATTCTGGCAGAAACGCTCATTGCAATACTATTGACAATATTNAACACGGAGATCAAGGCTATCACTGCCAAAAATCCATAGACAAACAAGCCGAATGCCCACGCCGTTCCTTTTGCCTGCGCATTATCCATCCTTTTGTCTGAAAGCCNAATGTTGTCGCCTGCCAGTGTACGTATCCTTTCCGCAGTTTCGTCATCGGCACTTCTCTGAAGCTGCAAATCAATAATCGTATAATCTTCTTCTCCCGTTAAATTCCGGAACATTTCTTCACTACAGATCAGTATTCCCTCTCCCGGATCTTTGTCAAAAGGGCAATTGCTGATCATGCCGGAAACGATAACTTCATTTGTTCCGCTTCCAAAATCCGCCCTTATTGTATCTCCGACTTTAATCGGATTATCAGGGGCATAAACAGTAAGGACTCCNTTCCCCTCTATNACTTCTTTCATATNTCCTGAAAGTAAAGAATCCTTNGCCCAGTCAAATTGNAATTTTTCATANGAAACCAGTATTACCGTTNCCTGTCCTTCATTTGTCTGNGCCGGTATATCATANGCAAACNTTCTTCCGTATGCCCGCTTNACATCCGGCTCCTCCATGAATCTATTTACCAGCTCATGATCGATGGAACAGGTATTATCCGCGCTNATCACGGAAATATCCGGACTGTAGGGNCGAAGTGACGTNATNCCATGATGCATAAAATCAACCATTGTGGTAAAGGCCAGGAACAATATAATACTGAAAGAAAAAGAACCTGTCATTAAAATAAAATTCTTCTTATTCCCAAATGCATGATGGATACCGAGAGAGATATCTATATGCAAAAGTCTGGTACCGGCAGCCTTTCTGACCNCTGCCTGCNCATTGGCATTCCCGGAAACNGCTTCCANCGGNGANACNTTGGCTGCCCNNCTTGCNGGNGCCCNGGAAGCCAGCATTACCGTTACCACNCCGATTCCNGCNCCAAANATAAGACTGACNANACTGATCCCGAAATCCGGCATTCCNGCAAAATACTTGGGACTGATCACTTTNAGAATGGCNCACAGAACCCAGACTACCATGACTCCCAGTAAAAGNCCTATGGGAACNGCGCTTCTGCACCACCTCAATGCTTCTTTTCTTACAAAGCGAATTACCTGTTTCCTGTCAGCTCCCAGGCATCTGAGCATACCGAAAAACTCCGTNCTTTTCGCAACATTGCTGTTTAAACTGCTGCCTATCATTAATATTCCGGCTGCGGATACCAGCATTGCCAGAACAGCTGCTGCAAGATACATAAGCATTATGGTGGAGTCCTTACTTTGGCCCATTGTCAAAAGCAGCATTTCATTNCGGCCCACATTTTCATCNGGAATATNCAGCCTGTCCTGAATCTCTTTTATGCTTTTTTGAATATTGCACCAGGGAGAAAATTTAACATATAAAAGCTGNTCATAATTATCCTCACAGTCTTTCAGAGAAAGTTTTCTGAACTCATCAACATTCATCATCAGACCATATACGTCCTGCTTCACCAACATTGGAAAATTCTCTGTAAATCCTGTAATNGTATANACTNTTTCNTCTTCCGGCNTCGNCAAAANAATTTTATCACCCAGAGAAAGATCCAACCGCTTTTTCATGTTTTCAGCTACCATCACCTCTCCCTGCTGCCCTGGAAAAGTTCCTTCTTTTATTTGCAGAGATGGGAAAATATCCAACGCGCTCTCATCAAATCCTGCAATAACCGCATCTGTGCCTTCCACCTGATAATTCATATTAAGGCGATAGTTCAGAGTGTTATACCGTGTACAGGCTGACACCTCCGGCCATACAGAAATCATTTCTGCCTGTTCATCGCTTAAACTTTTAAAGCCTGCATGCCACTCTCCATAGTCCCATTTGGCCTGTTTATTCTGCCCTCTGANTTCCATTTCGGCCATCCCGAAAATAGTAGTTANNAGNAANACNGCAAGAATAATGCAGATCCGTGTCATGCGGCTCTGCTTTTTGTGAATTTTATAAGAAATAGGGATCAGATCAAGATAATTTTTCATACTCTTTTTCCTCCCATATCTTTCAGTATCCCATCCGATACCCTGAGCACTCTGTCCACATCAGTTGTAAGATTCATATTATGAGTGATCATCAGGATNGTCTGTTGATACTGCCTGGATGCCTTCATAAGAAGTTCCATTACATCTCTGCTGCTGGCAGTATCCAGATTACCGGTGGGTTCATCAGCCAGTATCAATGCAGGCCGCGTTATCATTGCCCTGCCCACGGCCACTCTTTGCTGCTGACCTCCCGAAAGCTGACTGGGAAGATGTTTTCTTCTTTCATAAAGTCCAAGTACATTCAAAAGCTCTTCCACGTATTCCTGATCCGGTTTCTTATAGTCCAGGAGCAGAGGAAATATAATATTCTGTTCTACATTCAGCTCTTCTATCAGATGAAATGCCTGAAAAATAAATCCGATATTTCTTCTTCTGAAAATAGTCCGCTTCTTCTCATCTAACGCAAACAGATCCTCCTTATCCAGAAAAACTTTACCTTCTGTAGGAAGATCCAGGCCGCCGATACAGTTGAGCAATGTGCTTTTCCCTGAACCCGACTCTCCCACAACTGCTGCAAATTCACCCTTTTCCATGGTAAAACTTGCATTTTTTAAAGCTTTTACCTGATTTTCACCTTTTCCGTATACCTTACTTAAATTCTGAACATTTAAAATTTCCATCAGACCACATCCTTTCTACATACGAATCTTCATAAAAAGAATATCAGACGTTTCTTACAGGAAAGTGAATAACAGCTTACAATTTTGTAAGGTAAGCTAAAGCAGGAATGAAATGATAAAAGTTGTTCCTTCGCCGGGAAGACTTTCCACTGCAAGCATTCCTCCCTGTTTTTCTATGATGGATTTGGCAAGGGGAAGGCCCAGTCCGATTCCCNCAGTATTTTGATTGTCCTTTGAAGTCCGGTAAAAGCGTTTAAAAATGTGGTATATGTCTTCCTTGGCTATTCCGCATCCATCATCTGAAACTAATATCCGTATTTTATCCGGAAGTTTTTCCCATGAAACAGTGATATTTCCTCCTTTATCCGTATGATCCAGTGCATTCTTAACCAGATTACCAATTGCTTCTTTTGTCCACATAAGGTCNCATGTNAGCATTGCTTCTTCCGATCCCTGTAAGCAGATCCGTTTTCTCTCTTTTTCTGCACGCACCTGCAGATCAGAAACGGCTTTCATCACAATATCCGAAAGCAGGTAACTTTGTTTTTCAAAAATAACTGTTCCGGCATCCATTCTGGTTATTTTAAGAAGCGACTGTATCAGATTCTCTGCTCTGCTAAGTGTGTCTGCTGTTTTTTCGGCAAATGTCATAACTGTTGCCCTATTTTCTGCCTCTTCCAAAATGATCTCATTATACATACTAAGCGCCGCAAGGGGCGTTTTTAACTGATGGGAAATATCTGACACAGTATCCTTTAAAAATTCCTTTGTCTGCTGCAGAGTCTCTTTCTGGGCATAGAGCATACTGGCCAGCCTTTCTATACTGTGATACAACCGGTATAGCTCTCCATCATTNAGGTGAGAAAGATGCTGTGAAAAATTTCCTTCTGCAAAACTATTCACTATTTTTACAGCCTGACTGTAATTCCGTTCCCTGCTTTTTAAAAATACAGTTGTCCCCATCAGAAGACAGCATGCAAGTAATATCCAATATCCAAGCATCCAGCCCGCCATTTTCTTCTGCGAATCAAGCAGTCCCGGCAAAAAGTAGATCTTAGTTGTTTCACTAAAACCTGATTTCCCTAAAAGAATTTTGCTTTCACTTGAAATTTCTCCATTTGAAAACGCCTTTACAATAATTTTTTCCTCTACTCCCTGTTCCAAAAGAGAGGATACCATCATCTGCCTGTCTAAAAGATACATCTGCTTGCTTAACTCCCCAAAACCGCCCAACAGGAATATTCCGAATATACCGGTGCACANAGCAATGCCTGNAACAAACAGAAAAAAAGATTTGTATTGTCTGTCTTTTAAAAAGTTCATTTGAGACTCCTTATTTTTTTAGATTTTCCAGCAGTATCCGAATCCTCTCACCGTCAGCAAATGCTCCGGCCTCGACGGATCNGNCTCTATCTTTTCNCGAAGCCTTCTGATATAAACAGAAAGTGTATTATCATCTACAAAATTGCCGGCTCCGTCCCACAGTTCGTTCAATATGATATCTCTNGTAATAACCTTTCCGCCGGAACGTACCAGCAGNCAAAGAAGCCGGTATTCCATACNGGTGAGATCCAGTTTTTCTNNTCTNNNCGTCACTTTACTTCCTGCAAGGTCAATGACCAGATCGCCGCTTGCGATTCTNATNTCNTCNTCCTTCTTCTGNATCCCCGCTCTCCNGAGNAATGCATGAATGCGNGAAAGCAATTCACCCATTTTAAAGGGTTTGGTAACATAATCATCTCCCCCGCTGTCCAGTCCCCTGATAATATTTACTTCTTCATCAGAAGCTGTAAGAAAAATGATGGGAACCTGACTTCCCCCATTTCTTTCCCTTTCACAGAGTTCAAATCCCGTTCCNTCCGGCAATGTTACATCCAAAAGAAGCAGATCGTACCNGCTGCCGTGCAAAAGCTCTGCTGCTTCTTTTACGGTTTTTGCTGTTTCTACCGCATATCCGTTTTTTCGGAGCAAATAGCATAATCCATCTNNCAGACTNTCATCATCTTCAAGCAATAAAATTTTAGTTTCCATTCTTTCTCCCTGATACCAAAAGGCGGCATAGCCAAAACCATGCCGCCCTAAATATNTTAATAATTTCTATCNTANNTATGCCTTCTTTTTAGGNAANGNCACCTTATCCAGATGCCAGATCTCATCCACATATTCCTGTATGGTTCTGTCNGATGTAAACTTACCGCTGCATGCNACATTGATGATAGCGCTTCTTGCCCATCTCTTTTCATCGCGATAGGCAGCTTCTACTTTCTTCTGAGCCTCAGCGTATGCCTTGAAGTCCTTTAAGATAAAGTAAGTATCTGCCTTAGAGGTGCTCAGGGTATTGAGCAGGGAATTATACAGTGTTCTGAATCTGTCGGGATCGTTATGTGAAAAAGTCCCGTTGATCAGCTGCATCAGNACTCTTCTTACATCAGGATCGTTATTAAAGATCTCATTGGGGTCATACCCGCCGAAGTTCTCATATTTAATAACTTCATCAGAAGAAAGNCCGAAGATAAACGCATTTTCTTCACCTACTTCTTCCACGATCTCAACGTTGGCACCATCCATGGTTCCAATGGTAAGGGCGCCGTTTAACATGAATTTCATGTTGCCTGTTCCGGATGCCTCCTTGCTTGCNGTAGAAATCTGCTCGGAAACGTCTGCTGCAGCAAAGATAAGNTCTGCATTGGAAACCCTGTAATTTTCGATAAANACNACCTTGATCTTGCCNNCNATNGCAGGATCATTGTTCACTACATCTGCTACAGAATTGATCAGCTTAATGGTCATTTTCGCATTGTAGTATCCTGCNGCTGCCTTGGCACCGAAAATGAAGGTNCTGGGATAGAAATCCATTTCCGGATTTTCTTTCAGAACATTNTA
The DNA here is from genome assembly GCA_014803415.1 of Lachnospiraceae bacterium. Classification (GTDB taxonomy): domain Bacteria; phylum Bacillota; class Clostridia; order Lachnospirales; family Lachnospiraceae; genus Suilimivivens. The sequence continues at coordinate 14,408 of JAAVBZ010000028.1, forward strand.
TAAATGCATTACATGCAGGATATTCAGAAGCTGGCGTTTGTATTCATGAAGCCTCTTGACCTGTACATCAAAGATAGAACGGGGATCTACTTCGATTCCGTTGTGTTCTAAAATATATTCGGCCAGACGCACCTTGTTCTGATACTTAATGTTCATGAACTCCTGCTGAGCCTTTTCATCGTCTGCATAAACTTTTAATTTGTTGATCTTAGGAAGATCAGTGATCCAGTCATTGCCTACATGAGCGGTTACCCAGTCTGCCAGAAGCGGATTGCCGTGAAGCAGGAAACGTCTCTGGGTGATACCGTTGGTCTTATTGTTGAATTTCTCAGGCATCATCTCATAGAAATCTTTCAGTTCCTGNTTCTTTAAGATCTCTGTATGAAGTCTTGCAACACCGTTTACAGAATAGCCCGCAGCAATAGCAAGGTGCGCCATCTTCACCTGTCCGTCATAGATGATCGCCATCTTGCGGATCTTCTCCTGATTGCCTGGATACCTTTCCTGAATCCTTAAAATAAACCTGCGGTTAATTTCTTCAATGATCTGGTAAATTCTGGGCAACAGCCTTGAAAACAGTTCAATAGGCCATTTTTCCAGGGCTTCCGACATAATGGTATGATTCGTATATGCGCATGTTTTAGTAGTAACTTCCCATGCCTCTTCCCATGTAAGATAATACTCATCCATCAGAATCCTCATCAACTCTGCGATCGCTACCGTTGGATGGGTATCATTTAACTGGAAGGTAACTTTTTCATAGAATTTGCGAATATCANCATGCTTACGCATGTATTTTGCAACTGCCTCCTGTACGGAAGCTGAGATAAAGAAGTACTGCTGTTTCAAACGCANTTCCTTACCTGCATAGTGATTATCATTAGGATAAAGCACTTCTACAATATTTCTTGCCAGATTTTCCTGCTCTACCGCCTTCTGATAATCACCCTTGTCAAAAGAATCCAGCTTAAAACATTCCACTGCTTCTGCATCCCAGATGCGGAGCGTATTTACGATTCCGTTGCCGTAACCTACAATAGGAAGGTCATAAGGAATGGCCTTAACGCTCTGATAGCCTTCCTGTACAAAGTTGCTTCTGCCTCTTTCATCTACATGAACATTAACATAACCGCCGAATTTGACTATCTTGGAATATTCAGGCCTTCTCAGTTCAAAAGGATTACCGTCAACAAGCCAATTGTCCGGTACTTCTACCTGATAGCCGTCCCTGATCTCCTGCTTGAACATACCATAGCGGTATCTGATACCGCAGCCGTATGCCGCATATCCTAAAGTAGCAAGGGAATCCAGAAAACATGCTGCCAGTCTTCCCAGGCCCCCGTTGCCAAGGGCTGCATCAGGCTCCTGATCCTCAATAACATTTAAATCGAGCCCCAGTTCATCCAGTGCTTCCTTAACAGGTTTATATGCCTGNAGATTAATGATATTGTTTCCCAGCGCACGACCCATCAGAAATTCCATGGAAAGATAATAAACAGTCTTAGGATCCTGCTTATCATATTCCTTTTGGGTATTTAACCAGTTATCCACTACCGCATCTTTAATTGCATAAGCAACTGCCTGGAAAAGCTGCTGTTTACTTGCTTCTTCCAGAGTCTTGCGGTATAAGGTCTTAACATTATACAGCACACTTCTTTTGAATAATTCTTTATCAAAGGTCAGCGCTGCAGGTGTCGTCTTCTTTGCCATATTTTTCTCCTCCATTCTATTTACATCCATTTTACACTTTTTCAATAGAAATAACAGCCTTTTCTCCGTTAATATTCCATTCCTTGCTGATCGCAAGTTCTGTATCGGTCAGGATTTCTTCGGCCAATACTTTTTCGGAAATGGCTTCCTTATTATTGCCTGCAACTACTGCAATTTTTTCGTTTCCGATGACTGCCACCCTGATGCGGTCCATAACCTCAAAATCCGCTTCCTTACGCATGGTCTGGATCTTGCTGATAACCTCGGCTACAAATCCTTCTTCAACCAGTTCAGGTGTCAGGTTCGTATCAAGAACTACAGTGACATAGTTGTCAGCTTCTGTTACAAAGCCTTCTTTCTGGCTCATTTCAATCAGCAGATCTTCCTCAGCCAAAGATACCTCTGTGCCGTTTACATCAAATACCAGGGCTCCCTTTGCCTTCAGCTCATCCATGGCCGCATTTCCGTCAAGCCCTGCCAGATGCTCTTTAATGCCACCCAGCTGTTTTCCGTATTTAGGACCTACCGTGCGGAGCTGGGGCTTAAAGCTGTAGCTGGTAAAATCTCTTACATCATCGGTAAATACTGCCTGCTTTACATTAAGTTCATCTTCAATGATATTCTTAAAGTAATCTTCCAGCGTATGCTGTGCCTTGATAAACATAGTACCGATAGGCTGGCGGTTTTTGATGTTGGCCGCATTACGGGCTGCACGGCCCATAACTACAATAGCAAGAGACTCTTCCATGCTCTCCTCCAGCTTCTTGTCGATCATGCTTTCATCAGCTGCAGGGAAATCACACAAGTGAATACTTTCAGGTGCATCTTTATCAATATTTCTTACCAGNTTCTGATAGATCTCTTCTGTCATAAAAGGAACCATAGGCGCTGCACATTTACAGATCTCTATCAAAGCAGTATAAAGGGTCATATAAGCATTGATCTTATCCTGCTCCATTCCTTTTGCCCAGAAACGCTCACGGCAGCGGCGTACATACCAGTTGCTCATTTCATCCACNAAGTTGTCAAGNACCCTTGCCGCTTCCGGAATTCTGTATTTATCCAGATTTTCATCTACCTCTTTAATAGCCGTATTTAATTTGGAAAGAAGCCATTTATCCATTACCGGAAGCTTATCATATTCCAGTGCATATTTGGTNGCATCAAAATTGTCAATATTCGCATAGAGGACAAAGAATGCATAGGTGTTCCAAAGTGTGCCCAGGAACTTACGCTGCCCTTCCTGTACCGCCTTGCCGTGGAAACGGCTGGGAAGCCAGGGTGCGGAATTGATATAAAAATACCAGCGGACAGCATCGGCGCCGTGAGCTGCCAACGCTTCAAAAGGATCTACTGCATTTCCTTTGGATTTGCTCATTTTCTGTCCGTTTTCATCCTGTACAAGCCCCATAACGATAACATTTTCATATGGGGATCTGCCAAACAGCAGCGTAGATTCTGCCATCAATGAATAAAACCATCCTCTGGTCTGATCTACTGCTTCTGAAATAAACTGTGCCGGGAACTGCTTTTCGAACAACTCCTTATTTTCAAAAGGATAATGATGCTGTGCAAAAGGCATTGCACCTGAGTCAAACCAGCAGTCGATCACTTCCGGAACTCTCTTCATGGTTCCCCCGCACTCAGGACAGCTGCATGTAATTTCATCTACATAGGGCCTGTGCAGCTCTACGGTTTTAGCTGTCGGATTGCCGCTTAATTTTTCAAGCTCTTCTCTGGAACCGATCGCTTTCTGATGTCCGCATCCTTCACATTCCCAGATATTTAAAGGGGTACCCCAGTACCGGTTACGGGAAACCGCCCAGTCCTGAATATTTTCCAGCCAGTTTCCAAACCGTCCTTCTCCGATCGACGGGGGAATCCAGTTGACTGTCTTATTGTTGTTTACCAGATCATCACGCACTGCCGTCATCTTGATGAACCAGGATTCTCTTGCATAATAGATAAGCGGCGTATCGCATCTCCAGCAGAAAGGATAATCATGTTCAAACTTAGGCGCAGAGAAAAGTTTACCTTCCTTATCAAGATCCACCAAAATATCGGGATCTGCATCTTTAACAAATTTTCCGGCATAAGGCGTTTCACTCGTCATATTTCCTTTGCCGTCTACAAACTGTACAAAAGGAAGATCATATTTACGTCCTACCTGGGCATCATCTTCACCGAAAGCAGGCGCGATATGAACGATACCTGTACCGTCTGACATAGTAACATAACCGTCGCAGGTAACAAAGTGGCCTTTCTTATGCTGCTTTGCCGCTGCTTCTCCTGCACAGGCAAACAGGGGCTCATATTCTTTGTATTCAAGATCTTTACCTGTATAAGTTTCCAGTATTTCATAAGCAGGCTTATCTTCCTGCGCCAGCGATCCTAAAACGCTGTCAAGCAGCGCCTGAGCCATATAATAGGTATAACCGTCTGCCGCTTTTACCTTAACATAGGTCTCATCGGGATTTACGCAGAGCGCCACGTTACTGGGCAATGTCCAGGGAGTAGTGGTCCATGCCAGGAAATAAGCCTCCTCGCCGATCACTTTAAAACGGACTACTGCAGAACGCTCTTTCACAGCCTTATATCCTTGCGCTACCTCATGGGAAGACAGAGGAGTCCCGCATCTGGGACAGTAAGGCACGATCTTAAAACCCTTGTACAGCAGGCCCTTATCCCAGATCTGCTTCAGCGCCCACCATTCGGATTCGATAAAATCATCATGATAGGTTACATAGGGATCATCCATATCCGCCCAAAATCCTACGGTCCCTGAGAAATCCTCCCACATACCTTTGTATTTCCAGACACTTTCCTTGCATTTGCTGATAAAAGGATCCAGACCATATTCTTCAATCTGTTCCTTACCGTCTAATCCAAGCAGCTTTTCTACCTCCAGCTCCACCGGAAGTCCATGGGTATCCCACCCTGCTTTTCTGGGAACCATATAACCCTTCATAGTACGGTATCTGGGGATCATGTCCTTAATGGCACGTGTGAATACGTGCCCGATATGGGGCATGCCGTTAGCAGTCGGAGGACCGTCATAAAAAGTATAGGTAGGACCGTCCTTGCGGTTTTCCATACTTTTTTTGAAAATATCTTTCTCGCGCCAGAATTTTTCAACTTCTTTTTCTCTTTCAACAAAGTTCAAGTCGGTGTTTACTTTCTGATACATAGTTTCCTTCCTTTCATTTTCTTCCTGCGCCTATACTAAACAGACGCTAAAAACCCCGTCCGTAAAAAGGACGGGGCTCAAATCCACGTTAACCACCTGTTTACATCATACGCACCAATGCTTCTATTCATTAATGTCTGATGCATCGGTTTAATATGGCTTCCTGTAACGGAGGAATCCCGGCAAAACTTACTTCGGAAGCTTTCTTCCTTTCGGCCCGCGACTCAGAAGTGATATTCACTGATCTTCTACTGGTACCGGCTCTCATCTGTTCCGGCTCGCTGTAACGTTGGAAAAACAGCTACTGTCTTCGTCATTGTCTTTACTTCTCAAAAATACAATATTTTCAAGGGGTTTGTCAAGTACTTATCTGCTATCTTCATTTGTTACAGTTCACACCCGCGCCATCCTGCAAACGAGGATTCCCATGCAAGCATGAAATCCTCGTCCGTCAGGCTGACGTGTGAGCTGTAACCTTCATTTTACAAGATACCCAATATACGACTAAAGCCATTACCGTGCCCAGAACCAGACCACCCAGTATGTCTGTCGGAAAATGCACAAACAGGTACATCCTGCTGAATGCGATCACCGCCGCCAGCAAAAGTGCTGCAATTCCCGCCTTTTTATTATGAAGAAATATGGTAACCGCCGCTGCAAAGCCATGGAGCGTGTGGCCGGAAGGAAAAGAATACTCACTGGGAACCGGTATCAAAAGGGGCACCGACGTATCGATCTGGCAGGGTCTTGGCCTTTGCACCAGATTCTTAATAGCCAGATTTCCCACGATAAAACAGACTGCCATGGAGATCAGCATCAACACGCCGCATTTTCTGGTCTTCTTAAAGAACAAAAGCACGACAGCCGTCAATATCCATATGATTCCGTTATTGCCAAGGGCCGATACTGCTATCATAAGCGGATTTAAAAATGATGTATGCATTTCCTGTATGCTGTAAAGTATTGCAAAATCCATATTTCTACCTCCTGATCCTTGCTCTGTTTAATACAATTAGAGCTGTTTGATCATAAATTTATATTTCTGATCATTTTCTACTATATTTCCTTCACTTTGAAATCCCAGTTTCCTAAGTAATCTGATGGAAATTTCATTTTTTTCTTCTGCCAGCGCCTGTACTTTTTCAAAAAACAGTTCTTCTTTCGCGTAAGTTAAAATGGCGCTGCACACTTCATAGGCAAATCCCCGACCCTGATGAGGTACATCAATAACAAATCCAAGCTCCGGCAGATCATATCCTTCCCTTACACTTAATCCGGCTCTTCCGATCACCTCTTTCGTTTCTTTCAGTATGACTGTCCACATCCCAAAGCCGTAAAATCCATACATCTGGCTGATATAGGATTCCATATAAGCCTTTTCTTCGTCCGGATCCTGAAATAGGTCTTCCATATAATAGGTAATGGAAGGATCCTTATAGATCCTGTAAAAATCCTTCACATCCGAGACGGTGCTCTCCCGCACCTTTAAACGCTCTGTTTCCAAAATATTTAAGGGAAGTCCTGCCAGCCTTCTGTAGGCTGCATCATAGGACCTGAAATCCATCTGCTCTAAATCTTCCACTGCATACACTGCGCCTGTAAAAAAAGTTTCTCTGTTTTTCTCATGATACAGGGGTATGACATAAAAAGTCTCTTCCAGAAGCTGCGTCAGAACCTCTCTGCTGTCTGTAATAAAAAGCTGTTCTTCTTTTCGGTATTTTCCATCATACGCCTTATCTGAAATCTGTTCCTTATCTTCTGCATTCATGATCACCCTCTCTATTTTGTCAGGAAGTAATTGTGCCGTGATCATCTCTTTTTTTGTCAAAAGAACTTCATAGTAATATGCCGTTACCAAAAATACCACACATTTTAACATTGAAATGTCCTTTCAGTTCCGCTACAATAGATATATTATATTATACAATTCTAAAATTGAAAAGAAGGGAAGTAACATACTATGGCACAGAATCCTGTTGTAACATTTACTATGGAAAACGGAGATGTCATAAAAGCAGAGCTTTATCCTGATATTGCTCCTGTTTCCGTAAATAATTTTATCAGTTTAATTAACAAGAACTTCTATGACGGCCTTATTTTTCACCGTGTCATCCGCGGCTTTATGATCCAGGGAGGGGATCCGGAAGGTACCGGCATGGGAGGGCCCGGTTACAGTATCAAGGGCGAATTTGCCGCAAACGGATTCGAAAACAACCTGAAGCATACAGAAGGCGTGCTTTCCATGGCGAGAAGCATGATGCCCGACTCTGCCGGCTCACAGTTCTTCATCATGCACAAGAATGCTCCTCATCTTGACGGCAGCTATGCCGCATTTGGAAAAGTGACAGAAGGTATGGAAAATGTTAACAAAATTGCCGAAACACCTACCGATTATTCTGACCGTCCTTTAGAAGCACAGAGAATAAAATCCGTAACGGTAGAAACATTTGGTGTCACATACCCCGAACCGGAAAAAATTTAGGTGTTCATATTTTATTAACATTTATTTTAAAAAAACTTCAATTATAAATCATTCTTTAGACATTTCTCTGCCCTATACTAACATCATAAGGTACAACAATAAAGCAGACGATTACAAGTAATTGATTTTTAAATAACTTTTTCATAATAAATGCCAAGTAAGCTAAGCTTACTTGGCATCCTCCCTTTCTAGGGGTTTTTTTATCTTTTTCTTGTGCTTTCCATTATTTTATTGTATATTACTTGGTAAATTCTTTTTTTACTTAGCAAAGGAGATTTTATTATGGAAAAAGTAATTGAAGTAATTGCAAATGTGAACTCCGCCATAAACGGAGTTGTATGGGGGATTCCAATGCTGATATTGATCATCGGTACAGGAATCTATATGACGGTGGGTATGAAGTTCTTCCAGATCACCCGGATCAGGCACTGGATGAACGAAACCTTTCTGGCAATCTTTAAGAAGAAACACGTAACAGCTCATACAGGGAAAGAGGAATCCTCGATTTCCCAGTTCCAGGCACTTTCTACTGCTCTGGCAGCTACCATAGGCGTTGGTAATATCGCAGGCGTGGCAGGCGCCATTATTACGGGCGGTGCAGGAGCCGTATTCTGGATGTGGCTTTCCGCTTTATTCGGAATGATGACGAACTATTCCGAAAATGTACTGGGTATTTACTACCGCCGTAAAAATGCAAAAGATGAATGGTCAGGCGGCGCTATGTACTATCTGCAGGATGGCTTGAAGAGCAAAAAAGGAATCGGCGTACTGGCTAAGCCTCTGGCTGTTCTGTTTGCTCTCTTCTGCGTACTTGCTTCCTTTGGTATCGGCAATATGACCCAGGTACATGAGATCGCAAGCTCTCTTCAGGATACCTTCAGTATTCCGCCTCTTGCAACAGGCATTATCATAGCAGTGGTCGCTTCCCTTGTTATTTTAGGCGGTATCAAAGCCATCGGTAATGTAGCCGAAAAAATCGTTCCGTTTATGGCATGTGCCTACATACTGGGAACTATTATCGTATTAATTTTAAACTTCAGATCTATTCCTGCAGTATTCGGTGCTATCTTCTCGAATGCTTTCGGTCTTCGTCCCATTGCAGGCGCTACTGTCGGCATGATGATAAGGCAGGCTATGACTATGGGATTTAAACGAGGCGTATTTTCCAATGAAGCCGGACTTGGTTCTTCTGTTATGGTACATTCCGCTTCCAATGTAAAAGAGCCTATCATTCAGGGTATGTGGGGTATCTTTGAAGTATTTTTTGATACCATCGTAGTATGTACACTGACAGCTTTCACTGTACTCTGCTCCGGTCTTGTGGATCTGAATACAGGCGAAGTCCTTACCTCATCAACAGGCGCTTCCCTGGTAAGCGAAGCATTGTCTGCGGCTCTCGGCTCTCTTGCCGGCGGCTTCATTGCCATTGCGATCTGTCTGTTCGCATTTACGACAGTACTCGGCTGGTCCTTCTACGGTACCAAATCATGTGAATACTTATTCGGCACTAAAGCAACCATTGTTTACAAGGTCATTTTCGTTGTTGCCATTGTATTCGGCGCTACCATGAGCTTCGATCTGGCATGGGCAATTGCCGATACTTTAAACGCTTTAATGGCTATTCCCAACCTGATCGGTGTGCTTGGTTTATCCGGCACGGTATTTGCCATTACGAAAAATTATACGGAACGTAAGATCACGAGAACAAATCCTAATGCAAAACCTATGCTCTCCTTTGATCCCGCCATTCAGAAGATGCAGGAAGACGCTATGGCTGAAGAAGAAGCATAACAACAAGAAAATCGCTTCGCGATTATCTTGGGAAGAACCTTCGGTTCTTCCGCTCTTTGGAGAAATTTCCTATATTAATAACCTCCCTTAAGTCCACAGACTTTGGGGAGGCTTTTTTATTCCATAGATCATTTTCTGTTTACGAAGTAAATTCAAGGGGCTTCTGCAAATTCCGTTCTTTCATCTTCTGGATCGCACAGCCTATGATCAATAGTGATACGCCAAAATTAATAACAAAGAAAAACGGTATGTTAAATGGCAGGAGCGAATGAACCGCCTTAATGATCAGCGGCAATGTTCTGCTGTAAATTCCAAGTAGATACAACTGCCCAAATGTAAGCTGATATTTCATACAGGAAGCTACGATCATTCCAAGCAGGGCAACTACCAATACCCCAAAGAAAAATAACGCTGTCATCCAGATATACATAAATATGTAAACTATCGCTACAATGACATAAACAAAAGGTACCAGATTCAACAATGTTTCTTTATTAAAATCAAATTCAATATCTGAAAAATAAAGTCCTTCTACCTTTCCGTTACTTTTTACAATAATTTTTTCCGAATCCATCAAAATTACAGTGGAATAATCATAAAGGTATTGCTTCATCTCATCAGCGTCATAGAAATAGTATTCGGGGTCAGTATCAATATATACGTAGTTACCGCCTCCCTCATATTCAATTACATCGTCCACCCACAAATATCCGTCTTTCAATTCAAAATCGGGCACATTCTTCTCTATCTGCTCCGCCAGAGAGTCTGACCCTATATTCCGCACCAGCGGAGGTATTATCATGGTCACTGCAAAATAGATCAGCATGAGCATAAGGCCGAAACCAAATACTTTTGATTTCTTATTCTTCAAAAAATCCTTATAGCTTTTGTAACTGTATACAGATAATACCATTTCCTTAAATATATTCATGCTTTGCTCCTTTTACAGACCTGCTACAAGATATGCCACTCCGAACACCAGCCCAAAAAGCAGTATTAAAATAGCCAGATTAAGAATTACTCTCAGCACTACATTCAGTTTTCGATTGCAGGAGATCGAAGTTGTTGCCGCAATACCTATGACCGCAAGAACACAACCGATCGCACCGTTTATAAAGTTCACGCAATGAAGCACAACGAACACATATGCCCATCCCGGCAGTTTAGTAGGAACATAATCCTCTCCTGTTGCACAGTCCTTATTGTCAATCACCAGCTGAGGAGCGCTCAGATTTTTAAGCACCAAAAGTGCGGTTTTGGAACCTACGGGAATTTCATATTCCTCAGTGATCAATCCTGTTTTTTTCTTATAATTCTTTAATTTCAGTGCTTCTCCGTTGACCTTTACTTTCCTACCGTTTAGGTCAACCTGATACATATTCTCATCAATTTTTACACTCCAGCTTTTTTTCACTATTCTTCTCCACCCTTTCATATTTTTATCTGCAAAAAAGGCTGCAAACCACTCATTGAGCGTCGCAGCCTTTTACAGTACTATTGTTATTTCTTAAGCCTTGCCTTCAGAACCAAGCACTGTTGTGATCTTATGAGCTACAACTTCCTTTACATAAGCACGCGCATCTGTCAGATACTGTCTGGGATCAAAATGATCAGGATGAGCAGCCATATGCTCTCTGATACCTGCTGTCAGACCTAATCTTAAGTCAGAGTCAATATTGATCTTACATACTGCAGATCTTGCTGCCTGGCGAAGCATATCCTCAGGGATACCGATAGCATCTTCCATCTTACCGCCGTTAGCATTGATGATATCAACGTACTTAGGAAGTACAGAGGAAGCACCGTGTAATACGATAGGGAATCCGGGAAGTCTCTTGGAAACTTCATCCAGAATATCAAAACGAAGCTGAGGTTTCTGGCCAGGTTTGAACTTATATGCACCATGGCTTGTACCAATGGCAATTGCCAGAGAGTCAACGCCTGTTCTAGTAACGAAGTCTTCTACCTGCTCAGGCTGTGTATAGGATTCTGCTCCATGCTCTACTACAACATCATCTTCAATACCTGCAAGAGTACCAAGCTCAGCTTCTACTACAACACCTTTATCATGTGCATACTCAGCAACCTGCTTTGCGATCCTGATGTTCTCTTCATAAGGAAGTGCAGAACCATCGTACATTACAGATGTAAATCCGCCATCAATACACTGCTTGCAGATTTCAAAGTCTGCGCCGTGATCCAGATGCAGTGCGATCGGAATATTGGTCTCTTCCAATGCAGCCTGTACAAGATGTACAAGATATGCATGTTTAGCATACTTTCTTGCACCTGCGGAACACTGAAGGATAATGGGGGATTTTAATTCGTCTGCGGCTTCTGTGATAGCCTGTACGATTTCCATGTTGTTAACGTTGAAAGCACCGATAGCATAACCGCCATCATATGCCTTTTTGAACATTTCTGTAGTTGTAACTAATGGCATTTTTATTCATCCTTTCTTTATATAATTTATTTATAATCGCTTTCATTATAACAGATTACTGGTTAAAAGCAAAGCGCTTTTTATACTTCCCTGTCAGTATTTTCCTTTTCATCGGGCACACGTATCCTAAGCGCCTGTCTGCAATTTCGGATCTGCACCAGACGATGTGCACCGCCGAATTCTCCGTCCAAAGTCCAGGACACTTCTTCTTCGGAAATAACCTTAAGGGAAGATGCCTTAAAGCAATACATCAGATCAGTATCGATATTTCTGTTAAGCAGTGCTGCCATTATCAAATTCAGCTCAACTGGATTTGAAGGTCTTTTGACCAGAGTAACTTCAAATTCTCCGTCATCCAATTGAACATATTTGCCTGTGATCCTCTTAAATCCTCCTACCGAAAGAGAGTTTGTGATCATGCCGAAGATAAAATCACCTTCAATTACGTTATCCCCGCATTCCACCTTTACAGCATAGGACTTTATGTTAGAAAGGCGCTTTACCCCTTCCAAAAGATACGCCATGTGCCCAAGCACATTTTTCACATCCTGCCTGGTCTCATAGGATACTTCCGTAAAAAGACCGAACGCTGCTATATACACAAATATATCGTTATTAAAGCTTCCGATATCACAGGCAAAATCCCGGCCTTCCACTATTACTCTGGCCGCCTGCGCCATGTTTTTGGGAATCTTCAGACTGCCTGCAAAGTCATTGGTACTTCCGGCAGGTACATATCCTATAGGAAGTCTGTTTTCGCATTGCATCATTCCCGTTACCACTTCATCCAGCGTACCGTCTCCTCCGCTGCATGCAATAATATCATAAAATCCCGGCGTTCTCTCTGCAACAGCTTTGATCCCATCTCCCCTGCTCTGGGTAGGATAAGCCGTAACTTCGTAGCCTGCCTTCACAAAAATATCTATCATATCCAGAAGATTACTTCGTATCTGTGCCTTGCCTGCCCTTGGATTGTATATAAAAAGCATTTTCTTTTTTTCCATATTTGCTCCATTTAACAAAAGACGCCTCACATATGTGCGGCGTCTCATAAGTCATCTTATTCTGTTTTTCCGCTCAGATAATCACTGATATGTTCTACTGCTTCCTGTTCATCTTTACCGTCTGCAACTACGGTAACCGTTTCTCCCTGATTCAATACCAGGCTCATCATTCCCATGATGCTCTTTGCATTCACTTTTTTACTTTCTGCCATGATGTATATACTGCTTTCGTGTCTGCTTGCGATCTGTACCAGTACCGCAATGGGTCTTGCATCGAAGTCTCCTGCCATCTTGATTTCAATTGACTTTTCGATCATAACATCTCCTCCTTTAGGCTCGAATCTTTTCAGCCAACTCATTCAGCTTTCGCAATCTATGGTTTACACCGGATTTACCTACCGGCGGATTCAAGTAACCACCCAGTTCCTGAAGGGAGCTTTCCGGATGCGACAGTCTGACTAATGCCATTTCGCGAAGATTATCCGGCAGGCCCGAAAGCCCGATCCGCTTTTGAATAAGCTGAATATCTTCTATCTGCTTACTCGCAGCATTTACCGTCTTAGTAATATTAGCAGTTTCGCAGTTCACCTGTCTGTTAATGGAGTTACGCATTTCCTTCTCTATCCTTAAATTCTCTAGATTCATTAAAGACAGATGCGCACCTATTACATTGAGCAGATCAACGATCCCTGCGCCTTCCTTCAGATACACGACATAATATTTCTTGCGTCTTACTATTTTTGCTTCCAGCTCAAAGCTATGAAGTACTTCCTGAATCTGCAGCGCCTGCGTTTCATGATCGCAAACAAATTCCAAATGATACCCCTTTTGAGGATCACTTATGGAACCTGTGCATAAAAAAGCGCCCCGCAGGTAAGCACGCCTACAGCAGCTATTCTTAATCAGGATATGACTTACGCCTTCCTGCAGAAGTCTGACCTGTTTATCCCCATCAAATACCTTAATTGCCTGAAGTATTTTTTCTGTACCCGTACCTATAATAAATGTTTTTTTACATAATGTAAAGTACTTTTTGGCAACCGCCTCATTTTCCGAATGCAGAACGATCTCTCTATGACCGTCTTTGTCCTCGCAGATACGGCATCCAAAATGGACGATCGCAGCCAGCTCTGCCAGCTGGCAATGTCTGGATCCCGGCACTGTCCTGACCAGTTCTTCCTTTACCTCTGTTGAAAATGACATGTTTCCACAACCTTTATACCCGCTGTCTAAATACCTTGTCCTATATCACGATGCGCAATTTTGAGCCCGTAATTTCCTTTATTTTTCAGCTTTCCATACAGTTTATTTGCAAGCGTAACACTCCTGTGCTTACCCCCGGTACAGCCGATACCGACTACAAGCTGATATTTCCCTTCCTTCACATAATAGGGGATCAGAAATTCCACCATATCTGCAAGTTTATCGATGAACATTTCCGCTTCCGGAAAGCTCATAACATAGTCCTGTACCTCCGGATCCTCACCGGTTTTATACTTAAGCTCATCAATATAGAATGGATTGGGCAGAAAACGTACATCAAATACAAGATCTGCATCTGCCGGAATACCATGTTTAAACCCAAAAGATAAAATAGTGACCATCAGACTGTTATATTCTTCATTCTGTACAAAAATACGATCTATCTCTTCTTTTAATTCCCGTGTCAGAAGTTTGGATGTATCTATCACATAATCTGCTTTACGGCAGATATTTTCCAGAATCTTTCTCTCTTTCAAGATGCCGTCTTCCACCCTTCCATCCGGTGATAAAGGATGGACTCTTCTGGTCTCTTTGTATCGCTTCAGGAGTACCTCTCCGCTGGCCTCCATAAAAAGGATCTCATAATTGTATCCGTTATCCTTCAGTTTTTCAAGAACCTTCTGTGCATCCTCAAAAGGCTGATCTGCACGTACATCCAATCCCAGCGCCACTTTACTGACCTCACTGTTGGGCATGGCAATAAGTTCCACAAATTTTTCGATCAGGGGCACCGGAAGATTATCTACACAATAAAACCCCATATCTTCCAGCATTCGAAGCGCCGTACTTTTACCGCCGCCGCTCATTCCTGTCACAATAACAAAACGCATGCTGCTCCTCCTCAAAAGATACCAAGATAGATGATCTCCCTCTCAAGCAAAACGCCAAATCTATCTTTTACCCTTTCCTGTACTTCTTCAATCACATCTGCCACATCTCTGGCAGTTGCCTTTCCCGTATTTACTACAAATCCACAGTGTTTTTCGGATATTCTTGCGCCTCCTATTGAATATCCCCTAAGGCCCGCATCCATGATCAGTTTCCCGGCAAAATATCCTTCCGGCCTTTTAAAAGTACTTCCTGCAGATGGAAATTCAAGAGGCTGTTTTTCTTTGCGCCTTGCAGCAAAATCCTCCATTCTTTCCTGAATTTCTTCTCTGCTTCCTTCTTTCAGTCTTAAAGTTACTTCAAGCACCGTAAACGGGTATTTTTTAATGACGCTGGTCCGATACCCGAATTCCATGGTATCGTTATCCAGCCGAAGTATTTCGCCGTCATCGGACAAAACAGTTACACTCTCTACGATCTGCTTCATTTCTCCGCCATAAGCCCCGGCGTTCATCACTACGCCGCCGCCTATGGTCCCCGGAATCCCGGAAGCAAATTCCAACCCCGTAAGGCCCTGATCCATCGCGGTTTTAGCTGCTTTGGAAAGTAATGCGCCTGCCTGAACTTTCATGATATTTCCTTCAGTTTCTATCTGACTTAATTTGTCGCCAATCTGAAGGATCACTCCCTGATAGCCGTGGTCACTTACCAGAAGATTACTGCCGTTTCCAAGAATAAAATAGGGCACGCCTATCTGCTTAAAATATGGGATCAGTTTTGACAGCTGCTCCCATAAACTAATCCTGATAAAGCATGATGCTTCTCCGCCGATCCGAAAAGTAGTATGCTTACACATCGGCTCTTCCTTCAGAATATCCTCCTTAGGTACATATGCTTCTATAAATTCGTAAACTGCCCCGCTTAATTCCTGCACTTTTACACCTGCTATTCTTAATATATTTTAATTGTTTGCTATATCCAGTACTAATTTGGCCGCTCCATATATACCGGCATCATTTCCAAGCGTAGCCAAAGAGAACTTCACATCTTTGCTGCCATGGAAAACCGTCTTCTCATAATTGGGCTTAATATAATCGATCAAGACTTCTCCTGCTTTGGATACTCCTCCTCCGATAACAATGGCCTCGGGATTTACCACACCTGCTATGGCTGCCAGACCATCTCCCAGATACTTACCGAATTCTTCCGCCACTTCAATTGCCAATGGATCTCCTGCTTTTACAGCATCAAATACGGTTTTGGCAGATACCTCACCACTTCTGAGTACACTGTCCTTATCACTGGATGCAAGACGCCGGTTGGCCAGTCTGGTGATACCGGTTGCAGAAGTATACTGCTCAAGGCATCCTTTGTTTCCGCATCCGCAGGCTTCTTCTTCACTGTCATTTACATGAATATGACCGATCTCTCCGCCGGCTCCTACAGCGCCTGTCAGTATTTTTCCGTTGATGATGATACCGCCGCCTACGCCGGTTCCTAAAGTCACTACTACCAGATCTTTGCAGCCCTGGCCGCCGCCCATCCACATTTCTCCAAGAGCGGCCACATTAGCATCATTCCCGGCCATGACAGGTATATTAAGCAGATCCTCTAAAGTTTCCTTGATACTGAAAGTACCCCAGCCAAGATTAACAGCCCTGTGAACAACTCCATCACCGTCAATAGGACCGGGAGCGCCTACTCCTACTCCTGCAACGCAGTCCGGACCGATTTCTTTCATTTTTTCCCGTACACTGTCTGCAATGTCAGGAAGAATCTTGGATCCGGAATCTTCCGTTCTTGTTGGGATCTCCCATTTTTCAATCACATTTCCCTCTGCATCAAACAATCCCAGTTTTACGGTAGTGCCTCCGATGTCCACTCCAAATACATATTTCTTCATTGATACATACTCCCTTTCTATTTTATTTATAAAATGCTTAAATATTCGCGAATTGAAAATTTACTCATCATCTTCGTCTCTTCTTCTGGTTAGAGATTCCTGAACACGTCTGTAGAGTTCCTGTGCCGCATTGTAACCCATCTTCTTTTGACGATGGTTGATTGCTGCGGATTCGCAGATAACGGCAAGATTACGCCCGGGGCGAATAGGAATATTATGGCAGACCACTTTATTGCCCAGATATTCCGTATACTCCTCCTCCAGTCCCAGCCTGTCGTATTCCTTTTCCTTGTCCCAATCCTCCAGACGGATCACCAGATCGATATTCTGTGTATCCTTAACGCTGGAAACACCAAACAGAGTCTTGACATCCACGATACCGATACCCCTCAGTTCGATAAAATGCTTGGTAATATCGGGTGCAGAACCTACCAGTGTTTCATCACTTACTTTGCGGATCTCCACTGCATCATCCGTAACAAGACGGTGTCCTCTCTTGATCAGCTCAAGAGCAGCTTCCGACTTACCAATACCGCTTTCACCGGTGATCAGCACGCCTTCGCCAAAAACATCCACCAGCACGCCATGCACGGAAATGCAGGGAGCCAGTTTTACATTCATCCATCTGATGATCTCGGCCATAAAGGCAGATGTGGCTTTTTTCGTCATAAGCAGCGGTACTTTGTATTTAATAGCCGTCTGCAGAAACATTTCATCGGGCTGCAATTCCCGGCAAAATACAATGGCAGGAATCTCGTAGGAAAGAAACTTGTTATAGATTTCCCGTTTTCTTTCTTCCGGCAGTCCTTCAAGATAAGAATACTCCACAAATCCGATCACCTGAAGTCTGGTTGCCTCAAAGTGTTCAAAGTAGCCTGCCAGCTGCAGCGCCGGTCTGTTAATATCCGGCTGTGTTATCTTGATCTTGGAAATATCCAGTTCAGGCGTCAGATTTTCCAGTTTCATTTTTTCGATGATCATTTCTAATTTTATGCTTGCCATACCCCGCTCCCTTTCTTCTTAATTAAGCTCTGAAATTCTGATCTTTCGGAAATTCTTTCTGAAACATTGTAACATACTAAATCACTAATCTCAATATATTTACTGACGGAAAAACCGATAGATATCCTGGGCAATATGCGTGGGTATTTCTTCTACACCGGCAAGCTCTTCCACACTGGCGTTCTTAATTTCTTCCAGGGATTTAAAATGGCGCATAAGGGCTTTTCTTCTTGCGGGTCCCACTCCCGGAATCTCATCAAGCACCGATTTGACCTGGGACTTACTTCGCAGGGAGCGATGATATTCAATGGCAAAACGGTGAGCCTCATCCTGAATACGGGTGATCAGCTTAAAACCCTCGCTGTTTCTGTCAATAGGTATTTCTTTATTATTATAATAAAGCCCTCGGGTACGGTGATTGTCATCCTTGACCATGCCGCATACGGGTATATTAATGTGCAGCTCATCAAGTACGGAAAGGGCGATGTTCACCTGTCCCCTGCCGCCGTCCATCATGATAATATCCGGGAATTTGGTAAAGCTTCCAAACTCCTGATCGATCTCTTTGTTCTCAAGTTCTTTTTGTTCTTCCATTCCATGCGTAAAACGCCTTGTCAACACTTCTCTCATGCAGGCATAATCATCCGGCCCTTGGACGGATTTGATCCTGAACTTTCTGTAATCGCTCCGTTTCGGTTTTCCCTTCTCATAGACCACCATAGAGCCTACATTTGCAAAACCGCTGATATTGGAAATATCATATGCCTCCATCCGATTTACATTTTCAATTCCAAGCAGTTTCCCGATCTCTTTTGCCGCTCCGATGGTCCTGCCTTCCTCTCTTCTGATCCGTTCCTTATCCTGACTTAAGACCAGCCGGGCATTCTTGGCTGCCAGCTCTACCAGCTTTTCTTTTGTCCCAATTTTGGGAACTCTGATATAAACTCTGGCTCCTTTTCGCTTCGTCAGCCACTGCTCCAATATCTCAATATCCTCTATTTCTTCCTGTAACATCAATTCCCGGGGAATAAAAGGAGTTCCTGCATAAAACTGCTTCACAAAATCAAGCAGGATCTGTGCCCGCGGCGTTTCGGATACATGAGTCATGTAAAAGTGCTCTCTTCCCATCAGCCTGCCCCCTCTGACAAAAAACACCTGCACTACGGCATCTTTGTCATCACTGGCAAGAGCAATTACATCCTTATCCTCTCCGTCGCTGTCCGTGATCTTTTGTTTTTGGGCAACCTGCTTGACACTGTTATACAGATCCCGGTACCGAATGGCCTCTTCAAATTCCAGATTTTCGGAGGCCTTCTGCATCTCCTGCTCCAGCTCCTTTAAAATATCCTGATAATTTCCGTTCAGGAAATCCAGCGCCTTTTTTACACTTATTCTGTATTCCTCCTCTGATATATTGCCCTGGCAGGGTGCCATACATTGCTTGATATGGTAGTTCAGACAGGCCCTGTCACTGCCGCAGTCTTTTGGAAGATTTTTATTGCAGGTACGCAGCTGATACAGCTTATTGATCAGTTCAATGGTATCTTTCACCGCGCCTGCACTGGTATAGGGACCAAAATATTTGGAATGATCTTTTTTCATTAATCTTGAGAAAAGCACCCTCGGATATGCCTCGCCTACTGTCACTTTAATATAAGGATAAGTTTTATCATCCTTCAGCAAGGTATTGTATTTAGGGCTGTGTTCCTTGATCAGATTGTTTTCAAGCACCAGCGCTTCCAGCTCGGAATCGGTAACGATATATTCGAACCGGCTGATCAGCGTGACCATCTTATCGATCTGCGGGCCTCTTCCGATATTTTTACGAAAATAGGACCTGACACGATTGTGGAGGTTGATCGCTTTGCCTACATAAATGATCGTGTCGGCTTCATCGTGCATAATATAAACCCCGGGGCATTTGGGGAGTTTTTTCAATTCTTCCTGAATGTCAAACATAGTAGGGATCCTCCTTGTTGTTTAGGATATGATATCACTATAACAACATTTACTGCTAAAAAAAGAATTCTTAAGCCATTATAGCATAAGAATTCTTTTTTGTGTGTGAATCAACAATAGAATCCATGCTTCGCGAGGATTCTATTGTCATGCATTAAAGGTCGGAACGGGTACCGGAGAAAAGTCCTGTGGGGCCTTCATCTTTTGGTTCTTCTTTTGGCTCCTCCTTTGGTTTTTCTTCTGTTTCCTCTGATTTATCTTTTTGTTCCTTCACCTTTTCTTCATAGGTTGTAAAGAAACTATCTGTATTCTTTTCAAAGAAGCCGTCTTTTCTTTCCTGCTGCTTCTCTTCGGTCTGTGAAGAATCTTCCGGTTTAGAAGTTTTTGTATCTTCTTCATTTTCTTCAGGTTCGGGCAGTCCTTTTTCTTTTCGGTAGATCTTCATAAACTCTTTACCGCTGATGGTCTCTTTTTCTATCAGATGAGCTGCCAGTTTATCCATCAGCTCTTTATTGCCTGCAAGCAATTCTTTCGCCTCTTCATAGCAGCCCCTAAGCAGTTCCATAACTTCTGTGTCTACATCGGCTGCCGTCCTGTCGCTGCAGGTCAGACGGGCGCCTCCGCCCAGATATTCACTTTCCACTGTGGCAAGGCCCATAAGTCCAAAGCGTTTGCTCATACCAAATCTGGTGATCATATTATTGGCAATATTGGTAGCCTGTTCAATATCGTTGGCTGCGCCTGTGGTAACATTTCCGAACACGATCTCCTCTGCTGCCCGGCCTCCCAAAAGGCTTACCAGTCTGTCATGAAGCTCTGCTTCTGTCTGCAG
Source organism: Lachnospiraceae bacterium (assembly GCA_014803415.1). GTDB lineage: Bacteria > Bacillota > Clostridia > Lachnospirales > Lachnospiraceae > Suilimivivens. The sequence continues at coordinate 34,812 of JAAVBZ010000028.1, forward strand.
ATATTTTTCCTCTTCCGGAACGTGCATTACATACCCTAAAGCTCCCATTGTTCTCGGCACGATCGTGATCTTCTGCACAGGTTCTGAATTCTTCTGCAGCGCACTGATGAGCGCATGACCCACTTCATGATAGGAAACTATTTTTCTTTCTTCCTGGCTCATGATACGGTCTTTTTTCTCTTTACCCACAAGAACCTGCTCCACCGCTTCAAACAGATCCTTCTGGTTTACGTATTCTCTGCCCCGCTGAACTGCATTAATGGCAGCCTCATTGATCATATTGGCAAGATCCGCGCCTACTGCTCCGCTGGTGGCAAGTGCGATCGCATCAAGATCCACGCTGTCATCCAGATGCACATTCTTGGCATGAACTTTAAGAATAGCCACGCGTCCCTTAAGATCGGGTTTATCTACAATAATTCTTCTGTCAAAACGTCCCGGACGAAGCAGTGCTTTATCCAGAATCTCCGGACGATTGGTAGCTCCCAGTACCAATATACCTTTGGAAGTATCAAAACCATCCATTTCCGAAAGCAGCTGGTTTAAAGTCTGCTCTCTTTCTTCGTTACCGCCGCCGTATTTGCTGTCACGGCTTCGGCCGATCGCATCGATCTCATCAATGAATATGATACAAGGTGCGCTTTTAGTTGCTTCCTTAAACAAGTCTCTGACACGGGATGCACCTACACCTACATATAATTCAATAAAGTCAGAACCCGACAAGGAGAAGAAAGGTACCCTGGCTTCTCCTGCCACAGCCTTGGCAAGCAATGTCTTACCTGTACCAGGCGGCCCCACAAGCAGCGCTCCCTTAGGAAGCTTGGCGCCGATCTTGGCATATTTACCGGGATTGTGAAGAAAATCCACCACTTCCTGAAGAGATTCTTTAGCTTCATCCTCGCCTGCCACATCTTTAAAGGTAATACCTGTTTCCTTCTGCACATAAACCTTGGCCGTACTTTTCCCCACGCCCATGGGCCCGCCGCCTTTTGACATTTTACGGAACAAAAAGCTCAGAAGTACCCACATAAGCAAAATGGGAACCACATATGTCAGAAGAAAACTGATGATCACGCCGGAACGGTCGGCCACCTGCCCTTTAACGGGTACATTATATTCCAGAAGGCGCTGGGTCAGCGTATCATCTTCTTCTATCTTACCGGTATAATACGTTACTGTGGAAGGGGTCCCGTACATATAAAACATATTTTGCGGTTTTTCTTCCTTTTGGGGCATGATATTGACTCTGTCAGAAGCAATTTCAACAGACTCTATCTGTCCCTCTTCCAGCATCTGGATAAATTCATTGTAGCTGATCTCTTTCTCTGTTTCACCCGACATCATTTTCATAAAACTGCTCATCAGAAGCAGGGTGATCAGCGCAGCTACAAGGAACAGTATCACGCTCTGTTTTTTGGGGTCTCTGCCATCTCCTGATCCAGTTCCGTTTCCGCCGTTCCCCGAGTCATTATTTCCGGAGCCGCCGGCTCCGTTTCCTGGTCCCCCATCAAATTGATTTAAATTCTGATCACTCATTTAATTACTCTTTCCTTTTATAATTGGTTCACTGGTAAGGTCTACTCCCAGTTTTTTAAATGTTTTGATATCCACTTCTGAAAGCATCACCGAGGTATGTACCTGACATCCTCTCAGTCCCGGAAGCTGTTCCAATGCTTTTCTGGCATTTGGATCGGTCAGTGCTGAAATGGAAAGAGCTATCAATACCTCGTCTGTATGAAGGCGGGGGTTCTTTCCTCCAAGATATTTGGTCTTCAGTTCCTGAATCGGTTCAATTGCTTCCGGAGAGATCAGATGTGTATCATGATCCACATTCCCCAGATACTTTAATGAGTTTAGCAGCAAAGCAGCTGATGCTCCCAGCAGATCTGTAGTTTTAGAGGTAATGATCGTGCCATCCGAAAGTTCTATGGCAGCAGTGGGAACTCCCAGCTTTGCTTCCCGTTCTTTGGCTGCAACCGTTACTTTTCTGTCATCAGTAGTGATCTTAGCCTGCTTTAACAGAAGCTCTATCTTATAAACATCATTTTCCTTCGCTTTACCGCTTAACACATCATTCATTGCGGTATAGTAGCGGCGGATGATTTCCATATGAGATGCCTCACAGCATACTGCATCATCTACAATACAGTTCCCAGCCATGTTTACGCCCATATCAGTAGGTGATTTATAAGGATTCTCCCCATAAATCCCTTCAAATATTGCATTGAGCACCGGAAAAATTTCAATATCGCGGTTATAATTGACCGTTGTCTTGCCATAAGCCTCCAAATGGAAGGGATCGATCATATTAATATCATTCAGATCCGCTGTTGCCGCTTCATAAGCAAGATTGATGGGATGCTTTAACGGGATATTCCAGATGGGAAATGTCTCAAACTTTGCATATCCTGCCTTGATCCCTCTTTTATTGTCATGGTAAAGCTGCGAAAGGCAGACAGCCATCTTGCCGCTTCCCGGTCCCGGTGCCGTTACCACCACCAAAGGTCTTGTGGTCTCTATATACTCATTTTTGCCGTACCCCTCATCACTTACGATCAAAGCTACATTGGAAGGATATCCTTCTATGGCATAATGCAGATATACTTTTACATTTTTCTTTTCAAGCCTCTCTTTAAACGCCGCAGCTCTTGCCTGTCCGGCATAACGGGTCAGTACAACGCTCCCCACATAAAGACCACGGCTTTCGAATTCCCTGATCAGTCTCTGCACATCCTCATCATAAGTAATGCCCAGATCGGCTCTTATTTTATTCTTTTCAATATCGGCCGCATTTATCACAATGACAATTTCCGCCCTGTCAGAAATCTTCATCAGCATACGCATCTTGCTGTCGGGCTCAAATCCGGGCAATACTCTCGATGCATGAAGATCATCAAACAACTTGCCCCCGAATTCCAAATACAATTTGTCCCCGAATTTACTGATTCTCTCTTCAATATGCTCTGACTGCATTTTTAAATATTTTTCATTATCAAATCCCACTCTCATAATCTTACCTGATCTGCTTTCTTCTGGTATATTCTGCATCTTCCTTTGGTACATACGCTTTTCATTGTAGCACAATTCAATTAATTATTCCATAAAAAAGGCATTAACAAATATCAATTTTTTCTAAAATGCAATATTGACAGCAATAGTAACCCATGCTAAAATTTTTCTATCAAGCAAAGGCGCTGTGACAAAGGTCATAGCGCCCTTTTTTTCATGACAATAAAATGCCCGCGAAACGTGGATTCTATTGTATTATACTACATGAAGAAGTTGCTGCGAAAAATGGAGGACTATTATGTCAGTTAAATATGTATTTGTAACCGGCGGCGTTGTTTCCGGACTGGGAAAAGGAATTACAGCCGCCTCGTTAGGCCGATTATTGAAAGCCCGTGGATACAAGGTCACTATGCAGAAATTTGACCCCTACATCAATATCGATCCCGGCACCATGAATCCTATTCAGCACGGTGAAGTTTTTGTTACGGAAGACGGAACGGAAACAGATCTGGATCTGGGACATTACGAGCGCTTTATCGACGAAAACCTGGACAAGAATTCCAATGTTACCACCGGCAAGGTCTACTGGTCTGTTCTCCAGAAAGAACGCCGCGGTGATTATGGCGGCGGAACCGTACAGGTGATCCCTCATATCACTAATGAGATTAAAAGCCGCTTTTACCGCAACTTCACTGATGAAGATACCCGGATCGCTATTATCGAAGTAGGCGGCACCGTAGGCGACATCGAAAGTCAGCCCTTTTTGGAATCCATCCGGCAGTTCCAGCATGAAGTAGGCAAAGAAAATGCAATTCTTATTCACGTAACTCTGATCCCCTATTTAAGGGCCTCCCAGGAAATGAAGACTAAGCCTACCCAGGCCAGCGTCAAAGCACTCCAGGGCATGGGAATCTGGCCGGACATTATCGTATGTCGAAGCGAGTATCCTTTGAATCAGGGAATTAAAGATAAAATTGCCCTGTTCTGTAATGTTCCCAGCAGCCGGGTGCTTCAGAATCTGGATGTGGAATATTTATACGAAGCTCCGCTGGCCATGGAAAATGAACATCTGGCTCAGGCTGCCTGTGAATGCCTGAATCTTAAATGCCCTGAGCCCGATCTTACAGACTGGAAAGCCATGGTAGAAGCATTAAGAACTCCCGTCCATGAAACAACGATTGCAATCGTGGGTAAATATGTACAGCTCCATGATGCTTACATCAGTGTAGTGGAAGCCCTGAAGCATGGCGGTATTTCAAATCGTGCTACCGTTAATATTAAATGGATAGACTCCGAGACAGTGACCGATGATAATGCAGAAGAGCTCCTTGGCGATGTTAGCGGAATTCTGGTTCCCGGCGGTTTTGGTCCCAGAGGCATTGACGGTAAGATCAGGGCCATCACTTATGCCAGGACTCACAGAATCCCTTTTCTGGGCCTGTGCCTTGGTATGCAGCTTTCCATTGTGGAGTATGCAAGAAATGTGGTGGGATTTAACGATGCTCACAGCATTGAACTGGATCCTGCTACTACTCATCCCGTTATTGCATTGATGCCTGATCAGAATGGAGTGGAAGACATTGGCGGCACCTTACGGCTCGGTTCCTATCCCTGCATTCTGGATAAAACTTCCAAAGCTTATGAATTATATGGTGAAGAGACCATTCATGAACGTCACAGACACCGCTATGAAGTAAATAATGATTATCGCGGGGCCTTGACAGAACATGGTATGAAGCTTTCCGGCCTTTCCCCCGACGGACGTATTGTGGAAATGTGCGAGCTTCCCGGGCATCCCTTCTTTATGGCCACTCAGGGACATCCTGAACTTAAATCCCGACCCAACAGACCCCATCCTTTGTTCAAAGGATTTGTTGAAGCAGCTATAAAAACCGGCTCAGTATGAGCCGGTCTTTTACTCTGTCTCGATATCTACTATCCTCACATATCTTCTGAGAGGGTATTCTCCATCGTGAGCTTCCCCCAGAAATGTTTTTGACATATGCCCTGCCCTCATGATCCGCACCACACCGCAGGCTGCAAGCAAACCCGCAAGCTCTTCTCTTTTTTGTTCCTTACAGATCAGTCCTGCCGTCTGTAAACAGCCTTTTTTTCTGCGAAGGACTGTCATCATTTCTTTTGCCGGAAGTCTTTTCACCAGGCAGTTGCCAAACATATCTGACAGCTCCAGTTCCTTATCCTCGCACGCAGTAAGGCTGCACCCCTTTCCACCATAAATTCTGCTCTCTTCCGTTTCCTCTTCCAGAATGATCTTATTCAGGGTATCGCAATAACGCCGCAGAGAAATCTCTGCACGCATTCCCATGGAAGCGGCCGGGAAACGCTCTGCCGCTTTTTCAAGATATGGCAAAAAAACCCGGCAGAATTCATGAACCTGCTCCATATCTTCCGTATCCAGATAGATCACCTGGCAGGAACTGCACAGAAGCTGTCTGGTAGACATAATGTGATCTGCCAATCCCTTTATTTCACGCTCAAAAATTTCCGGGGCCAGTTCTTTCCATCCGGAAAGATAAGCAAAACTCAGCCTGTGTCCCCATTCGATCAGCTTCGTTCCGGGCCCTGCAAACCTTCTTACCGCCGATACTGCTTCATCTCCTCCCCATGTTACAATACCGTCACTGACAGAGGCCATCTTTTTCATCGCTTCCAGATCACTGGAAGGCGTATCAAACACATAAATAAAGTCTGTTATTGAGGGCTCCGTTTCTATCAACGCCTGCAGTATCTCTATGGAAAGTCCCTGATCGGCCTGGGGCAGTTTTAAAATATTAATATTTCCTGTAAGCAGTCCCTCTATCACGCTGTAAGCCGGCAGTCCATCCATATTGCCGGCAGCAATATGAAAAAGCGTTCCCAAGGGAAGAACACGAGACTTTATAACGTCCTTTGATTCCTGATGCTCCGGAAGTTCAAGAGAAAGCCGGTAGTCCAGGTTCTCACGTTTTACCATTTGAATGACCGTATCAAGCTGTTCTTTTATCCCTTCCATGTCAAGACGGGCAATTTGTTCATCATATTCTCCCCGTGCCAGTTTTTTTCCCAAGGCATCTACTGCCGTAATCACTTTCGTAATATCCAGCTTCTTATTGACACGTGTGTCATTAATATCCTCTTCCAGATGATCAAGCAGCCACCTCTGACAGGAAGTTTCATACACTTTTCCTTTATAAAGTATCATTGCTATGCCTCCTGTGACAAATATTCCGCCGCGCCTGCCGCACAGGTTTTAATATCCTTAAGCCCCACCCGTCCCAGTATTTCAAGATAAGGTGAATCTACGCCGCAGCCGCACTTACTGCCCTCATGCAAAACGCCCAGATCATCTGTCATAATACTTAAAATGGGCGTTGCCATCACCATAGGCGTCAGCAGATTGACAAGTCCGGCTTCCCCTTTCTTTACCGGTTCCAAAGTATCAACGTTTCTAATGATCACTCTGCTGTAAACCGGTACATGAAAATGATGATTGGGGCAGTCGCAATACAAAATAGGATGCTCAACAGCGCCAAAAAATTCAATGATCTCCGTTTCTTCCACACCCAATACCTTCCTGGCCAGCTCATACAATACTTGTTTATCCACCTGCTCCGTATAAAACTGTTTCCACCCGCCGCCCAGCAATATTTTGGAGCCCCTTGGCAGCTTCACATATATGCCCCGATCCTCCATCATCTTAAGCACAAAATAAAGGTAGGAAGGGAACCCCATAAACCGTACCGGGAACCGGCTTTTGCTATGCTTGACGATTGCTTCGATAATACCCTCCAGATCCGGTTCGTAACTGTCGTTTCTCATCTTAAGCGCAAATGTCCGGCTGAGTGCAGGGGTAAAACAGGTTGCTCCGTAAGCCGTCTTGGTCACAGCTGTATGATTTCCTTTATGAGGCTTATAACCCAGCACAATATAATGCGCGGGGCGCAAAGAAAACAGCTTTCTCCATCTGCCGATCCTGATCACCATTTTAAGACCGCACCAAAGACCGCTTATCTCAAATCCGATCCGGCTGAACTTTCCTTTCGTCCCTGAGGAAGTCGCTTTGATCAGCATTCTTTTTTCCGGCATAGAGAACAGATGATGATTCTTAAAAACCCATGTCGGTAAAAAGGGCAGTCTTTCCAGATCATCATATTTCTCAAGCATTTCCGGAGAAAAGTGATAATGCTCTAATATCTTCCGATATGCCCTGCAATGGTCATACTGAAAGCGGCAGTTTTCTCTTACCGCCTTCAGAAAAATCTCATCGGTTCCCCGCCTGTCAAAAGGATCCTTATGTTTAAAAAGCCTGCCTCTGTATTTCATCCGATTAAATTCTATCCTCTTCCCTCTCCATATTTTTAAAGCATTCTTCTGTCTGCTCCTGTGTCAGCAGAATTTTATAGTCTGAAGTTATTCTTATCTACTACAACATATATATCTTTTCCCATTTTTTCTTCAAAACATTTTTTTAATGCAAGATTGCCATTCCACTTTTCTTGTGGATATGAGCCATATCTACGCCTAACATCTTCCATTCGTTCTTCCATGTCTAGTACCCGTTCAGTACCAGCTAATGCATCACATAATTGAATAAGTCTATCATAGTCGTCGAAAGTAACCGCTTTTAACGCATCTTGAATCATTTTCAATTCTTCGTCAGTTGTATCAAACTTTCCAATATATTCATCGGTTGTTTGATTATTGAAAGAATGAGTAAGGCATATTTGCGCAACCTCATCATATCCTAAAGACAGCATATATGTATAACCATCAGATACATGCCCCAAATGTCTTACACCAAATTTTCTGCCAATGTCATGTAACAGTCCCAGTATATACGCTTTATCTGAATCTAAATCATTACATTCCATAGCTATTTTTTCTGCACAATGAGCAGCAACACGGCTATGATTCCCCCACGGTCCCGGGTTGCATTTTTCTGCTTCCAGTAAAAGTTTTTCTGCTTTTTCTCTTGTTGGCAGCATATATTTCTCATCTCCTTCGTAAATAAATAACAGTTCTTTCACTCATCAACAACTCTTATCCGTAAAATCTATATGGTATCTTGTTCCATGTGAGAACAGAACACCGTCTGTCAATTCAATGCGGAGAATACAAGTATTTTCATCATCAAAATTATTGTGTCCATTGTCAATCCACTCCTTAAAAGCCTCTCTTAGTTTCCTGGCAATGTTTCTATTTTGGTCCGCACAGAACCAACCTAAGTTTACTCCCTTTCCATGTGCTGTAAACCAATCGCCGCTAATCGCCACATATGGATTTTTTTCTATTTGTCTCATTTTATTGGAAAGTGCATATGTAATCACATAGAATGAACTATCCTCATAAAATCCATTCACATTACGGACATATGGCATTCCGTCTTGTACCGTTGCCAGTGCAATTATATTGTCCTTGTTAAATCGCTCATTCAGTATTTTCTCTGTTTCCAAAGTTAGTTTTTCCATTTTAAAATCCTCCATGTTTAATAAATACTAATTTCGTCAATAAGCAATTTGAAAATGACAAGAAACATTTCTGTTTCATCAAAAAATTTTTGTTTTAGCGAAGGGTATTTGTTTATCATTTCGTCCCTAATCATAATGGAATTTTCAACTTCTGCTTTTCCATTAACTCTTATCCATTTGCGTGTACTCATATTATAGCTTGCTATTTCAATCTGTGGATTTCCGACTAAATCAGAATAAACATTTTTCCGCTTATCCGTAGCAATGTATAGTGACTTTCCATTTGAATAAATCATACCAAAAGGTCTTAATTTGGGCTGATTATTAAATGATGTTGCCAAAAAGAAATATCCGCACTCACGTATAAACTGATAGCAATTATCAATAGATACATCCATTCTGTTTTCTTCATTTCCTTGAATATCTTCATTTAACAGAAAATCAATGCTGCATTCAAATAATTTGCTTAATTTAATAAGTTTGTCCGTTTCGGGAAAACTTATATCAGTTTCCCATCTTGAAACAGACTGACGGGACACATTTATTATTTCAGACAATTTTTCTTGTGTGATACCTTTTTTTTCACGTAGCAACGCTAATTTTTCACCTGTTGTCATTTTCTCACCTATTATATCTTTTTATTAACAATATGTATAGCAAGTTAGGATTGCTGAATGTAAACTTTTGAGTGCTTTTCAACACATTTGCCGAATTATTTAATGCCGACATTTTACCACACATTCTCATACAATTCTATCAAAATTCAGTTAATCTGCGCCGCTGCATCGTTTTCTACTTGAATCTGTAAACATGGCACAAGAAAAGCACTTAGATTGATCAGATACCTAAGTGCTTAATATATCGCCCGACAAACTGGAAGTATTCATATGAGCTGCCATCTGCTAACCACTCATGTAAATCAGTTTCTACCCGTCTATCTCTATGGGTTCAGAAACCGGATTGCTACTCAAGATGCAATGTATAATACGATGCTTCAAATATCTCACTTGCATCATATCTTGAATACTGTCCATAGTGTTCGAATTGAAATCCACATTTTTTTAATACATTTCCGGATGCTTTATTTGCATTTGCATGACGTGCAAAAAAATCCCGTACACCAATATTTTGATAAGCCCATTTAATTAATGCTTTAGCAGCTTCAGTTGCATATCCCATTCCCCAATAATGTCTATTTAGGTTATATCCCAATTCATAGGAATCATATTCTTCTTTGTGTGTTATGGAACCTGCACCTATTACTTTTCCAGAATCTTTCAGGCAAAAGCAAAATTCGTTTTTATCTCCCAAAGAACTTATCCATTCCTCAGTTTGCTGAACACTTTTATGCAAAGGGTACGGCATATATTTGTTTACAATTGGATCTCCTGCCCATTGGAATACATCATTTGCGTCATCCTGTGTTAATGGTCTTAATAGCAAGCGTTCAGTTTCTATATTCCGCATGTTCTTTATCTGATTTAATTCTCTTCCCTCTCCATATTTTTCAAAACGTTCTTCTGCCTGCTCCTGCGTCAGCTGAAATTTCTCCTTTAATTTTATAAGTATTCTTTCTTTCGGTATTCCTTCTTCCAGATTATCCAAAATCAAAATCTGGATACCTTTTTCTATTCCCCGTTGAATTCCTCTTTCTTCAATCGCATCTCCCAGACCGCCCATCTTTTTCATATCTCCTTCCATTTCCCTGGTGGGTTTCATTCCATAATCATCATTCAATATCTGTACTTTTTCTTCTGCTGTCAGTTCTTCCGAAAATACTGTTCCCAAAAGTCCATGTAACGGTGTTCCTTTCTTTTGAAAACTTTTTTCATCAAGTCCGATCATAATCACTGACAATAAATCGTATCTTGCTCTGCCATTGAAGTCACCTGCTATCTTCTTTTGCCCGATCCGATATTCTGTAATGGTATCCGCCGCGTATTGCGGTGAATCCAGACACAGCCATATGGAATAAACCTTTTTGATATCATCGTAATTGTCTGCCGTAAACTCTGTGTCAAGCTGCGCTGACAGCATTCTCGCACAGTAAAAGACCGCTCTTGTTACCAGATCATACCCCGGATAATAATCCCTTTGAATTTCAATATTCAGGATCAGTTTGATCTTCTCTCCTTTAGGCGTTATTACATAAAACCGGATATCATAAGTAACCTCTCCTTCATTCGGTACCTTGTCCACCGTGGACATTCCTGTAATTGCTTCTGTTTTCTTTTTTCCCGGATAAACCGGCACCTCTGCTACTTCTACTCCTTCGATCGCAGCCGCTATCTCATCGCGGTTACAATCTTTTAGTTCTTCTACCGTATACTGTGCGATCCATGACAGGATTCCCTTGTCAGATACGATCTTTTTGGCTTCACTGTCATACTGCGCCTTTTTATCAGCAGTTTCGACAGCTTCTGTCAGATATGTTTTTGCCTTCATCTGTTCCTCACTTTCCTTAGTCTTGAACACCCCATACTGCCACGCTTCGCGAGCCAGCTTATTGGACAGGAAAAGTGCTAAGAAGGCCTGATTTCATTATAGTCTGAATCATGCTTTTTTACAACAGATTCCCTGTTATCCTATGTTTGTTTCAGGTTGAATGCTTCGGCGATTTGCCGTCTCGAATGCCCTCAGGCATTGATATTCAATCAGTTCTGCAGGAGCCAGAATGCTCCTGATATGCTAACTATAACACAGTGGGGATGAGGAAACAAATTAAATAAATATAAACTCAACTAAAAATAGGCAAATGCGCCAAAAATATCCTCAAACAGCCTATCTTTAGATAAAGATGTTTTTATAGTACGTTTATAATAAAACAACATAATTCCAATCTCCCGACTTATTTTAAATAACTCTCTAAAAATTAATCCGTGCTGCAATAATACCAGTCTTCTAAATATTGATCCTGTAAAATGAGATTGCCTTGTGAATAATCATTGAAAATATTATCAGCCAAATAAACAAATCCCGCTGAACTCTCCAATAATCCTGTAAATGTACAAAAATATACACCCATTTGTGAACCATACTCAATAATATGTACGCATCCGCCTCTTGCCATTTCTTCGTTTTTTAACTGCTCAGGCAGTGTGACCGTTCCATTTTCATCCGGTATCAATTCTCCCTGCATGATCAGTTCCACAATCTCTCCACGTTCTTTTTTATAATTTTCAAAATTATACTCTCGCAATTTTATTTCATTGCAACATACGCTTGTTACTGCGAAAAGAATAGTCACTATCAGAAACGGTATGCAAAAATATATTTTGTGCGCGTGCCATAGTTTATCAATAAAATACATAAATGAAATCAGACCTGAAATTACAACTATAAATAAGAGCACCATAGCAAAAACAGGATACAAAAATACCGTCATACTTTCTTCCAGATTCCACTTTTCCATTTTACAATACAGATAAATACAGCCAATGACACTCGCTTGTATTATCATAATGAAAAATATTATTTTTTCCCTTACCCTGTTCATGGCTTCCCTCCCCGTATATTCAAATGTTTCTAATATCCTCTGACATAATATGTACTATAAAAATTCACAAAACTCTTTGATCGTATTAATGATATCAGCATCATTTCCTACATAATAAAATACAAAATGTTGTGATATATAACATTTGTTCTTCGCTCTTTCATCCAGCTCCGCTAAATATCCATCAATTTCATCACTGTCGTCGTAATAATACAGCATCACGACCTCCGGACCAATCTCAAAGCACTTCCACCAACCGTACATAAACGGACCTTCATGTTCTCTTCCATCAGTATGTGCCCCAATGATCTCTATCTCATATCCCTTTTTTTCAAAAAATGCTTCTACTCTATCTGTTTCATCTTGTATTTGTTCTTTTACTATAGTACTACGACCTAGAATATGCCCCAATCTAAATGCTACCATAATAGCAAATATCATAAAGACCAAAACTGCGATTATAAGAATTACGGTTAAAATTATTTTTGTATATTTTTTCAAAACTAATCTCCTTCCAACACCCAATCTGCTGCCAAGCAAATTATGATAAGGTTTTCACTGATTCAAGAAGACTTTTCATTTATCTTTTGCTTTTCCTTCAAACGGCTTCTTTGCTTAATAAAAACCAACCCTGTTGTATTTTAATAATTATTTTTTCTTCATTCACTACCACTATTTCACCATCTAAAAGAGATGTATTTAGATCATCGGAAAAATTCATTGTAAAAACCTGAATTTTTTTGTTTGAGATTCCAAGTTCATCATGTATTCCTTTACTTTCCTCATAATCTACAGTTCTTAAAATATTTGATTCAACATCGGTAATCTTATGGCTTTCTAACAGGTACTGATCATCAAAAAGGGATATTTCTTTTTCACTAATGTTTAATACATTATCATAATAATTTTTAGGGTAAAAATCTATATCATCTCTTTCCTCCCATCCTTCTAATTCTGGGAAAAAATATTCAATATGTACTTTACAAAACTCAAATTGCTCGCGATTTCCAATCCATCCATCTTCATAAGAAACCAGTCTATCCACTTTCCAACTCCCTGCCAGATCATGAGCTTTTAAATTTGTTTTTGCTTTTACATAAGGTTCAGCAAAATACCAGCCATCTAAAAATTCCGTTAATATCCTTCCATCCTGACAAACTATATATCGCTCACTTGGTATATCCCATTTCAACAGCTTTTCATCTTCATACACAGAAACAAATTCCGACCACAAAACATCCAACATCGGATCATCATACATTTCTTTCAGATTATCAAGAATGTACACATTTGCTCCCAGATGATCTGTCCTTCTTACATACTGATATTCATAACTCTTCTCATCCATATTATATGGCCACATTTCAATACTTTTCTTAATAGTTCTGGTTTTCGGATCTATTGTAAAGCTTCTTCCTAAATAGATATCCTCAAACCAATAAATTACTCCCACCGTATATTCTGCCGCTAACTCTGTTATCTTCCACCGTCCCTTTATACCATAAATTAGTAATTCTCCATTATGATATAAGCCACAATAAAGAATCCCTGTCATACTAATTAATAGTAACAAGATACTAAATAGTCTTTTTCTTGTATCTATTTTGAACAATATTTCTCCCCCTCGTCAAACTGTTATGCATAGGTATATAGTTCTATCAGTAAATCCTTATTATCAAAAATGGTCTCTCCTAATTACAGGATATTTATAGCCTGCAAAAATAGGCAAAACTGTATGAGTTAATGTTTTTTAATAAATTCAGTGACTATTCGGCAAAAGGAAAACTCTTTTTAAATATATATTTTCTTAACTCTCGATCCCTGCCCTGATATTTATCAATCCCTTTAAAAACCAATTTGAAATGATTCTTTTCCAAAACTTTATGCGAAGCAATATTTTCTTCCAAAGCTATACCGTATATTTTATCAATTTGAAACATTTCTAATATCACTGGCAAAAATATTTTTACTGCTTCTGTAGCAAATCCATTGCCTGTATACTTTTGGGCTATATGGTATCCAATCTCAAAATCTTCTCCCAATGGACATGCCTGGACGTATCCAATATTTGCATTATCATTTGTAATAATTGGGTATACGAAGGGTCCTGTTGAAGTAGAATATGATCCAATCAACCATTTTAAAGTTTTTTCTGCATCTTCCAGAGTTTCGCATACCTCATCTGGCACGAAACGTCTGTTGTTGTCATCTACAGAATTTTTCTGATAATCATTACACATATCCATAGTCAAATCTGTTATAATAAATCTTTCTGATTTTATATACATGACTTTACTCCTCCAATTTTGATTCCGCAGATTATCTATTTTAGTATAGTCTTAATTTCCATTAATTTTATATTAAGTAATGATTTTTCACTCTCGTCTTAATAAACTATCCTTCATAACTTCTACACTGTATTCATTATGTTGTTATACCTTGGTAGTAATACCAATTATCCATTATCTTTTCTGTTTCATATTTATAAACGATCTTATGAACATAACATTTTTATAAAGCCTACTAATAACAATTGTATTAAAAAATAAATATCAAAAATCATGAAAATCAATAATATCATATTAGATGATTTCCAATCCTCTTCTTCAAAATAGACTTCATAAGAATCAGGTATTACAACAATTTGTATAGATTTCTCATATTCATATTTTTTTGCAAACTTTCCACTTGTCATGAGTATTTTATCCTTTTTCTCTCCGTCTATTTCATAATCAACTTTTACTGCATAACGCGTCGGCCTTCCAGGAATACTTTTCCAAGAAATAATCTTTGCAGAAATTACTTTTCCAAATTCTATTTTCCTTTTTAATTTGTTTTTATTTCTTCTAATCAATAATAGAAAAACAATACAAATAAATGAAACTACAACAATAACAGTTATATATAGTATCATTTTATCACACCCACTTTCATATATGGTCAATCCTATTCGATCTTCTCCAATCTAAACCATAATCCGTTTCTGCCTCTTAACATTGTACTATGATCTAAAATAATATAAATTTCTTCTGCTTGTCCAACTTTCCGGGAGGCTATGTGCAACATATCAGTATCGTTAAATGTTTCTATTACATTTTGAGGTACATTATATTTTTCTTTAAAGTCTTTTGCTTGGATACTATCTGTTTTCCATTCTGAAACACTGACTACATAAGCATCAGCATCCAACATTACACTATTTCCATACCAATATAATGGACTGCTGTAATTGTTAGCCTCCATTTCCGGATCCACATCTCCTATTGCCATCAACAAAGTGGGTTTCCACTCTCCGTTTAAAATACTTTCATCATAAACAGCAGGTTCAACATAATCTTTAATGCGCTTTAGACAAAACCACTGTTCTCCAATCTGTGCAATGATCTCATTATCGTTTATGGGAATTACTTCTATAACACGATCATCTGGTAACTTTACATGAAATATATAGATTTCTTTATTTTCAATACCTAATCCTTCACTAATACCATTTATGTTTTCATAATCCTCTCTATCAACAGCCTCTTTTTGATAGGATACTTTATATTCACTGTCGGCGCACTTTAGTATATCATCAGCAAACTGATAAACTTTTCCATAGTTTTCTATAAAGTCAATACCTTCTTTTTCCCCTCTCCCTCTGGATATCAGTCCTTCAACCAACCATTTTCCTTGCAGATTTCCCGTTTTTATCTGATTTTTATACCTTTCCAAAATATAACTTCCATAGTTAAATTTCTTAACCAGAATATCTTTATTACTTTCTTTATAAGGAAAAACTGTCATCGCAGGTGCATAAAAAGGATCTTCTTCCTTTGCACCTCCTTTATATGCATAGAAAGTATATTCTGAAATAATAGTGTCTGCAATTCCAGCTTTATCTAAGACAATATTATTATTAAATTGAAAATCCACCAACGTCTCCCAGCCAGACACATCATATTTTTTCTCTTCATATTGTAAGACATCTATATCATAACAGACTTGTTTCTCCAATACTGCCG
Source organism: Lachnospiraceae bacterium (assembly GCA_014803415.1). GTDB lineage: Bacteria > Bacillota > Clostridia > Lachnospirales > Lachnospiraceae > Suilimivivens. Next base: position 50,789 of record JAAVBZ010000028.1, read on the forward strand.
TATCATACGACTTGCTGTCTTTAATCTTATCTTCAGAAATGGAAAAAGAACGCCCTATCTCATTTCCCAAAGGCAGCTCCCCGTAGCCGCCTTTGGCCTGGTAAATAACCCGTGTCACTTTCCAATTTCCATATACATCATTTATACCAAATGAATCTTTATCACTATGATGACTTATTAATATGTAAATAAATAATAGGAAAATGATCAGCAAAACCGGAAGAACAATTTTTAAACATTTATATTTTTTTATTGTATGCATAGTTCTATCTCCTCGCTTAGAAAATACCAGTCCCGCTGCATTGTAGCAATTATTTTTCTTCATTCTGCAAATCTTGTTTCTCATCCATTGAACAAATTCTATCATACGGCATTTTGTAAAGTTTTATATAATATAATGCTGTCAAAACATACAATATTGATGCAGCTGTCCTTAATAATGCGTGCTTTATTATCCAATTTTGATTTTTTTGTTTCTCTCCGACATAAATTCTGCAGCCTGTTATCTTTTTCCCCAAGGTTAATCCCTGAAATAAGCTATCAAAGAAAACCGAATAAATAAAATTTGTCAATATGTATACTACAAAAACCAATATAAAAACCATTAAATAAGAGCATTTTTCCCATTCTCTTCCCGATATGATCCTAAACATTTTCCAGCCGGAAATTATCATGCCGTAAACTATCATACTCAACTCATAGCTTATTATAAAATCTATTGCTGCTGCACCCAATCGTCTCATGCTGCTCTCCCTGCTAAATCAACTAATAGTATTAAACATGTCAAATGCCCATCTCCACTTTTTAAATGGTCCCCAAGGCTCAATTGTCGGCATCGGTTTGGGATATTTACCACTTTTCCGCTCCCAATATGACTCCGCATACAGTTTTAGTCTACTTACAATCTCCTGTCCCTGCCTTTGATATTTCGTCTCCATACGATATACCTTATAATAATAAACCATGTTTTTTTCTTCTTTGCGTCCGAAAACAAACTGTGGATATGAATAAGGCACCGAATCTTCCCATACGGGGTGATTTTTCATAATTCTAATTGCGGTAAGCGGCCTGTTCACACTCATAACCATAATATAATCATCAAAATCTACTTGTTCATATATATCATTGCTCATACCGCATTCTCCATAGTTCATACGGTATTCATCTTCATTATCAGCAATATATGCCCAAAAATTATAGCCTACACTCCCATATATTGAGCTGCTTATCTCCACATTTTTTGATTCCTGAAAATTAAATGGTTCCTGTCCTATATATTCAAAGGGAATATCTGTTGCACCCATATACTCTCCTCCAATTACAAACATTACCATAAAAAAGAATATAGGCGCAATCCACGTCTGAATCAGTAATATAACAGCAACTATTTTGTATATAATCTGAAGCTTATTTTTATCCTTTATCAATATGATTATCTCCTTCCTTACTCACAAAAATCAGCATAAAGTCCTGTACTGCTTTCGATAGATATATTAATAATATTTTCTTTTTTGACTATAGGAATAACCTGGCCTGGACAAAATATGACCCGATCCTTAAAGCATCACCATTAATAAAATTTTATTTCGTAATACCACCAATTGTCTTTAATTGGTTCTGCATGATATTTATAGTGTACTCCAAACCAAGTTATGTTTTCTCCTTCTTTAAATGCATCTATCCCACCAAATCCTATCGTTTCATTCAATTCTGTATAATAAAACCCATATCTTGTACCGGTTCCAAATTTTTGTTTGGTTTTCTTTAAAAAATAGATAAATGTTCCATCAACTTGAAGATATTCTTCCGAACTAATATGAATGCGAATTTCATCTAAATTACAATTAATAAATAATTCTCTTAAATATTCATTATTCTCTACTTCTATTGAATCATATAAAATACATGTACTTTCTTCAATCTCTTCTATTTCACTTAACAACAAGTCCAAATTACTTTTATTTTTTACTAACTCATCCATTATTGATTTTTTCATGATGAAATGGTGTACAGTATCCACCACATAAGCAATAAAGAGCAAAGAAATAATACTAATAAGCAGTACGATCACATATTTTCTTTTTTTCATTACTCTTCCTCCTAACCTTTTAACATATTCTCTATGATATTTTCAACCAGTAATAATTTTTATAAGACCTACCAATAGAAAGTCTATATAAAAAGAAGCAGAAAAAAGTAAGAGAAACAGTAATATGGCATTATATAATTTCCAATCCTCTTCTTCAAAAAAAGCTTCATCAGAATCAGGTATTACAACAATTTGTATATTTTTCTCATATTTATATTTCTTTGCAAATCTTCCATTTGTCTTAAGTTTCTTATACTTTTTCTCTTTAGCTATTTCGTACTCAACTTGAACAACATAGATCGTTGGTCTTCCCGGAATATCATTCCAGGAAACTACCTTAGCCGGAATCGTTTTTCCATATTCTGTCTTTCTTTTTAATTTGTTTCTATTACTCCTGAGTAATAAAAACAAAACAATATCAAGAGATAAGATTGCTATTATAGCAATTACCATTTAATCACACCCACTTTCTTGATTCAAAGTTTTATCATTCAGATCTTTTATATAATTTTATTCCTTATGCATTATTACGATATATAATGATCCTGTTATCCTTATCAATTACGCCGATATTACCATATCCAATAACAGCATATTCCTTTACATCTTCCATTTTAAATGGTACCGGATTTTTATAATATTCTATTTCCAGGGAAGTAAATCCCAGAAAGGAAGTATTTCTACGGACTCCCCATATATAATACAAATCTGAATCTGTGTATACTACCGCATTTTTTGAATTTGCATTCATTCTATGTACATGATCAGGTATTGCAATATGGGTAAATGACAGTCCGTCTATTTCTACATTTTCATACCCCTCTTCCAAAAACTTATCTTTGTATATGTATATCTGTCCTGTAACTGTTCTCAGCAAAAATCCTGTCCCTGAGCTATCAATATCATCCACTTTTTCAGCCATATTTACCTTCTCAAGTTCCCCTGCCTTCCAATGCCATAATTCCATGTCCCTGCTTAAAATAAACAATTCTTCATCCACATCCACTACCTTTGAAACAGAGAAATCCACATTTAGAATCAGAGGCTCGTTCTTTTCCATATCCTTCTGGTAATTGGTATTAACCGCTCCCCATACATATAAGCTGCTATTTCCTTTTAATAAAGCAGTCATATGATGACCTGCATATATTTTATCTACATCGGATATGCCCTCTACCGACTGTGCGCTTCTGACATATTTATCTGCATTTTTATTTCCCAATTGACCATACGAATTACTGCCCCATGTATATACCATTCCGTTACTGTCCAATGCAGCCATATGATAAGCGCCCTTAGCTATATCTGCAATTTTTTTATCCTGAAAAGCGTCAGGCATATAGGCCTTTAATATAAATGCTTCCCTGTCTTCTTCAATGACATATAAATTCCCCTGATCGCCTAATACATAGAAAAATTCTGTATTTTCAGAAGTATTCTCTCTAAAACCCGCAATCTCAACCGGAACTTCATCTCCCATTTCTGTCATATCAACAACTGTTTTTATGCATTCATAGCTTTCTGTTCTACTCACACAAATAAGCATAATACCTATTACAACAGCAATTACTGCTATAAAAAGCAGTAGTTTTTTTCTCAGCATAATTCCTACTCCTCAACAAACGTATTTGCAAGATAACCATTTAATTCCGGTTCAAAATCAAATAATAAAATAAGAGCCTGATTTATTATAGAATTAATCACGCTCTTTCACAATAACTTTCTTGTCATCCCATATTAATTTTAAGTAGAATCTTTCGGCAATATGCCGCCTCGAATGCCCTCAGGCATTGCTATTCGATCAGCTTGACTTTGATACTTTCTTATAGCTTCTCTTGCCCCTTCCATAAGCATTCCAACTTCACTATTGTAACTGAATACATTCATCCCCTTACTCTCACATATACGGATCAAACAGAGATTGGAAGTAATGATGCCGCTTGATTTTCCGCTTTTCTCCGCCTGAAAAGTAATTCTCTCCAGGGCCTCGATCAATTTTTCCGATTCTGTGTCTCCCGGAATTCCCATATCTGCTGCCAGATCATTCGGCCCTGCTATGATCCCATCAATACCCTCAACCGCAGCTATTTTTTCCAGGTTCTTAAGTCCCTGTCTTGTTTCAATTTGAACCATAAGTATTGTATTATCATTTGCCATCCCCATATATTCCTTTAATGGAGGCGGATTGTAATTTGTATGTGCCCGCTGGGTCGATATTCCGCGTTTCCCCATCGGCATATACTTTGCAAAAGAAACCAGAGCCTTTGCCTCCTCTTCACTATTCACCATAGGCGCCAATAATCCGGCAGCGCCCATATCCAGAACTTTTGTGACAAACTCCCGCGTGATCGCCGGAATACGCACCACTACGGGAATATCGAACCCTGTTCCCATGGCGATCAAAGCAGCTATTTGAGAATAATCAAAATATCCATGTTCGCAATCCACTATAATAAATTCAAAGCCTGCCGCCTTCAATATCCTTACCACATTTGGTATGGATATTTCGGAAAGCATTGTCCCTGTTATTTTTTTCCGGTTTTTTATCTTTTCAGAAAATGCATTTGCATGATCCATTTCATTCACCTCTATGCTTTTAAAATAATATCCGGCTGCTTATCAAAATCGTCACATAGCTTCTCACAAACCAACGCTATGCGAAAAATTCCAAAAAGTACCTCATCCTGAACTGTAGAGCGGATACATTCCTTTCCGGAAATGTTACGGATTGCTTCGATCAATTCCAGACGTTTCCATGAAACACCTCCCGCACAGATCAGTCTCTTTATACTATCCGCATCCCGCAGCTTACATATATTCTCCCAATAAACCTGCGCCATTCCCTGAAATACTGCTGCAAACAGTTCATAAACTCCAAAATTTGAAGCAGTAATACCGCTGATGCTTCCACCTCTTTCCTGATAAAATGTCATATCTACCATAAGCCCGGATGCATTTCCATGATATGAGCTTGCTATAATTTCCCATATCTGCTCCGTATCCAGAGTTATTCCGGTAAATTCTTTCACAAGATTCTGAATAAATCCAGTCAGTACTTCCAGATTACGTCCGGATGGCATGTTGGAAATTGTTTTTAAATATCTGCCGGCAAAATACGGTCTTACTTCATATGCATGATCCATCGAAAAATGTCGGTCAATCACTGACACTTGTGAAGCTGTCGCAATATTGATCACTGCGTCTTCAGAAGTACACATACTTCCAAGCACAGCACACTGCTGATCTCCAAAATCTGCATATACCGGTATCTCCTGCCCACTGCTCCTATAAACCCCGCAGACCTCTGTATCTTCTTTGATCAGTTTAGGGAAATGCATTCCGGAAAAGCCCAGCTTGTCTATCATTCCTGAGTTCCATTCCCTTTCAACTATATTAACAAGTCCCAATGGCGCTCCATTGGTAATATGGCAGGCATTATTTCCTGTCATTTTATGAATCAGATAGGAACCCAAAGTATGTAACTCTCCATTTGAGCGCAGCTTCTCCTCTTTAAGGAGCGTATACAAATTACATACGCCAAGAGACGTCTTCATATGAACTCCACTTGACTTAAGCTCTTCTGAGATCAGCTTATCCAAAACATCCATATACGTATTCTGATCTTTTCCAAACTGATTGAGACACCTCGTATCCTGCCATGATACATAGGTATCCTCTCTCCCTTTTACGCAATATACGAACCCGTGCATCTGCGTTGACAGAATAATACCTCTGATCCCGGAATATTCACGCGCAAGCTCATCCACCTGGTATAAAATACTTTTTAAAATCTCCAAAGCGGAAATTTCATAATAACAATCCTTCCGGTTCTGAATGCGTGAGGGCATTTTATACCTGTTATACTTTTCAACCCTGCCCTCTTCAATATTGAGCAGAGCAGACTTTATGTAAGTACTTCCCAAATCTATCCCAATATAATACATTTTGCTCCCTTAACCTGTATATTTTTTCCGAAAAGCATCCGGTGAAATTCCTTCATATCGCTTAAATACTTTTGAGAAATAGGTGCTGTTTTCATATCCGAGTCTTTCCGACACTTCATAGACCAATTCTCCCTCTTCCAACATTTTCTTTGCCATATCCACTTTTCTGCGATTCACATGTTCAATAAAATTTACTCCCATTTCTTTTTTAAAAACAGTACTCAGGTACGCTCCTGACACACCGATCTCCTTAGCTGCCTTAGAAAGTTGAACCTGCTCGTACAAATGAGAATCAATATATGCAAATACCTGTTTCAGAATATCCGACTGGCTGCTTTTATATTCAATCAGAAAATTCCGGTAAAAAAGTTTACTAAACTCCAAAAACCATGCTTCCATTTTTATTAAGCTGCTTATCATCATCAGTTTCTGATAATGACAATTATCATTCCAGATCCAGACTTCCTCGATCGCCCTGTTTAGCGTCCTCGCCGCAATAGAATAGATACCCAGCATTTCTATAAATATCCTCTGCAGAACATTGATACGGATATAGGGTTCCTTTCTGATCAGTTTAAAAATTTCCCGTACTGCATTTTCTGTTCTTTCTCTGTCAAAATCATCCACAGCTGTTTTCAATTCCTCCAGCAGTTGGCGAATCTCTCTGGGGCTATACTCTGCCATTGGAATTTTGTCTTTAAAATAGTAGATCCCTGCTTCCCTGTCATAATAACTGACAGATGTGATCTGCTCTGCCCTTGCCATTGCAGCGTTTAAAGCTTCTACATTATCTATCTTGCCTTCATATATACCAATATAAATCTCGGAACCAAAATTATCTTTTAATCTTTTAAGCAGCTTCTGAAAGAATGATTCCTGTAATGTATTTTCAAACAAAAAGTAGCCGCATTGACTTCCCTTCAGTATCCGCAGATACTCCTGCCTCCATTCTTTCAGCCACTGACATACACAATCCGACAGCAGATAAATAAAATCCTGTATAGGCTGATTTTGAGCCAAAATGCATATTAGCATATGATATTCTTCCGCTCTTTCAAAAATATCTCTGATACTGTGACTAATGATCTCCTCATAACGGATATCATGAGCAGTATAAGTATCCGGCTTTTGTTCCTGTTCTGCATCTGCTTCTAATTCCAGCTTACAGCAATCCAATATTTCCAGGAGTTCTTCTGCAGAAAGATTATACTTTCTCAGATAATTATATGCTCCCAGCTTCAGCGCCTTCTTTACGATTTCAAATTCTTCAATGCAGCTTACTACGATCACCTTACACTGAATATGCTGTTCTTTGAGATACTCCAGTATCTGAATACCATTGACATCCGGAATATTAAGATCCAACAACAAAATATCCGGCTGCAGCTCCAGAATACTCTTTATAGCTTCATTTCCATCCTTTGCATCCGGCAGCAGAACAAAACCATGCTCCTCCCAATTTATCAACTGACGCAATCCGAATCTTGCTAAAATTTCATCTTCCACAATTAACACTTTATGCATCTGTTTTGCCTTTTCCACCTAATCCTCCTGCAGTGCTTTAACTTTTTTAGGAATCCGGATCAGAATCTCAAAACCGCTTTTTATCTGATCATTCAAAATCAACCCATAAGATTCTCCATATAAGATTTTCAGCCTTTCATTTACATTATAAAGCGCAATGCCGGTAAAGCTGCTCTTATTCTTCTCTGAACTATGAAGCAGTTTCTTCATCAGCTCCTTGTCCGCAGAAATCCCATTATCAAAAACAGAGATCATAAGATCACGTTCATACTCCATTGCCGAAATAATGATCTGCCCCGCCTGCACATCCTTAATTCCATGCAGAATAGCATTTTCGACAAGCGGCTGTATTGTAAAAGCAGGTATCTCATAAAAATACAATTCTGTGGGAATACCGTTATAATATTGAAAAAAATCACCAAATCTCATTTTCATGATGTCAACATAAGCCTGTAGGATCACAGCCTCCTGTCCTATTGTTGTCATCCCGTTATTATTGCTATACACTCCGTGCAGAATCTCTCCCAGAGCCTCCAAAGCCCGTTCTGTTCTTTCGTCACCATGTTCTTTTGCCATGATCCGGACAGAATTTACTGTATTAAACATAAAATGTGGTGAGATCTGAGACATCAGCATATCATAATGTGCTTTCTCCTTCAATTGACTTTCTGCCTTAACCCGTTCGATCAACTCCTCAATACGCTGCGTGGCCTGATTATAACTGAAAATAAGTTTATTGACTTCCAGATAAGAATACTTTGGTTGCGAAATTCTCGTTATACCATTTGGAGAATTTTCAATGGTATTAATAACATAGATTAATGGTTTGGACAATTTCCTTGAGAAAAAGAACATCGTCACGGTTGTAAATACCACCAGGATCAATACGGAACACAAGATTCCCAGTGTAACATTCCGGCTCTCTGCAAGAATATTTTTTCTCGGAATAGTATACACAAGAATATTTCCTGAAGTTCTCAAAGGTATTGCCATATAGTAATATCCGTTTTTCATCATTCCGCTGCTTATTTTATCCCGTTCCAACTTCCATATCTTTGCTTCTTCAGCAATCTCTTCGCCGCCCTTCTCACCTTCATTGTACTTCATCAAAATTTTTCTGTCCGTATCCAGAATGTACATCATTCCCTGATCAGACAATTCCAGGGATTCTGTATAGGTTTCCCAGAACTGTGCTGCAGACAGCTCTGTTACAAGAATTCCCAGATTTTTGCCCGAGTAATCCTGAATGCTCCGTCCAGAGTAAAGATATTGATAATCTTCTATTGTGGAAGAAGGATACATCGTTCTGAAAACCAACGACAGATCCGGCCTGAAAGTCACATGACTCCCATTTTCAATAATACTTCTGTACCAGTTCTCATCCTGAAAGTTCAGGCCGCCCTGACCTAAATGAGATGATCCGATAAAGTACCCGCCATCTGTAAGCAATACAACCTTTCCGTCTATCATATTGAATGCAGAACTTTCCAGTTCCAGTATTCTCTTCGAAAGCGTGTTTTTAGCCTGCCATGATTCATAACTGTCCTCCGGAATGTTTACTGTCCGCAAAGCATGCAGCACTTCCTGATTGAGCATCAACGCACTGACCGAATAATTGATCATTTCGGTCACCTGATCAATATTGTCCCTGATCTGAAGAATCGCCGCACTGTTATGCATGATCCGATTTTCCCAAATAATTCTCTGTAAATAGGTATTAAGCGATATCAGCGCCACACTCAGCGGTAATATTACAAAAAGAACCATAAATATGATCGCCTGTGTCCGAATACTTTTCTCTGCAAAGTTCTGTTTTTTTCTCATCCCTTAACCGATCCTTCCGTCAGCCCTCCTACCAGATTTTTCTGAACTACTGCAAAAAACAGTATTACCGGAATAAGGCTGAGAGTTACTGCAGACATCAAAAGTCCCCATTCTATGGTATATTGTCCGACAAAATCTTTCATACCCACCTGAATCGTTTTCTTCAGCGGCGTATTGATGAATATAGATGCATACATATATTCTTCCCATGCCGACATGAAGCAGAAAAGCATATTCACAAACAGCCCCGGCCTTGCCACAGGAATTATCACCTGTAAGAAAGCACTCAGCCTGCTGCATCCGTCAATACGCGCTGCCTCCTCCAATTCCCATGGGATCCCGCTGAAAAGTGCGTTGGTCCTCCAAATAGCGAAGGGTAATGTGAACGAACAATACAGCATGATCAACCCGGTGTAGGTATCGATCAATTCAAGCTGTTTCATGATAATGTAAAAAGGAATACAAAGAAGAACCCCAGGAAACATTCTTGTCATCAAAATTACCATTTTTATCTTATCTGCTCCTATGATCTCATATCTGCTCAAAGCATAGGAAGCCATTACAGATAAAAGCACACAGATCCCGGTTGTAATTGCCGCAACCAAGAAGCTGTTTATAAAATATCTTGAAAAATTTGAATGAAAAAGAACCTTGCTGAAATTTTCAAAACTAATATAAGTCGGAATGATCTGACCGGGATCATATATCTGTTCCTGCGTTTTCAAAGCTGTTAAAACCACATAAATAAACGGTCCTATACTGAGAATAGCCATCAGGGTCATAAATAAATAGATACACAAAACTTCTGCTTTTTTTCTCATGCGTTTCATTGTCATAATAACTCCCCCTAATCCTTTTCTCTGATAATACGAAGATAGATCCCTGTAAGTAAGGTCGTAAATATAAATAATATAACGGCAGACGCTGAAGCCGTTCCAAAGTCATTATTTACAAATGCCTGCCTGTATGCAAATGTATAAATTGTTTCCGTGCTGTAAAGCGGTCCTCCTTCTGTCATCATCCATGGATAAAAAGATGATAAGATCCCGATCACATTCAAAACCGTAGTAAGCATCAAAGGCTCCTTGATCATAGGCAGAGTGATCCGCCAGAATATCTGCCATGAACTGCCGCCGTCAATCTTAGCACTTTCATAGACCTCTTCGGGTATCCCCTGCAGAGCCGTAAGAATAAAGATCATCTGAAAAGGCATTCCCTTCCAGACGGAAAGTATTACAATACACCAGAATGCCGATCCTATATTTCCAAGCCATGACACTGCTTCCGCCATCAATCCTGATCTGACTGCTAAAATATTAAGAATGCCCACCTGCGCACTATATAAAAAGGTAAAAGTCATAACTGCTATATACGGCGGGATTGCCCAAGGAACCAGTGTCATGATCCGAAATGCCGACCGCCCCTTCAATTTCTGATTTAGTGCCAGCGCCAGAAGAATAGCTACTACTAACTGTACAATAAGATTCACCAATGTCCACTTTACCGTATTCCCTAAAGATTTTAAAAAGATATCATTTGAAAAAATCTTTAAATAATTTTCCAGTCCTGCAAAGGTATTGAAAGTTGCTTCCCTCGCCCTGACAAGATTATAATTCACAAAACTGAGACAAATACCCCGGATCATCGGATAAATAGATAGCGCCAGTACTGCTATTGTTGCCGGCGCCAGAAGCAGATATCCCGGCAGGTTCCTTTTGATATTTCTTTTTATACTTTTATTATTAAACTTGCTTTTCATGACCGCCTCCTACATATAAACCTGCCAGATATGTAATCTGGCAGGTTCTGAAATACACTTCTGTCCTATCCGATTTACTGATAGTTCTGCTGAATATTCTCGTTGATCTTTTCAGTCAGGGAAGCCAATGCCTCATCGGCTGTTGCCTCGCCATATACTACCGTCATAATCGCATTGGTGATCAATTCGTCGATCGCCTGCTCATTGATAATGGCCGGTCTCGGCATAGTATACGGAAACTGCTGGGTTAATACTTCCAGCTTCTCTTTTCCTTCCAGAGTTTTTGCATAATCAAAATCTTTTCTGGCTGAACTCTTACCTTCCGCAAATAAAACTTCATCTCCATCTGCGGAATTAATGTACTGGATCAGATCAAATGCCAGTTCCGGATTTTTACAATTCGAATTGATATTCCATGTCCAGCCGCCAAGAACCGTGGCCTGCTCCTTTCCTTTCACCATAACTGTAATTCCATAATCCAGATCCGGAGCAAGATTATCAACAGCGCCGGCACACCAGTCGCCTCCTAAAAGGAAAGTTGCTTCACCATTGGCAAAACTTTCATAAACCTTATTCCAGTTATTAGCTTCTTTGAATGATTCAACCATACCGCCATTTCCAATAATATCGCAGATATAGTTCCAGGCTTCTTTTCCTTCCGCATTATCAATGACTACCTTGGGAATATCGCCGCTGGTGTCAATTACCGGGCAGCCATTCTGATAGAAAAATGAATAAAAAGCATAGGCGCTGTCATATGTAATGATTCCTCCAAATCCCTTGCTTTTTAATACTGTCAGTGCATTACTCAATTCTTCCCAGGTTGTCGGCACTTCAAGTCCTGCATCCTGCAGATGTGTTTTATTGTAGTAAAATCCGCAACAGTCCATATACCATGGTACAGAGTAATATTCGCCTCTGAATTTACCGGAATTAAGCGGTCCCGGTTGATACTGGGCAAGAAGCTCTTCTTCTGTTACCAGTTCCGTCAAAGGATACAGAAGACCCATAGCTGCCATATCGATCGCATGACCTGAATTGTCTGCCATTACGATATCTGCGCCGGCTCCGGCCAGAGCTGCAGTCTGAAAAGATTGTTTGATGTCTCCTGCAGCCGCTGCCTGCAGATTGATCGTCACTCCCGGGTGATCTTCCTCATACTGAGCGATCAACTTTTGGAATTCCACTGCCTGCTGATTATCCGGATTATCACTTGCCAGTCCGTTTAATACCAGCATTGTGATCTCTCCGCCTTCATTCTTGTTTCCCGCATCTGTTTCTTCTATACTATCAGCTTTTTCACTGCTATCTTCTACGCTGCTGGTCTCCTGATTCTGAACATCTGATCCTTTTTCACCAGCCTCCCCTCCACGCGAAGCACATCCTGTCATACTTATTATTACAGCCACTGCAAGCGCAAGTGCCATCAGTCTTTTTTTCATAGTTTTTCCTTTCCCTTTCGATTTATTTCCTTTTTCTAATGTTTAACTTCATAATTTCAATTTCACCGGTTAACTGAATCTTATACAGATATTAAAACATACGGATTTTAATTTTAGAATAACGATATTATTCTATTTTTTTCACAAATATCTAAATTATTTTCAGCAGATTATCATTGATAGATTTCTTTTTATTAAGTCATAACTTTTTTTTGATTTCAAGGGATTATTATCGAATTTTTCTTTATTCCTACTTCTGAATTTCTACCTTACAATCATTTTTATCAGATAACTGACAATTAAGCAGAGAAAGGATCATTATTATGGAAAAAAAATTAAATGTCGCATTGGTCGGCCTGAGCTTTGGCCTAGAATTTGTCGCTATTTACTGTCGGCACCCTGATGTGGATAAGGTCTATATTGTAGATCAGAATGAAAAATTACTGGGCATTGCACGGGAGCGCTACAACATTCCAGAGAACCGGTGTTTTACAGACTTGCAGGATGTTCTGAATATTCCAGAGATCGATGCAGTACATCTTGTCACTCCTCCGGCGACTCACGCACCCTTTTCCGTACGGGTGCTGGAGGCAGGAAAACACTGTGGCTGTACCATTCCCATGGGGATGAGCATCGAGGAACTTAATGACGTGATCCGGGCAAGGAAAAAATCCGGAAAGAATTATATGTTTATGGAAACTACCATTTTTCAGCGGGAATTCCTTTATATGAAAGAATTGTATGAAAAAGGAGAACTGGGGCGGTTACAATATATGTCCTGTGCTCATTATCAGGATATGGAAGGATGGCCTGACTACTGGAACGGTTTTCCTCCTCTGATGCACCCCACCCATGCAGTGGCTCCCTGTCTGATGTTGGCCGGCCATTTACCTGACAAGGTATATGCCCGCGGCTCCGGGCGAGTACGCAGGGAACTTGAAGAACAATATGGCTGTCCTTTTGCATTCGAATCAGCATTGATCAGTTTAAAAAACAGTGATGTAACTATTGAATTGGAACGCTTCCTGTACGGCGTGGCCAGAAGCTACTCCGAATGCTTCCGTGTCTATGGAGAAAATAAAAGTTTCGAATGGCAGCAGCTCGAGAAGGAATCTCCTGTACTATATACACGGACAGGAGAACTGCAAAAGAGCAATATTCTGACCGGTGAGAATAAACCCTCTGTCCGGGGCGGTGAAATTAAAGCAGAACGTATAGAAGTACCTGATTATGCCCATCTGCTTCCGAAAGAAATTGCGTCCTTCACCACCAATACTGTTTATAATAATGAAAATACTCATCTGTCATTCAAGCAAGGCGGCGGACATGGCGGTTCGCATCCGCACTTAGTGCATGAATTTGTGCGGTCCATCATTGAGGAGCGTCCGGCAGTCATTGATGATATTATGGGAGCTTATTGGACAGCCACCGGTATCTGTGCTCATAAATCAGCCATGAACGGCGGTGAAGTTATGGACATTCCCTCTTTTTAAGGAGCCTGGTATGAATACATATCATTTAGTCCATAGTGATACTTTGAGTTGTGAAGCTATTGTACGGCAAGTTCCAAACGGAGAGCTGCTGATGACAGCACAGTGTAAAGGCCCCATAGAACCCCATCCGGATAACAGAGTATTTTACTGGCACAGCAAAGACGGTGGAAAATCCTGGGATACGCCAACAAAGTTATGGCCTGAAGACGGGCAAGCCGTATATCAGACTGAAGTCAGTGTCATTGGAGATCGGGTTCTGGTATTTCTGACACTTCATGACGGCAATTTTCTTGACTGGAAATGTGTTGTGGCAGAAAGCAATGACAGCGGATATACCTGGGAAAAAAGCAGCCTCCTGCCATATTTTTCAGAATTTACCTTTTTCCGCGGAATGATAGAATGTACAGATCATACTCTGATACAACCCTATCAAAGGTATCCTGTGACAGCAGAAACCAATCGTTTTCTAAAAATGCAAAACAAAAAAATATGGGATGGGTGGGAACAAATTCCCTGGAATGAGAATGGGGTCATCCGAAGTGAAGACGGCGGAAAAACATGGCAGCATTATCCTGTTTCCAGACTGCCGCATAACAGGAAAATATGGCATTGGGGTGAACCCACGGTATGCGAGCTGGAAGAAGGTCATTTAGTCATGCTGCTGCGCGTAAATGGAAATGGCTGTCTCTGGAGAAGTGATTCCCACGATGGCGGCAGGCACTGGACAAAAGCGGTTCAAACAGATATCCCCAACCCCAATAATAAGTCAAAGCTGCTTCGTCTGCTGGATGGACGGATCGCACTTTTGCATACTCCTGCAGGAATCAAATCCGAAAAGTCAAAGCTGTGGCCTCTTAACATGTCAGATCGAAATCCGCTGGAAATCTGGATTTCCAGTGACAACATGAAGACCTGGGAATACAAAGAGAAAATATTGGATTTTCCCGGTGCGATCTCCTATCCAGACGGGTTTTCTTCGTCAGATGGGCGTAGGATTCATTTGTCCATCGAATTTAACAGACATGATATCTATTACATTATACATGAAATAGAAACCTGAAATTAATACGAAAGGATAAGCAAAAATGGAAATAAATTTGGAGAAAAACTGGTTTGTCCTACAAGATATACACGATGCAGGGGAACAGCTTGCACTGTATCAGAAGGAAGATTTTCTGTCTATGATCGGTCCCCAAATGTCGGAATGGGAAGAAATTCCGGCACTGAAACATCTTCAGCTGTTATTTTCCGAAACTCCCTATTGGGGCAGGGAACTCCGGTATTTTAATTATGCTCCATGGTGGTACAAAAATGAATTTGAACTAAATGATACATCTGACGACCGTTACATACTTACATTTACAAATGTGGATTACTATTGTAAAGTCTGGCTAAACGGAATATTTGCAGGCGAGCATGAAGGATACTCCATTCCCTTTTCTTTCGATGTAACTCCATATATCAAGAACGGAACAAACAGATTGATCGTTAAAGTCTGGTCACCATGGGATACACAGGTGGACCATGATAATGAGCTGCGCAGGACTACTGATGTCTTTCGAAATATGGTAAAAGGAACTTATGAGCATTCAGATACCTTTATTCCCCGTGATGTAAATCCGGTGGGTATCTATGGCAGCGTCATTCTTAAAAGCCACCGAAAATCATGGTTTCAAGCAAGACCGGAATTTTCTTATATTTTATCAGAAGACTTGAAAGACGCCAGGATCTTTCTTAAAGCAGCTGTTGAAACATGCATGGCGGAAAATGTAATTCTTCATATGGAATGTACTGATAATTACACCAAAAAGACTGTTTTTCAAACGTCATACAATGTTTTCCAGACGGATACCTATATAGCTGAAAGTCTTTTAAATGACATAAATCTCTGGAGTACATGGGATCAAGGCATACCTTATACTTATCTGGTGGATATATGGATAGAGGATCCGGCCGGAAATATTCTCGACAGATATACAGAAACTACCGGTTTTCGCAAAATAGAAATGATACGTGATACAAATCAAACCACTTTCCTTTTGAATCAGCATCGATTCTATGTAAGAGGCACCGCATATTTCCCGGATAATTATATATCTGCCATGAACAAAGACAGATACCGACGGGATATTCTTGCGATAAAAGCCTGTGGTTTCAATATGATCCGTGTACACGTACATGTAGATTTACCGGAATTTTACGAGTTATGTACAGAAATCGGAATAGGGATCATGCATGATTCTGAATATAACTGGGCGCATCCTTTTACAGATGAATTTGCCGATCGATTTATCCATATTTATCTGCAGACAGTAGATATGCTGAAAATATATCCTTCCATACTATGCTGGATCTGCATGAATGAACCGGGACTTCTGGATACAGCAGAAAAAACCAGCAGAAGCCACAGTCGATCCATGGATATAAATCCCGGACCGGTTCTATATGAATCGGTATGCCGACACGATCCTACAAGGCCTGTCATCAAGGGTTCTTTTTGTGCGGATGATCCTTACAGCGGTGACAGTCACAATTATCTAGGCTCGCTATATGGAGAGAAAACACACTACAGCAATATATACGGAACAGTCGAAAAGCTAAACACAGAATATGGTTTTGATGCACCGCCATGTACTGAAAGTCTCAAAAAGATTCCTGCGGTATATAAACGCCTTCAGAAAATTGAGCAGAAAATACCGCAGATACAAAATTATCAATATCAGCTTTTGAAATATTACACAGAGCATTATAGAATGCAAAAATATGCACCTAACTCAGGTTATATACAATTTCTTTTCAATGATATCGGTCCCACCAGTTATTACGGCCTTTACGACTGGTGGGGAATACCCAAAAAAGGGCTTATGGCGATGCTGGAAAGTAACATGCCTGTTGGAATATTTATCAAATATAATGATAAGATCGACGCCATCTATGTTGTCAATGATCTGCCGAATGATCTGGGAGTCTGTACTGCCTTCTGGCATATCACTGATTCTCATAAAAATACATTGAGCATTGGCGAGCAGGAAATATATCTTAGAAAAGATGAAAAAGTATTGGTAACTGAACTGGGCGAACGTTTTGGAAACACTCTGAATGTCTCCCTTATCCTAAGAAAAGACAAAGATATAATTGCACACAATCAATACGAAGATATTTACCACATGCCACCGCATCCTGACGGACATCCTTCCAGGATGAGCCATGAATTTGGCGTCCGACTGTATTTTGCATGATCAAACACTTTAAAAGGTATGCTGTTTTCCGGCATACCTTTTAATTACCACAAAAGTGATTTTCATGGACTAATCCTCCATCGCCAAAAGTTCATCCATGGTTTTAGTTACCACCTTCCCATTTCTGATCTGCTCATCTGCCTTATTCAATTTCGCTAAATATTCAGCATTTTTCTTAGCTTTTGCTAATTCGTTATATTCTGCTTCAGAAATAATAACAACATTTTTATTTCCCTTGCGTGATACAATTACAGGCTCTCCAGCAAATGCGATATCAAAATATTTTTTAATATTTGCTCTTATATCCATCTGTTTAATTGCAATCATAGCAATGCCTCTTTCCTTCCCCGTTTTAATATGTTGTAACCCAGTAGCTATTTCCACCTATACGTTTCAACTGATGTAATCCATCCAATATCCTGTCCATATCTTCATTCTTTATAAACATAATACCCTCTGTGTCATCCACTGCACCGCTTTTCCAAAAGCACATTGTATCATCATCATTCTCTATATATATTATCGTCCACTTTTTATTATATTTTTCATAAGTCATTTCAGACAAAACATTAAATTCACTGTCATAAAATATGATATTTTCATCTTCAAATTTGGCATACTTAAAACTTTCTTCTTTAATCTCCTGATAAAGTTCATAACAATATTCTTGATAATCACTGTTATTCTTTTTAATCAAAGCTTTCATTATTACAATCAATATACATATGACTACTAGCAAGACACCCAATACAGTTTTCTTCATACGCGATTCCATTATATACCGCCCTTCTTCTCCTCAAACAATGCAATTTTATGGCAAAAAATCATCTACTTCCATATCCGCCTCACCCAACACAATTACATGACCGCTGCCTCTGTTTATCCGAACTATTTTTTCATCATCAATATCAGGCTGTCCTTCTAATGATATTGAAAAGTAAGTGATCTCCCATTCGTTTGTTTGTTCATTAAAAATAACTTCTGCATCGTAAGCCTTATCTTCTTCAAAACCCAGATTTTTCTCAACAAGAACATCTGCTATTTGCTTTGCTGTTTTTTCATCAGGGATAATATCTCTGTTTTCTTCTAAATCATCCAAATGAGTGCGATTGCAGACCGGCCCATGTTTTACTGAAAAAATGCATAATCCTATAATTATGCAGACGGAAATGCACAAATTAAATAATAAAATTTTATTCTTTTCATTTGTTGTCATACATATCTACCTTTACTTCTCACAAGCTAAGTCATCAAGCTGCCTCAAGTCCCAAATCATATCAGTAACAATACCACTGTCTCTTTTTATCTTAATCACTCCTCCAGCGTCCAAAACATATGCTCCCTCCGGCGTTATTTGATAAAAAAGAACTTCCCATTCATTTGTTCGTTGACTAAAAGTAACTTTAGTTTGATATTTTCCGCTTTCCTCAACTCCCAGATTTCCCTCAACAAGAGCATATGCTATTTTCTCTGCTGTTTCCTCATCAGTAATAATATCTCTGCCCTTGTCCACATCATTTATATGTACGCGCTCACAAACCAGCTCGTATTTCACAAGATATATGTATAATATTCCGATTATTAAATAGGAAATTACCAGACAGACCAATAAAATTTTATTCTTTTTTTCCAACGCTAAATCATTTTTCATAGTTTATGCACCTTACTCTTAGCTTGTCATACATTGATAGTAATACCAATTGTCTATTATCTTTTCTGTTTCATATTTAAAATAACTTCCAATTTGCGTGTAAATCCCATTTTCTTCCTCTAATTCACCCTGTCCCCAAGTTGAAGGTTCTCCATCAGGCGAACGATATATCCCCCAATAAGTATAGGGATTGGGGCAAAACGTAAAATCAAATTCTACAATGAGTCCATTTTCTTCATCATCAACACTTAGAACTCTGATTGGATAATCATTAAATATCTCACTATATAATCCGGCTTCATTATATTCTTTTCTATTATCTAAGACCAATATCCCCTTTTCGCTTTGCAGAAAAATGTCTTCTGCTTTCTGCGCTATTCTGTTATATTCTTCCTGATTGTCCTTCAGCATCTGAATCATATCCTCTTTATTTCTTATACTATGTTTATATATCAAACGATCTCCCATTTCCACAAATAAAACAATTCCAAAAACTGATATACATATTAAAGATATATATATCATGACAATGGCATAAATACTAACTATTGATATCAACAATGTTTTTTTGATTATACTTTTCATTTCTTTTGCATTTCCTTTCTCACAGCATTTTTGCAGAATTTGTAATACCTTGCTTAAATCGAACTTTAACACTGTAAGAATCGATTGTCAATAAAATTTTATCGAATATCAATAATTTTTTATCTCAAGTCAATAATCACTTACCATTGTCCCGAACAACAGGAAAAAAGCCAGGAAAATTAATCAGAAGGCCTGACTTAATTATAGTTTTGATCATGCTCTTTTACAACAGATTCTCTGCTATTGATATTTGTTTCATGTTGAATATGTTGGCGATATGCCGTTTGAATACTCTCAGAAATAGAGAATGCATATAATGATCTGAACTAATTCAAATATAAATTCCCTTACATTCCTATGCTCGATATTTTGCCCCTGAAAACTTGGCGAATGCCTGATGGAACTCCTTGGATTTTGATCTGGAGATCGGAAGCATTGTTTCATCCACCAGTTTGACACTGTCAGAATTTATAACTGTTATATATGCCATATTAATAATATAACTGTTATGTGCACGCGCAAATCCAGCTTCTTCATTAAATATTTGGGAAATTTCATTCAGTCTCATATTTACCCTCAGAGTTTCATAAGGGAATTGTTCTTTTATCTTTCCACAGGCAAAGACCTCGCTGGCATTGTTTCGAATAGCTATGTACAAAATATCATCAGCAGAGACCTTGATCTGATCTTTGCCGGAACTATATTTACACAAAACATAAGGAATTTCTTTTGTCCGCTTAACTTCTTTCATAACTTCAGCCATTTCCCTGACCATTTGGTCATTGGTAAAGTTCTTCAGCAGATACCTGTAAACACCCGCCTTAAAATGATCAATTTCAGGGCGCACTACTCCCGAGCAAAATACCAGAACAAAATTGCGGTCAATCTTCCTGAGTTTCATTGCTGTTTCAAATCCACCCATTTTTTTCAGCTTCAGATCCATAATGACCAGATCAAAATCCAGACTCTGGCTGCATAACAATTGATCCCCTGAATTAAAGTCACAAAACAACAGTTTATCCTTACTTATTACGCCTGTGTCGATTATTATCTTTTTCAAAAATTCTATATAATTTTTATTATTATCACAAATTGCAATCTTGTACATCTTTTCTCCTGGAATTTTATCTTTATGTCTGTTTCTTATAATTGTATTCCAGAATCGCCTGAACTTGCAATGGCGCAATAGTTCCTCTTTAGATGTACTATTTTCTCTATTTTATCTTTTCCTTGGAATAAGCATCATCCAATGTTCCAAAATCTGTATCTGCTGCCTGCATCATCTGCAGCAGTGTCAGGAAAAAGTCACAAGTCCCCCTGACCATCTCAAGTTCGCTGTTAATCTGTACCTTTAAGGCATCGATAAAGTCTCCCTTAGAACGGGATATACTTCCTAAAAGCTCACCGTATCCGCCTTCCATCTCTGAAAGAAAACCTTCCGTCTCCGATTGGATCTGCGCCATTCTTCCGGGCGCCGATGCTTTGTCTATTGCGATATCTTTACTCATTTTCTCCTCCTGTAATGCTAAATTCCACAATCTGAATCAAGATTGGAAATAATATCTGCAAAGCTGTCCATGCTCATCTTGGATGAATCCATGTTCATAGACATAGGCGCCGTTATACCTGAATCCAAAGTATTCAATAGCATAGCTATTTTTGCAGAGATCTTATCAATATAAAATCCACCCTCCAGATCAGACAATTCCCGAATCTCCTCTGAAATCTTACTGATCTTTGTTATTGCTGTTTCGTGCAATGCGGCAAGCTTCTCTATTGCCGGATCATATTCACTTTGTTGTAAATTTACAATATCCGCCATGTTTTCCCCTTTCTCTGATCCTGATTTTAAATTGCTGCAAGCTCTGCTAGCAGTTTATCTTTTTCGTCTTCCAGTTTATTGATATACAGATCCAGCTTAGCAAGCTGTGTAGATATTTCCCCCTGTACTCCCTGGGCAGATGCCCTGGTGCTTTCCATTTCAGCGATAGGCTGCGGCAGTCTTATGCTGATCCTCTCTGCTGCATCCCCCTCAAACCTGTCCGTCACCACTACCGGAGCCATTACACTTGACTGAAAAGAAGCCAGTGTCCTTGCCCATCTGTTTACTGCATCAGCAATCTGACGGTTAATATTATTCAGTGCGATCTTTACTTCCCTTGCCGCATCGATCTTTTCCTGTACTCTCTTTATGGCTTCTCTTATTATTGCCCTTTGCGCCATTTTAGCCGCCATCTCAGCGGCATAGCTTCTAATGTCTGCCATACTTATCCCCTTTCTCTTTCCTCTGCATATTTCGGCAGCAGTATCTTTTCGGAAGTGCCGTTATGATACAGCAGCCCCTCACCCATGGCTGGAAGCTGTCTTGTCATTACGGAAGGGAATATACTGGTTGTTCCCGGATTTCCGATCAGGATACCGTCTGTTGCCGTTTTAAAGAATTTACTGATCTCATCAAAACCTTTGGCCTTGGTAGAATTGATCGTTGCTATGATACCGCATCCTGTTTCCGCCGCCAGCCTCAGACACTCTGCCATATCCTTCTGCAGATTTTTAAAGTTTTCTGCAAATTCGTCTGTATCATCGATGACTATGTACATTGGTTCCAATGTCATATAGAATTCCCTGGGTGAGATTCTGGAGTTTGTTTCCAATGCTTTATGGAACATGCTCTTACGTGTGATCATTTCTTCCTTACATTCTTCTATAAACTCTTCCGCTTCTTCCTGCTTTTCAATATAAGAAAGATTCTCATCGGCCTTGTGATAAAAAAGCTCTCTGCTTCCGGCGTCGAACAGATAAATCCTGCTTCCGGTCAGCTGTGCCAGTATTACTTTTAAAAGATTGGTCTTGCCCTTGCCGGAATCCCCCAAGATGATAAAGGGTGCCGCACATCTGTCAAAGCCCCGCAGCTCAACAGTCTCTTTATGCAGTCCAAGTGCGATCTTTCCTGCCATATCTCCCGCGTACTGTCCCAGCATGGTAGAAACAAACTGCTCCGGCAGCACAGGTATTCTGGGTGCCCGCATAATTGGATACATGGCGCAGATCTTATCTATCAATTCCTTAATGCCTGTGTTGTATTCCACCTCATTTTTAAAGGGAACCATAGTATACACCTGCATCAGATTGGCGGAGCTTTCATGCTTCACCAGAACTCTGCCTTCTATTTCAGGCGGCTGATATGCGCTCTTGCCTACCAATGTCCCGCTTTCGGTCTTTTCTACCAGATATCCTGCTATCTTATTCTTGTAATTATTTAAAGCAGCATACTTAATACCATTCTGCCTGGTGGCCGTTACCACCATATAGATGCCAATACCTACGCCATCGCGGCTTAACCTTGCAAAAAAGTCTTCCAGCTCCTGACCGATCTCTTTTACCACATCATAATTATCTACAATAATGACGATGGCTTTTAACGGTGTTTCAGCTGTCTGATTATATACATCGAAATTCTGCACCATTTTTTCTGCAAACAACTTCTTCCGGCTCTTCATTTCTTCATTGATGATCCGAATCAGCTTTCCAAGCTTTTCCGCATCATCTACGGTAATATAATCCGATGTATGAGGAAGAGCATTCAGCGGTACTAATGCACTGTTCCCAAAATCACAGATATAAAAATTCAAAAGCGCTACCGAATTTTTTAAAGCCAGACTCAAAAGCACCGTAGTCAGAAATGTGGATTTGCCATAACCTGCCGCCGCAAAAAAGGCTGTGTTTCCTTCTTTCAGTAAATCGATGCAATAAGGCAGCTGACTCTGTTCCTCAGGGATATCGATCAATCCGATCTCTGCTGACAGATCAAGCGGCAGTCTGTCCTCTTCCCTGCTTCCGTCTATGCAGTACAACGTCGGATAATCGCTGACGATCCGCCCGGAAAGGGGCGGCAGCCACGGCTTCTTTACAGGTATGGCATGAAGCTGGCTGTAAATCTCATTTATGTAATCAATGGTGACATCCAGCTGGGTCACATCCAGTTGTCCACTTTCTTTTCGCGCACTCAGATCACTGTTCACCAGTTCTCCCTGTCCCAGCTCATTTACCAGATACACCAGCTGCGCTGTTTCCTCTTTTTCCTTTTCGCTGCGGTAAGCCGCACCGCTCCAGGCTGACTGGAACAATTCATAGATCTCATTATTTCCTACCTGCAGATACGCCCGGCCGGGCTGGGTGATAAACGCCGCATCTCCTGTCTTAATGATCTCCCTGCTGTCGGCTTCATTCTGTACCTTAAGCGCCAGTTTGAACCGTGAGTTGGTCCAGATCTGATCATCCACTACGCCGGAGGGCTTCTGAGTTGCCAATATCAAATGTATTCCCAGACTACGTCCGATACGGGCTGCCGATACCAGCTCTGACATAAAATCAGGCTGCTCCTTTTTCAGCTCTGCAAATTCATCACTGATCAGGAACAGATGGGGCAGAGGCTCCGAAACCTCTCCCAGCTTAAACAACTTATTATAATCATTGATATGGTTAACATTATTCTGACTGAAAATTTTCTGCCTTCTTGCCAGCTCGCTTTTAATAGAAGCCATAGCTCTCATGCTTTCACTGCCATCCAAGTTAGTGATCGTACCAAGCAAATGAGGAAGATTCTTAAAAAGCCCTGCCATACCGCCGCCCTTATAGTCGATCAGCAGAAATCCCACTTCATGAGGATGATAATTAACTGCCAAAGACAGAATATAACTCTGCACAATCTCCGATTTACCGGAACCCGTAGTTCCTGCCACCAACCCGTGAGGTCCATGAGCCTTTTCGTGAAGATTCAGATAAAGATAATCGTCTATGCCTCGAAGGCCCAAGGGGACGGCAAGCGTTTTGTGGGACTGATTTTTCTTCCATCTTTCTTCAATATTCATCTGCTGCGGCGTTTCCACATGATACATATCAAAAAAGGTAATGCTGTCCGGTACCTGTGAGACGATTCCTTTTTCATGAACCAGCACGCTCAGATTTCTTGCCATTGTTTCAAAATCAATCTGACCTGCTCTTTGGAGATCCAGCTTTTTGTTTATCATCTCGCCATTCATCAAGAGCAGCGTGCCCTGATCGGAGTTGTCGAACTGTATAACTGTTTTGATGTTTTCCGGAAGATTGGCTCTCATATGTGTGGTATAAATAATGGAAAAACCAAGGCCCTCCGGCTCTTTGTCCAGATATTCCATAATAGCATGATCAACGATCAGCTTCGGTTCATCAATAATAAAGAGATAGTGGGGAAGGAAGCGGGAATCTTTCCGGCTCTCTTCCTTTTTCAGCTTCCTGTCTTTCAGAATCCGGTACAAACTTCCCACCACATGATCTCTCATGCGTTCGTTATTAATACATCCATAGGCATTAATTGCGTGAATGCGCAGATGAGGATACCAATTCATCCACTTAAAATCATCATTGTACTTTTCATTAAAAATAGTGACTATTTCAAGGTCATGATAACTATGGAAAAAAGCAAGCTGCGCCACCATAAGCTTAAGCTGCTCATGTATCACATCTTTTTCTCCCACCAGTCCAAGATGTGCCTGCTTTAAGTCGATACTGACTGGCTTGTCCTTAACTAAAAGGAAACGGCTGTAGACCTCCCTTCCTTCCTGTTCCAGAGGATCCACCTCCATCTCCATTTCCCTGGATTTCATGGAAACCGGAAAACTGACCGGCTCATTTCTCTTCCCCACTGATATTGTAAGGAAATCTCCGTCTCCTGTACTTCTTTCATAGATACGGCTGCTATAAGAATTGACCATCTGCTCTATGGTCTTAACAGAAGGGTTATTATAGTTCACCGCATCCTGCTCTGCGTTCAGCGCCCGGTTCAGCCTTTTGCGTACAGACAGTAAATATTCATCATACATTTCCTGCCTCTTGTTCTCATGGTCTTTACATTCCTTTCTGTCCTTTACAAACTTCACAACAGACATGATAAGGCTCATAACCGTGGAAATAGCGGAAATGATGACAAACAGTCCCCTTTTCATCAATATGCTGACGCCAATCGTCACGCACAGCATAATGACCGGTGGAACGATTACCTGGACGATACTCCGCTTGTCCATCTTTTTGGGCGCAGGCGGCATATTGATCTCAATCTTCTCTGTGGGCACTTTTTTGATTAACCGGGGAGAACGTTTATACTTGGGAAAACCTTCAAAGGGAACTTTGTCCGGCGCCTTTTCAAGCAGGTCAGTTTCATAATCTTCCACAGGCATTTCAAGCACCAGCTCATCTGCAAAAACAGTAATGCTGCCTTCTGCAAAGTAAAAGCTGTCACCTTCCTCAAAATCTGTTTCGCTTCCGTACTGCTCCTCCAAAAGCTCCTGTTCATTATGAAAGAATTTTTCTTTGCTAATCCGGACCTTTTCTATGTATATTTTATTATCTTCTAACCATATCCTGAAAGGAAATGCTTCTATAGTAATATCTGCATTTTCTTCTGCTATGGTCACAATATGCTTTCTCTGATATGTTCTTTTGGCTATCTCCGGCAGTTTACTTTCCATGTAAATTTCCCCTTTTGCACTTGGTAAGATGTTTCATCATCTAAAAAGTATACATCTGATATAATTTCTGACAATTTCCAGATGATAATTATTCCTATTATATATATCCTGTACAATATTTTTTCCATTCTTTAATGCTTGAAGACTTTCTATTTGCCCTGGGCCTTTAATTCCAATAGACCTTTTCTAGCCACAGATATATTTCCATAACGATTTTCCAGAAGATCAGACTGATGCGCATATGCTAAAATTACATCTTCTAATGGTTCAATTTCTCTTTTCAACCCACCAACATTTTTAAGCAAGCAAACTTTTTCTTCTTCATCCCATGCCCACTCTCCCAAACCATCAATACACATGGCATATCCATATACTGCTGCATATTCTATTAATGTTTGTTCTATCTCAGCAAAGTCTTTATCATAAATTTCTGTCAATTTCTCTCTCAGCGTAAAAATTGTTTCTTTTCCATCTGTCAGTTGCCATTCTTTTTGATAACGCTCATAGATTTCTTTATGATTTTGATACAGATACAAATTCGTTTCGGGTTTAGGCCTTACTTCTGTCGTCGGCTCACTGATCTCATCCAAAAAACTAAGTCCATACTTTATGATCCATTCCTTAAATTGTTCCAGTATCTGCCGCAATTCTTCCTCATTCTTATACTCCCAGAATTCCTGATAAGTGCCTATATTCGGTACAAATCTTGCGAATTCATACATTCCCTGTCCATAGGCATTCGTACAAAAAACAGCTTTAATTTTGCCTTTAAAAAAACGATGTCTTAAGAAAAAAATATCCTGTTTTATCTCTCCCTTGTTTCTTGAATAGGCCCATACACCAACATGTTTTTCATATTCAAATCCCTGCTCTTTTAACATAGTACCTATAATATTTTCGATGTTTTTTGAGATATTCATTCTTTCACTATAAGTGTATTTAACTTCTAATACACCCATCTCCTCCTTTCTACTACAATATATTTACGGTTAATATCCTTTACAGCCAGTAAGGAATTATCCATCTTGTTGCTTAAGCTGTATAATGATGGAGCAATAGGTATGTCGGCTTCCTTTCTTGGACTTCGCGTCCGTAAATTAGGCTGATAACCAGCTCCTCATTTGCAGCGTTCGTTTTATGCAGGTTGAACTGCCTTAGGTACGTTCGTGTCACACCACAGTAGATTGAATAGGCAATGAGTAAAACTGGTATTTATCCATTGCACAATCAAATTTTAAGGAGTGACAAATTTATGAACGCAGTAGGTATCGATGTTTCAAAAGGAAAAAGTATGGTTGCTATCATGCGGCCGTTCGGAGAAATTGTTTCCACACCTTTTGAAATCAAACACACATCCAGTGATATCAATTCACTTGTAGAACTCATCAACTCTAATTAACCGCAAGTCCAATTACTTTATTCCTTGTAGAATATATTTTTTCTTTTAAACCGGTACTTAAATTCACTTTGTATAGGTATTCCTTTTTTCCCTTCTTCTGAATATAGAAAATATCATCCCCGTTACATACAAATAAATAATTTCCATCCATCCAGCCTCCAATTTCCTGTATTATTTCTGTATTTCCATTAGATATATCAATTGCTATAATCCGATTGCACAAACCTGCCATAGAAGAATCATGCACTGCGTTTGAATATACTTCCAATGCATATATTTTATTTTCTTGTG
>JAAVBZ010000029.1 GCA_014803415.1 Lachnospiraceae bacterium
TACCGCTTTATAGCGGACCAGTAAAAGTGCTTGCGACACCGCCCTTTGGGGCGAGCAGTAATACAGCCCTTTGGAGGGCTAAAATCAAACCACCAGTTGAACTGGTGGTTGGTGACTTAATACCAACGTGATTCTGGATATGGTTCTTAATCGCAGTGGATGTAATATTTCCATGGAGCTGTTCAGAAAGGTGAAAGAGATTAGAGCTAGCATATATAACAGCCTCTACTGTGACAGATATTTTTTATATCATTCGCAAAGAAACATAACAGGATAGATTATATTATTACAGTGAACCATAAAGATTATGAAGATGACCTGTTGCCGGTCATCACGCCAGCGGCATGGATTGAGATGATTGACGATACGCAGAAGAATCAGTAAATGCCTTCAATCAATATAACAAAGAGCCTATTAAAGAATATCTAATAGGCTCTTTGTTGTCAAATAAAAAATCAATATTTTGCATAAGAAGATTAAAGGATCTGGTTGTTTGATACTTGACCAAGGTCGAAAGTTTTGTTACATTCATACTATAAGAATAAGGTAAATCATGCGTGTAGCGAAAGCATAAATCTAGCTTTGTGATACACGCATTTTTTATACTATATTCTATATTTAATTGAGCAGAAAAATTTTGAAAATAGAAAGCAATTTATTATGTAAAACACAGCACGGGTAGATAGCTTAGTAAACCTTTAGATGGATATGCTGGAAAGGGCGGACATCATTTAAAGGTTAGTTTTATTAAGCTCACACCGGAACAGCAGGCAGATGTTATTTCCAGAACATTTATAAAAGCTTTAGATTAATTTCACCATGTTTATATTTAAAATTCTTTCAAAATAGCTTATTATTATTACATTCTAAGAACTTTTCACTTTTAGGAATACGATTAATTATGGGATATCCCCATTAAAATACCGGAAAAACAAATATTGGATGACGGAGGAAGAAGAGCGATGGGCTCATTTGTAGAATTTAAGAATGTAAGCAAGACATATCACATGGGTGAAGTAGATATTGAGGCTCTGAGGGATGTGAATCTTACAATAGAAAAAGGTGAATTTTGTGTCATAGTCGGCGCATCCGGTGCAGGAAAGACAACAATTTTAAATATTTTAGGCGGAATGGACGGTCTCTCCGGCGGGCAGGTTTTGCTGGATGGGGAAGAGATTTCTGCCTACAATAAGAAAAAACTGACCACCTACAGGCGGTACGATATCGGCTTTGTATTCCAGTTTTATAATCTGGTGCAGAATCTGACCGCCCTTGAAAATGTGGAACTGGCAGCACAGATATGCAAAGAGCCTTTAAGCGCGATGTCTGTTCTTGAGATGGTAGGATTAAAGGACAGAGCCGGAAATTTCCCAGCGCAGTTATCCGGCGGAGAGCAGCAGAGAGTGGCAATTGCAAGGGCGCTTGCGAAAAATCCGAAGCTTTTGCTCTGTGACGAACCTACGGGCGCTCTGGATTATAATACAGGGAAAACAGTTTTAAAACTGCTGCAGGATACCTGCAGGAAGGAAGGGATGACAGTGGTAGTCATTACTCATAATCAGGCTCTTACTGCCATGGCGGACAGGATCATTACAGTGAAAAGTGGAACGGTGTGGAGAATGGAAATGAATGAAAAGATTGTGCCGGTAGAAGAAATTGAGTGGTAAAGTACCCTTTTGACAGGAGTCGGATTTATGAGCAGTGGAATGATCAAAACAACAATCAGGGAAATAAAGGGAAATCTTGGACGGTATATGGCAATTCTGGCGATCGTGATGCTAGGAGTAGGCTTGTTTGCAGGGCTGAGGGCAACTACTCCGGCGATGATTGCAACGGAAAATACTTACCTTTTGCAGCAGAATTTTTTTGATTTTCGTTTGTTGTCAACAATAGGATTCACAGAAGATGATGTGCAGGAACTGAAAGGCTTTTCTGAAATTGCGGATGTGGAGGGAGCGATTTCCATAGACGCACTCTGCATTATGGGAGAGGGAAATGAGTCCGTTTACAAAATCCATACAGTGCCGGAAACGATCAACCGGATCGTCATAACAGACGGAAGAATGCCGGAAACAGCGGATGAGTGTGTAGTTGACTACGCTTTGTATGGAGAAAGTGCAGTCGGTTCGCAGATTACCGTTACAGACAGCAATCTGGAAGATACATTGGAGATGTTTGGAACCCGCACTTTTACGGTGGTTGGGGTTGCAAGATCGCCTTATTATATTAATTTTGAGCGTGGAACCACTTCTATCGGAGACGGGAAAATTACCGCTTTTCTTTATGTGCCAAAGGAGGCCTTTGACTGTGATTATCTGACAGAGATTTATGTGACTTTAAAGCAGAAATATGATGTTTATACGGATGAATATGAAGATTACATAGATGCGTTTTTGGATCGGATGGAAGAAAAGACGGATGCGCTTGTGGCGGCCAGATACGATGAACTGATCACAGAAGCGCAGGAGAAGATAGATGATGCACAAAAAGAGTTAGATGACAAGGAGGCCGAGGCAAGAGTAGAATTGGCTGATGCCTGGCAGGAGATTTTAGATGGTGAGCAGGAACTTTTAGACGGTGAGCAGGAACTTTTAGATGGGGAACAGGAGATTGCAGACGGAAAAAAGAAAATTGCCGATGGCGAGCAGGAGATTCTGGATAATGAGCAGAAAATTTTAGATGGCGAGCAGGAAATTCTGGACAAGGAGCAGGAAATCAGGGATGCGGAGGAAGAGGTCAGTTATCACGAGTGGGAGATTTTTGACAATCAGTTAAAGCTTGCAGCGTCTAAGGAGGAACTGGAAAAGGCCAAGGAGGAATTGAAGGCTAAAGAAGGGAAGCTGCTTGAACAGGAAGCGGAACTGCTTGCACAGGAAGAAAAGCTGCTGAGTCAGGAAAAAGAACTGGCGGGACAGCAGACGGAGCTTAGCAGTCAGGTGGAAATGTTGGCTGGTATGGAAGGAATAAGGAATGAGTTAAATGGGAAGCTGGAGCAGTTAAAACAGGCTTATGAATATGGAGCTATTTCAGAGGAAAATTATTTGGAAGGCGAAAAGGAGATTATGGGTCGGTTGGAAGAGATACAAGGGTATTTGGATCAGCTTCAGGCACTTAGAGATGGCCTTAGTCAAATTCAGGATGGCCTTGCTCAAATTCAGGGAGGACTTAGCCAGATCCAGGCAGGAAAGTCGGAAATCCAGGATGGGAAAGACCAAATTAGTGAAGCAAAAGATATAATTGCCTATAATGAACAGGTACTTTTAGAAGCAGAGATTGAACTGATGGAGGCCAAGAAGCAGGTAGAAGATGCAAGGGCGGAGTTGGAAGATGGGAAAGTACAGCTTGCTCAGGCAAAGATAGATTTGGAAGAGGGAAAGGCGGAGCTTGAAAATGGAAGAGCAGATCTTGCCCAGGCGAAGACAGATCTTGCCAATGCACAAAAGGAGGTTGCAGAGGGCAGAATTGATCTGGAAGATGGCAGGGCGGAGCTTGCTGATGCCAAAACAGAGTACGCGGATGCGGAAACAGAATTTGAAGAAGAAGTGGCGGATGCCCAGCAGAAAATTGATGATGCAAGAGCAGAGCTTGCCGATATCGAGGAGCCGGATGATTATGTGCTTACCAGAAATACCAATATCGGGTATGCCTGCTATGAAAGTGACTCCAATATTGTAGCGGCAATTGCCAATATTTTTCCGGTATTCTTTTTCCTTGTAGCGGCACTTATCTGTATGACCACAATGAACCGGATGGTAGAAGAACAGCGGACACAGATCGGTGTGCTGAAAGCGCTTGGATACGGAAATGGCGCTATTATGTGGAAATTCCTGTTTTATGCCGGCTCTGCGGCAATGACAGGAGCAATTATTGGATGCGTTGGCGGAACATGGCTGTTTCCCAAAGTGATATGGACAGGATACAGTATCATGTACAGCATGGGAGCGATAGAGTATCATTTTGATATTTGGCTTGCTGCTATTTCAATTGCGGCGGCGCTCCTTTGTTCCATGGGAGCAGCATATTTTTCCTGCCGTTATGAGCTTTACAGCGTGCCTGCAAATCTGATTCGCCCCAAGGCGCCTAAAAGCGGAAAGAGGATTTTTTTGGAAAAGGTGACTTTTATCTGGAGCAGGATGAAATTTTTACATAAGGTTTCAGTGAGAAATATTGTCCGCTATAAAAAGAGATTTTTCATGATGATCCTTGGCATCAGCGGTTGTACAGCATTGCTTGTTACCGGTTTTGGAATTAAGGATTCAGTTACCAATATTGCAGATATGCAGTATGATGAAGTGCAGATATATGACATAGGAGTCACGTTTTCGGCTGGAGTGAAACAGGAGGATGCAGACTATCTCGCAGAACAGACAACAGACCTGTTGACACAGGCTGCCTATCGGTATGAAGAAAGCGTGGATCTGGATTTTGAAGGCAGGACGAAATCCGTTTATCTGGAGATACCTGAGAATGTGGAGGAAATTGGAGCATTTCTGAATCTTCATACTTCGGATAAAGAGGAGATTTCCTATCCGGCGAAGGGAGAGGCGGTGCTGACTGCCAAAATAGCGGAAAACATGGGCATCAAAGTGGGAGATCAGGTAACTTTGCGGGATAATGATATGAATGAGTTATCAGTGACGGTAACTGCCCTGTGTGAAAATTTTGTCTATAACTATATTTATTTAAATAAAGAAACTTATGAAGAACAGCTTGGCAAACCGCCGGAATATAAAAGCGCCTATATGATAGTAAAAGAAGGAGTGGATCTTCATGAAGCGGCGGCTGTCATTTCCGATATAGACAATGTACTTGCAGTTTCCGTTATTCAGGATATGCGGGACAGGATTGGTACAATGATGGAGAGCATGAATTATATTGTGATCCTGATCATTATTTGCGCAGGAAGTCTTGCTTTTATTGTGCTTTACAATCTGACGAATATAAATATCACAGAGCGTATCCGGGAAATTGCAACTATCAAGGTTTTGGGATTTTACGCAAAGGAAACAGCAGATTACGTATTCAGAGAAAACCTTGTTCTGACCGGTATGGGGGCTATAGGTGGATTAGGGCTTGGAAAATGGCTGCACTGGTTTGTTATGTACAACATCAATATTGATATGATTTCTTTTAAAACATTGATCATGCCGCTAAGTTATTTATTGAGTCTGTTGTTTACTTTTGGATTTGCGTTTCTGGTGAACGGACTTATGTATTTTAAACTGGAGAAAATTAATATGGCTGAGTCACTTAAGTCAATAGAATAAATAGCAAATGTAAATTTATACATATAGAGGAATGTTTTTCCATGCTGGGAAAACAAAAAAACCAATGTAAAAATGAAACGAATCCATCCTTTTATGATAGGTTCGTTTTTTTAATATTTCAGAAACAAAAATCAAACATTGCGTAAATAATGCGGTGTTATTCTTTCAACATCAAGTGAAACACAAAATTGCAAAGGAGGTATAACAATGGAAGCAACAATTCACATTACAGGAAAAAAGGTTTTGAAAGTTTTAGGTGCATCATGTTTGGCAACAGGAGTGGTGGCGCTGAGCGCAGTAGTAGCGAGTGGAGCTGCTGTTGGAGCCGTNGTNGANGGATTNAANTCNGCNAAGAACACAATGCAGNAAATANTGAAAAANGATGAANANNTGGCGGTAGATGAANNNCTGGTGGAAANNCCTGNTGANGTTNTNGCAGCAGAGGAATCGTNATCGACCAGATTTTAATAAANCCCAAACANAATTCAAATGATACAAAAATAATTAATNTGTATCATGCGTTTACCAAGAACAAACAAATAANGNAGNATNAGAATATGGCAAAATCTAAATTAGCCAAAGCAAATGAAAAAATCGCAGAGGTAGTAGTTGGCGGATTTAATAAGATTGAGGATAAGTTCGTCGATAGTTTCCTGACGAAAGAAGGCGAGTCCGTAGAAGAAGCAAAGGCAAGACTGGCAGCAGAGCAAAAAGAGAGAAGAAAGGCAGGGCTTGAATAATGAAAAAAAGTACATTTGTATCAATGATTCTGGGAACAATTGGAGGGATTTTGTTTGCATTGGGAATGTGCATGGGNTTGATAGAAGAATGGAATGCACGCAGGGAAAGGCAA
The DNA here is from genome assembly GCA_014803415.1 of Lachnospiraceae bacterium. Taxonomy (GTDB): domain Bacteria; phylum Bacillota; class Clostridia; order Lachnospirales; family Lachnospiraceae; genus Suilimivivens. The sequence goes on from JAAVBZ010000029.1 coordinate 6,121, forward strand.
TCGGTGCTACGTTGATCGGGATTGTCGGAGCTTTGCTGTTAGGTGTCGGCATGTGCCTGACAATGGTTTGGAGCGGCTATATGGTAATTGGTATCATAGTCGGTATTGTGGGAATTGTTGTCCTTCTCTGTCTGATACCGTTTATCAAAGGTCTGAAATAATTGTGGGTGGAATGTGCAGTGGAAAACAAATCTGCTGCACATTTTTTAACACAAGAAAAACCTGTTGAAGCGAGGAAATGGTTATTTGTTCACAAATTGTTCACAAAGTGCAAACAAAACACAAACAATAACAGAGTATGATGCAAATGAGAAATGCAGAATGAAACCAAATGATGCAGGAGGCAGGTTCGTGGACTTACAAAAAATGAAAAAGATTTTTAAGAAGATTTTTATACTTCCGCCGGTTCCTACACTTTTGGTTGCGATCCCGTCATATGTATTGGTCATTTATGTTCTTGTAAATGGCCTGGAGAATGAAATCATTTCGTATGTTGCATATTTGCTATCAGCTTATGCAGCTGTCATCACTGTTACAGGCATAACGGGGATCGTGCACCTGGTCAAGCAGGGTATCAAAAATCATCCTTTTGTAAAAAAAGCGTTCAGTGTCCCTGTGATTGATAAATATTTCAGGGAGGTAATGTTCCGGACAGAAACTTCTTTATATCAGGGACTGCTTATCAACCTTTTATATGTAGTAACGAAGTTTTGTTCCGGGATATATTACCGCTCCGTCTGGTTCGTATCCCTTTCTTTTTATTATCTTTTGCTGGCGGTCATGCGTTCTTCCCTGCTGCATTATGTGAGAAGCCGTAAAGAAGATAAGGTTTCCGAATGCAGGAGATACCGGCTTTGCGGGATTATTTTGCTGTTTATGAACCAGGCGTTGGTGGCAGTGGTAGTGATCGCTGTAAAACAAAACAAAGGTTTTGAATATTCAGGATTGCTGATCTATGCAATGGCATTGTATGCCTTTTATTCCATTATAATGGCAGTCATTAATGTCGTAAAATTCAGGAAATACGGAAGCCTGATCATGTCAGCGGCAAAAGTGATCAACCTGACTGCTGCATTGGTGTCCATGCTTTCTCTGGAAACGGCTATGATAGCACAGTTTGGTGGTGATGATTCTGTTTTCAGGCAGGTTATGACATCTGCCACCGGCGCAGGTGTCTGCCTAATCGTATTAGGGATGGCAGTCTATATGATCATAAGGTCAACAAAAATATTGAAAAATATAGATAAAGAACAGGGAGGAAATGTCTGATGATAAATATTCTTGTAGTGGAAGATGATGTTAAATTGAACCAGATTGTGTGTACTTACTTAAATGACAACAGGTTCCATGCCAAGGGCTGTCTGAATGCCAAAGATGCTTATGATGAGATGTATAACAATCTGTACGAGCTGATTATCTCCGACATTATGATGCCGGAAATTGACGGGTTTGAGTTTGCGCGGACTGTCAGACAGGTGAACAGGACAATCCCTATCCTATTCATGTCGGCAAAAGATGACTTGCCTTCCAAGCAAAAAGGGTTCCAGTTTGGGATAGATGATTACATGGTAAAGCCCATTGAACTGGATGAATTGTTGCTCCGTGTCAGGGCGCTTCTGCGCAGGGCAAATATCGAAATGGAGCGGAAGATCACGGTTGGCAATCTGAAAATGGATGCCGATGGTATGAGTGCGGAGGTGGGCGGCGAGGAAATATACCTCACCACAAGGGAGTTTAATATCCTGTATAAATTATTGTCTTACCCGAAGAAGACTTTTTCCAGAGCGCAGCTCATGGATGAGTTCTGGGGTGTGGACAGCGATACCAGCCTGCGGGCGGTAGATGTCTATGTGACAAAGCTGCGGGACAAATTATCAGACTGTGACGGCTTTAAAATCGTGACGGTAAGGGGACTTGGGTATAAGGTGGTGTTAATGTGAGAAGGAAAAGTGTCAGCCATAATAGTACAGTGAAAAAAATCCGTTTCATATTGTCCTTGTTTGCGGCTTATGCGGTGGTTTTGCTCCTGATGTCAGGGATGCATACAGGTCTGTTAGTGCTGATGGATAGATTTCAGTGCGGGGGAGTTGTCCAGTCTATTGTGGCTATGGCGTATTGGGGAATGGTGGCGGCAGGAATTACATGGTTTGCAGTGGGAAGGATAAGGAATACTTATGAAATCCCCATGCAGCAGCTTGCAGAGGCTACGTCAAAGGTGGCTGCCGGAGATTTTTCGGTGTATATCCCAACACTCCATACGGCAGATAAGTTAGATTATGTGGATGTCATGATCAAGGATTTCAATAAAATGGTGGAGGAACTTGGGAGCATTGAAACATTGAAAACAGATTTTGTTTCCAATGTTTCCCATGAGATGAAAACTCCCATTGCCATCATGAAGAATTATGCGGAGCTGCTTCAGGCAGACAGGATAGAAGACGGGCAGAGGAAAGAATATGCAGAGTCTATTGAGAACGCTGCAACACGTCTTTCTGACCTGATCGGCAATATACTGAAACTGAATAAACTGGAAAACCAGAGAATCACGCCGGAAGCAGAGGAGTATGATATATGCAGGCAGTTATGTGAGTGCATCCTGCAATTTGAGGATGCGTGGGATGAGAAAGAGATTGAGCTGGAAGCAGAAATGGAAGATGCGGCAATGGTAAGGGCAGACGAAAAGCTAATGGAACTGGTGTGGAACAACCTGCTTTCCAATGCAGTAAAATTTACGGAACCTGGAGGCAGCATCACCGTTAGGCAGACATCGGATGAGAACTACATCAGGGTATCTGTATCTGATACAGGCTGCGGCATGAGCCAGGAGAGCATGAAACATATTTTTGATAAATTCTATCAGGGGGATACTTCTCATTCAAAAGAAGGGAATGGGCTTGGGCTGGCACTGGTAAAGCGGGTGTTAGAGCTTATGGATGGGGATATCCAGATTGCCAGCGAGGAAGGGAAAGGGAGTACCTTTACAGTCACGCTGCCAGTGGACGGAATGAAGTTTCTCNAAGGCCAAAGAACATAGCCTAAGANAAACTAAGTCATTCCGGTATGAATGAAAANNNGGAGGTNTATGTTCATGGATAATNNGNGAAGANAGCAGAGAAATTTTGTAGGGTATGAGTATAAGGAGTTACTTACGGAGAGTAGCAGGTTTTCTTTCCTGCTTGACGGATATGAAAATTTCGGGTGGGAGCTGGATGAGAATCTGCTTGAAAGCAGGGAGGGCAGGAATCCGGTTCCGCAGCAGAAAAAAGTNCTACGGTTGAAACGGAACCGTAAGATTGTCAACAAAATGGAGCTGACAAGACTTGAGAGAAATTTTGAGGCGTGTGTCAATGAAATAGATAAGTTGGAAAGGGAAAAGACTTCTATGGCAACAGCATGTGCACTTGCNNTAGGCATTATCGGGACAGCGTTTATGGCAGGCGCTACCTTTGCAGTGACAGCGCAGTCCCCAAACTATATTTTATGTATCATTTTTGCCTTGCCGGGATTTTTGGGATGGACATTCCCATATTTTCTCTATAAAAAGATTGTGGGAAAACAGACAGAGCGGGTGACACCATTGATGGAAGAAAAATATGATGAAATTTATGAGATCTGCGAGAAGGGAAATAAGTTGTTACATTAAGGGCAGGTCAGCGAGGAGACAAAAAGAGCCGTCCAGAAAGTTATTGAGGATTACCAATAAAATCATAGAAATTATTTTTACAACTGCATTTATACCAGATAATAGCATTATGCTTGCCTGCGTATGCGATGCAGGTGTAAAATTTAAAAGTAATGACAATAACTAATGTGGAGGTTACAAAAGGTGAATCTAAGAAGATGGCTGACAGCAAACTTTACAGAAATACATACTGAAAAGCTGGCAAAGATTTTACTGGCAATTTTTATTATCGTGTTTTCCATATTTGTTTTGGCAAATAAAATTCCGGAGAGCAGGTTTGTACAGGAGACNCTTGAAAACCTGGAAGAGAGCAAAACAACCGTTATGGAATTTTCCGGTGCAACAATAGCTGTTTCCCTGGCGATTACGGCACTTCCGGATGATTTTGGCAGTCCGTTAGCTAACACTTTAGCGGATATGAACAAATATTTTATATTCATTTTTGCAGTTTTATNTGTGGAAAAATTAATTGTTGTTGAAGGAATGATGCTTTCATTTGTGTATATCATACCGATTGCATGCTGTCTTTATATTCTATCGGTGTTGTCCGGGAAAGCTGTATTTAAGATTTTTGCATCAAAGCTGATGATCCTTGGNTTGGCAGTTGTATTAGTAATACCGCTCAGTACACATTTTACGGAAAAAGTATGTAAAGATTACCTGGTTTATGTGGATGAAACGATAGCGGAAGCCAATGGCGGAGCCGAAAAGGTTAATGAAGTCATGGCTTCAGGCGATGAAGGAACAACCGTNTTTGAAAAACTTACCGATGCATTTAAAACTGCTGTTCAGGGAATGTCAGATTTNCTNACATATTTTAAAAATGTCTTAAAAAAATGTGTTAATTCCATTGCAATTATGATCGTGACGACATTTGTTCTGCCAATGATCGTGTTGCTGCTCTTTCGATGGCTGCTTAAGGAGTTATTCAGTTTGAGTCTGCCGGCGCCCCGGGTAAAAGAGGAGGAAAAGTAATGAAGAGAATACTCTTAAATATTTCCTGTGTTGTCCTGCTCATCTTGATCGTCGGAGTCCTGATCTGGGGCAGGAACAATAAGATTTCAGTATTTCGTGAAAATTATGACGATGGGGTAGAACAGATTGATTTAGATACCATCTATCTGGAAAATAGCGGCGTGGAAGTCAGTTTCTCAGAGATTCTTTTGGGAAAGCAGGAAGAAACAAGAAAGCTTATTGTCAGTACGCAGGAGGCAACGGTATCCACCGAACTTTCGGATAGATTGTTCAAAAAAATTGATTATGATTTTTTAAAGAAGACGCAGAAAGTCAGCTATACNGGNAAAGGTTATTTTGTTGTGGATCTCGACAATCTGACAGGGGAAGATATCATTGAGGATAAAGAAAAAAGGATAATTACCATTAAGATCGGACATGCGTATCTGCAGACCATAGAGATAGACGCTGACAAAGTAATTGTTGATGAAGTAAAAGAGGGATTATTGGCGCGNGGNGATATTGAGCTGACTGTGAAAGACTATAANATAATNGAAAANGAATTGAGAAGTCGGCTGGANGCNAAATTCAATACTGCCGAAAATGGACAGGAAGCCGATGATCTTGCGCTGAGGATGGTCAGAGAAGTTTATGAACCGGTTATTAAGGCGATTGACCCAAGATACAGTGTCGTAGTGGAATTTAAGTGATATTTAAATAAAGACACAGGGAAGGTTACGGCATGAAAAAGCTAAACACTGTAATTNTAATATTTTTTGTTATTTCCATAACTTTCACAGGGTGCAGGAAACAGCAGGATATCACAGATTATTCGGAAATTGCAAACTGGGCCTATTGCGAAATAGAAAAGGATCAAAAAACAGCAGATGTATTTTTTATCTGCCCGACGGTATATGGCGGTTCAGAAAATGAATATAACATGCGCCTGAATGACATGGAGACCAAAGCAAATTTTCTGGGTGCGATCAATATGGAAAAAGGCATTTATGACCAAGACAGCCGTTTTTTTGCACCTTATTATCAGCAGGCAGGATTCCTGGTATACATGATGCCGGTTGAAGACAGAGAACCTTATCTGGAGCTTGCTTATTCGGATGTGAAAGCTGCTTTTGAATATTATATGGAGAATTATAATGAAGGAAGACCTATTGTCATTGCAGGTTTTTCACAGGGAGCTGATTTAAGTATACGTCTGATGAAGGATTGCTTTCAGGATGAAGAAAAAAATGATCTGCTTGTGGCGTGCTATGCCATTGGCTGGAGCATCACAGAAGAAGATTTGGAAAAATACCCTCATTTACGATTTGCAGCTGGGGAAAGCGATACCGGCGTGATCGTATCATTTAACAGCGAGGCTGAGAATATTGATGAATCCCTTATGATCCCGGCAGGAACAAAAACACTGGCGATAAATCCTTTAAATTGGAAATGCGATGAAACCATGGCAGATAAAAGTTTAAATGAGGGTGCCTGCTTTACGGATTATGATGGAAATATAGTGACTGAAGTTCCGCACCTTACGGGTGCCTATATCGATTTAAAGCGAGGCGCACTGAAAGTGACAGATGTTACGCCTGAAGAATATCCGGCAGGAGTGGATCTCTTTGAAGATGGCATCTATCACTTATATGACTACCAGTTTTTTTACAGAAATATCAAAAAAAATGTTAAAGCGAGAATAGAAGCGTATACCGAAAAATCCCCTGCCACATGACAGGGGATTTTTTGAACATTTTCTTTCGGCTTTACAAGCCATCCATTTATTTGAGGTATTCCCCAAAAAACTGTTCCAGTTTATCAAATGGGATTGCATCTTTTCCGCCTCCGTCATACAGGTCAGTATGGACAGCATCCGGAATGATCAGCAATTCTTTGTTATTCGCATAAGGATTATCCTTTACCATAGCTGCATATGCATCACGGCTAAAATAGCAGGAATGTGCCTTTTCACCGTGGATGATTAGCACAGCATTACGGATTTCGCCTGCATATTGAAGGATGGGCATATTCATAAAAGACTGGCAGCCGATTATATTCCAGCCTCCATTCGAATTTAGGGAACGAGGATGGTAGCCACGTTCTGTTTTATAATAATCATAATAATCTTTTACAAAGAATGGAGCATCTTCTGGAAGCGGATCGACTACACCGCCGCCGAGAGCATAGGAACCATTTTTATAATCTGTTATTCTCTGTGCATTCAAAGCCTTGCGTTTCTCATAACGGGCTTCTTCACTGTCTTCAGCATCGAAATAACCCTTTGCATTTACTCTTGTCATATCGTACATAGTGGATGCAACCGTGGCTTTGATGCGGGTATCAAGTGCAGCCGCGTTGATCGCCATGCCGCCCCAGCCGCAGATGCCGATGATACCGATTTTTTCCGGATCAACATTGTCCTGCAAGGAAAGGAAATCCACTGCAGACATAAAATCTTCGGTATTAATGTCTGGGGATGCCATGTAACGGGGCTGTCCGCCGCTTTCTCCTGTAAAAGACGGATCAAAAGCTATTGTAAGAAACCCTCTTTCCGCCATTGTCTGTGCATATAATCCGGCAGCCTGCTCCTTCACAGCGCCGAACGGGCCGCATACTGCTATCGCAGGAAGTTTTCCATCTGCATTCTTCGGAACATACATATCAGCAGCCAGCGTGATTCCATATTTATTATGGAATGTCACCTTACTATGGTTTACTTTGTCACTTTTGGGAAAAGTCTTATCCCATTCTGTTGTCAAAACTAATTTTTCTTCTATGAATTTGTCCATCGTTTCACACCTCCTGACATTATTGTATTCATGTAATGCTGATATGTCTAATACATATAATTTATATCGCGATATTCTTGACAGGAATATCATTGTCTCTGTATAATCGTATCATCTTTTATTGGAAGGGGGACTGCTTATGGAAATACGGGTTTTACGCTATTTTTTGGAAATTGCACGGGAAGGGAATATGACAAGGGCCGCCGAACGGCTGCATGTTACACAGCCTACTCTTTCCAAGCAGATGAAAGAGCTGGAGCAGGAACTGGGAAAAAAGCTGTTCCGGAGAGGCAGTACAAGCGTAAGTCTGACAGAGGAAGGAATGCTGCTCAGAAAAAGGGCAGAAGATCTTCTCGCCATGGCCGATAAAATTGAAAGTGAGTTCAGGTCATTGGATGAGATCACAGGGGGAGACATTTATATTGGCTGTGCCGAATCCTATCTTATCAAATATCTTGCTTTTGCAGTCCGCCGATTAAACGAAAAATATGCCAATATCCATTATCATATTACCAGCGGTGATACTGAGCAGGTTACAGAGAGCCTTGACCGCGGTCTATTAGATTTTGCATTTATTGTAGAACCGCCGGATTTGTCAAAATACAATTATATTGAAGTCCCTGAACAGGATACATGGGGAGTCCTCATGCGGAAGGACTGCCCTCTGGCTGAAAAATCCTTTATTGAGGTCAGCGATATTCTTTCATATCCTGTCTTTTGTTCAGAACAGTCAGCAAAAGTCGATCTTCCAAGATGGTGCGGGGAGCAGGCCGACCAGATTAATATTATGGCTACTTTTAACCTGTCAGGCAATGCTGCTGTATTTGCAAGAGAGGGATTAGGCGTTGTACTTACTTTTGATAAACTGATTGAAGTATCCGGGGAGGGTGACTTGTGTTTCAGACAGATAAGCCCTGCTCTTCATACAAAAATGTATGTGATCTGGAAAAAATACCAGGTCTTTACTCCGGTTGCCAAATTTCTTTTATCAGAACTGAAAAATATGTTAAAAGAATTTTAGGGATTGCGCATTAAGCGTAGTCTCTTTTTATTTGCAGATACAATAGATCTCGGCAGCATTCAGGTTGCTGACATAATTGGCCGCATGCTATACTGGATATAGTGACGGAATTATTGGTTCGACAAATATGAACATAGGAGACGGAACAAAATTATGAAAAAGATAATCAGAACGATAAAGGCTCATTTAATTCTTCGCATTGCGTGTATGACAAGTATTACAATTATTGTTCCCGGTCTTATTGCGGTATTATTAACATATACCATCAATTTTCATACAGCACAGGAACAGATTATTGCAAGCAATACAGAAATTGTATCATTGGTTTCGCGAGAATTGGAAAATGTCATTTTGGAAATTGTTAATCCTGCGTTATCAATTTATTCTTATGATAGTATTGTAACCTGTTTAAGAAATCCAGATCCTTACACCTGGAGGGAATATTCGGAACTTCAGAATTTTTTGGAAGAAAAGCTAACGCAGTCAATGAGTATTTGTGGTATTGCAATTGTAGGAGCAAATGGAAATTATGTGAAACGTTATAATGATGGAAATGATATTGACAGCAGCCGAATGAATCAGTTTGAAAGCTTTGAAGAAGGGTTTCAGATAATTTATGACGATAAAGGTGCGTTCTTATTTGGGGTATATCGGAAAACTCTGTATGATTATCCGGCAGATAATATACTGGCAAACTGTTATGTGTATTTTTATGATAGCGGTTTTGAAAAAGTAGCAGGCAATTTAGACCGGGAAGAGCAGAAGTGTCCAATATGGATCTTAGATAAGGAGAAAGAGATACTTTTTGAACAGGGATTGACGGATATAGTACCTGCGGTAAAAAGTGATGAGATTTTCTGTGAAGGTATAATGGACGGGAAAAGGGGTTATTATTTTTCTGTTCCGGTCAAGATTAGCGGTGAAGGGGTGTCTCTGCACAAATTTGTATTTCGGGATATTGTGGTACGAACTGCTTTGAGTACAGTTATTCCTGTTCTGATCATACAGATAGTTTTATTTATCTTTGCAATTATTTTTCTGTATGCCCTTTCAAAGTATATCATATTTCCTATACAGAATATTGCTAAAAACCTGGGGAAGATTGAGGAAGGGATTTACAAATATCAGGCAGTAAGCCGTTCTTTGGATGAAATAGGACAGTTGGACAGAGAATATGAAAAAATGGTATCTACTGTAAATAACTTAATAAATAATGAAATGAAGAGCAAAATCGAGATGGCGGAAGCAAGATTTCGAATGCTTCAAGCGCAGATTAATCCTCATTTTTTAAATAATATTCTTCAGGTAATAGGAACGCAGGCCTTATGCCAGGGGGCTGATGATGTGAATGAAATGCTGTTTTGCTTGTCTACGGTATGCCGTTATAACATGAATCTGGAGCAGAATGAGGTAGAACTACAGGATGAGATAGAACATATTGCAAATTATCTGGATTTAGTGAAAATCAGATATGGAGAACTGATTGAGTATCAGCTTTCATGTGAAGAGATCTGTAAGAAACAGAGAATGCCTAAAATGATATTGCAGCCGCTTGTGGAAAACAGTATTAAATATGGAAAAGTAAAACAGAGATGTTCTGTGCAGATTACGATCCGGAGTATGAAGCAGGATAATAATGTGATTATTATGGTGGAAGATAATGGTTTGGGTATGACCCGAGAAAGAATGGCTGATCTGCAGTATGCATATGAGCAGAATCAATTTTCATTAGCAGAAGGAAGCAGTATAGGATTATTAAATGTATTACAGAGAATGAAGATGTATTACGGCGATGCTTTCAAATGGGAAATTGCATGTGAAAGTGGCTGCAAAATAATATTAAGAATGCCGGATAAACGGGCTGAGTAAAAATACGAGGAGGCAGGAAGATGAAGGTTTTGATTGTAGATGATGAAATACATGTATTTAAATCAATTCAGATTTTAGTGAATCTTGATAATTATGGCATTACAGAAATGTTTTACGCCCAGAATGGGGTACGGGCACTGGAAATACTGTGGGCTGAAAATCCGGAAATCATTATTACAGATATGCAGATGCCGGAAATGAATGGAGTTGAATTTATTCAAAAGGTTAGAGAAGAAGGTTTTGATTCGCAGATCATAGCAATCAGCGGACATGATGATTTTGAATATGTGAGGGCAGTGGTAGTTGCATCTGGCGTCGATTATATTTTAAAGCCCGTTAGTCGAAAAGGGATCAATACTGCGCTGCAAAAAGCAACAGATATGATCAAACAGAAAAATGAATTGGGTAAAACCGCCGAAGAAGTGGAACAGGAACGGAGAAACCAGTTATGTGCCAGACTGGGGCTTTGGTTTAATGGAACGGAAGAAGGAAGCGAGCAGTTAAACAATGAAATGGAAAAACTGTTTTTGGAGGAAAAATCATATACAGCGATCGCAATTTTATTGAAGAACACAGAGGAAATATTGCAGGATGTCTTTAATAATGATCAGAATGTCTACAATCGGAAATTGAGTAGTCTTATTGCAGATATTTATGGAAGTGATGAGTGTTATGTTTTTCCGGTTGAAACATATCTTAAATTTCTGGTTGTGGAAGAAAAGGAAACAGCCATATATTCTGAACAGTCAAAAATATGGGAAAATCGGGTTTCTAAAAGGATCAAGGAGCAGTTATTGGATGAATGCCTGATTTCCCGGTTGCCGCTGCCAAAAACGTTTGCTGATTACCCTAAAATATTTGACAGGCTAAAGAGCAATTTGCAGAGAAGAATATTAATATGGAAGGATGGAAAAACTGCTGTTGCGGACAGTAATGCAACGATAGATAAAGTATCGTTTTATGAAGGTAAAATTAACGGGATGGGTTACCTGCTGAAAACTGCTGTGAAAAATAAAGATCTGGCTGCAGTTGATCATATTCTTTCTGAGTTTTGTGAAGAAATGGAAAAGAAAAATGTGTATTCTCTTTATGAACTACAGATTTATACCTCAGAGATCAATCTGATTCTTAAAAAGATCCTGGCAGAAAGCTTTGACATCGATACCTTTCGTCTGCCTACGGTTTCAGCTTGGATTTATGATTTGAAAATCTGGGAGGATAAGGTAAAAAACGCCTTCTATGAAATGACTGCGTGCAGATTTGAAAAAGTGTTAAATATTGCTTCTGTTCGAGAATATGTCAATGAAAACTATACAAAAGAGATCAGCTTAACTTTCTTATCAATGGAATTTTGTCAATCTTTGCAGTATATGTCAAAAATATATAAAAAGAAATATGGAGAGACAATAGGAGAAACTATTAAAAGAAAGCGAATAGAAAAGGCGGAAGAGTATCTGCTGCATAGCAATTTAAATATTGGTGAAATTGCACATTTAGTAGGATATGAGGATGCAAATTATTTTGGAAAGGTATTTAGAAGTGTAAAAGGAGTTAATCCACAGTCTATGAGAAAAGGTTAAAATCCTCCTTATTTTAGTTAATTTTCTCCGTAGGATCGCAAAATCTGATGTGATATTCTTTCAGTATCAAGTAAATCAAGTTAAAGAAAGGCGGAACTGAAATGAAAAAAAGAGTATTAGCAGCTATATTGGCAATATCAATGATGGCTTGCAGTATGTTGGGAGGCTGCGGAGCAAAAGAAGAAAAAAATGAAGCAAAGACTGCTGAAGAAGCAGCTGCAGGTACAAAGGCAGGCTCAGATACAGAAGGAGCGCCTGATTTTTCAGGAGTAACATTGTCCCTGTATTATGGTACGCAGTTATATGAAGATATGATGAATAATCTGACTGCAGATTTTAAAGAACAGACGGGAGCAGATATTGTCTATAGAATTGCAGATGGAAGCGCATCATTAAAAACAATGTGGGCAGCCGGAGAAGCACCGGATATAATCAGCATAAATGGTTATGCAGATTTGTTGTCATGGAAGGAACATTTATATGATTTGTCTGACGAATCATGGATAGAGGACTGTTCCCCTTCTGCATTAGCATCTGTAAGTATTGATGATGTCGTATATGCAATGCCATCAGTGCTTGGTACATCAGGAATTTTGTACAATAAAACCATGTTTGCTGATGCAGGAATTGAGAAAGTCCCGGAAACATTGACCGAACTTGAAGAGGCATGTAAAAAATTACAGGAAAAAGGATACCAGCCATTTGGTGATACTTATCAGTTATGGGGCTTTAATATGCATCTTTTAAGTATTTTGTTCGCATATGAAGAAGATAATGCAGAGGTGATTGAAGCAGGGCTTGCAGACGGAAGTAAAACATATGCGGATTTTACCAATATTGATAATTGGTTTCGACTGATCGATCTTTCAAAGGAATATGGATTTGGAGAGGATGGCGTAGCATATAGCATTAATGAACAGATGGCGGACTTTGCAAGTGGAAAATTTGCGATGGTCCGTCAGGGAACATGGATTGGGGAAACAATCGCTGCCACAAGCGACATTGATTTTGGGATGTTTGCAATTCCATGTACAGATAATGCAGCAGATACTAAGGTGATGCCTACATATGCAGATTTACTGGCAGTAAATAAGGATTCAGAGAATCTTGAATGTGCATTATACTTTTTGGACTGGCTTGAAGCTAATGCGCAGAATTATCTGGTAGATCAAATGGGGCTGATGGCAAGTTTTAGCGGTATGGACATTTCAGGTCTGAATGCGGCATATCAGGATGCATATAAATATCTGGAAGAAGGAAAAGCATTTTCACGCTTTGGACTTGAAAACTGGCCTGCCGGGTATATTGAGAGTCAGAGTCCTTACATTCAGGCCTATGTGGCAGGTGAAAGTGATAAAGAAACAACAATTAAGGATTTGACGGAACTATACCGCTCAATGTCTGAGTAAATAGCGAATCCAATATGGTTAGGAGAGATCATATGAATAAAATAGTGAAAGAAAGGGTTACATATGTTCTGTTTGTAAGCGGCGCATTAATATTCTTCTTAGTTTTTATAATATATCCAATGCTGATGGGCTTTTGCTATTCATTTACAGATTTTGATGGTATTAAAACAGATATTTCTTTTGTGGGATTAAAAAATTATCTGGCGGTATTCAGTAATAAAGCATTTAAAGATTCTATTGGATTTACTGTAAAATATGCCATTGTCACGTTGCTGGCCAGCAACGTGACAGGTTTTCTGCTTGCTATGATAGTAAATAGCGGATTAAAAACAAAATCCTTTTTAAGAACAGTATTTTTTCTGCCCAATGTAATAAGTTTGGTAACAGTTGGCTTTTTGTGGAATTTCATTGCATCAAAATTGATTCCCCAAATAGGAGAACTTCTGGGAATTGAGTTTTTGCAGAGAAATCTGTTGGCAAAAGGAGAAAGTGCGTTTGGACTGATTTGCCTTGTGGCAGTGTGGCAGGGAGTAGGGTACATTATGTTGATTTATTTGGCAGGTCTGCAGAAAGTACCGGCCGATATGCTGGAAGCATCTGCCATAGACGGAGCAAACAGATGGCAGCGTATCTGGTACATTATTCTGCCATCTATCCGCTCATCTGCCGGTATCTGTATTTTCCTGACGCTTGTAAACGGGCTTAAAGTGTACGACCTTCCTTATGCGTTAACAGCAGGAGGACCTTATGGAGCTACGCAATCGATTGCCTATAATATATATATGGAAGCATTTACCAGAGGTAATTATCCGTTAGCAACTGCAGAGTCATTTATATTTTGTATCGTAGTAGGAATTGTAGCAGTAATGCAGATGCGCCTTGTAAATGGGAAGGAAAGTTAATATGGAAAAAAAATATACGTGGAAAACAGCGGTATGCGATGTAGTAATGGTTTTGCTTGCACTTCTCTTTCTTTATCCGATCATACTGATAGCAATGAATTCAGTTAAGGAAGGAAGTTCAATTGTAAGCACACTCACATCATTGCCAAAGGAATTACATATTCAAAATTATATTGAAGCATACACAAAACTGGATTATGGAAAGGCTTTGTTCCGGTCTGTATTGATTGCTGGGTTTACTGTTGTTGGTGTTGTATTTTTCAGTTCGATGGCTGCGTATAAACTCGTAAGGTGCGCCTCATGGAAAAGCAGCAAAATCATTATGGCGCTTTTGCTTTCCTCTGCAGTTATTCCAATTCAGGTGTTGATGATACCATTGGTTATTACAGCCAGACAGTTATCTTTAATTAATACGCTGCATGGAATGATGATGATATATATTGGGGGAAGCATGGCCATGGCCATCTTTTTATACATAGGTTTTGTAGGAAGTATTCCGTTAGAGCTTGAAGAAGCAGGAATTGTTGACGGGGCAGGGCCATTTAGGATCTTTTTTAGTATTGTTTTTCCGCTGCTAAAGCCAATGACGGCAACAGTTACTATCATGGTTGGAATGGGTACATTTAATGATTTTATGATGCAGAAACTTATTCTATTAAAAAATGACCTGGGAACTCTTCAGGTTGCAATGCAAAAGTTTTATGACGCTTATCAGACAGATTGGGCAGGAGTAATGGCGGGGCTGGTATTGTCAATGCTGCCGATGATTGTTTTCTTCCTGTTTTTCCAAAAGCAGATTATGAGCGGAATGTTAAGCGGTGCTGTGAAAGGATGATATATGAAGTGGAACGATTATGTCGTTGAACATATTGATGTTGGAACATGGCTGATCAAGGATCAGATAGGATCATATCTCTACTTATTGGAGGGACGGGAAAAATGTCTGTTGTTTGATACCGGACTGGGAATTCTGCCTGTCCGGCCGGTCATAGAAAGAATCTGCAGCAAACCGGTCGTTGTTATTAATTCTCACAGTCATGGCGATCATGTGGGATGTAATTATGAATTTGACAATATATATATTCATTATGCGGATTATGAGAGTCTGGTTGGAGAACCATACGTGCCGGACAGCCGCACAATGGCTCTCGAAGTGGCAGAAACGGCTTTGGGCAGAAAATTGACAGAGATGGAAAAACAAGGATTTATGAATGAAGAGGAACGACAGAAAAAGCAAACAGTTAACAAGTTGCAGGGAAAAGAAATATTTGAACTGGGAAACCGCCAGGTGGAAGTAATACCTTGTCCGGGGCATACGAAGGGGAGTATTATGCTGCTTGATAAAAGTCACCGGTTGTTGTTTACGGCGGATTCCTGCTGCTCAACATATGGGGTTCTATTGATGTATCCGGGGGCTACGTCTGTTGAAGAGTACTACGATGCTCTGCAGAAAATCTGGAAAAGAAGAGATGATTATGACCGACTGTACCCCGGTCATCATATTTATCCGTTGGAAATGAAATATCTTGAAGATTTTATTTCGTGCTGCCGCAATGTTATTGAGGGGCAGGCAGAGTACATAGTAAATGAAGAATACCAGGGCTGTATTTTTGTAACATATCAAAATGCCAAACTGGCTCTTCCGGAAAGCTGTATAGAGAAATACCAATTACAAAGGGGGACGGTTTAAATGCAATTAGATCGATTAAATCCGGAGTGGATTGATACTTCGGCAGTAATATTGCAGTGTAAGACAGATTTTATCACACGCAAATATGAAAATATATCTTATGGAGAGGAAAAATTACAGGAATTAGATATTTATCTTCCGGAGGAAGAGAAGGAAAGCTATCCGGTCATATTTAATATCCATGGCGGCGGATTTCGTTATTGCGATAAGCACGACTTTCATTTGTATCCTTCCCTCTACGGCTTACAGAGAGGATATGCGGTCGTTGCAGTAAATTATCGGCTTGCACCGAAAGCACGTTATCTTGAGCAGTTAAGCGATATTTATTTGGCTTTACAGTGGTTAGGAAAAAATTATAAAGAGTATCATTTAGATATCAGGCGTGTGTTTTTGTGGGGCACCAGCGCAGGAGGAAATTTAGCGTTAATGGCTGGGTGCTGCGCAAACCCTGGTAATGTAAAAGCTGAATATAATGTTTCTATTTTAGGTATTGCAGCGTTTTGCCCGGTAGTTGATTTGTTGAAATTACATGGATATGGGAGCATTGGGGAAAAAGAGAATATTAAAAAAATGATTAATTCAATGAAAAAAGATGCCTTTGGAACCAGAAAGCGAAAGACATGCAGGATGAGCAATGTGCAAAACTATATGGCATATAAAATGAAGCCGTTGTTTTTAATGTATGGCGGAAGAGATTCTCTGATTCCAGCATCAGAAATGCAAAAATTTTATAAGCGGGCTCAAAAGCAATTGCCCCAGGGGCATTGCGAAAAATTGTGTATGGAAGAAGCGGAGCATGCCGGAGCAGATGTGGATTATTTTCTGGAGAGTAATTTAGAGCCTGTGTTTCAGTTTTTTGAAAGAATGCAGAAGGAGCATAAGGATAATGGAAAATAAAGATAATGCTGTATATACGGAGCAGGCGATTGCCTATGACAAAATTATGCCGGCCAGTTATTTCAAAGAGTTTGGGGACAATCCGGAGCATATGGAACGTATTCCCTATGGCGCTGAATTTTTAGAAAAAGGGTATGTACGATATACTGTTTTTGCACCGGAAGCTAAGGAGGTGCTAATCTGCAAGAGAGATGAAATATATCCGCTCCATAAAAACGAAAAAGGCATGTGGACAGCAGAACTTTTTTTAGGGTATGGTTATCAGCATATTAATATTATGATCGACGGAAATGAAGTGATCTATCCGCTTTTACCGATCGGATACGGATTTTCGCGTCCTATTAATTATATTGATGTACCGGAGCAAGAGAATGTTTTTTTTGAAATCTGTCAGGTACCTCATGGCAGTGTGTGCAGTGAATGGGTATACTCATCGAATACAGGCAAATATGAGCATGTAAATGTGTATCTTCCACCAGATTATTATCAAAGCAAGGAAGCTTATCCGGTACTTTATCTGCAGCATGGACATGGAGAGAATGAAAATTGCTGGATATATCAGGGGAAGGTGAACTTCATTTTTGATAATTTGATTGCGCAGGGAAAAGCGGTTCCGGCTATCATTGTAATGTGTAATGGAATGATACAGACGGAAGGAGAAGATGGCCGTTTCATTGATGAGACGATGCTAGAAAGAATGCTGATCGAGGACATTATTCCTTATATTGATGGAAAATATCGAACGAAAGCGGTTAAAGAATATCGGGCAATGGCTGGTTTGTCTATGGGAAGTATGCAGACTTCTATGATCACCATGAAGCATCAGGATCAATTTGCATATGCAGGACTGTTTTCCGGATTTATGCAGGATCTGATGAGAAATAACAACAGTCATCTTTGTGAAGAATATTTATCAACTTACAATGAAAACATGAAGTTATTTTTCCGCGCTATGGGAAAGGATGATGAATTCATAGGCACATTTTTGGAAGATGATGAAATATGTAAAAGGAATCAGATTCAATGTGTCCGCAGACTTTATGAGGGAGAGCATGAATGGAATGTATGGCGCCATTGTATTTATGATTTCCTGCAGATGTTATTTTTACAGGAGGGATAGTTATGGCATTGGCAGAAGTGTCTTTCTTTTCACAGGCACTGCGGCATAATGTGAAGATTCAAGCGTACATACCAACTGACCGGAATATGTTTTTACAGCAGGAATCGTCATATTCTTGTGATAAAGCGAAAACTTTGTATTTATTACATGGCATTGGCGGAGATTGTAACGATTATATTACTTATTCTAATATCATCTGGCTGGCTTTAAATTATAATCTAGCGATAATCTTCCCCTCAGGAGATGTTTCATTCTATTTAGAAGATGAAGAAAAAGAGATGGATTACAGCAGGTTTATCGGCTCAGAATTAGTGTCGTTTACCAGAGCGATGTTTCCGTTATCCCAAAGGAAAGAGGATACCTTTATCGGCGGTTTATCTATGGGAGGATACGGGGCGGTTATTAATGGACTCAGATTTTCGGATGTGTTTTCAAAAATTATCAGTATGTCAGGAGCTTTTTTGACATTTGATATTGCAGATACAGGGAGCTATCCGGATGACCCGCTATTTTCAACGCGGTATAGGCATAGCCTATTTGGATCCCCGAATGAATTGAGAAATTCTAAAAAAGAGCCGCGTCATTGTATAGAGATGTTAGGCAGTGAGGGGAAGGCGATACCACAGCTGTATTTGACATGTGGCAAAGATGATTTTTTGATAAAAGAAAACAGGATATTTCATGAGTATCTTTTATCATCAGATATAAAACATACTTATATTGAAAATGAAGGAATGCATAATTGGGATTATTGGAACAGGCAGCTTGAGCCAGCCATAAAATGGCTCCTTTCTGATGTGTAAATAATCTTTGAAGGTGCATAGAATAAGGGAATAGGTAAAAATATGGATCAATTTATTTATCAGAAAGAAGATTTTTCTTTAGATCAGAAGGAGTTGATATTAGAAGAAACTATCTTTCATAATGCAAATGGTTATCTTGGTGTAAGAGCGAATTTTGAGGAAGGTTATCCTGATACATATAAAACAATCCGAGGTACTTATATAAATGGCGTTTATGATTTTACGCCTATGAATCAGGCAGAAAAACTGCATGGACTGATTGAAGAAAAACAGACTATATTGAATGTTGCAGATACACAGGAAATTCTCCTCTATATAGAAGGGCAGCGGTTTAGTATGTTTGAAGGAACGGTGCTTGGTAGTAACCGTATCCTGGACATGAAAAAAGGAATCACGATCCGTAACATTATATGGGAAAGTGATAAAGGCCATCGGATAGAAATTAAAATTACCAGAATGGCATCTTTCGTATTCCAGCATTTGTTTTTGATAAATTATGAGATGAGACCGTTAAATTTCGATGGTGAGATAGAAATCGTTTCTGCTCATAAAGGTAAAGTGTCGAACTTTTTTGACCCTTCTGATCCGCGTGTTGCCGGAGAGACTTTTGAATATTTACACTTATCTGACGTAAAGGTGGAAGACGATATTTCCATTATGACGGCAGAGACATCTAAAAGTGGTATTCAGATATGTTCTCTGGTAAAAAATCAGTTGGAAAGTACTGTGGGAAGATTTGTCCAAAAGGAAACGGAAGTTACTCAGACATTTACCGTAAGAGCGCAAAAAGGAAAAAAAATTTCATTTTATAAATATACTGTACTTGGTGATTCCATCCGGAGTGCAGATGTGCAAAAAGAAATGAAGCAATACCTAAAGGATGTAGTAAGTAGACCTGTTTTTGAGCTTTATGAGCGGCAAGAGGTGTATCTTAAAGATTTCTGGAATAATTCCGCACTGGAAGTTGAAGGAGATGAAGACTTGCAAAAGGCTGTTTATTACAATCAATATCAACTCCTTTCATCGGTTTCAAAAGACGCCTATGGAAATATTGCGGCAAAGGGACTCAGCGGAGAAGGATACGAGGGACATTATTTTTGGGATACAGAGATGTATTTGCAGCCCTTTTTTGTTCTGAATGAACGGGAGATATCAAAAAATCTGATTCGATTTCGCTATAGAACTTTAGAATTTGCCAAAGATAACGCAAGAGAACTGGGACATAGCCAGGGGGCGCTATATCCATGGCGAACAATTATGGGCAAAGAATGTTCCGGTTATTTCCCTTCGGGAACCGCTGCATACCACATTAATGGTGATGTTGCCTATAGCGTGGTGGCTTATTATCTTGCAACAAAAGATCTGGAATTTATGAAGGAATGTGGAGCAGAAATTTTGCTGGAAACAGCCAGACTTTGGATGGATGCAGGAAATTATTATCAGGGGAAATTTCATATTAATGAAGTTACCGGACCGGATGAGTATACCTGTATGGTAAATAATAATTATTATACAAATCTTCTGGCCCAGTATAATTTGCGCTGGGCGGCCAAAATGGTGAGAATACTGAGCACGGCGGAAACTGGTGAACAGTGGTGTGCAAAAATGCATATCACAGAGGAGGAATGCAGATCATTTGAGGAGGCAGCCGACAATATGATGCTGCCCTATGATGAAGAAACCGGGATTAATCCACAGGATGATTCTTTTATGCAGAAGAAGCGGTGGGATTTAGAAAAGACGCCGTCAGAAATGTTTCCATTATTGATGAATTGCCATCCGCTGAATTTATATCGTTATCAAATATGTAAGCAGGCAGATACCGTGATGGCTCATTTCATTTTGGAAGATGCTCAGGATATTGATACGATCCGGAGGTCGTATGACTATTACGAAAAAATTACAACACATGATTCTTCTCTGTCAACTTGTATATTCAGTATTATGGCAGCGAGACTTGGAATGACGCAAAAGGCGTATGACTATTTTGGAGAATCGGCAAAACTGGATTTGTTTAATACACACAAAAATACAAAAGATGGGATTCATACTGCTAATATGGGTGGTACCTACATGGCAATTGTGTATGGATTTGGTGGGTTTCGGTTAAAAGAGGAAGGAATTTCTTTCAGGCCGGTTATGCCTAAGGCCTGGAATGGTTATTCTTTTAAAATTTTGTTTGAAGACAGCAAAATTCTTGTCCGGGTAGATAAAAAACAGTGTGAGTTCATTTTGGAAAATGGAAGCGGGAAGGAAATATCTGTTTATGATGAAAAATATTTCCTCGTACGGAATTTAGCAGTATCATTAAAAGAGAACAATGCAGAATGAAATATACGGCGGTATTCAGGTTTAATAATGAGGAAAAAACAGGGACTGGTGATGAAAAGAACGTTTTATTTCCATCCTTTTCCGTGTAAGTAAGTTTTATCTCTTTTCCATTTCCAATCAAGTTAAAATAGTACCCAAAACTTGTCACGATCTTTTCCCATTCATAGAAGCAGTCACCTGGTTCGTTGCTCGCGGGAATAAAAAAATCTTGACTTTCAGAAAAATTTTGTGATATTCTTTCTGAGGTAAAGCAAAATGATGACACATGTTGTGCTATGCACGTAAATCTGCTCACGGAACATTTGCAGATGGATGTGCTTATTGGCACAACAGGTGTATTTTTTTGCGCAAAAAAGGAGGAAAAAGAAATGCCACAAAATCAATTTCAAAGAGTAGTATTTGCGTTTATCACAGTAGTGATCACTGTACATGCCTATGTTTTTTACAGTTTATATGTAATAAACGGAAATGTACTGATGCAGATCAACGGAACAAACAGTGTCATTGAGGCACTGAATAAGCAGGGCGGAGTGAATATGCTGGGTACATATTTGCCGATATGGGCTTGCATACTGATTGAATTCTGCCTGGCGTTTGCACTTGAGAACATTATGGGAAGTCCCTTGTCATTTAAGCTGGCATGCAAGGTATTTGACCCGTCCCAAAATCATCCGATGATGTTTGAGACAGCTATCATTTGCGCAACTGTGGGGCTTATGTGCCCGGCCATGAGTTTTATAGCGGCATGGCTGTATTATCCGTATTATGCAGGCTTTAATATTTTTACACTGCTTGCTAACTGGCTGAAGCTGGTATGCCTGAATTTTCCGTTTGCATATTTTACACAGCTGTTCTTTATCCAGCCTGCTGTTCGCACGATCTTTAAAGCATTGTTCCGCAATCAACCGTCTTAAAGTAAAAAATTACTATGATGATTTCATAAGATAATATATATGATTAATGACCGGAAAACCTTTCAATAAGTGATAAGTTTTGCTATAATACTGTTAAGGGATGGTGATTAATTTATGAAGAAAAATTTTAAGATCGGACTTGCGGCAGTGATCGTACTTGCCGTCATTGTAGGTGCATTTGCACTTGTCAATAAGAATTATTCTACGAATACGCCGGAAGAAATTGCTGCGAATGTACAGGTAGAAACAGAGCAGCCGGAGGATTCTCAGGAAGAGAAGGCAGAGGAAGCGGAAGAAGTCGAAGAACCGGCGGAACCTGCCGAATTACCGGAGGCTGACAAGAGTGTGTACATGGACGCCACTCAGGATACTGAGGTGAGAATTGACGCTCTGATGGCACAGATGACATTAGAAGAAAAAGTGGCGCAGATGGTGCAGCCGGAGCAGGCAGCAATCTCACTTACGGATATTGCGAAATATAACGTTGGTTCCATACTCAGCGGCGGCGGTTCTGCGCCCCGCGGCGGTAATACAGTAATTCATTGGCAGAATAATGTGGACAATATGAAATATGCATCTATTACGCAGACGCGGCTTGGCATTCCCCTGCTTTATGGCGTAGATGCCGTACATGGACATAATAATGTAGCGAATGCAACCATGTTCCCGCATAATATCGGGCTGGGAGCTGCGGATGATGAGGAACTGATGGAGCGCATCGGCGAAGTGACTGCCAGAGAGGTAAGGGCCACTGGGATCCAGTGGACTTTTGCGCCTACACTGGGAAATGCCCGAAATGAACTCTGGGGAAGAACTTATGAGTGCTATGGCGAAGATGTGGATATTGTTACAAGGCTGGGAGCCGCTTATGTGAGAGGACTTCAAGGGGAGGCCGGTACAGATGCATTTTTGGATGTTGACCATATTCTTGCCACCGCAAAGCATTACATAGGAGAAGGATATACAGTTGGCGGACAGAATCAGGGAGATGTGGTGATGGATGAGGCAGAATTTGATCAGCTGCTCCATGATACCCTGTTAGACCCTTACAAAGCTGCTCTGGATGAAGGGGCGCTTACCGTCATGGTATCTTACAGTAGTGTTAATGGTATGAAATGTCATGAGAATGATTACCTCATTAACGAAGTATTAAAAGGAGAACTTAGGTTTACAGGCCTGGTAGTCAGTGATTATAACGGCGTACAGCAGGTAAGCGGATCGAACTATAAGGAGAAGGTTGAAAATGGCGTCAATGCAGGCATTGATCTGTTTATGGAACCAAACGACTGGCAAAAATTTATGGATACGCTTGTGGAGCTGGTAAATGAGGGAAAAGTATCGGAGGACAGAGTGGACGATGCTGTCAGAAGGATCCTGCGCGTGAAGTTTGAAGCAGGGCTTTTTGAGGAGACGGTGGGTGCAAAATATGAAGCAGAGCTGATCGGAGCGTTTGGCGGCGAGGAGAACCGGGCAGTTGCAAGAGAAGCGGTACGTAAATCTCTCGTACTCCTTAAAAATGACAATGTAGGCGGCAAAACAGCCATGGAGGCTCTTGGCAGTTCCGCAAATATACTGGTGGCAGGCAAAAAAGCAGATAATATTGGCGTGCAGTGCGGCGGATGGACGATCTCATGGCAGGGAAGCAGAGGCGATATTACCGAAGGAACCACACTTTTAGCGGCATTGCAGAATGCAGCGGACGGGAAAAATATCATCTATAGTGAAGACGGCCAAGTGTCCGCAGATATCGATGCGGTTATCGTGGCAGTAGGTGAGGATCCTTATGCAGAGATGCAGGGTGACAGAAGTTTCTCCAACCTGACCATCACCAACGATGACAAAAATATGCTCAGTGACCTGAAGGCATCCCTTGCAGCGGCGGGCAAAGAGGATATCCCCGTCATTGCCGTTTTATTTACCGGACGCCCGGTTACGATCGCAGACTATGTTGAGGATTTTGACGCCATTGTGGCGGCATGGCTTCCGGGCACAGAGGGAGACGGTATGGCAGATGTGCTGCTGGGAGATTATGATTTTACCGGAACCCTCACTTATACATGGCCGTGGTATGCATCGGATATCGAGACCAAGTTTGATAAAGACAGTGAAGAGCTGATCCTCTTTAAAAAAGGAACCGGACTTACCAAATCCGGTGCGAGCCTGAAACCGGAGGGAACTACGATCATCAATACCAAACCTGAAAAATCAGAGGAAGAGCTTGCTTTTATACAGGAAGGCATCATTGATCTGAGCTCAACAGGATATGTATTGGAGGCGGAGAATTATACAGAAAATTCTTATCTGGTAGAGCGGGGCAACGCCAATAATGTTTCCTATGTAGATGGCTGGTCCGGTGAGTGGGCAAATGCAAAATGGAATATACTGATACCCGAAACAGGTAAATATAAGCTGCATTTCTATATTGCGGCTGCAAAGGATTCCAAGACAGTGTCTATCTATTATGCACCGGGGGCTATTACGGATGACGGCGCGGCAAACAGGACAGTGGTTCCCATGACTCAGACGGCCGACCTTTTGGATTATCAGGATTTTACCTTAGATGTATCCCTGGAGAAAGGCGGATATGAATTTAAATTTATGAATAGTACGGCAGATGGAGCGGATTTCAGGCTGGATCGTATTGAATTTGAATATATGGATTGATCATCAGGATAGCAATGGAGGTGTAATCGCATGAAGATTACTAAAAACAGCTGGTCTTGGTTAAGGCAGCCAAAGGACTTTATGATCAGTGAGGATAAGATAGAGATCATTACCGATCCTCACACCGATCTATGGCAGAGAACGTACTATCATTTCAGAAATGATAACGCGCCGGTTCTTCAGATGAAGACATCAGAGAAATATTTCTCATTTATTGTAAAAACAGAATTTGAAAGCAAGCATCGTTTTGACCAGTGCGGTGTTGTTATGTATCTGGATAGTGAGAACTGGCTGAAGGGTTCCATAGAATATGAAAATGAAGAATTTCAGCATCTTGGAAGTGTTGCAACCAATATGGGGTATTCCGACTGGGCAACAACATCTATTTCGGCAGATGTCAAATCCATGTGGTACCGTTTCAGCAGGCGGGAGGATGATTATTGTATCGAATGCTCTGAAGATGGTATCCATTATTCTCAGATGAGAGTCTGCCACATGTGGAAGGCAGATAATGAGATTCAGTTCGGCATTTATGCATGCAGCCCGGAGGATTCTTCTTTTAAGGCAACCTTTACACATATGGAAGTGACCGAGTGCAAATGGCTTGCTCATGATGGTCAGGCACCGGATGAAGAATAATATGGATCAGGGAAAGTAAGAAGCACCGTTTTTGCCAATTATTCGTTGTAAATCTTACAACGGAGGCTTGTTGGACTGTGCCGTTTTGGCAGGTTATACTATAGATAACTTGATAATAACCTTTACAGGCAAGAACGGAGGAATGCTTATGAAACTGACAATTGGAGAAAAGATTGCTTTGCTCAGGAAGGAAAAGAACATCACGCAAACGGAACTGGCAGAGTATCTCTTTCTTGCGCCGCAGACCGTGTCACGATGGGAGGTGGGATGCGGTGCTCCGGAGATCACGCTGCTGCCGAAGATCGCTGCATTTTTCGGCGTGAGCATTGATGAGCTTTTCGGCTTGACTTCTCTGGAGCGCACGGAAGATTTGGTGGCAAAATACTCGGTATTGCGAGACGACCATTCTTTTCAGGAGGCGATGGAGTACATTGATTCACAGATCCAGACCATCGACGCTGTACTGAAAAACGGCGCGGGAGATTCCGCCGAGTTGGAGAGGGATCGCGATCAGCTGGAAGCAGAAAAGACGCATATGTGGATCCAGCAGGGCCGGGAAGCCTTTCAGCGGGCGTTTGCGATGGCGGACTGCTTTGTGCAAAGAACGGAGAAAAACCCAGAGAATCCGTGGTATCTGCCTATGAGATTGCAGCTGGATCAGCTATGTAGCAACATCGGCAAGGACCGAGAGACTTTGAGTGCGCGCAAAAAGGATTTTATGGAGCATCCAGACGAGATCTCTTTGCTGCGATATCTCTCTATGCTGGACAATCGGCAGGAATATGAGGCGATTCTGTCTATCGGGAAGGAGGAAGGTCCGGTCAGAGAAATTCTATTCCCGCCCTCCGAGAAAAATCTGTCCATCTGGTGGCAGCTCATTCATGCGGCCGCCGAGATGAGTAATACAGATTTCATTGAGCAGCATCTGCCGCTGGTCCTTCAGGTGTGCGGCAAAAAGGATGAGTTCGATTTCCTCATGTGCCTGCTGAACGTATACAGGGACGAACAGCTGGCGGCGATCAAAGGGCGGCTGCGTTTTTTGCTGCCGGAAGTATCTCTTAACCAATATTTTGAGGAGAAAGTCAAAGAGAGGATTGAAGAAACAGTTCAAATAGAAAACTTGACAAAGAAAGAGATAACATGCTAAAATTTGAAAAGTTAATTTTCAGGAGGATTTTGCATGTTAAGTGTTATTGTAATGGAGAAAATTGCAAAATAAATATTGCAAGGGTGATTCTGGTTTTTACACTAGGAGTCTGCCCATTTGTTGACGGTTTAAGCTGTCAGCGTTTTCGCCTTACAATTGCTTAATATTATGGTATATACTATAGGAAATGATAAAAGCATGGCTGTATGGTCATGCTTTTTTTATATAGGAAATTTTTCCAAAGAGCGGAAGAAGCGAAGGTTCTTCCCAAGATAATCGCGAAGCGATTTTCTTGTGCGATCGTAAGGCATTGATCAATTTAATAAGAAAGGAATTTCAGACAATGAATGATACGATCATTAGAACCAATAACTTAGTCAAAAAATATCGCAGATATAAGAAAAAGGAGGGGATCAGAGGCAGCATAGCCAGCCTGTGGAAACGTGAATATGAAGAAAAAACGGCTGTAGATCAAATTAATTTATCGGTAGAGAGAGGTGAATTTATAGGGCTGATCGGTCCGAATGGCGCCGGAAAGACCACACTGATCAAGATGCTGACGGGTATTATCGCACCTACGGAGGGAAGTATTGATATACTGGGATATTATCCGAATGATCTGAAGAATGAATTTAAAAAGCAATATGCCGTCGTGATGGGACAAAAAAGCCAGTTGTTTTTTGAACTTACAGTCAATGATACTCTGCGTCTGTTTAAAGAAATATATGAAATTTCGGAGGAGGATTTTCAGAAAAATAAGAATTATTTAGTGGAGCTTTTCGGAGTCAGAGAGCTGATGGACGTTCAGGTGCGAACCTTGTCCTTAGGCGAAAGAATGAAGATGGAGCTTATCGCCTCGCTGCTTCACAATCCGAAGATACTGTTTTTGGATGAACCAACAATAGGGTTAGATGCAGTGGCGTCCAAACAGACCCGAAGATTCTTAAAAGAGATCAATGAAAAAAAGGGCACTACCATTATTCTGACATCACATTATATGGAAGATATCAAAACATTGTGCCAAAGAACGGTTGTTATTAATCATGGCATTAAAATCTATGATGGATCAACGGATGAACTGTTTGACAGATATCAGAAAAACAAAAAGGTTATCGTAACATTTGAGGTCCCGGCAGAAAATATTGAGATTAAAACACAAAATGTCATCTTAATTGAAAACACTCCTTATAAGAAGGTTTATGAAGTATCAAAACAGTTTTCAAAAAATCTGCTGGCAGAGCTTATGGAATATGAACCAAAGGATATTGTAGCTGAAGAGGAAGAAATCGGAGTAATCGTGGAAAGGATTTATCAGGACGGAGGTGAATGTCGTGGGTAAGTACCTGGAGGTTTCCAAAATATATATGAAGACGCAGCTGGTATGGAGAGCTGATGTTATATTCAATATGATTTTCACCATAACGAAAATACTTTTTGCATATCTCCTATGGGGCATGGTCTTTCAAAACAAAGAGATGGTCGGGCAATTTACATTCCATGGTATGCTGTCCTATTACATTATCGGTTCCTTTTTATCGCAGTTAGAGATGTCTGAGGGAATCAGCAGCGAGATTCATGAAAGAATAAGAAATGGGACATTTTCAAAGTACATGGTAATACCGGTAGGAATAGAAAAGTATTTTATGGCAATGGAGCTTGGTATTGTATTGTTCTATATCATATTTGACTTTATGGCAGCAGTTATATGGATATTTGTATTTCATATTCAGTTTGTGTTTGCTGCGGATGTATTACTCACTATATGCGCTGTGATCATGACCATACTCGGCATGATATTTATGGTGCAGCTAAATTATTTTCTGGGGCTGCTTACATTGAAGTATCAGGGAATAGGCACGTTTTTGATGATTAAAAACAATCTTGCTGCATTGGTCACGGGAAGTATTATCCCCCTTGCATTATTTCCTGAAATGGTTGTAAGGATCATGCGGTTATTGCCTTTTTACTATGTAACCTATCTTCCGGCTATGTTACTCACCGGGATGTGTAAGGATGAGGCAATTGTGGGGATTGTTGTAATTGTCTGCTGGTGTTTGGCAATGCAGGTTTTCATCAATGTTGTCTGGAAAAAATATCTTAGAAAGTATGACGGGGTGGGAATATGACAAATCGTATAAAAAAGAATATGCATGTGCTCAGAGAATTATTTTACTTGAGGGTTCATGGATTAATGGTATTTAGATTTGATTTTTTTGCGCCTTTTTTTGTAGATGGAAGTTTGTTCATGATCCAATTGATGGCCTTTCATGCAATATATTCCAATGTGGACGCCATCGGAAGCTGGGGAAAGGGAGAAATGATTTTATATATTGGCACCTTTTCTCTGATAAATGCCCTTTGTATGACAATTTATTTCTTTGGTGTAAACAGCATACCATATAAGGTCAGGTCCGGTGAATTAGATTTATATTTATCAAAACCGATAAGTCCTTTATTCCTTCTGACATTTGAAAATATCAGTCCGGGTTCCATACCGCTGATTATGATGAGCATTTGTATTATAGCTTATGGCGTCCATATGTTGAAAATGAAGCTGACGATTGTAATGATAGCCGGTTACTTGTTCTGGCTTATTATCATGACCATTTTATATTATGAAATGGAAGTGATAATTCGTTCCGTTTCACTATATATCGTATCCATGGCCCGCATGGAGCAGATCGAGGAAGCGAGTATTGATCTGTGCATGAAGCTGCCCGGAATTGCTTTTTACGGAGTGTATAAGATAATTTTCTATCTTATTCTGCCGTATGGGATCATGGCGACACTGCCGGTGCAAAGTATGATAGGTGAAATGAATCTGCAGACAGCAGTTTACGGAATCTGCATCGCCTCATTGTTTTCTGTGATCACTGCCGCTTATTGGAAACAGGGCTTAAAGCATTATAATAGTGCAAGTTCGTAAAGGAAGTTCACCATATTCCATTTATTTTGTGTTATAATGTTTTATGTGATTTTAATTTGGGAGGATCAGCTTATGAAACGTATCTATAAAAAATTACTGGTGTTATGTATCAGTATCGGGCTTTGTGCCATGGCACTTTCAGGATGCGGACAGGATTCTGAGAGTGAGGCAGCTACCTTTCCGATGCCGGATGGTCCGGAGGAATCTACCATATATGTAGAGCCGGTAGCTGACATTTCTGATGATTTCATTCGGGGTATGGATGCGTCATCCGTACTCGTAGAGGAAAACAGCGGCGTTACATACTATAATTATGAGGGTGAAAAGCAGGATGTCTTTATGACATTGGCGCAGTCAGGAGTAAATTATATCCGTATCCGTGTCTGGAATGATCCTTATGACGAAAACGGCAATGGATACGGCGGCGGCAATAATGATGTTGAGACTGCTATCGCGCTGGGAAAGCGTGCGACGCAGTATGGAATGAAAGTATGTATTGATTTTCATTATTCTGATTTCTGGGCAGATCCGAAAAGGCAGCATGCGCCTAAGGCTTGGGAAGGTATGAAAGCCGATGAAAAATGCGATGCGCTTTATGAGTTTACAAAAGAGAGTCTTACGGAAATTCTGGACGCCGGCGTAGATGTGGGGATGGTGCAGATCGGGAATGAAATTAACAACGGTATGGCAGGAGAGGTATTTCTTCCTACGATCACAGATATGTTGAGATCAGGAAGCCGTGCGGTTCGGGAGATATCCCCAAAATATGGAAAAGATATCAAAATAGTTGTTCATTATACCAATATTGAAGATAACGGCTCCATTGACGGTCTTGTCTCCAATCTGGCACATGCAGACCTGGATTATGATATGATCGGTCTATCTTATTATCCTTTCTGGGATGGCTCAAACGAGAATATGCAGAAAGTTGCCAGGCATATTAAAGAAGCATACGGAAAAGAGGTTATCATTGCGGAAACGTCTTATTGTTATACTTCAGAGGACGGCGACGGAAATGCAAATAGTCTTGCCGGAACGGATGATCTGGTGGATGGTTATGCCGCATCCGTACAAGGACAGGCGTCTATGATCCGTGACATCTGTGCAGCAGCAAACGAAGTCGGCGTAGCCGGCGTGTTTTACTGGGAGGGAACGTGGATTCCGGTTGGAAAAGCGACTGACGACAATTCCCCGATATGGGAAAAATACGGAAGCGGCTGGGCAAGCAGCTATGCATCTGACTACGACCCGGATGACGCCGGATTATATTACGGCGGCTGCTCCTGGGACAATCAGGCAATGTTTGACTTTGACGGCCATCCGCTTGCATCCCTAAATGTATTCAAGTATTTGAAATATGGAGCAACCGCACCTCTTGCCGTAGATTCTGTTCCGGATATTTACGTCTCCTTAAGTGTGGGCAGTGACATTGTACTTCCCCAAATGGCGGATGTGATATACAATGACCGCTCCGCTAATAAGCAGAGCGCCGTCACATGGGATGAAGCACAGCTGTCAGCGATTGATACAAGTAAGGGCGGCAGCTATGAGATTACAGGCTATCTTGAGGACGATATCACCGTTACCTGCTATCTCACTATAGATATGGTAAATTATGCAGTCAATCCGAGCTTTGAGGAAACCAATCTTTCCATGTGGAATGTGGCCTATGAAGGGAGCAGCAATCCCACTGATTTTCAGGTAAAATCGGATGACGCCCATACCGGTGATGTTGCATTCCATTTCTGGTCGGAATCTGATATGGATTTCTCCATTGAGCAGGAACTGATCGATTTGGAGCCCGGAACCTATCAGCTTTCTGTTTATGCGCAGGGTGGCGATATGTCTGAAGATTCCGTATTGGAGTTATATGCAATAGTGGATGGAGAAGAATTGAGCAGTCCCTTTATGCTGACAACGTGGGCGGACTGGAAGAATCCCGTCATTCCAAAGATTACGGTAACTGACGGAACCCTTACCATCGGCGTCCGCATGAAGTGCAATGCCGGCAGCTGGGGAACAGTAGATGATTTTGCCCTCAATAAGATTTCTGATTAAAGCTTAGGGGGAAGACATAAGATACAAAAGTCCCAACCCTTAAGCGTTATGGTATCCCCCTTCGTGATGCCTGCATCCTGCATAAGCAGGACGCCGTCACGGCCGTGGTAAATGATGTTTTGTGCATCATCGGAATAATTAAAGTAATAGATGACTTCCTCTCCCAGATCATTGAAGCCCTGCTTGATAATGACAGGGTACTGCTCGGAGGGAAGTTCAATATGGGCTTCTCTGCATAAAAAGCAAAGAAGCTCTTTTAATACGGACACATCGAAATAGCAGCCTGCATAGGTTGCTGTTCCTTTTTGATAATGATTGTGCGTAATTGCCGCATAATTGCCCCAGTGAGGGTGATGATAGGAAGCAAGAACATCTGCAGTGGATGGTTTTAACAGTTCCATCCAGTACTGGACGCTGCCGGAAACTTTTTTCTTTGAGCCGGGGAGCGCAATATCTTTTAATGATACATTCACTGCGTCGGTAAACTGATCGTAAGTCATGCCGAACACTTCCGTCAGGCCATGAGGCTGGTCATCTGCATAGATTTTTAACATGGAATCGGAGACTGCCGTTTTAAAAGTAGAAAGCAGATGTCCGCCCTGTTCTACATAGCTGCGAAGTGCGGCGATCAACGTATCGGGAGCACTATAAAGAGCAGGTGTTATTAAAACGGAATACTGGGAAAATAGTTCGGCGTCCCTATCACACAGAATGTCACATTCGATATTTAACTGATAAAGCGCGTCATAGAGCCATCTGACAATATCATTATATGCTAAGTTCTCATGAACCGGAAACCACTTAAGCCCGGTGAGGGATTCATTGGTAAGGAGCAGGGCGACAGAAGCTTTTTTGCGCAGATTTTTCAGGCGGCTTCCATACTTTTCAAAATCAGCGCCGATCTGGCAAGCCTCCAGATACGTTGCATTTTCTTTCAGATTATGACTTAAAATGCCTTTCCAGTAGGATTCGATGGCATTGTGGATGGAGTGCCAGTGCCAGTACATAACGGAGTTTGCGCCGTTTGCAAGGTGGCTGAATGCCTGCATGCGAAGCTGGGCAGGATAGGGGAGCCATCCGTGATTGCCCTGGGCCTGGGTTTCCAGGATAAGATAGTTGTCCTTTTTGATGGAACGCGCAACTGCGCCTCCGAAGGAGATTTCTGTTCCGGTTAGATCCTGTGCGGAAGGGTGATAAATGTCACATCCCGTCACACTTAACGAGCGCGCTGCTTCCCACTGGTTCACTTCGGGCTGCAGTCCAAAAGAAAAGCCGCGCCAGTCAAAGTCAAAATTCTGAGTGATAAACTGATCCGGGCGGATATATTCCTTTACAATACCGCTCTGCCAGGCAAGGAAATCCGTTACCAGCTTTCTTTGAAATTTCTGATATTCTGCGCCAAGGCTTGCGTTTATCGTACCGCGGACATCAGGAAAGTCCTCCCATGCATTAATGCGGTTGCTCCAGTAATCCAGCCCAAACTCGTGGTTGAGGGCATCTAAATCGTCATGAAAAATGTCTTTCAAGCAGGCAATAAACTTATCTTGCGCGTAGGAACTGCAAGTATCATAGGATTTGGTTTCATTATCTAACTGAAAACCGATGATATGGTCGTAAGGTGAAACTTCTTCCATCAGTCTGCGGATGATGATCTCGGCATGTTTCAGATACATGGGATGGGCAATATCCATGTTCTGTCTGGGACCGTAATGTCCCGCTCCGGCATGGGTTTCGGTAATGATATCCGGATATTTGGCAGCCAGCCATGTTGGAATCGCATAAGTAGGCGTGCCGACGATCACTTGAATGCCGTGCGCTTTAGAAGCACGCAGCATACGATGCAGATGGGTGAAATCAAATACCCCCTCTTTTGGTTCCCATGTACTCCAAGTTGATTCCGCGATCCGGATAACATTGATATGCGCTTTTTTCATCATTTCCATATCTGTTTCAATTCTGTCATATGGCAGATATTCATCATAATATGCTGCTCCAAATAATAGTTTATCTGTTTTCATTCTCATTCCATACCTTTCTTTTTTTCTATAAGAGCCGCGCCTGCTTACGATTGACAGTTTACGGCGTGTCTGCTACGCTATAATAAGAACAACCGTTTGCGCTGTTCCGTTTAAATTTTACCATGGAAAAAAAGAAAGGTAAAGAGGTGTTGGAAGGTTGGCAGAGGATAGAAATTTAACAATTGCAGATATTGCCGAAGAACTCGGTGTGTCAAAAACCACCATATCACGCGCCATTTCCGGCAAAGGACGTATCAGTGACAAGACGCGGGAGCGGGTGCTGCAATATATTGAGGCGCATCATTATACGCCGAATGTGATTGCAAGGGGACTGGCGCAGTCCAGAACTTATAATATCGGTTTGGTGATCCCCGGCGATTACAATATCGTGGAACTTCCTTTTTTTCAGAATTGTATGCTGGGTATCAGTAATGTAGCGTCTTCCATGGGTTATGACGTATTAATATCCATTGTTACTGCAGAAGATATTACAAGCCTTAAGCGTATCATTGTGAATCATAAAGTAGACGGCGTCATTTTAACGCGAACGCTGATCAAGGACGCTCCGGCAGCTTATCTGAAAGGAACAGGGATTCCGTTTGTTACCATTGGCAGCTTGCCCGACCCTGCTATTGTACAGATTGACAATGCCCACAAAAGAGCCTGCAAGGAGATGACGCTGCGTCTGTTTTTGCAGGGGATAAAGAACATTGCTCTGATCGGCGGCAGCAAGGATTATGTGGTGACGGGAAATCGTCTGCAGGGCTTTTTAGATGCTTACAAAGAAAGCGGACAAGAGCCGGATGAAGAGCATATTTATCTTGATGTGGAAAATGCCCAAAAAGTAGAGCATATTGTAGAAAAACTGCTTGCGGAAAAGGTGGAATGTATCATCACGATGGATGACTATTTGTGCGCGCAGGCTCTTCGCAGTCTGCAAAAACATAAGATAGAAGTACCAAAACAGATGAAAGTTGTTTCTTATCATGACGGTTCTTATCTGGAGGAAGGTATTCCCACAATTCATTTTGATATAGAAGAACTGGGAGAGATGACATGCAGGACGCTCCTTAAAATGATAGAGGGAGAAGACGTGCGATCATGTATATTGCCGGGATATCAAATAATCATGTGAAGCAGGCATATTTATCTTTGTGCAAATTATATAGTTTATTAAAATGGAAATAGGCAATTATATGCATTGACAATAAATGGATAGTTTGCTATTCTAACGCTTGGACAACCGATTGCGCATCGGTAAAAATGAAGGTTTTGCCGAAAAGGCGCAAAATGGGGCGAAATGAAAAAAGTGAAAGGTAAGGTAGGCAACATGGATAATAAGTTTATTGTAAACATCATCCATCGTCCGGAGATGGTTCCTGAATATGCGGAGAAGGTGACCGGACACGGTAAAGAAGAAGATATCGGCAGAGAAGCGCTGCTGACAGAATCGTTGGACATTTTTAAGACACAGCAGTCTATTGCACACAAGAATGGGCTTAAGACAACCATTCAGATGACGTATGCTTCTTTATTTAATGATGAAGCAGTTGAGCTTGCAAAAGCAGACCATGAGAAATACGGAGATGAAATAGCATTGTCTTTATTAGGACTGCCTTGTAAGGAATTTCGTGAAAAATATAAGACGAAAGATTTTTGTATCTGGATGTTTTCCATGGAAGACAAGAAATCTATCGTAGATGATGTATTCGGAAAATTTCATGATCGTTTCGGCTTTTATCCGGAATCTACAGGCTCTTATTATATGGATGCGGATCTTGTAAATTACATCAAAGAGAAATATCCGATGGTAAAATGTGCGGTTGCAACCTGCTGGGAAGAGGGACCGAAAGCTTATCATACCTGCAACAATTCCTGGTACACATTTATGGATGGAGGTCCATGGGCACCTTGGATTCCCAGTAAACAAAATGTACATGCACCGGCGGCAAATGAGGCAGAAGACAGCGGTATCGTTGCAATTCCGCACTTGTCCCGAGACCTGCTTGCATGTTATGACGGAAACGGCTCCAATTTTGGAACCCATCCGCAGAATGTGCTGCGCGGTATGATCTATGATTCCAAAACATGGGATTTCCCGTATCTGTATAATTTGATCGACCAGTATCGTGATCTGGCAAAATATAACAATGGCTATGCTTACAATATGATGTTCGTAGGACCCGGCTGGATGAACAAAATGGGACGTTGGGAAGCGCCTTATGAGCTGCTTTTAAAGTCTTATGAGGACGGCATGGCATATTACGGTCAACTGAAAAAAGAGGGTCAGCTGGACGATATGACGATGGCGGAATTTGCTGATTATTATCGAAAGAAGAAAACATTGACTGAGCCGGAATGCGCTCTTTGGAGAGATATTTTATACGGTTCGGACAAGCAGCTTTTCTGGTACTGCGACCCGTATATGAGAGTCTGTGCAAATATGGATCAGGGCGGCGCCATCGTGGACTTAAGACCTTATGCAGCGAAACTTGAGTGGCCGGTAGGTATTGGTACGAAGCACGTAACGGATGCTTCTTATCCCTTCTTGATTCAGGAGAAATACAGAGCAGGATACTTCACACACTATGCCGGAGAAGGTACGGTAAGAAGTGCAAAACTGACTTATAAAGGGGAAGAAGTGGATCTGTGCCTGTGCAGAACGAAAGCGCATTTTTCCAAAGAGGGTAAGACAAGAATCCTGACATTAGACCCTGTTACGATCGAGTTTTATGATCTGACTGTAGAATTACAGACAAAGATGTACTTTGAAGAGGGCAGCTCTAATATTAAGATCGAAAGAAATATTCTTAAGATGAGCGATCCTTCCGCAGAAGTGGAATTGAATGAATATATGGTGGCATGCTATGGTACAACAGAATATTCCGAAGATATGAGCAATATTCTGTTAACCTGCACAAACGGCTTTGATAAAAAAGAAATCAAATATGAGTACAAATGCCGTGAAGAGCAGATGGAGAGTGCTGCAGAAGTTATCGCTGTCATTCCGGAAATTGAGACAAGAGTCTCCTTAAGCTGTAAGAAGAAAGAAGCCATCGGCTACATCAAAGAGGGTTATGCGTTTTCACCCATGTTTACATTAGGCTATACGACCAAGTTAAAAGATAAGGAGGTATTTGCGACATGGCTCAATCTGGCAAAGGCAAATTAAATTACAGGTGTCCTTCCTGTTTTATGAGAGACTTGGATATTGATATGTTCTATGATAAAGAAAAAGATGAATATCATTGCATCCGCTGTCAGTATGTAGGAACGGAAAAGGATATTTTAGAGAAAAACGAAATGGTACGTTTCCGCTATAGAGATGCGATGAAGCGGTTTACGAAGTTTGATTTCGATTAAAGAGGTGACAGATGAAGTTTCTGAAAGGTGTGGATATTTCTACCTTAAAAGAGGTAGAGGATCTGGGTGGAAAGTTCTATGATGAAGGAGTGGAGAAAGATGCGCTTACTATTTTGCAGAGCTATGGCGTGAACGCAGTGCGTCTCCGTTTATGGAACGACCCCTATACAGAGGACAAAAGTCCCTATGGAGCGGGTACAAATGATTTACCCACCACTATTGAGCTGACGAAAAGAGCCCTGGAAAAAGGCATGGAAGTGCTTTTGGATTTTCATTACAGTGATTTCTGGGCTGACCCCGGAAAGCAGAGAGTGCCTAAGGCGTGGCGGGGTATGAATCTGGAACAGTTAGAGGAAGCGGTTTATCGCTATACGAAAGAAACGCTTGAGGAAATGAAAAGGCAGAATGCCTTTCCCACATTGGTTCAGGTAGGAAATGAAGTGACAAACGGTATTCTCTGGCCTTACGGTCAGGCACCGGATTTTGATAATCTTATCCGCCTCCTTAATGCAGGGATTAATGGCGTCAGGGCGGTCAGTAAGGACATGCGGATCATGATTCACCTGGATAACGGTGGAAATAACGCTCTGTACCGGGAATGGTTCGACCGTTTTATGGAAAAAGGCGAGGATTTCCAGATCATCGGGCTCTCTTACTATCCGTTCTGGAATGGAACATTGGATGATCTGAGCAATAATATGAATGATATTGCGGTTCGTTACGGGAAAGAATTGATGATCGCCGAAGTATCTATGGGCTTTACAATGGAGGACTATGCCGCTTATGAGAAACTTTTGCCGCATGAGCGGAAAGGAATGGCAACAAAAGGCGAATTGACAGAGAAAATAGAGTATCCGATGACAAAAGAGGGACAGAAAGCTTTTCTGGAGGCTGTGTTTACACGTTTAAAACAGGTTCCGAATGGTAAAGCAAAAGGATATTTCTATTGGGAAGCTGCATGGATTCCGGTAGCCGGAAGCGGCTGGGCGTCCGACGCAGCAATTGCCTATATGAATGAAAAGGGACCGGGCGGCAATGAGTGGGCAAATCAGGCGTTATTTGATTATGACGGTAATGCGCTGCCGGCGCTGCAGGCAGTCAGGGATTTCACTTTTTAACGGGAGCCGTTGAATTTCTGATAATAAGCTGCGGACGCAGCAGATTTTTGCAGACGGAAACGTGATTGATCAGAGAATTCAGCGTATAAAAACCGCATTTACCCAGCTCGATCCGATCTTGCCTGATGGTGGTAAGAGGCGGATTGAGTTTTGCGGACAGCGGAATATCATCAAATCCAATGACGCTTACATCTTCCGGTACTTTGACGCCCAGCAGACGGCATTCTTCGATAACGCCGGAAGCGAGTAAGTCGTTGGCGCATACAATGGCGGTTGCACCAAGGGAGAGTAAATTGGCAACATGATCTTTGGCAGCGGCGGCTACGAAATAACCGTAAGGCATCATCTGCTCACTGACCTCAAGACCGTGGAGCGTCATACTGTCAATAAAGGACTGGCGGCGCTGCTCGGTTATCATGGAATGTTCTGAGCCGTTGAGCAGAGCGATCTTCCTATGCCCGAGACGTATCAGATGTTCAATGCCGTCATCAATGCCCTCAAAGCTGTCAGTTCCAATATAGCAGACACTCGGATTCTTGCGGATATAGTTATCAAAAAGCGTGGTGGGTATGGAAGTGTTGTGTAATTGAGCCATCCAGGGGTCTTTCAGGGCGAAACCTACCAAAAAAGCGCCTATATAGCCATTTTTCAGCATGTAGGTATCATATCGTTCACTTGCCTGAAATTCAGGGGTGACGGGCAGTACGGTAACGCCGCAGCGTGCCGGATAGGCAGCCTGACGGAAACCCAGAATAATATCGTAGCCGAATTGTTCCGGAGTTTTATATTCCATATTTTCAATAAAAATACAGAGCTTCTGATTATCCTTTGTGCGCATCTGCTTAGGCCTATATCCTATTTCTACGGCGGTTTCAAGTATCGTTTGGCGGAGCTGCTCACTGATATCATTGGCGCCGTTCAGACCTTTTGAGACAGTTCCTGTTGAAATACCCAGTTTGTCCGCAATATCCCTAATGGTAGCCATATGTTCTTCCCTTATTTTTTAGTCATATTTATGAAGTCATATTATTATATAAAAAAATGTAAGGGTTTTCAAGAAATTATAATTGGCATATTTAACAAAAATTACCAGAGAAAATAGGCATTAATAACAAAAAAAAGTGTTAAAAATGAAAGTGAGGTTGACAAATTTTCAAGAAAGTGATACAGTAACTATGTACGAAATTTTACGAAATAATTGTAAAACTTTGTAAAAAATTAAGAAATGAAAGAGAGAGGAAAAAGTTATGAAGAAAAGAGTATTAGCATTGTTACTTACAGCAACAATGGTTGCTTCCTGTCTTGTTGGATGCGGTGGAAAATCTTCCAACGATGCAGCAGGCAGCGACAGCAGTGCAGCAACAGACAGCAGCGCAGCTACAGATGACAGCAGCGCAGCTACAGACGACAGTGCAGCAGCAGATGACAGCAGCGCTGAGGCTATTGATTACGGCTCAGGCAACATCACAATCTGGGTAGCTGACAATGTTGTTGATTTTACAAAGACCACAGCTGAAGAATTTTTAGCAGCAAATCCTGATTTTTCAGGTTATACAGTAAGTGTTGAACCTGTAGGTGAAGGCGATGCAGCTGGTAACATGATCACTGACGTTGCAGGCGGCGCAGATATTTACGGTTTCGCACAGGATCAGATCACACGTCTTGTTTCTGCAGGCGCATTAGCTCCTGTTGTTGGCGATAACGCAGCATTCGTAACCGAGCAGAACGATGCAGGTGCAGCAAGCGCAGCAGTAGTTGGCGATGTAACTTATGCATATCCTATGACATCTGATAACGGTTACTTCTTATATTATGATAGCTCCGTGATCACCGATCCTACTTCTTTGGAGCAGATCCTTGCTGACTGTGAAGCAGCAGGTAAGAATTTCTACTTTGAGATCAACTCCGGATGGTATCAGCCGGCATTCTTCTTTGCTACAGGATGTACATTAACATATGATACAGATGATAACGGTAACTTCACAAACTGCAACATCGATTATGTATCCGATAAGGGTCTTGTTGCATTAAAAGAGATCATTGAAGTTGCTTCTTCACCTGCATTCCAGAATGGTTCTTCCGTAGATAACGGAACAAATATCGCAGCTATCGTTGACGGTACATGGGATTCAGATCCTGCTAAGGCAGCATTCGGTGACAACTATGCTTGCGCTAAGTTACCTTCCTTCGAAGGTTCTGACGGTCAGACATATCAGCTCAGCGGTTTCGGCGGATTCAAATTATTAGGTATCAAACCTCAGGAAGAAGCTGGAAAATTAGCAGTATGCCATGCACTTGCTCAGCATCTGACAAGCACAGAAGTACAGCTTGCTCGTTATCAGGCAGCTGGTTGGGGTCCTTCCAACGTAGCAGCTCAGCAGGATTCTGCTGTTCAGGCTGACGAAGCATTAGCTGCTTTAGCATCTCAGCTTGCTTACACAATTCCTCAGGGAAATTATCCTGGAGATTACTGGAATCTTGCAACAGCTCTTGGTGATGATGTGAGAACAGGTACTCTGAACGCATCTACAAGCGATGATGACTTAACAGCAGCCCTTCAGGCATTCCAGGATACTTGCATTTCTTATGCACAGTAAGATGTGAAGAAATATTCTTCATAGATTAGTAAGATCTGAATAATAACCGGCAGAGAATTTTTTCTCTGCCGTGTATTATAATAATAAACAGCATTCAGAAATACACAGTTGGGAGGGATCTTCAAGATGGGAAAATTTTTCAGAGGAGTCGGAGATGATTTAAAAGAAATCGGTCTGACGTTTAAAGAGGGGGATTGGAAAACCAAAGTCTCCTTTCTGATCATGGGTTTCGGGCCTCTTTTACGCAAACAGTTCCTGCGTGGAATAGCGCTTCTGGCGATAGAAGCAGCGTTTATTTATTACATGGTCAGTTTTGGCTGGGGTTATCTGAAAGATATAGGTACCCTGGGAACTGTCGCAAGAGTTATGAATAATGATGGAACTTACACTTATAATGATAACAGTTTCTTTATCCTGATGTATAGTATTTTGACTATTATGATCATAGTAGCATTTATTGCTATGTGGCGGATCAATGTCAGGGTAAACCGAAATGAGGAGAAGCTGATCGTAGCCGGCAAGCCGCTTGCTACAGTAAAACAGGATTTATATTCCCTGTTAGATTCTCATTTCGACAAGACATTATTAACATTACCCGTTTTAGGCGTTTTTATATTTACTGTACTGCCGATTCTTTTCATGATCTGCGTAGCGTTTACGGATTATGATGCGAACCATCAGCCTCCCACCAATCTGTTTTCATGGGTAGGATTAGAGAACTTTAAGAATCTGGTTTCCTTTGGTACATCGGGATTTGGATCTACATTTTTAATCGTACTGGGTTGGACATTGATATGGGCATTTTTTGCAACATTCCTGACATACTTCTGTGGTATGGGAGTTGCAATTCTGATAAATAAAAAGGGAATTAAATTCAAAAAGCTCTGGAGAACCATTCTGGTTATGACGATCGCTGTTCCCCAGTTTGTATCCCTTTTGTATGTGTATAAGATGTTTGCAAACGACGGTCTTATCAACACATATCTGATGAAATGGGGTTGGATCAGTTCAGCAATTCCGTTCTGGACCAATGCAACTCTGGCTAAAATTACGATTATCGTAGTAAACCTTTGGATCGGTATTCCTTATACGATGCTGATCATGACAGGTCTTTTGATGAATATTCCGGAAGACTTATATGAAAGTGCAAGAATTGACGGAGCAAATGGTTTCCAGATGTTTAAGAGCATCACACTTCCTTATATGTTCTTCGTAACGGGACCGTTCCTGTTGACACAGTTTACAGGAAACCTGAATAACTTTAACGTAATCTATCTGTTGACGCAAGGTGGACCGCAGTCTATGGCGCTTTCCAACAAAGCAGGTTATACGGATCTGCTGGTTACCTGGCTGTATAAGATGACAGTAAATGATACGAACTACCGTATGGCTGCTGTTATCGGTATTATGGTATTCATTGTTACGGCAGTAATCTCACTGGTTGTATACGGTATGCTGCCATCCGTAAGAGATGAGGAGGGATTCCAATAATGAGTGGTTCTATGAAAACAAAAAGAGCGATAAGTACTGCAATTACTTATGCAGTATTGATTATTCTTAGTATTATTTGGCTGTTCCCGTTCGTGTGTCTGTTCTTACAGAGTCTCCGTTCTTATACAGAGGGAGGCGGCGGTATGGTAGATTATCTGCTGCCGAAGCAGTTCTCGCTGGATTCTTATGTGTGGCTGTTCAGTGAAGAATCAAAGTTCGTGCGCTGGTATGGGAACACTATAACGATTGCTATATTTGTAGCATTATTGCAGACGATCGTTGTATTATGCGTAAGCTATGCGTTGTCCCGTATGCGTTTTAAAGGACGTACTTTCCTGATGAGATTTTGGCTGGTGCTGGGTATGTTCCCGGGATTCCTTACCATGATCTGTCTTTATTTCCTGTTAAAGCAGTTTGGCATGACACAGGCTGGAGCGATTCCGGGCTTGATCTTGATTTCCGTAGCAAGTTCCGGTATGGGTTATTATGTAACGAAAGGTTATTTCGATACGATCCCGAAAGCCCTTGATGAGGCGGCAAGAATCGACGGTGCTTCCAGGGCAAGAGTATTCTTTACCATGATCATTCCGATGTCGAAGCCGATCATCATTTACGCAGCGTTGGTTGCTTTCATGGCTCCATGGTGTGATTATGTATTTGCTTCTTACGTTGCTTTCGGTTATTCCGACAGCTACAACGTAGCGGTAGCGCTGCAGAGATGGGTATGGACCAACGATTTCCAGGGCTTCTTTACAAGGTTCTGTGCGGGCGGTATTCTGGTAGCCGTACCGGTTACGATCCTCTTCATGTGCTTGCAGAAGTACTATGTAGAAGGTGTTACAGGCGGTGCTGTAAAGGGCTAAGGTTTTGTAGTAAGAAGTTGAATTGTTATAGTAAAAAGATGCAGACTGCTTTTATGCGGTCTGCATTTTTTGAAAGAGAGGTATTGGAATGAGAAAAAATAACAGATGTCACCGGACGATAGCGATACTTCTGGCACTCTGCATGCTGCTTTTGACAGCATGTGGAGGAAAAGGCAAAGGTGGAGATACAGCCGATGAGATTCCGTTAAATGTAATAGATGATAATTACCGCACTTATTATGAAGTATTTGTCTATTCCTTTTATGACAGTGATGGAGACGGTATCGGCGACTTGCAGGGGTTGATCTCTAAATTGGATTATATTAATGACGGGGATGATACTACAGATACGGATCTGGGCTGTAATGGTATCTGGCTGATGCCGATAAACCCGTCTCCTACATATCATAAGTATGATGTTGTGGACTATTATGATATTGATCCCGTTTACGGCACACTGGATGATTTTAAAGAACTGCTGGCCGTTTGTGATGAAAGAGGGATCAAGGTGATCATGGATCTGGTGTTGAATCATTCTTCTTCACAGAATCCCTGGTTTTTGCAGGCATGTGATTATCTGAAAAGTTTAGGGGATGAAGAACCCGATGCAAAGGAATGTCCTTATTTTGAGTATTACAATTTCTCGAAAGAGCCGCAGTCAGGCTATAGCCCGGTAGCGGGAACAGACTGGTACTATGAGGCGCAGTTTTGGAGTGAGATGCCGGACTTAAATCTGGGCTGCGAAGCACTTAGAAACGAAATAGAGGATATTACAAAATACTGGCTGGATATGGGTGTGGGTGGTTTCCGTCTGGATGCGGTGAAAGAGTACTATTCAGGAGATACACAAAAGAATGTTGATTTCCTGCGGTGGTATACTGATGTTGTCAAGTCGCAGAAAGAAGATGCTTATCTTGTAGGAGAGGCATGGCTTAATATCAATGAATATGCTAAGTATTACGAGAGCGGAATGGACAGTCTTTTTAATTTTGCATTTGCCGGTGCGGAAGGTGTGATCGCTAAAGCCTTAAACAGTCCGTCTTCCGAAAAATACGGCACTGTCAATCAATCATTACAGAGTACATTCGGACAGTATAATGAGGAGTATATTGACGCACCTTTTTATACCAATCATGATATGGCCAGAAGCGCAGGCTATTATGTGGGAGAAAACTCCGAAAATAAAACAAAGCTTGCCGGCGCCATGAACATCTTTATGAGCGGCTCCGCTTTTATTTATTACGGAGAGGAACTGGGCATGAAAGGTTCCGGTAAGGATGAAAATAAGCGTGCGCCGATGTATTGGAGTAAGAATGCCGACAGTGAGGGTATGTGTGACGGACCTGCGGATATGGACGATTTCGAGATGAAATACGATAGCCTGGAGGAACAGGAAAAAGACGATAGCTCTATTTATCAGTTTTATAAAAATGCTGTTAAGATCCGTAACCAGAATCCGGAGATCGCAAGGGGCAGCGTAAAGTATTTG
Source organism: Lachnospiraceae bacterium (assembly GCA_014803415.1). Lineage (GTDB taxonomy): Bacteria > Bacillota > Clostridia > Lachnospirales > Lachnospiraceae > Suilimivivens. The sequence goes on from JAAVBZ010000029.1 coordinate 50,455, forward strand.
ATGGATATTTCCGATAAGAATTTCTGCGTTTTGAAGAAAACATGGAATGACTCTGAAATCATATTGATCTTCCATACAGGAGCAGAGACGGAGACGATTGATGTAAGCAGTCTTACCGTAAACGGAGAAACACTTTCTGAAAAGAGTATCCGCGGGCTATTGGAAAGCGGCGAGGAACACGTTGCCATGAACGACACGCAAGTGACAATGCCGGGATATTCGGTGGTGGTATTTAAATAGGCAGGAAAGAGTTAAACCAACTATCTTGTCAGATCCTTTACCCATTTATACTTCCGAAACCGGATCATTACCCAGGGGATTTTGCCTACTTCATCCAGGCAGGTGCAGGCATATACAGCCAGAGGTGACCAGTGCAGAACAAACGCACCGATGAGTGCCAGCGGGATGGCGATGAACCACATGCAGATGATCAGACTGTACAGATCGAACAGAGTGTCTCCGCCGCCATCCAGCACGCCGTTTATCGTAACGGTGTTAAAACATCGTCCGATCATGTAGATGGACATGATCACCATCATTCCTATGAGATATTCCCGTGCCTGATCTGTCAGAATGACCATGTTTAAGACCAGCGGCGTTATCGCCAGTACGATCGCTGTGGAAATAAATCCGATGACAAAAGAAATATTCTTAAGCTTGATCCCATAAGCTTTGCCTAAGGAAAGGCGGCCTGCCCCAAGTTCGTTTCCAACTATGATTCCGGCAGCGCTGCCTATTCCGTTGCACATACAGCAGATCAGATCTCTGGTAACTGCTGATATAGAGTTTGCTGCAGCGGCGTCACTTCCCATATGTCCCACGATAGCCGTGTAGGATGTAAATCCTACGCCCCATAACAGGGAACCGCCCATTAGAGGCAGACATTGCCTTATAAAATCAGATTTCAGCAGTTTGGGCAGATGCAGGAATCTGCTGAATACCGGACGGATATAGTCTGGTTTCGATGATACGGCTATGCATAGAGCCAGTTCGACAATGCGGGAAATAGTAGTGGCCAGTGCCGCTCCTTTTGCCTGCATCGCCGGCATCCCCAGTAAACCAAAAATAAATACAGCATTTAAGCCTATGTTCAGGAGCACCGCACAGGAACTGATCAGTGCACCGGGCTTTATATGATCCGATATTTTCATCATAGTCAGATAGCATTGGGAGATGCCTGTAAGCAGATAGGACCAGCCTGCTATGCGCAGATAGGAACTGCCGATGGCGATAAGAGGGGCATCGTGTGTAAAGATATGCATGAGCAGTTCCGGCATCAGTTCGCATGCCAGAAAGAATAGGATGGACATGATCCCGCAGAAACGGAGCATCATATTAAAAATATCTTCCAGAGTATGTCTGTCCCCTTTTCCCCAGTACTGAGCCCCAAGAATAGCGCCTGCGCCCGTGGCAGCTGAAAGGAACATATTCTGGACAAACTGGATCTGGGTTGCCAGAGAAACAGCAGTCATCTCATCCTGAGCGATCTTTCCCAGCATCAGCGCATCGCCGGCAGCCACCGACGCCAGCATCAGACTCTGCAGAGCGATCGGAAGAGCAAGTCTTGTCAAATTTCTGTAAAATTCTTTTTTGTTGATCAGTGTTTCCTGTTTCTGTGATTTCATAATATAGTCCTCATGTAGTAAATAGATAGTTTAAAAATATATTCAGATCCTTTTTGGGGTTTCATAAACCACACGTACGAAATCGTACTGAGTGGACTGTTTTCTGAATTTGTCAGGAGTAATTCCTTTTGAAGCCTTAAATACTTTCCCAAAATAATTATTATTAGAGTAACCGACCATGCGGGCAATGTCCTGAATCGTGTGATCTGAGTTCGTGGTCAGCAAGCGGCAGGCCTGGGAAATGCGGAGTTCTTTTAGGTATTTCCCAGGCGTGATGCCGTATTTTTTATGAAATTCTTTACACATATAATATTTTGAAATTCCGGCGTGTTCTGCCACTAAATCCAGATTCAGATCTTCCATATAATAGTTTTGGTCAATGTAGGCTTTGACATGGTCTATTTTTGATATTTCATCTTCAGAGCAAGTGAGGGCGTATACAGTAAAATCCATCCATAAGTTGTAAGCGGCTTTCGTATTCTCGAAAAAAGTCTTGATCTCATTTCTGACTGCCCTTTCATAAATTGACATCATCTGGTCTGCCAGACCTGATTCTTTGGTAAGATGTACGACCGGGCCTTTAACCCGGTAAATTTTCCGTATTAATGGAAGACATTCTTTGGAAAATTCCAGATAAAGGATTTCCCAATAGGAAGAATGGGGAGGCAGATAATAATGGTTTTCACCGGGAATATCAATGATAAAAGCATCACCGGGAAGGATGGAATAGAGGATCCCATCCACTTCAAGGGCGCCTTCTCCTTCAATACAGTACTGAATCAGACATAGACTTTGATTCCGATTTCTACTGTTCCAAGAGTAATCATGAGAATCAATATAGTGGTGTCCCAGGCCTACTAACGCCAAAAGAGGCAGATCAGAAGAAAAAGAAAAGCCTATGGAATGGTTGGATTGTTTCATGTGCAGCGCCTTTCATAAGAGTTTTTTGATCCATTTTTTCTATTCTATCATAAATAGCATGGAAGGGCAATAATTTACCATCCAATACACGTTCTTACCATTTAAAGCTATAGAAATATATAATAAAATCAATAATAGAAGAGAGGAAAAATAAAGAATATAAGCAAGAAATTACTTTTATAATATGAAAAAGGGGGTATGGAAATGATGAGAAAAGCAATGTGCGCAGTTCCTCCTATGGGTTGGAATTCATGGAATACGTTTACGGAGAACATTAATGAAAATGTAGTGAAAGAAACTGTAGATGCCATGAAAGAACAGGGCTTTCTGGAAGCCGGATATGAATATGTGGTAATTGATGATTGCTGGAGCCTGAAAGAGCGTGATTCAGAAGGTAAGCTGGCAGCAGACCCTGAGAAATTTCCAAGTGGGATGAAAGCGCTGGCAGATTATGTGCATGCAAAAGGATTCAAATTCGGCATGTACAGCTGCTGCGGAACCAGAACCTGTGCAGATTATCCGGGAAGTTTTGAACATGAATTTGAAGATGCAAAACAGTTTGCGCAGTGGGGCGTTGATTATTTAAAATATGATAATTGCTTTAAACCCCAAAATCAGGATGGGAGAACACTGTACCGCAGAATGGGCATGGCGCTTGCAAATTCCGGCAGAGATATCGTATTTTCCGCATGCCAGTGGGGGACAGACTCCGTACATGAGTGGATTCGTTCGTCTGGCGCTCATTTATTCCGTTCTACTGAGGACATTAACGATTCCTGGAATTCCATCAGGGATATTGCCTTATCCCAGATAGATAAGCAGGCTTTTTCGGGAGCCTATTGCCATAATGACATGGATATGCTGGTAGTCGGTATGCACGGAAAGGGTGGAAATGAATATATTTCTGCCGGAGGATGCACCGATGAGGAATACCAGACGCATTTTTCACTTTGGGCAATGATGAATTCACCGCTGATGATCGGCTGTGATGTCAGAAATCTCAGTGAAGAGACCAAAAAGATCCTGTTGAATCAGGATATCATTGCGATCAATCAGGATATAGAGTGCAGGTCCGCGTTCCGGTTAAACTGCGTATCAAATAGCCCGGACGTATTTACATTAGTGAAATTTTTATCTGATGGAGATATAGCAATTGCCATGTTTAATATGGGAGATATCCCGGCTATGGTTACGGTAGACTTTTGGGATATGGGACTTACTGTCAGTTCAGGAAAGAATCTCAAGTTTTATGATTGTGTAGAACATAAGGATATAGGCTTAAAGAAGGAAAGATACTCGGAGACAGTAGCTGCGCATGGCTCTAAAATTTACAGGTGTAAGGTGGTATAAGAAGTGACGGATCATTTATGTAAAAGCTGTGGGTCAAAATTGGCATCAGATGAAATTGCCTTACATATGAAGCTGTTTAGCAGGGCTGCAAAGGAATTCATGTGTCTTGATTGTCAGGCGGCTTATTTAAAAGTGAAACGCAGTCAGTTGGAAGAGGTAATAGAAAGGTATCATAAAAGCGGTACATGTGTTCTTTTTGCAAAGTATGAATGATCAAATGTGAATGGAGAATCAGGTATGACAGAAAAGAAAAATATAAGATGTCAGATTTATTGCCAAAAAGGGAAAAAAATAGATGCAGAGGTTTCTTTAGATACAGGTATCTATGAAAAAGACGGTATTCGCCTTGAAGTGAAGGATAAGGTGATAGATGGATGCCGATTTGGAGAGATCCGGCTGGGCATGAAAAATGAATCCTGCCGGGAAAACTGCAATTTAAGAATGGAAAAACCGATCAGAGTATATATTCCCATGGAAGAATGTCCGGAGAAGATCACGGCTATGTATCTTTTTAACGAATGGTGGACCAGACCCGCATTTGTCAGTGGATTTCAGGATATTCCTGATTTCACGCAAGTTGCTTTTTTCAAATATAAAGACCGGTTTGCCTGTTTCGTTCCAATGGTTGGCCAGGAGTTCAAAACATATATGGTAAGCGGAACAGAGACAGAGATCAGTCTGGAAATGACAGCTTATCTGGGCGGGCAGAAAGAGATTGCGGAGCCTTTATATTTACTGGCGGAAGGCTCGTCACTTACTGAAGCAGTGCATAAAGCTTTTGTATGGTTAGCTGATCATAAGGGAATCAGGCTTAAGGAAAAGCGCAGAGTTCCGGAAATGTTCTCCTATCTGGGATGGTGCAGCTGGGATGCATTTTACAGAGAGGTTTCAGAAGAAAAAATCCGTCAGAAGGCAGAGGAACTGAAGGAAAAGAATGTTCCGGTAAAATGGATGATCATTGATGACGGTTGGATGTCCGTACAGGATGAACTGCTTTGTGATTTTGCGCCGGATAAAGAGAAATTCCCCAATGGATTTAAGGATATGATAAAAGATATTAAAGCGAAAGGGGATATCAGATGGTTTGGAGTCTGGCATGCGCTTGGAGGCTACTGGGGCGGTATTTTGAAGGGAAGCAGTCTGGATCATAAAGAACAGCCATATCTTTACAGAACAGTCAATGGAAAACTGATTCCAAGTCCCCAGACCGGAGAGAGGTTTTACAGAGACTGGTACAGTGAACTAAGACAGGAAGAGATTGATTTCGTGAAGGTAGATGGGCAGAGTGCAGTTCCTTATTATTTTGAAAACAGTCTGCCGGTCGCTGAAGCTGCAAGGGGCATGAATGAGGCCCTGGAAAGCGGTGCTTCTTACATGGATGGCGCTATTATCAACTGTATGGGAATGGCAATGGAGAGCATTCTGGCAAGACCGACTTCTGCGGTTTCAAGAAACAGTGATGACTTCGTGCCGAACAGGGAAAACGGATTTGCAGAGCATCTGTTACAGAATGCATATAATGCGGTATATCATAATGAACTGTATTGCTGCGACTGGGATATGTTTTGGACGAAGCATGAAGACAGTATAAAGCATAGTCTGCTGCGGGCGATCAGCGGAGGACCGGTATATTTCAGCGATAAGATCGGAGATACAGAGCCTGAAGTACTGAAACCATTGATGTATAGAGACGGCAGGATCCTGATGATGGAGCGTGCGGCAAAGCCTACAGAGGATTGTATCTTTTCCAATCCTGCAGAAAGCGGAGTTTTGAAACTGCATAATGTGGCAGCCTGGGGACAAAACGGCAAAGGCGGAGGAATTGCGGTATATAACCTGACCGGGCAGAAACAGATATATAGTTTCAAACCTGTGGATATACCGGATATAGAGATTTCTGATGAGTATTGGGTTTATGACTATTTTAACAAAAAAGTTTTTCACCTGGACCGGAATGAAAGTTATGAAGGAATTTTGGAAGAAGACGGATTTACATGGTTCGTGATACTTCCCAAGAGAAAAACAGGATCCTGCCTGGGACTTCTGCATAAATACGCAGGATTTACGGCAGTTGAAAGCATTCAGGAAAATGACGATTCGTTATCTGCGGTTATCAGGGAATCCGGAGAATTAGGCTGGATATCTGACAGAAAGCCGGAGAAGGTAATGGCCGGCGCTTTCGATATTACGGAAAAGGTACAGAAGGAAGGTTATTTGTATTCTGTACAGCTTATGGAGAGTTCTTCTAAGACAGTGCTCACCGTTATATGGTAAAAAAGGGAAGAATTCCCTGAATCAGGATTCAATTGAGGAATCAAATTTAAATAAAGGAAAACAAATAGGAGGAAATGGAGATGTGGGACAAGAAAGTAATAGCTCTGGCACTTGCCGTTGTTTTGTTATTCTGTCTTCCGGGATTTGTGGGCAGAGGAGCAGGAGCAGTTAACAGTGGCGGAGGAGGCAGCGCAAAGGAAGCGGTTCCGGTTCCGGAAGGATTGTGGGATCCTTATGAGCAGGAGCTTATTCTGACAACTGTTATGGAGGAAAACTCAGGAACGAGTTTCCAGAATGGAGATACTTATGATGATAATCCATGGTACCGGGCATTTAAGGACAGATTCAACATTAATCTTACAAATATGTGGATAAGTAATGACTATGGCACCAAATTAAATCTGGCGATTGCTGACAGAGATCTGCCTGATTTCTGCTATGTAAATGCTTCGCAGCTTGCATCGCTGGAGAAATCCGGATTGATCATGGATCTGACTGATCTTTTTGATACTTATGCGTCAGATACTTTAAAAAGCTACTTTGAGATAGAAAGTGATACCTACGAGACGGGCTGCCTTGGAGGACGATTATACGGCATTCCACAGCTTAGTTACGGCAATATAGATAAGTTCAATTATGTGTGGATCAGAAAGGACTGGAAGGATGAACTCGGACTGGCAGATCCGCAGACTATGGATGATGTGCTTGCCATTGCGCAGGCATTTAAGGAGAATTTTGGCGGATATGCCATGGGAGAAATGCAAGGCCTGGATAACATGAACCGTCTGGCAGTTGCGTTTGGTGCACATCCGGGTATCTGGGTTGAAATGGAGGACGGTACACTGGGATACGGCACCGTTCAGCCGGAGATGAAAGAGGTAATTGAAACTTATGCAAAGTGGTATGCGGAAGGGATCATTAATCCCGAGTTTATGACCACCAATCAGGACAAGATGTTTCAGGATGCGATCAATGGCGATGTCGGCGTAATTCCTTTCGCACAGTGGTTTGGCTACAATCCGGGACCGCAGATTGTAGAAAATCTTGGACCGGAAGCAATTTTTGAGCCTTATCCAATCCCTTCAGCCAATGGTGCAGAGGTAAAAGGAAGTGTGGGATTTGGAAATATCGGTTACATTGTGATAAGCAATAACTGTAAGAACCCGGAAGGTGTGTTTAAGCTGATCAACTTCTGGTGTTATATGATGGATGATGCGGCAGGAAATGAAGATTTGGATTTTATCAGTTCTCTCTATGACAATAACTATCCGAACTGTGTTCGTTGTTTGACGGTAATCAATCCTATGACTGACTATAACCAGTATACAAAAGTAACGGATGCATTGGCAAAAGGACTAGATGTGGATGTGACAGAGCTGGGAAAAGATGCATCGAAATATAACAGTTGTGTTGCATGGTTGACCGAGCAGGATCCCGACGGTGTGGGTGACTGGCTCCAGCAGGGAAATGACAAATCTGCTTATGGAATTGCAAAAGAATATCTGGACAGCGGGATTTATCTGAAGGATGCCAAATGGGGACAGGATACCGCCACACTGCAAAGTGTTGGCTCTACTTTAAATGATATTCTATTGGAAGGTTTTACTCAGATCATTATCGGCGAAAAGGATATCGACTATTTTGATACACTGGTAGAGCAGTGGTGGAAGGCAGGCGGAGAAATGGCAACAGCCGAGATGAACGAAACATACGGAAATAATTAATTGAGGGAGGGAGAAAAATGCCAAGTAAGAATAAGCTAAATAAGACGAAACTTAGAAATCAGGCACAATACCACTTGATGTTGCTGCCCGGGGTCATCCTGACTTTTATCTTCTGCTATATCCCCTTATATGGATTGATCATAGCATTTGAGGATTATAATCCCGGATTGGGATTTGCGTCCCCATGGGTAGGTTTAGAGAATTTTAGATTCTTGTTTAACCAGCCGAACTTTTTAAGAACTATCTGGAATACTTTATACATAGCGGTATTTAAGCTGCTTTTGGGAATTATCGTTCCTGTCACCTTTGCGGTATTGCTCAATGAGATGATCTCCAATAAGGTAAAGAGAGTTTATCAGACACTGATCTATGTTCCGAACTTTCTGTCATGGGTTATTCTGGCAGGTGTTATGATGGACTTATTAGGCTCGGATGGTGCTATCAATATCCTGCTTGGGAAACTGGGAATTGAGGCAATTCCATTTCTTGGAAACGCCAAGGTTTTCCCATGGACTATGATCATCAGTGATGTCTGGAAGGGCTTCGGATACGGTACTATTGTATATCTGGCAGCCCTCACAGGAATTGATCCGGGGCTTTATGAGTCGGCAACACTGGATGGGGCGACCCGCTGGCAGAGGATACGTTACATCACCGTTCCGTTATTAAAGCCCACCATCGTGTTGATGCTGGTACTGGCTCTGGGTGGCGTGCTTAATGCAGGTTTTGATCAGGTATACAATCTGTATTCGCCGGTAGTTTATTCAACAGGTGATATTATTGATACCTATGTGTACCGTCTTGGTATTCAGCAGGCGCAGTATTCCATTGGTGCAGCCGTAGGTCTGTTTAAGTCGCTGGTATCCTGTATTCTGGTATGTGTTTCCTATTACATGGCGGATAAGCTTGCCGGATATAAAATATTCTAGGAGGGACGAAAGATGGAAAAGAAAAAATACGGAGTTTTTGATGTAGTATTGCTTATCGTTTTGGGAATTGCATGTGTGACATGTGTCCTTCCGTTTATCAACCTTCTCGCGGTTTCTTTCAGCGGCAGTACGGCAGTGGCAGCAGGAAAGGTAGGATTTATACCGGTTGATTTTACCTTGGCATCGTATAAATATATTTTAGAGGACGGCAGTTTCTTCCGTGCATTGGCCGTTTCTGTTGAAAGAACAGTAAAGGGAACGATCTTAAATCTGGTTTTGATGGTATTGACGGCATATCCTTTATCGAGGCCCAAAGGAGTGCTGGCAGGCAGAAAATTTTATGTGGTGTTTTTCGTGATCACCATGCTCATAAGCGGCGGCATGATCCCTTCTTATCTGCTGGTATCCGGATTAGGATTAAAAGATACCATATGGGCGCTGATCTTACCCGGAGCCCTTCCGGTATCCAATATGGTCATCCTAATGAACTTTATCCGTGAATTGCCGGAGGAACTTGAGGAAGCTGCCTCCCTGGATGGAGCATCACCTTTCCAGACACTGACTCTGATCATTACGCCCCTGTTAAAACCGGCGCTTGCTACAGTTGGACTGTTCTGTATGGTGGGTCACTGGAATGAGTGGTTTAATGGTATGGTGTATATGAGTAACCCTTCAAACTATCCTTTGCAGACTTATTTGCAGTCTCTGCTTGTAAATTTTGAAAGTATGTTACGGGGAGATTCTACATATGACATCAAAGCATTGCTGTCCATGATGAATGTCAGGACAGGGCGTGCAGCGCAGTTGTTTCTGGGAGCGCTGCCCATTATGCTGGTATATCCGTTCCTTCAGAAATATTTCACCAAAGGACTTGTTCTTGGCAGTGTAAAGGGCTAAAATGAAGTGCATGGAGGAGAATGATCATGTCGATTGTAATAGATGAAAAGAAGAGACTTTTTACCTTGCACACAAAAAATACAACCTATCAGATGAAAGCGGACAGTCTGGGAACTCTGCTTCATGTATATTACGGGAAAAGGACGGATGACAGTGATAAGTCTTACGCCATTTGCATGAGGGGCAGAGGGTTTTCGGGTAATCCTTATGAGATGGGAAGGGATCATAAAGAGTATTCTTTGGATGTTCTTCCGCAGGAGTACAGTTGTTATGGAACGGGAGATTACCGTATCAGCGCATTAAAAGTACAAAATGGCGATGGCAGCATGGCAGCAGCGCTTCGGTTTAAGGAGTACTATGTAAGCAAAGGTAAATATGCAATACCAAACTTGCCGGCAGTGTATGCGAAGGAAAGCGAAGCAGATACTTTGGAAGTTATTTTGGAAGATCCGTCATCAAAGGTAGAAGTTCATCTTCTATATGGAATTCTGGAAGAAAATGATATCATCACCCGTGCCGTGAAGATTATCAATCGGGGAAAAGACAGAATTGTATTACAGAAAGCCGCCAGTATGAATCTGGACTGGATCAATGGCGATTATGAATGGACGACTTTTTATGGCGGTCATGTGACGGAAAGAAATGTGCAGAAAAGTGAACTTGATCATGGCATTCATTCCATAGGCAGTGTGCGCGGCACTTCCAGCCATCATTACAATCCGTTTGTCATTGTCAGTGATAAGAATACAGACGAAGAAAAGGGCGGGTGCTATGGATTTTCATTCCTTTACAGCGGAGAGTTTCTGATGGAGGCTGAAAAGGATCAGGTAGATCAGACCAGACTGATCTGCGGCATTCATCCGGATAATTTTGCATGGAATCTGCAGCCGGGGGAAGAATTCGATACACCGGAAGTCATGATGACTTACAGTGGGGAAGGGTTTGGCATACTTAGCAGGAACCTACATAAGACAATAAGGAAAAACATCTGCCGCGGGGAATGGAAAGAGAAACGCCGTCCTGTACTTATTAACAATTGGGAAGCTACCTATTTTAACTTTACAGGGGAGCAGTTAGTGGCAATAGCAAAGAACGCTGCAGAATTAGGAGTTGAGCTTTTTGTGCTTGATGACGGCTGGTTTGGAAAGCGGGATGATGATAATTCGGGGCTTGGTGACTGGTTCCCGAATGAAAAGAAGCTTGGCTGTACCTTGAAAGAGCTGGCGGAGAAAATCGTGGAGTGCGGAATGCGGTTTGGACTTTGGTTTGAGCCGGAGTGCATTTCTGAGGACAGTGATCTGTACCGGGAGCATCCTGACTGGGCAGTAGCAATACCGGGAAGAACGCCTAATCTGAGCAGGAACCAATTGATACTTGATTTTTCAAGAGAGGATGTGCAGGATTATATTATCGGACGGCTGTCTGACATTTTTGCAGAAACGCCGATCAGCTACATAAAGTGGGATTTTAACAGGAGCATTTGTGATAAATACAGTATGGCGCTTGATGGGCTAAGTCAGGGAGAATTTGCCCACCGGTATGTGCTGGGACTCTATCGTGTGTTAGAAGCTCTGACTGGAAAGTTTCCTCATATTTTGTTTGAAGGATGCAGCGGCGGAGGCGGACGGTTTGATGCAGGTATGCTTTACTATACTCCTCAGATATGGTGCAGTGATAATACGGACGCCATAGCAAGACTTAAGATTCAGTATGGAACTTCCTTTGGTTATCCGGTATCCACCATGGGATCCCATGTTTCGGCGGTTCCTAATCACCAGACCAGACGGACAACGCCTTTTTCAACCAGAGGCTGTGCAGCTATGGCGGGAACCTTTGGCTATGAGCTGGATGTTACTAAATTGTCCGAAGAAGAGAAAGCAAAGGTACGGCAGCAGATCGACAGGTTCAAAGAGTATTATGACTTAATTCAGTATGGCGAGTACTATCGGCTGCAGGCTCCTTCGGATAAGCAATGTACCATATGGGAGATGGCTGATCCGGAAGGAGGAGAAGCATTGGTAAGCGCAGTATATCACCATGTGGAGGCTAACGCGGCACCTGTCATTGTCAAAGTACAGGGACTGAAGGCGGAAGCATATTATCAGCTGCATCTGAATATGGAAGATATAGCAGATCTGCCTGAGCATGCAAGGGAATGGTTTACAGGACAGTTGCCTTATGGATACAAAGACGGAGAAAAGATCACAGGAGCAGCATTACAGCAGTGCGGACTGGTGATTCCCGATGCGTTACAGGAGTTCCAGGCTTGGCAGATACATATTGCTTTATGTAACGAGGAATAGAAATATAAAACGAAGAAAATACCCGGAAGGTACTGATGTGCCTTCCGGGTAAAATTTTGCAAAAATCATTCTTAATTCTTATCTTGAAGTTCAACAAGCTTTTTGATCTGGTCAAGGGCATAGTCTTGAAAATCCGGACGTAACGATTTGAAGATTTGAAATGCTTCATCAAATTTACTGACTTCATTCGGGTCACCATTGAACATTTCGCCTTCACCAGTTTCTAACCAGTGCTGATTCACATTATAAAGCTCACATATATGACGTAACAGCAGCTCTTTGGGCAAAACGCGATTATATTCAATATTACTTATTACATCACGGCTTACACCTAGTTTTTCACCGAATTCTCGTTGAGATAATTTTAGTGCCTCTCGTATTGCTTTTACTCGGTTAGACAGTGAGAACACCTCCTCTGATATGAATAAATATATGATACAACACAAAAATAAAACAGTCAACACATATTTACACCATTTATAGTGTTGACAACACTGTAAATATATGTTAGATTGTGTGTATAACACATAAATAGAAGGTGAGGTGAGCGTATGACACAGACAAAAGAAAGTGTACAGCGTATAGCTGAATTTAATGCTCTTTTTATGAATTTAAATGAGAAAGGGCAAGAAGCAGCATTGACCGTTTTAAGGTCACTTGACTTTGCTCAGTCTGTTATGTATTTGCAAAAAACAGAGAGCCAGCGTAACCCGACAAAACAACTAGTATAATTATGTGTGGAAAATAAGGCCAATATGCAGAGGAACACCTTTTAGAAAAGGGGGAAAGTATGAAAAAGAATTTTTTAAAGTATTTATTGCAAAGAACAGCTGCACTTATGCTGGCGGCGATTATTGCGGCAACCGCTGTTGCATCAGGCGCCTTTACGGTAACAGCGTCGGACGAAGAAGATGCAGCAGAATGGGATGATGAAGTATCATCAATTGATTCGGATGATGAAGAACCGACTGAAAACATTCCGGCCGATGATCCGGTTGAAAGCGGTGATCAGGAAGAAGAGGCGGAAGTAACTGCAGATAGGGTGAAAGAGCAGTTAGATAACGCAGAGAGTGCTGCAACCGAAGCTATAAAATCCATACCTTTTGGAGATGTGAATGCCAAAGAGTGGGAAAATAAATCGGCGGTGGATAATACGGAAGATTCTGTCCGGAAGGCTGAACAGATCATTGAGAAGGCAGAAGCGGAGATTGACAGGCAGAAAGAAGATGTTACAGCAGAGGATGATGAAGAAGGACTGCTGAATAAGAAAACTGAAGATGGAAAATTGGTACAGGGGACGACAGAAAAAAATACAGAGGAAGCCAATAAGAAGATTGACTCGGCGGAGAAAACTCTGGATACCGCCCAGAATGAATTTGATGCAGCATTAAGAGATGCACAGTCTAAAATTGAAGCGGGTTTCAGCAACAGTGACGATGCAAAAGCAGTGCTGGAGAATCTGACCCAGGCACAGCAGGATGCGCAGGCTGAGTTTGATAAGGCGCAGACAGATATGGCTGATGCGAAAGATAATCTGGATAAGGCGCAGGAAGCATATGAGGAAGCAAAGAAGATCTCAGATGAAGCTGCTGCGGAGGCAGAAAAAGCCCTTGAAGATGCAAAGGCTGAAATGGAAAAGGCTGTGGAAGCGGCCAGGACAGCAAATGAGCGTGTGCAGAAGGTACAGGATATTCTTACGGCTTCTTCCAATTATTTGGAATCATGGAAAGACAATGTGGACAGTGCATTGGATGACATAGAAAAAAGATTAGATGAGAGCAGGGAAGAACTGAATGACGCTATTGAAAATCTGGATAAAGAAAGTGAAGAATTAAAGGAAGCAGCGGAGGATTTTCAAAAGAAGTTTGATGAGTTTACTGAGACAGCAAAGGACTTTACGGATTCCATCAAAGATGCAGCAGATGCACAGAAGGAGCTGGATAGGCTCTATGCGAAGTATCAAGAGCTGAAAGAAGCAAAAGATACAGCCCAGGAAGCGTATGACAACTTAGGCGGCGAAGCCGAAAAGAGTGTGCTGAAGGAACAGCTTAGTGCTTTGGAAGCATCACTTGAAGAAGCCAAGGCGGCGTTAGAGGAAGCCGAGAAGGCAAAAGATGCTTATGGAATAATTGATGAGGCAGGATATGTGCAGAGCCTGCAGGATCAAAAAGATATTCTTTCCAGCGAGGAAAGATCAGATGACGAGAAAGCCGCAGCAGCAAAAGAGCTGGCTGAGCTGGTGATCAAAAATGAACTCGCGGGAAAAGCGGAAAACTGTACGGTCATCTGGGTCGATCAAGATGGAACCGGCTCAGATGGAGAAAGTTACGGGAAGCCGGCAGAGGGCCTTAATGGTTATTATGTAGTTCTGGAAGAGCAGGAAGACGGTGCAAAAAAAGTTGTTAAGCGATATGGTTATTCGGTAAATACCGGAGAAAACGGAAACAGCGGTACTGTTGATATCCGTGAGATGAAAGGACAAGATACAACTGACTTTATTGAGATTGATGGAAAGCAGTATCAGATCAATGTCAAAGATGATAACAGTATGACTATTACAGTAGGTGATCAGGAAATTTCTGTTTATCAGGATGGAAATAATTACTTTACTAAGGAAGAAGTCGTGCATAGCGATGAGAATGTCAGACCTGTGCGTGTAGACATGGGGCTGCGTAAAAATCAGGAAGTTGTTTGGGATAATGATGGAGAAGGTACTATAACAATTTTGAATATTCATTATTCTGTGTATATGAAGGAGGATGGAAATTGGTATTGCTACGGCGGGATCAAAGGGTTTGAGCATGAATATAAATTAGATATAAATGAATGGGAAACAAAAGATGTAATCACTATCGATGGTGAGACCTATGATCTCCAGGAAGATTCAGACGGCTTATATATCTATACGGATGACAACACTAAGTTACGCATCTTTAAGGATGAAGATAGTTATACTTGTGAAAATCCTGTAAAATCGATACCCGGCGGAGATGAAAACACGATCTATGGCTATGCAGAAGACAGTGATCTGTATTCTTCTGATACTTATTATCAGAAATATCAGGAGTATAGTGCCAGGGAGAAAGAACATAGCGACCGCTTAAGTGAATATAAGGCAGCCGATGAGGAATATCAAAAATTGAAGGAAAAATATGATGCACTGGCAGAAGCACAGGAGGAGTTAGAGGAGGGTGAACTAAATACGCTGGCAAACCTTCCCAGAAATGTTGGAGATGTGGTTGGCAATATATCAATGGATGATGTTAAGGACATAACAGAATTACTGGAGAAGATTGACAGCGGCGATTTCAAGATAAAAGATATGATCAATTCAGCAGATACGATAGCGGCTTTTTTGCCCGGCGTAGATATTCAGGAATTTATCGTAAACTTAACGGAATATCCTACTTTTGATATTTTTAATCGAAAAAAATGGAGCGAGGCAAAGCATGAATACGCTGTAGCATGGATAAATGCTTTGAAGGCAAAGATAGAAGTTGTAAAAAAAGGCAAAGATCTGGTTGATGCAACCAATGCGGCGATCACATCCGGTATAGATTTTATTAAAGCAGGTGCCGATGTGGATGACGCATTATTGGATTCCATGATCACAGGTCTTGAGACAGGTATTCTGGCGGGCGCAGCAGGCAGTCTGGTATTTGCGCACGATGTGCTGGATGCAGCGAACAGGCTGGCAGAGCAGTTGGAACATAAAGTCAGCGAACTGCAGAAGGAAACTCAGAGGGCATATGACGAAGCCATTAAAGCGCAGGATCTGTTGCTGAAGTTAAAATTGAAGAATCCGAAAGAGGATGAATTAAAAGCCGCCGAAGAAGAACTTAATAAAGCGTGGGCACGGTATCATATGCTTGAAGGAAAACTACAGAATGCGGAAGCTTCTCTGAAAGATGCACAGGCATACAAGAAAGCAGCAGAAGATGAGTACAAGAGGCTGGAAACAACTGGAGAAACAGGCGGAGCAGGCAGCGCTACAACATCAGAAGCAGTGGACGGCACTATGCCTGAGACAGACGGCGTAGTCACAGCAGGCGAGACTGCTGCTGCGGTAGTACCTGCAGCAATATTTATGAGTGCGGGTGACTTTGCAACAAATGCGGCGCCTATTTTAGCAGTAACAGCTGCTAATGTACCGGAAGATGTTGCAGAGGTTATTGAGGACGCGGAAGAGCCTCTTTCAGCGGACGCCGGACTGGTGGAAGTGGGGAACGAGGAAGTACCATTGGCGAATACTGAGCTGGTGGAAGTAGAAGATGAGGAAGTGCCTCTTGCATCCGGAGAAAATTGGGCACTGCTGAATCTCTTACTAATGATGATTACTGTGATAGCAGGAGGCATTATGGTAATCGGGGCTGTGCACAGTAGAAAAGAAGAGTACGGAAATAATAGTCATAATAATTTGAAGCTGTTCGGTATTATACCTGCAGTGGTATCAGTAGTAGTATTCTTCCTGACGGAGAATATTGGAAGCAGGATGGTATTTGTTAATAAGATGACACTGATCATGCTTTGCATTACGGTATTCCAGGCAGTGGTTATGGTATTGTCTTACAGAAAAAAAGCTCTGATAAATAATGCTGAATAGTAATAAATAATACATTAGATAATAAATGGGAACCAGACAGGAAAAGAACGATACCTGTCTGGTTTCTTTTTTACTCCCTTTTCGGAAAAGTGTTCCCACGAACTACTCTACAATCTTGAATTTACTGATTAAAAATCCTGCTGCACCCGTCACTGATCCGCCAGTGTTTCCCATTAGCCCTCCGTATATATATGTCTGATAATTTTTTCCATCGGAAGCTCTTTAATGGAGATATCGGTAAACCCATATCTGCTGCTCAGTTCGGAAATACATGCTGTAATTGGCGTAATATCTACATCTACTTCCATTCTTAAGGTGGATGTGTCATGGGTTTCCAGTAGTTTTGTCCCCTTCATGTTTAGCTGTTCCGCATCAGTTATCGGCTGATTCAGAGATATCTCTACTATCTTCTTATTTCCGAGATTTTTTCTCAGATTATCCAGAGAATCATCAAATACCTTTTTGCCGTTGTTAATGATAATAACATTGTTGACAAGCTCCTCCACATCCTCGAGGTCGTGGGTCGTGAGGATAAAGGTAGTTCCCTTTTTGTTCATTTCCTTAATAAATTTCCAGACGTTCCTCTTTGAGATGACATCAAGTCCTATGGTGGGTTCATCCAGAAAGACAATTTGGGGATTATGAAGCATCGCCATAATGAATTCACACTTCATACGCTCTCCCAGAGACAATACTCGCGTCGGACGATTAATCTTGTCTCCCAATTCTAACAATTCCGTTAACTCCTTCAGCCTCTCATTATATTCCGCATCGGAGATATCATAAATTGCCTTATTGAGTCTGAAACTGTCAACCGGCGGTATATCGAAAATCAACTGGCTTTTCTGACCGAATACCGCACCCATTTTTTTTACATACTGCACACGCTCTCTATTCGGGTCATAATCCATAACACGAACGTCACCGCTGCTGGGATATAAGGTTCCCGCAAGCATCTTAATGGTTGTGGACTTTCCTGCGCCGTTCGGTCCTAAAATTCCTACAATATCCCCTTCCTCTATCTCAAAACTCACCTGATCCACTGCGGTAACATATACTTTTTTTCTTTTAAAAAAGCTTTTCAGGCTCTCCTTGAAATCACTTCCCCGCTTATAGGTAACATACTGTTTGGTTAAATCATGTACCGTAATTATTTTTCCCATATCAGCCACCAACCCCCTCGTATAATCTAACCATATACTGATAAATTCCTATGCCGAACAATAGAAATAAAATGCAGGGTATTATTGTAAGATACATCCACGGTTCCAGTCTGCCTAAGAGCGCCGCTGCCGGAAAAAAACCTACCATCGCCACCGGCATGATAAAAGAGGTAATGGCAATAATCTGTTTCGGGAAAATACTTTGCGGATAATTTCCCAGATTGGCCACACTTTCATACATCTCCGGTATCCTTGAATTCTGCACCCATTTAAAGGAAGTTGCTGCCATAAGAAGCATTACCCCAAGCATAACCGAGATCCCGAATATGAACAACAGCACACAGGACAACACGCGGACAAATGTCACGGAACCTATGTGAGCCGCCGATATCCCAAAGATCACCGCTCCTCCGAGTACTATTCCAAAATCCGATATATTAAAATTCGTCGCAAGCAGATAGAATAAACAATTTACCGGCTTTATCAGAACAATCTCAAGTGTTCCTTCCGCCACATAATTCATGGTGCTCCACACAATTCCCGAAAACATCATTCCCGCCACACCGTTAGATACAGAAAATAGGGATTGTATTAATAATACTTCATACATTGTCCAGCCCTCATAACAGGCGCCCGAATGATAAATCAAAAGTGTGATCAGTGGAAATACAATGTTACTTAACAATGTAACGACCACACCCAGTATGAAATTAGCCCTATATGTGGCTGTCTGTGCAATACTGTTTCTGATTGTCTCTTTGTATATTCTCAAATACCTGATCATCCTGACTCCTCAACCACCGACGGAACTGAATCTTATAATTGCCCGTCTATAAATTACTTCACTGATGAAAAACATGACTGCTACAGCAACCGCCTGAAAACCGACGATTTGTGGAATTTCCATTGTGACGCCGCCCAATGAATAAGAGCCTGTAAACACCATTGCCGGAACATATGAAATATATTGAAACGGCAGAAAGAATAATATCTTCTGCAGAGATTCCGGGAAAAATACCAACGGAACTATCGAACCGGACAGAAGGGAGGATATCACATTAAATACCCTTTTTATGCCGGAGGCCTGTACCAGCCAGAATGCCGTCATCCCAATGCAGTAATTCACATAGAAATTCATTAAGAAAGCAAGGCCCACGGACAGAATTGTCCAGCCGATCCTATTCGGTATCATATTCACTTTAAATATCAATTGAAAAATGAGAAAACAGGGAAGGAATTCAAACAAGAATCCCAATACCCTGTGACCGATCTTCTGTGATAAGGCAAAAAATCTGTGATGTATGGGGCGCAGATTAAAGGTAATAAACTTCCCTGTGCGTATCAACATCTGCAAATTCCAATCTGCAAAATCCATTGTCAGATATCCGATTAGGGTAATCGCTCCAAAATAGGTGAGCATCTGGGATAATTCCATGCCATACAGCTCTGTCTGGGAGCCACTGTAAACGGATTTCCATATGAAATACTGAACAATAAAATAGACCGGTCCCACAAAAATAGAAACCATAGAGTGGGTGCGATACGCACTCCACTCCTTATATGTAGCGGAAGCTACCGCCTTCGCCACGGTGAAATTATGTCTTACATTCATCCTTCTTTTTACTTTCCGGCTAAGCCTTTCAACTTATGAAGACTGTTCCTTATTCAATGCCCGACCATATGATAGAGGCAACATTCCGCAGTGCATGTGGATACCATATGTCGTAATTTTGAAACTGAGCGCTCCATACCGCTACAAAATTTTCCTCAGGATCTATCATAAGACAACTTGGCCCATAGCCTTCGTGATTGACTAATCCCGGTGTAATGAGCTGAGATTTATCCCGCCATGTATAAATATCAATGCCTACGCCGTATGCCTTATATGTTCCGCCCGCATCCCACGCAAAATTTCTGAGTGTTGGCTCCGTTGTATTTCGGAACATTGCCTCCAATGCCTTTCTGCCGATAATTCTTTTTCCATTGTGAATTCCATTGTTAATGAGCATATTTCCGAATTTGATGAGATCTTCACAGGTGGAGAAAATTCCTCCTCCGGTTCTCGGAAGTATGCTCCGTGCCTTATCCCTTTCACTTTGTGCGTTATTTTTGATTGCCTCAAATCTCTCTTTTATCCACGCTTCCCTGATATAAGTGTTATCGGCATCCACTCTTTCCATATAGAATGTGCTGTTTGTCATCTCACAGGGTTCCATGATATTTTTCTCGATATAATCGTGACAAAATACACCGCTGACACGTGTAATAATTTCACCCAATAGCATAAAACCGGCGGTACAGTAACACCACTCTTCTCCAGGGTCTCGACGCATGCCGCATTTTAAGATGGCTTCAATCCATTCTTTCCCGACATCCTCTTTTACAAATTCACCCCATCCTACATAGTGATCATTATGTAAGACCCCGCCGTCCGGAATCAGTCCGGAAGTATGGTTCAGCAGATGCAGCACCTTAATCTTATTGAATGGCTCTGCTTTAAACTCAGGAATAAAATCTCCGACAAACTGATCCAGCGTCATCATTCCGTCCTCTACTAATTTCAGGATGGCAACCGCCGTAAATATTTTTGTGATGGAAGCAATAGCAAAAACGGAGTCCGGTCTTAATTTTTTACCGCCCCTGTCCGAATAGTCCAAATCTCCCATTGCGTTGTTGGCAAACATCTTACCGTTTCTGGAAAGTGCGTATCCGGCACACAATATTTCTTCCTTTCTCAGCATTTTTCGAAAATGCTCGTCTAAGACCGCCAGCCGCTCTTCCTGATAACAGGCTTCTTTTGCGGTAAAGGGTACCTTACCTTTTAATGTCTCTAAATTCATATTTGCTCCCTTCTGTTCTTCTAGTGTGCTGACCAGAAAATTCATCCTGCGCAATTCATTATATCAAAGCTCCCCTATATGGGAAAGATAAAAATACCGCAGATAAGAAAAAAATGAAAAAAAGTAAAATTATGATAAAGGCTTGCCGTTTTTTATGTTAATATATAAGTACAGGAAAATAGCAAAAAATTCAGAAAAGGGAAAGGTGAGGTTATGATAAGAATAACAGAGGAAGCAATACAGTCTTTTGAAAAGGAACATACCTTGGCGGTCAGGAAGGCGGCACCGGAGTGTACGCTGTTTTTGAAAAAGGATGGGACACTGCCTTTATCAGGACCCTGTCAGGTAGCGTTATACGGAAGCGGTGCAAGAAAGACTATAAAAGGCGGCACCGGGTCAGGTGATGTGAATGTGCGTCATTTTGTAAGCGTAGAAGAGGGCCTTGCAAATGCAGGATTTGAGATCACATCCGGGAAATGGCTGGATGATTATGATGCGCTGCTTGTCAGCAAACGTGCAGAATTTGTTGAACGGGTGAAACAGGAAGCAAAAGAACTTGGATTGAATCCCATGATGTATGGAATGGGTAAAGCCATGCCGGAGCCGGAATATGAGTTTGCATTAGATGCTGAGGGGGAGATGGCGGTATATGTGCTTGCCAGAATCTCAGGGGAAGGTGCTGACCGTTCTGTGGAGGCGGGAGATATCAAGCTGTCTCAGACAGAGATCAGGGATATCCTGGCCCTCAACGCAAGATTTGAAAAATTTGTCCTGGTACTCAATGTCGGCGGTATGGTGGATCTGGAACCTGTGAGATCCGTGAAGAATATTTTGCTGCTTGGGCAGCTGGGAACGCCTATAGGAGATGTGCTTGCGGACCTCCTGCTTGGAAAGAGCTATCCTTCCGGAAAACTTACCATGACTTGGGCGCCCATTGAAAAGTATGCCTCTACAAAGGGATTTGGCGATATGGATGATACGCCTTACACAGAGGGCATTTATGTAGGCTACCGTTATTTTGATACGGTTCATGAAAAGCCGGACTATCCCTTTGGTTTCGGGCTGTCTTATACAGAGTTTGAGATAGCAGTAAAAGATACTGTTGCGGATGAAGAGAAGATCACCTTAACTGCAGAAGTCAAAAATACCGGAGCATTTGCGGGAAAAGAGGTGGTACAGGCATATTATTCCGCACCTGCAGGAAAGCTGGATAAGCCTTACCAGGAACTTGCGGCTTTTGCAAAGACAAAGGAACTTAAGCCGGGAGAGAGTGAGACAGTGACACTTGAATTTGATACCGTGGATATGGCATCCTATGATACAGATTTGGCATCCTACGTTCTGGAAGCGGGTGCATATGTGATCCGTGTCGGAAATTCCTCTGAAAATACGGTTCCCTGCTGCAAGGTGTTGTTAGATGAAACGATAGCGGTAAAAAAGGTAAAAAATATCTGCCCGGGATGTGACTTAAAAGATTTTGTTCCTGCAGACAGAGCGGGTATGGATACAGAAGACTTGGGCCTACCGGTTCTTCCGATTTCTGCGAAAAACATCAGACAGGAATTTGTGGTCTATGACGGGGAGGCAGAAGAAATTTTCGGCACTACCTGCACTTGGGATGAGGTAAAAAGCGGCGAAAAAACGCTGGATGAATTTGTAGGTTCTTTAAGTGAGAAGCAGCTTGCTTACCTCAGTATCGGTCTGTTTGAGGACAATGCAGGGCTGGGTTCTATCGTGGGCGCTGCTGCAATGACCGTAGCAGGTGCGGCCGGCGAGACCAGTCAGAGGTTAAAGGATCTGGGGGTGCCTACTCTTGTAATGGCGGATGGTCCTGCGGGTCTGCGGCTTTGTACGAAATATAAGGTAGTGGACGGAAAAGTAAAGGGTATGGACGTACCCATTGCAGGTTTTATGGAATTTATGGAGCCGGAACAATTGCAGCAGATAGCTGATATGACGCCGAAGCCAAGTGAGGAAGAGCTGGCCGCACCCATGAACTATACTTATTGTATTGCAATTCCGATAGGAACGGCCCTGGCCCAGTCTTTCAATGAAGAAGTCTGCAGGATGTGCGGCGATATAGTCGGCGATGAGATGGAAAGATTCGGAATTCATCTCTGGCTGGCACCTGCTATGAATATACAGCGCTCCCCGCTCTGCGGCCGGAATTTTGAATATTATTCGGAAGATCCGCTGGTAAGCGGTCTAGTGGCAGCGGCAATTACAAAAGGGGTGCAGGCACATAAAGGATGCGGCGTTACGATCAAGCATTTTGCCTTGAATAATCAGGAAACGAACCGTATGGCCTCCAACAGTATTGCCAGTGAGAGGGCAATACGAGAGATCTATCTGAAAGGATTTGAGATCTGTGTGAAGAAAGCGCAGCCTCATGCGCTAATGAGTTCCTATAATCTGGTGAATGGCGAACATGCCTGCAACAGTAAAGATATCCAAACCTATGTACTGAGGAATGAGTGGGGATATCAGGGAGTAGTAATGACCGACTGGTTTGCCGCAAGTTCCATGTCGACAATCGAAAACCAGAGGGTGAATAAGCATCCGGCAGGCTCAGCTGCGGGCTGTATCCATGCCGGAAATGATATTGTTATGCCGGGTATGCAGTCAGATCTTGATGATATGATGAATGCGCTATCTGGTAAAGAGCATAGATATCCGATCACAAAGGCTGAGTTACAGGTAACGGCCAAGAGGGTACTGGAAACGATACAAAAGCTGGCATAAAAAGTATGAATGGTCATATTGAATAGAGGAGAGTCGGCAGACTGTGATTTCTCACAAGTCCGCCGGCTCTTCATTCATGACATAGAATCCTCACGAAGAGTGGATTCTATTGTATACTGCAATACGCAGCAATAGCCCGGCTGACAAAGTCAGCGGTTCCATCTCCGCCTGCTTTGTCAATGTTGTTCTTGAAGCGTTCATCGCATGCATACATTTCACCTAATCCACTAAGGATTTCATTTGTACATACATAGTAGTTATCGGTAATAAATTTTTGTAATGCGGAGATTTTCTTTTGCACTTCATCGGCGTTAGGAGCTAAATGTTTTAATTCTCCTAATTCAGAAAACATTGCCATCAGTTCGCCGGAAATCTTGCTATAACTACCTTCATCTCGGGCAATAGCCTTTTGTTTGTACTCTTGATACGCTTTAGTATTGCCCCATTTTGCTTTGACTTCCGCCTCATACTTTTCAATTTCGCTCTTGTCGAAAACGTCAAAATTCATTGTTGTTACTCCTTTCTTCTGTATTTCACGGGTAAAGGCAATAAGTTCCCCCAGGCGTTTATATTGTAATTCTAACAACCTGATTTGCTGAGCAATTGCTTCTGACGGGTCAAAATCGGGGCTGTCAAGGATTACTTTGATTTCTTTTAAGGGAAACTGTAATTCACGAAACAATAAAATATTCTGCAAACGGCTAAGCGCTGTATCGTCATACAATCGATAGCCTGCTTCGGTTACTTTCGTAGGTTTCAAAAGCCCGATCTCATCATAATAATGAAGTGTGCGGGCAGTGATACCGGTCAATATAGCAACTTCATGGACAGACATTGTTTTTTTAGTCATTTCAAAACTCCTCCAACCCGTTTTCCTATATGATAAGCTATGACGTAACGTGAAAGTCAAGAGGTGATGTCACTTCTTATAAGTTCCTTATTTATTTGTAGAAAGTAAGTTCTTAATATCCTCAAGAAATGAAGCTGCTTCGTCAGATAGACTCCTCGAAAACAATAAGCCATAAGGGACGGAAAAATCCCACTCTACCGGCAAGGTTATAAGTGATGGGTGAATGTCTGCCCAGGCATCTAAAGTCAGCAAAAGAGAACCTGTTACTTCGCAGGTGTTGAATGTTTCAAGATCGTAAAAATAGTGTGATTCATCAAATATAATCTGTGGGTGTGTCATTTTCAGCTTTTCCCGATACTCATCTAACTGTATCGTATCACCACCTTTTACGGTAATCAGGTGTTCTCCATGCAGATCTTTGAGCGAGAGCTTTGTTTTGGAAGCAAGCCTATGATTTTTCGGAACTGCAACGCAGAGACGGTAGTATCCTAATTTATAGAAATCACTGATACTAAGCATTTGCTGTGAATTAAATGAACCAACCATGAAGTCAATTTTGCTCCCTAAAGACTGGACAACAGATAAAATCTGATCATGATAATCATCATATGGAATAATTTTGAACCGGTATTCAACAGAAGAGTGGCTCACTTTATTCCATAAGTCAAGCAGCACTTTACTTGGGTTTAAAAATGATGAACCTATGCGGATTGTTCTCATTGACCGTTGTTCAATTGCCCGGGCTTTTTGTACGGCATTTTCTGATTCTCCAATGATTTTCTTTGCAGTATCATAAATATATCTTCCCGCATCGGTCAGTTCTATTCCCTGATTTGTTCTTTTCAGCAGTTTTAGATTCAAACGGTCTTCCAATGTGTTCATTTGTTTCATGATGGAAGCCGGAGTGACAAATAAATCCTCTGCAGCTTTTGACAGGCTTCCCCTGTCTGCAACCAGAATAAATGTTTTAATTTGTGGATTATACATTTCCTGTTATCCTCGTATTTACTTTAAGTAAATACATTCTATCCTTTTTGGTAATTCCATGTCAAGACGGAAGCGGATATAATGAATTTATCGTAAAACAATGTAAAGAAAATGGAGGTTGAACATGGAATATATAACACTGAATAACGGAGTAAAAATGCCTATGCTTGGCTATGGTGTTTTTCAGATTGGTGCAGAGGATACAGAGCAATGTGTACTGGATGCCATTTCGGTGGGATATCGCAGTATTGATACAGCACAGGGATATTTTAATGAGATCACCGATGGCAGGGGCGTTACCTTTGCGACTGGCACCCCCATATCCAACAGCATGGTTGAATTATACACCAATATGCGCTACTTACAGTATGACCTCTTACAGAAGCTGGGGCTTGGGCATTTTGACGCATGGGCGGCTGCCTTTGGGGAGACGGTCACAGGCATAGAACTTTCCCCGGAGGGGACAGGATACCGGGCAAAGACACGTTTCGCCCGGTTTTATAACCTGCCGGAGCTGATGGCTATCTTTAAGGAATGCGCGGATATCCAGACTGCCGACCTTTTAAATCTCCCGGTTCCGGAGGCGGAATATGTCAACGAGGTACTTAAGCCAAGCCCGGAGCAGCAGGAGATGGTAAAGGCGTTTGCAGAGCGGGCGGAAGCTGTCCGCGGGGGCGGCGTTGACCCAGCGGAGGATAACATGCTGCGGATCACTAATGACGGAAGAAAATGTGCGCTGGACCAGCGGCTCTTAAACGACATGCTGCCGGACGCGGAGGGGAGCAAGGTAAACCGCTGTGTGGAAAATACTTTTGAAGTATGGAAAAATACCATGCAGGAGAAATCCGCCTAGCTCATCTTCTGCGACCTTTCCGTGCCGAAAGCAGGTGTTTTCAATGTTTATGATGATGTGCGGGAGAAACTGGCAGCGATGGGAGTGCCAAGGGAGCAGATCGCTTTTATCCATGAGGCAGCCACGGAAACAAAGAAAGCGGAATTATTTGCAAAAGTCCGTTCCGGGCAGGTGCGCATCCTGTTAGGCTCCACGCCAAAGTTAGGTGCAGGGACTAACGTGCAGGATCGGCTCATTGCACTGCACCATTTAGACTGCCCGTGGAAGCCCTCGGAGCTGGAACAGCAGGAAGGTCGCATCCTGCGGCAGGGTAACCAGAATGAAATAGTATGGATATACAGATATGTGACGGAATCAACATTCGATGGGTATATGTGGCAGATCTTGGAAAATAAGCAGAAATTCATCAGCCAGATCATGACCAGCAAATCCCCGGTGCGCTCCTGTGAGGACGTGGACGATACCGCACTTTCCTATGCGGAGATCAAGGCGCTTGCCACTGGGAATGTCTTCATAAAGGAGAAGATGGAGCTGGACATACAGGTAAGCAAGCTGAAACTCTTAAAGGCGGATTATACCAGCCAGAAATACCGTTTGGAAGCGGATATCGCACGGAACTACCCGGCAGAGATCGCAGCGCTTAAGGAGCGGATCGCCGCCCTTTCGGCAGATAAAGTCCTTGCTGCCCCTGTTTTGGAAAAAAGGGAAGGAGAGGACAGTTTTGTCATGGAGATAGGAGGCAGGGCATATACGGACCGGAAAGAAGCCGGGGAGGCGCTCATAGATGCCTGCAGGAACTTTGGGAGAGTGGATGTGGAAAACACGGTGGGGAGATTTAGCGGGTTTGCACTGAACGTCTTTTATGACAGCTATGGGATGAAATATGTATTGAACATCAAAGGGAGCTGCAGCAACAGGATATCCCTCGGCAGGGATGCCCTTGGCAATATGCAGCGCATCAGCAATGCCCTTGCAAAGATCCCGGAAGACCTGAAAGAGGCGCAGCAGAAGTTGGAAAACGTACAGCGCCAGCTTGCCACAGCAAAAGAGGAGGTGGCAAAGCCTTTTGTAAAGGAATGGGAGCTTCAGGAAAAATTAGAGCGTCTGACAGAACTGAATGTGCTGTTAAATATGGACGAAAAAAGCTCTGCGGAGACAGCCGGACTGGACGAAGAGGACAGGGACGATGATGATATTTCAGAGAAGGATATGGAAGAAAATATGAAAGAAAATTTGACAGAAACTATGGAAGTGGAAAATGCTGGAAGCAGGGTGGAAGAAAAGCCGGAAACTTCTTCCATATGGGACGAGCCGGAATTCCCGAAGGAGCTTGCCTGCAGGACGGAGAGCGGATATTTTACCATACAGGAATCATATGGGGGATATGATTATACTTTTTATGGGAAAGATTACAGGGTGGTGGATGGAGGCGAATATGAGTACCCGCCACAGGACGTGCCCATAGAGTACGCTATGTGGGAGTTCCTTGAGGCGGAAGGGTTCTGTGTGGACGAATGCGTCATGGAGGATTACGAAGAGCTTATGGAGAAGGCCCGGGCAGTGGGAAAGGCAGATATGGAACTGTTCCGGCCTGTATCTAATAACACGAGTCAGGAGGAGGCGCTGAATGGCCAGAGCCGGGCAGAGATCGAGGAGATGGTCTTGTGTTATGCGCAGGCACAGATTGAAGATGTAGGACTGGAAGGGGAAGTGGAGCTTCTGGCCGCAAGGGTATATGGGAGCCGCACAAGGGAAGGGCTGTACCGGGAGGATTCGGATATTGATGTCGTGATCTCCTACACCGGGGATATCCGGGAAGATTCTTTTTTTGACATACTGAATGAGGGAGGTTTAAAGATAGCCGGGCTTCCTGTTGATATGAATCCGATTTCCATAGAAAAGACCGGGACGCTGGGGCAGTA
>JAAVBZ010000030.1 GCA_014803415.1 Lachnospiraceae bacterium
CTTTGAGTTGGCTTGCGACACCATACTCATTGTACCATAGGAGGCTTTTCTTGATATCCTCACCGTTTCCACTTACACTATTCTCCCCAGCATAGCTGGGGGTTTAGTACTTTCAATTAGCAGCTTCATATTTTTCTCTTATCCTTTCCTCCCTGTATTCTTTCAACGTTTTTTCTGTATTAGGCACCGCCCCTACAATATTCCCAAAAATATCATCCTGAGATTCTGTATCGGAAGGTTTTTCTACTGTCTGCTGTGAACTGAGAAATTGCACAAAACTGTATATCATTTCTATCTGACTTTCCGGCAGAATATTTAACAAATTTATCGTCTTCTCCAATGTTGACATAGCCTTTTTCCTTCTAAAATCTACATATTTTCTTACTTTTTATATATTGTACCATTCTCTACGTGAATTAACCATCATTATTTTTTCAATACTCTTCAAATGAGAAACATCTAATCAAAACCTTCTCCTTTCTATCCCGGCAGACTATCCGCCACACACAGCGCCCCATAGCCCACTTTCTCATTCGGATACACACTCTCTCCCCTGATCGGCTTTGCCCCTCTCCTAAAATACGCCTTCACCTTCTCCCCATACAGATACGGATCATTCCCTCTTACAATTCCCCACTCCATAAGAAGCGCTGCGCTTCCCGTGACAAAGGGCGTGGCAAAAGAAGTACCCGACACCTGTACCAGACTTCCGCCCGGCGCTATGGTGTTTACCGCCACCCCAGGCGCTGCGATATCCGGTTTAATGCTCCCCTGGTTCACCCGCTCACCTGAAACGCTGCTCAGCGGGTATCCCCTTCCTGAAAAATCTGCGTAAGCTTCATAAGCTGCATCGTAAGCTCCTACTGTTATGACTTTGGAAGCCGTAGAAGGAATCGTCAATGTTTTATTGGGAGTTGGCGTAAAAAAGCGGGTAGCTGCATTTAAGACACTGCTGCTTGGCAGGTAAAAATCATAATTACCTGATGTAGGGGAAAATGATGTCAGTACAAAAGTCCATATTCCCGCATTTACATAAGAGCCCACAGGCAGAAAATCAAAATAAATCTCTTGATTTACGGAATAAGGAGAAGGTTCTCCGATATAAAGCAGTACCTTTGTCTGTTCTACGATAAAACTCTGCATTCCTGTGCGTAAAGTATCAATCTCTGTTCTTATTCCTGAGGGCGATATTAATGCGACCTGAAACCGATCCACATATTCTTTCCAGAGCTGCACACTGACAGAAGGCTGATAAGTACCTATATTCAGCTCTATTCTTCTTGTCACGCCACCGTACTGCCCAATAAAGGCCAGATTTTCCATGTTACTTGCAGGTCTCTCCAAAAGACTTCCCGAAACATGACCTCCCGCTGCCCCTTCGTTTCCGCTTCCCACGCAGATCACTGTTCTTCCGATTTCCGACACATTATCTATAAACCGTTCCAGCAGAGAGATTCCGTCATGGGAACCATAGGTATTTCCGAAGCTTAAGTTGACCGCAAGAGGCCTTCCCATCTCTACTGCCTTTTTTGCCACATAAGTCAAAGCACGCATCAATTCTGTAGTCCTGGGAAAAGAATCAGGGTCCGGACTTCCCAGTTTAACCACGATCAATTCGCTTTCCGGCGCCGCTCCCTGAAATCTTCCGGCCATAAGATTACCGCTGGCCGCTGCTATTGCCGCAACTGCGGTTCCATGCCCGGAAGCATCAAAACTGGGTACCACACTTTCAGGATTTCTGCTTTTAAGAGCCTCATTTATTTTAGCCTGATCAAATTCCACTCCGATAGCAAATCCTTCAGGAGGATTCCCTGTATTTTCTGAAGGGATCACTGTCTGATCCCACAAATATTGAATTCTGCTGCCTCCTGCTCTGTTTAAAAATTCCGGACTTTGATAATCAATGCCTGAGTCGATCACTGCGATCAGTACGTTTCTCCCGGTAAGATAGGGTTCTCTTACCGTTACAGGCGGTATGCAGGAAGCCTGCTTGCCCTGAAGAGTAGCAAAATAAAGCCTTTTGGGCTTTTCTACATACTCTACTTCATCCAGCTGCGCAAAAATCTGGATCAGGTTTTCCGGGATTGTGACAATGGCGTAGCCGGCTATTAGTTCTTCTACTTGCAGCAATTCACTGTTCAATCTGCTGATATCGCCATTATATTTCACGATCAGCTCCCACCTTCTGCTTTCTTTTGAAAATCCGATATTTAACTGCATGGAATCATCTCTTTCACTCTCACTTGCCGAAAGGGCCAGATTCAGCAGATTTTCCAGTTTCTGACTTGCCATCTTAAATCTCCTGATCTAAATATAATCTTTCATCTCTATTACTATATGAACAGATCGTGAAAAAGAGCCTTATCATATCTTTCCTTAATAATCGAGCAGGGAAAGTTTTTCCATGCTCGCTGCGCGGGGTGCGTGCTGCAAAGCAGCAATATACATTGCGCACCCCTGCGCATAAAAAAACAGCCTCAGAAGCATTCCTGCTCCAAGGCTGTTTATTACCTGTTTATTCTATGCCTATTCACTTTCTTTGTATCTGTTTGCCAACTCTTCAAACTCTGACTTCACAACAGCAAAAGCTTCCAGGATCTTGGGAGAAAAAGCGCCGCACTCTCCGTCAACGATCATCCGATATGCTTCATCCACCGAAAAAGCGCCTTTATATACACGGTGTGAAACAAGTGCATCATATACATCTGCCAGGGAAACGATCTGTGCAGCTATACTGATCTCTTCTCCTTTCAGTCCATCCGGATAACCTTTACCATCATATTTCTCATGGTGATGTCTGGCAATATCATAACAATAATCAGAGAACTCATCATCATCCAGCTTAAGCAGTTTCGATACCATTTCTCCACCTTTGGTAGTATGAGTCTTGATGATCTCAAACTCCTCAGCAGTAAGCTTTCCCGGCTTTAATAATACACTGTCCGGAATAACGATCTTTCCGATATCGTGCATGGAAGAAGCCTGGGTTATGGTTTCCAGCTTTTCCGGAGTAAGGCCATATTCCGGGAACATTCTCATTACTACTTTTCCCATACATTTGGTAAATTCACGGATTCTCTTGACATGCTGTCCGGATTCCATATTTCTGAATTCTACCACATTACTTAAAGCATCGATCATGATCTCATTCATTCTGCGAAGCTTCTTGGCCTGTTCTGACAACAGCTCATTTTGTATCTCAAGCTTTGCCGTCTGAGTTTTTACCATTGTTTCCAACTGAGATTTATATTTAAATAACTCTATAACATTTTTAACAAGCTGATTTACCACATCGGCGTGATACGGTTTTTTTATGTAATCCACTACACCATATTCATAGCCTCTTTTTTCTGATTCTACAGAGTCTTCACCTGTGATCAGAATAAAGGGAACCTTGGAAAGCAAATCTCTTTTGCTTAAATATTCAAGTACCTGAAATCCATCCATGACCGGCATCATGATGTCAAGCAAAACCACAGCGAGAGATTCAACATTTTCTTCAAAAACCCTGATACCTTCTTCGCCGTTCTCTGCCTCAAGAATTTTATATTCATTCCTGAAAATTTCTGCCAGAAGTTCCCGGTTGATTTCCATATCTTCAACAATCAATATAGTATCTTTTTCCATTTTACTTTTACACCCTTCGCTTTATAATTACAACATGAATACATGTCACATGCCCTTTAATTATATCAGCTATTTTATAAAATTTCCACTATTCTGTTTTAATTTCAATATTATTTTCCTGGTTTTTTAGTTGAACATCTCTCAAAAGTGCTTTACAATAAAATAAGTTTAAATTTTTAAGAGAAATATGATTCCCAGCTGCAGCAATTTTATAACTTATACAAAGGAAAAATAACATGCAGAATCATCTTACCACCTTTTCCGATCATTTAAAGAATACTGACGAAAATGTCGGATTCGGATATCCAATACAGCTAGACAATATTGAACTTACCGGACTTCAGATGCACAGAATTCCCTGGCACTGGCACGTGGAAATAGAAGCCATTGTTGTACAGACAGGTGAAATCTGGTTTTTTGCTGATGATACCAAACTACGTCTGTCTGCCGGTCAGGGTATCCTGATCAATCAAAATATTATGCACTCCGTTCATCCTGTTGATAAAAATGTCAGCACCATCCTGTATACACTGGAATTTCATCCTTCTTTTTTATTCGGCTATGGTAATCCCATGATGTCAAGTAAATTTTTGTCGCCGGTCTTACATTCATCTGCTCTTAAGATCATCAAGCTGCATCAGGAGGATTCCTGGCATCAAAAGCTGTTAGATGCCGTTAATCATATAATATCGGTAAATCAGACTAAAAAATTTGGCTTTGAGCTGGTCACCAAGTCTTACCTGTGCCAGCTGTGGAGTTTTCTTTTGGAAAAGGCAATTCCTGAAAATCTCAGTATAAACAGCCAGGCCCCTATATCTCTCGATGAAAACAGAGTAAAGGCAGGGCTTATGTATATACAGGAACATTACAGCGAGCACATTACCTTAGAACAGCTGGCAGATTTCATACATGTCAGCAAAAGTGAATGCTGCCGCTGTTTTAAGCGTATTCTGCAATTCTCTCCTTTTGAGTACATTATGAGATTCCGCATCCTGGAGGCTGCCACTCTGATCCAGCAAAATGATCCCAGTGCTCACACCATATCTTCTCTTGCGTTCAGCGTAGGCTTCAACAACACAAGCTACTTCAATAAACTGTTCAAACAGTATTTATACTGTACACCCAGTGAGTATAAACGTAAAGCCAAAAATGATTCTCTCAATAAAAATATCTCTTCTTACTCATTCATACCATGATTACAGATTACTATCTATTTCCAGATCACCGAGGAATCCATATGGTCAAGATCAAAACAACCGGTTTTGGCCATTGCTCCTTTTAATTCATTATTTATCTTAAGAATAGCATCCTTCACACCCTCTGCCCCCTTTTCTTTCAAGGGCTCCATAAGCGCTCTTCCCACACTGACTGCAGTTGCTCCAAGTGCCAGAGCCTTAAAAGCGTCCATTCCGCTCATAATTCCGCAGTCCACAAATACCGGTATTTCTCCTCCGATCACCTTTACAATGGAAGGCAGAATTTTTAAAGGCGGAAGCGAATACTCCATAAGTCCATGATGGTGAGATACTACGATCCCTTTGACCCCCGCTTCCAGGCATTTATAGGCATCTCTTTCACTCAGTATCCCTTTTATGATAAAAGGTATCTCAGAGCTATCCACAAATTCTCTGATCTCTTCCATAGATTTGGGTCTCATCTCATCCTCAAATATTACATCATAATCTCCGCTGCTGTTAAAAGCGTGGTCTATATCAATTCCCACAGCTAAAGCTCCGCTTTCTGCAGCATGCGCTATCTTGTCAAAAATCATCCGGTTATCTGCATAGGGCTTGATGATCTTTATAACCTTTGCTCCTGTTTCCGTCATATCCTGAAGCTCTTTCTTTTCTCCCATTCCTGTCCAGCTTACGGCGTTTGCCATTTTTGCTCCCCTGGCCATTTCCACCGCTCCATTGTCCCGGATATTGCCCAAATGAGATAAAGCTGCTGTCATAACAGGCGTATCAAACCTCTCTCCGTATAGCATAAAAGAAGTATCCGGCTTCTTTCCGTCAATATGCCTTGTCTCTAACAGCAGAGAATCAAAATATTTTCTTGTGATCTGATCTGAATTACCTGCCATATTCTGTTCCATAACCCGTCTCCTTTTTTGCTCATTATAACATACCGCAGACGCTAAATCATCAGAATTTCATCTGCTGCCGTCACATCTGTTTCCATATATATCTTTACGATTTTTTCAAGCATGGAACTCAGTTTATTCATTTCCATGATATCTTTCTCTATTTTTCCTCCTTCTGTTTTTAGTTTCATGTTGATCATCCAGCTGTTCTTCATATATACAGACAGTTTTTTACTGATATCTTCAATCCTGCTGCAGGCATTTTCTAATTCTTCCTCCATTTTCATAAGCATCTGCACCTGCCTGAGCAATGTTGTATAATCCACCATCGCTGTAATTTTACCATTCATATCCTGTGAAAAGGACTTTCGAAAGAGTGCACTCTCCAGCATGTCCTTCCCGTTTTGTGTAAACAACATGCTTTCGGCTATCAGCGGTATTCCTGTGCCGAAAAAATCCGCAAGATCTGATAATGTCAGTTTTTCTCCGTTAATTCCTGTTTTTTTATCTCCGGAAAGTTCCATCAGCTGCATCAGGGCAGCCGCACATCCGTCTCGTTTATCCGGCGGCAGATTCATTACAGCTGCAGAAAGGGAAGATGCATAACTTCCCAACTTTCCCTGCTCCTGTACATAGCTGTTTTTCCTGCCATGAAAGACTGATACCTCCTTACCTGTTTTCGGATCGGTCTCCAAAGACGCAAACATATACTTAATATCATGATAACCAGCAAAATTCTCCACTTTTACCGGTGTTTTTACATAATGCACCTGGTCTTTGGGAACAATGGAGCAGCCCAGCACATTGACATAATCATTTTCACCGTATATTCCTGTGATCCTGGATGTTCGGTCCAGATACCCTTTCTCCCCATATGTGTTTTTCCAGTTTTGAATTGCCGCTTCCGAAAAACCTTGACCGTCTATATTGTAACAGGCATCCAGTAAATTGTTATATTTTGTAGCCATAGTAACATACTGCGCCTTATTTCCTCCCTTGGAATGACCCGTTATTATAAGTTTCTGCTCCTGGGAGAAATGTTCCTTTTCCACTACCGTTTCAAAGTAGGTAAGGGCCCGCTCCTGCTGGAGGGTGGAAACTTCAGTCATTCCCAGACCGTTGTCCGGCCACTCTCCGTCAGCAGTTCCCCGGTATACTACATAAATACTGCTGCCATCGCCTGTCTCAAAAGTACATGCATTGGTTCCTGAGTCAAAAGAAAGCAGATGACTCTGATTTCCGATGATCAGTTCCCCTATTTCCGGATTCTCCGCTGCCTGCGCCAGCACAGTATACTCCCCATAATGAATACCACCCTCCTGACAGTCATTAGAATCAGACAGATCTTTTACTATTTCGTTGACGGTCATTCCATCGGCTGCTTCCTTGTAATCCATGTACATATATGTATTCAGCACCATACTGATTTCCTCATCTGTCAGCATTTTTCACCTTCTATACCTTCCATCTCATATAGCGGAAATTTCCTTCTTCGTCCATAGAAAACAACAGTTCATCTGTATCTGTTATCCTTAACATTCCTTTGATCCGATAGCCATTTTCCACATTCCTTTTTTGAAAATCCACAAGTCTTTCTTCCCAATCATTACGCTGTCCCGCTTTATCCTCAGGATAAATAAAAAACTGGGGCATGGATCGGGGATCCTTCAGAAATTCCTCTGCTGTCATATCTGTGCTAAATTCATAAGGAAAGACAAAATCAGGAATCTTGTATCTGATCTCACATTCTCCGAAACACTGCTTTGCCAGAGCGCTTATCTTCTGTTCCAGCTCCTCCTTTAAAAGATAAGATAGATAATTATCTTCATAATATCTTTTCCCTTCTCTTTCCATGAATCGTACAAGAGCCTGTCTTTCCTGATGATCTCTGCTGACAACACGGATCATGGTATAAGGTTTTCCTGTCTGTCCGGCATAGCTTTCTACATAATCGAATTCTTCTCCATACTTATCTTTCATAAAAAACAACATATTGTCTTTTTCGCATTCACTTCTCATTCCACATCCCATTACGGCGCTTATAGTAAGAATTGCAGCCATAAGCACGATCTGCCCGCACCTTCCTTTTATCACCGGTTTTTTCATAAAATAATATTGCTGCCAAGGCTGTTCCCCTGCTGCGAGCTTTCCTGCTCGGCGTTTTGGTACTGTCTTGCCATTTCCTGAAGATCCTGTACATGTTCATTGACCATCCGATACAATTTCTCCATATCCGGTGAAAGGGAGGCAAACTTATTACCATATGCCGTTGCTGCCTCTCCCTGCCAGATACTGTTGGTACTTTTGATCAATGACAGCATTTCTCCCGTAAGATTCTTCATCTGACTTCCTGCTGATGCAAAATCTGCTGAAGTCTGTAACAATTTTTCCGGCGTTACCTTTAAAATTCCTTCCATCTTCTCTTCCTCCTTCTTGCTAATAGCTCCGGCTTCCCGCAATTTCTGCATTCCTTGCTTCTGCCTGTTCATATCTGGCTGCAATTTCAAGCAGCGCCTGTACATATTGATTTACCAGCTGATAAAAAGCTTTCATCTGCTGGCTGTCTTTCATAAATGCATTATGAAACGCTGCCTGCGCCTGCCCCTCCCACATTTGGGACAGAGACTGCTCTTTCCCCTGCAGTTCCTCCGCTTTGTTGTTAAACTGATTATTCAGATTCTGCAGACTTTCCGCCGTGTTCCGTAACCTTGATGATGTGACCTGTATCATTGCCATATTTTTTCCTCCTTCTTTTTCCTTCACTTTCTTATAGATAACTTCTTATCTTTGCAGCCAGTGTATTTTGCTGCTCGGACTTATAGATTTTTTCAGCCTTTTCAAAAATTTCCGTGGAAATAGCATTTAAATTTGCTGCAGTTTCTCCTATCTTTTCAAAAAGCTTACCCTCCTTTCTCACAAAATCATCAGCATGAACGCTTACCCATGCCGCTTTTGTTTTGGATATGGTTTCCAGCCCTGAGATATCCACAATCTGTCTCAGATTTTTTGCTATATCCTGCAGCTCCCTCGAAAGACCTTTCATCTGACTGAAATGAATTTCAATTTCTGTTTGCGGCATCCTTGTTCTCCTTTTCCGCTTTTTCATATTCTTCTGCAATTTCTATTAATCTGTCCGGAAAATACATCATCTCCTCTATCATCTCTATTCCCTTTTCCTTTTTCTTTCCTATCCTCTTTCTCATCCTGTCAGCGCTCTTTCCCTGAAAACAGCTTTCCAGACTGCTTACTGTTTCTCCTATCTCCCTGTAGCCCATAAGCGCCTGCTGCAATGCTTCTTCCATAACCTTGGCACTTCGCTTTAGGATTTCAGGAGTGACCAGAATTTCACTAAATTCACCCATATCCTTTTATTCCTTTTCCTCAACAGCCCAATTTTAATATCTCATTTTCAGCATTCTCAAAATGCTTCTCAATCTCAGTGAACGCCGCTATCAAATTTCCCATTTCATCTGCAGCATCTTTTGCATTTTCCAACATTTTAAAAAAAGCTGACATAAAATTTGTTTCCGCGTTTCCTTTCCAAATACCGCTTAAATGAACATTTTCATCTTTCAGAGAATTAAGCGCATCTATGATCTTTGTAAAAGATAACTGCATTTCTTCCTGCTTTTCCTTTATGGTCTTAGCGCAAAACACAAGATCCCATTCTGACATATATTTCCCCTTCCTTTAAATAAGCACCAGCTTTTCTCCGCTTCTGATCCCCTGCTGTTTCAGGGAATATGCATCATTCAGGATCTTTTCATGATTCATGGCATAAAGATGCATCCCCTCCTCTGCGCTATAACCAAGCCTTTCTTTTTCTGCAATGGTTTCCGCTGCTTCCCTTACCAGTTCCCCTGCCGGTGTTTCCTCATCCAGTTCAAAATCATAGACCATATTGATCGATGGAACCTGTATATCTACCAGTATCATCTAATCTTCCTTTCCTTCCTTCGTCTCCTCCCTTTTGTAAAGGGGCACAAGAATCTTTTTCGTTGCCTGCCCTGCTCCTTTTTTCAAATATCCGATTCCCGGCTCTTCCCATTGATTCATCTGCGCATAGGAAAGATCGTCAAAAGCAAGCATTCTCTGATTTGCCGCATTCCCACCCAGATGAATTCCATATTGGCGTTTTACCAGCAATTCATACACGCCGGTTCCTGCCGCTTCCATTTCCTTTCCCGGTCTGATAAGCGCTATAACAGACAGTTCCTTTCCTTCTTCTGATAATTCCTTTATTTCCTCTCTGATCTTCCTTATTTCTTCTCCTCTTCCGTGAAGCATATCTGCAAAATCCGCAAGATCGCTGATACAAAAGCAGAATCCTTTTTCTTCTTTTTGGGCGTAATACCAGGTGATAAATTCTTCCTCATCATGAATTTCCAAAAGCTGCTTTTCTTTTCCTGCAATCCCGGCTGCTTTTCGGATTTCCTGTGTCAATATCCCTTTTCTGTCAAAAAGTATGGTTTTCCTATTCTGTTTCCATAAACCATGGATCAGGCAGCAAAGCAGATTTTTCTTTCCTGTTCCCTCCCCTCCCGATATCAAAAAAGGAATACATTCCTTCAGGGAAAGTTCTGCAATATAACCGCTCTTAATTTCATATCCAAGGGGAATGGTATGTAAGTGATCTTCCTTCTCATAAAACCTTGAAAACATTGACTGGAACTCTGCTTTATGGGGAATGCATGGAAATTTCTCTGTCTTTTCTCTATTTGAAAGTTCTTCTGCTTTTTCCTTGGACAATGCAGTTACCTGCGTAATTCTGCCATAATCGTCATCTTCCAGGGAAAACAACGAAACCTGAAATTCCAGTACTCTTCCTTCAACCTTGCATAATCCTCTTCCTTTCACATTTTCCTTGGGCCATACGCCGATATGGTACTGACGCAGTACATCTCCATACTGAAACCTGTCGCTCATTTCCAGGGACAAAGTACTTTTCATTTTCTCAAATAATTTCCCCGGCAGCTCTCCCGCTCCTGTGCTTAAAGCTGTAATGATCAGATAAAAGCCATAATTCAGTCCTTCCCCTGCTATTTTTTCGATCAAAAGTTCATATCTGTCCTCCGTCATCTGCCTGAAACTTCCATAATTATCAATGATCAGGAAAAAGAAGGCTCCCGCATCTTTTTTGTGTTTCCTGTATTGGAGAAAATTGATACCGGAAAGTTCCTCCTTCCGCTCATTAAAAAGGCGTTCCACGTGAAAGAAGAAACACTCTGCCTCTTCCTTTCTGCTCATATGACCAAGACATCCCGGCATAGTTTCAAAACAATTCACTCCTGCATTGTCAGAACCTGCCAGCATAAACTGTATCTGTCTGGGAGAATAACAGGAAAGCTGCCAAAGCAGTGTCTGCAGGAAAGTACTTTTCCCTGCTGCCGGTGCGCCGCAAATGCAAAGATGACCTTCTTTCAGCGGACTGTAGTATAGCGGATACTGCCGCTGTCTTTCCGGATCGTCGCATATCCCTATACACAGCTTTATTTCTTCCCCTGTCTTTTCCGGTATCTTTTCTTCCACTTGCTTAAGCGAAATCCTGTCCGGAAGTTCCGGCATCCAAAGATGTCTGGCGGCCCTGCTTTCAAGCTGCAGAGCAACGCCGCCGATATAGTCGATCACAGCTTCCAGCTGGGTGATACCCTTTTCTTTTTTCTGTATCTTTCGCATATATCGCTTACCTGTACCGGATACTATGCAGACTTTTTCATTCTGATACTCACGATCTCCATATTCTGATCCTCCATAACCTGCCTGAAATAATTCATAAAGCTCATTGCTTCCTACCTGCAGATAACACTGACCGGCACCGGTAAGATTTGCCGCATCAGGCCTTCGCAGCATGTCCATACTGTCCTGCCTGTCTGCGACTCGGAGGCACAGTCTGAATCTTGTATTGCTCCAGATCTTATCGTCTACCGTACCTGCAGGCTTCTGAGTGGCCAAAATCAAATGTACGCCCAGGCTTCTGCCCACCTGCGCCACACTGATGATCTCCTGCATGAATTCGGGTTCCTCCTTCTTCAGCTCTGCAAATTCATCTACCACCAGCAGAAGATGGGGCACTGGCTCCCATACTTTCTCTTCTTGATAAAGAGCCGTATAATCCGTAATATGATTGACTCCCGCCTCCGCAAAAAGGCGCTGTCTTCTTTCATTCTCGCTTTTAATCGATAAAAGTGCCCGTCCGATCTGTCTTCCCGACAGATTTGAAACTACTCCGGCACAGTGGGGCAGCCTGCACAATGCATTTCCCATACCGCCGCCCTTGTAGTCAATAATAAAGAAGTTAATATCTTCAGGGCTGAAAGAGACCGCAAGAGACAGCAGGTATGTCTGCAAAAGCTCGCTTTTACCGGAGCCTGTTGTTCCCGCCACCAGACCATGGGGACCATGAAATTTTTCATGTATATCCAGATTAACAATCCGTCTGCCCGGTCCCATTCCAATGGGTACCTTAATTCTTTCTCCCGTTTGATTCTCTATCCACCTGCCCTGGCAATTCAGATCTTCAACTTTCTTACATAAATACAGATCCAAAAAAGATACTTTTTCCGAAAGCTCTTCCCGCTCCGGTTCAGTAAACAAAAAACCTGAGAGCCTTCGCATATAAGCTTCTGCAGCTTCCAAAGAGTTTTCCTCGAATAGGATCTTTTGATTTTCTAAAGCATCCTGCTCGTAATAAAAGATTTCCTCTCTGTCTTTTTCCCTGATCACCTGACAGCCGCATTCTCCCGGAAGCATTTCTTTATCTTTTTCCAAAACCAGCGTATAAATTCCCTTATCATCATCTGTTTCCGTTAATATCCTGTAAAGTCCTTCTCCCTTGATCAGCTCCCTTGCCGCCAGTAAAAAGATATAGGTACCCGCAGCTCTTCCGCTTCTTTCCTGCCTGTTTTCCAGTTCCTTCACAAGAAATGGAATGATCTCTCCGGCTTCCCTTTCATTTCCTGCCAGATAGCGCATTTTCCCTCCGCTTCTCCAAATGTGGGGAAGCCATTTGATGCAGTTCGCGATTTTCTTTTCATCCTCATTTTCTTCATGATAAAAGTAGATCAATTTCATATCTTTACTGCTATGACAGGCCGCCAGCTGAAGGATAACCTGCAGAAACACCGGATAGATCAGCTCTCCCGTAAACCCCGTTACTTTTTGTTTCCTTAAATCAATCCCCACCGGAACCGAGGTGAGATATTCATATTTTTCCGCTATTTCATAGGCCCTGCCGGTAAGCAGATCCCTGACCGGTTTCTTACTGCTTTGGGAACATTTGATCTTGATCTGAAAAGGAATATCTCCAATTCCCAGTCTGATAAAAAGATAATCCTTCTGCCAGCTGCTTCTGTTCCACAGTACCTGTCCATTTGCAAGAAAATTTTCTCCCTGCGGATATTTTTCCAATAAAGCCTGTCTGTTATAGCAAAAGCATTCCTCCAGATATCGGTTTACTTTCTCAAGATATTCCAGATAGGATTCTTTACGGTAACGTTCTTCCTTTTGGCTTGTCTTCTTTTTATAAATGTGATTTATAATACCCCAGAACAGAGAAAGAAAAGCTGTTGCTGCTGTCATGACTACGGATATCCGGTAATAACCTGTTCCGCCTTGCCCCGGCATAGCGCTTGCTAATACCGCCATAAGGATCATGGGAATGACCATGGTCACAGAGGGACCCAGCTGAAAAAATAAGGGCTGGGATCTCTGGACTTTTTCTTTTTCCGGAAGATCAATCTCCATTTCTTCTGTCAGAAGCTTTTTTTCCATGATCGCTCCCTGCCTGATCTCCTGTCTCACAGCTTCTGCTTCCGGCTGCCCCTGAAGCATTCCGGCAAGTTCCTCTCTCCCCTGCGCCCACCGCATAATACCGTAATAAGCAGTACCCACCAATAACTCTTTTAAATAAATGAGTCTGAGTCCCAAAAGCTCTATCACGTCTCCCGGACTTAACAGATACCTGTCAAATACAGCCCTTCCATTCACATAGACGCCGGCTGTGGCTTTGCTTTCTTCTTCACGGCAAATTTCAAGCACAGCTCCTTCCTCCCTTTGACAGATCCTGAAATGCCTGGCGTTAACAAAAGAAAAACCGTCATAAAAGACCTCATTCCTATAATCCTTCCCGACCCTGACCTCTCTTTCCTCTGAAAGCTTTAGCCTGCTGCAGGGCAGCAGCTTCTCTCCTCTTATGGAGATCACTGCCATAATTTCTTCTTCCGATTCTGTCTCTAAAATACAGAATCCTCCATCATAAACCTGTTTTCCGTTTAGCTTCCACACTTCCCGGTCCTTTTCCAATATGATCATTACAGGAAGGGCTGTCTGCAGATTCCCGGCAGTAAAAAACAGTCTTCGCCTCTCTCCTTGATAATAAACAATATTTTTTCTGATACAGGACTTTGAGGTATAAAGATGTAAAAAGACAGTGAGCCCTTTTGATTCTGCATTTCGGGCACTCAATAATCTAGTCGCCTCCTCTTTCTTATAAAATATGATTCATTCCTGTTACTGGGTAATTTCTGAACGCTTAGATCGTTATCAGAATTTAGACTTTAAAATTTCTATAGAATTTGAAGTGAGTACAGGATACCAGATGATTCACATCCTGTCAACGATATTTAGAAATGTTTATACTTTATTTCGATTGTTTATAAAATTTTAATCTTTCCTGTAAATATTTTTTCTGAGGATGCGGCTATCCCAAAGCCACATCCAGAATCATCATGATCAAAAAACCGGCCATAACGCCCACGGTTCCCAAATTGGAATGTTCTCCCTGGTTTGCTTCCGGTATCAGTTCTTCTACCACCACATAAATCATGGCCCCCGCTGCAAACGCAAGAAACCAGGGCATATAAGGTGTTATAAAAGAAGCGACCAGGGTAATTCCCACGCCAAAAACAAGTTCCACTATTCCCGAAAGACTGCCGAAAACAAACGCCTTAAGCCGGCTCATGCCTTCCTGACGAAGTGGCAGGGAAATCGCTGCTCCTTCCGGGAAATTCTGAATGCCGATACCGATCGCCAGAGCAAACGCCGCTGCATATAAAGAAGCATCTTCCGGATGCTGGGCTGCCATAGCAAAAGCAAGCCCCACTGCCATTCCTTCCGGTATGTTATGGAGCGTAACTGCAAGGATCAATAACGTAGTTCTTTTGAAAGAGGAATGAGGACCCTCCGCCTTTTTTTCTCCCAAATGAAGATGAGGCATGCAAAGGTCCAATGCCATTAAAAAAATTCCTCCGAAAATAAATCCGCCTGCTGCGGGCACCCATCCGATCTTTCCCGCTTCTACTGTCTGGTCGATGGCCGGTATCAAAAGCGACCAGACAGACGCCGCTATCATGACACCTGCTGCAAATCCCAAAAAAGCTCTCTGAATATTTTTCCCCATTTCTTTTTTAAAAAAGAATACTACACTGGCGCCAAAGGCTGTCATGAAGAATGTAAAACCACATCCTGCTGCTGCCCATAAAATTGCCTGTTTCATATCTAACCTCTTTCCGGTATTTAGCTTTCCAAAATACCTGCCTTGTTAGTATTAGTATACCTCTTATGGGGAATTTGAGCCTGTCACCGGCATTTATGATGCTAAAATTTCCTTTACGCACTCTGCGATCTTATCGCATTTGCAGTTTTCAAAGAAGTATTCCTCAAATCTTTCACCTGATAAAGCTCCTTTAACAAGCTCTCTGTCCAGACTTTTAAGAATGGTTACCATATCTGTATGGGTCACTTCTTTTACCTGATCAAGGATCTTCTTGTTTCTCTGTTCCGGCACTGCCCTCTCTTTCGGATATCCTCCGCCTCCCGGTGCACAGAACAATTTTTCAAATATATACTGAAGATTCAGTTCTCCGCCCCAGCCAAAATTTTCCGCAAAAGGAAGCGCTATACAGTTGCCGTCATTTACCTGAGAAAACAGATAAGCATCCAGAGGAGACGTAATGTGTCCGCAAAGCACCCTGGGAAAAGAATTACATGCAAGCATGGCGCCCTCTCCCGTACCGCAGCCGGTTATCACAAAGTCTGCTGCACCGGAATTCAAAAGGACTGCCGCCAGAATACCGTTCTGTACATAAGTAAGCTGATGTTCATCTTCTGCCGAGTACATGCCATAATTATATACCTCATGGCCCATAGGCTCTGTTACCTGTTTCAACGTAGTAAAGATCAGTTCATTTTTTGCTGCCTGACTGTTTTCATTGATTAAAGCTATCTTCATATTAATTCCACCTTTCTGTTTAAGGTTGTTTCCCAATATATGCCAGTATACCGCCGTCTACATAGAGAATATGCCCGTTTACAAAATCGGATGCCTCTGATGCAAGAAACACTGCCGGCCCTTGTAGATCGGAAGTCTCTCCCCACCGTGCCGCAGGAGTTTTTGCAATAATAAATTGATCAAAGGGATGTCTGCTTCCATCAGGCTGTTTTTCACGCAGGGGTGCAGTCTGGGGCGTCGCAATATAGCCCGGCCCG
This sequence comes from Lachnospiraceae bacterium, assembly GCA_014803415.1. GTDB lineage: Bacteria > Bacillota > Clostridia > Lachnospirales > Lachnospiraceae > Suilimivivens. The sequence continues at coordinate 16,196 of JAAVBZ010000030.1, forward strand.
ATGCCGTTGCACTGAATATTATACTCGCCGTATTCGGAGGCAATATTTCTTGTCAACATCTTAAGTCCGCCTTTAGCTGCTGCATAAGCAGAAACCGTTTCACGTCCAAGTTCACTCATCATTGAACAGATATTGATAATTTTACCATGTCCTTTCTTGATCATACCGGGAATAACGGCCTTTGATACAATAAAAGGCGCATTCAGATCAACGTCAATCACCTGACGGAACTCTTCGGCTGTCATATCACACATAGGAATCCTTTTGATGATTCCCGCATTGTTTACAAGAATATCAATAACTCCGACTTCCTCTTCGATCCGGGCAACCATAGCCCCAACCTGTTCCTCACTGGTAACGTCGCATACATACCCATGCGCCTTAATACCCTTTTCTTCATAAGCAGCCAGCCCCTTGTTCACCAGCTCCTGCTTAATATCATTAAATACGATAGTGGCTCCGGCCTTGGCATAAGCTGTCGCTATGGCAAAACCGATGCCGTAGGATGCCCCCGTTACAAGTGCTACTTTCCCTTCCAGAGAAAATTTCTTCATAAAATCGCTCATTCCCAATCTCCTTCCCATCTACAACAGAATCCGTGCTTCGCGAAGATTCTATTGTCATGAATGAAAAAAGAAGCCCCGTTTATAGAGCTTCTTTCCGTGCAGGAAAAGAGACTTGAACTCTCATGGTATTGCTACCACACGGACCTGAACCGTGCGCGTCTGCCAATTCCGCCATTCCTGCAAACAACTGATATTATATCTGCTTTTTTTCCTCCTGTCAACAGATTTGCAAAAAATAATCCGTTTTTTTGCCTATTTCTTTTTAACAAACTTTCCTACAGCTATATCCAAAAGAGAACGGAAGGTTTTTTGTATTCCTTTCCTGGTGGTCTTGTCTACACCTTTAGCGGCTTCGATCACACTCTGCGTGGACTTCTTCAAATCTGCACTGAACTCAAATACATTGGAAGCCTCCGATGCACTGATCACCTCATATAAAGTATCTATAAACGCATGGGCTTCTTCCTCTGACAAAGACAGTATCCACTCATTCATAGAGGCATCCCGCAGCATTTTTCCATTGCTTACATTTCTGGCTCGCACAAACTTTTGCCCCTCAATTTTCCAGCTGTAAGCATTATGCTGTAAAAGACCTACTCCTTTGCTTTCCACAACTTCATAATCGGAATGATCTTCCAGGATCATGCCGACAACGGAAGACCTGGGAATAAATTTAGAGACCCGGTCTGCTATGGCGTCATAGTTTCCCATTTGCCTGATCTCAGGACGGAATCCCGGGCCGTCATTATTGTATACATGAAGCAGCTTTCTCCTGGTGCGTGAAGAACAGTTCATAGCGGCGTATACCGCCAGATTTCCGCCTTTGGAATGGCCGCCGGCATAAAAATTCCCGGCAATATATCCTGCTACCCTGTCCATATATTCCACACTTAAATACTGACTGTGGATAGGCTTGGAGAAAGCAAGGTTCAAATCTTCTTTCCAGCCTATGATCGTAGCATCCGTACCCCGGTATGCAATATAAACATTTTTATCCTCCAGAATATATGTTATGGCAGAAAACTGGGTCTCATCCTCTATATTAATAATATTAACATAGAAGTTCATTTTCAGAGAACCAAACCGTTTTGACTCAGCTGCTGCCGCAAACAGTTCCTTATTGTTTTCTCTGTACCAGTAGTCATCTAAAATTCTGTCTCTGTCGGGATGATCATAAATACTCCGGATACTGACCGGCACATTCCTTTTTTCCAATCCGGGTACAAAAGGGCCGTAATTCAGATAAGTTAACTGGCACAGTACCAGACTGTCAGCCTCATTAAGAGGTTCCTGTGTAAAAGTGTACTTTCCATACTCATGAATATAATCAACAATGTTCCCCATATCATTCCCCTTCCTTTTACTGCTTATATTCTGATGCATTAATATAGAATGCCGTCATAGTATTTTAACAACAGCTCTACCACCCTGCTGTAACTGATCTTCCCATCCTCCACGCCGTTGAGGACCAGCGTAGTCTCCGTAAAAGTATCTGAAGCAGACTTTACTATTTCCGTATCAATGATCGCATTTTCTTCTACCATTTCCCAAGTTTCTTTGGACAGAAACCGGTTATCTTTTGCAACCTGCTCACTAATGGCAGGATGGACAAGATATTCTTTGCCGCTGTTTCCGATGGCTTTCAGAAAATCTCTGTCAAGATAATTAATAACGCTTAAATATGCACTGTACCTGAAAAAATCATCCTTTGAATCCACACAGGCGAGATAACCGATAAAGTTGGCCTCATCTTCACGGATAAATCCCTTCAGATGTGACAGTTCGTGGCACAAAGTGGAAGGCATATTGATCTCACACATAATATCATTGTAATTGGCCTCCATGGAAAAAGGAAAATAATATCCCATAATGTACTGCTGACTAAAAAACTCCGAGGTTTTCAGCGGTTTGGGATCCGGGTAATATCCACTTAGATCAGCGTAGCTGCTGCTAAGCCTTCTCATCTGGTCTTTGGCCTCCTGCTTCATATCTCCCTCATAAAGAAGATTCCCGGTTTCATCTCTTTTCATAACCATGGCCAGCTCATTTGCCTGTTCCACAACATAATCCCGAAGAGCCGCTATTTCCATGCTTCCATACTGCTCCTTGGAATTCGCTCCTATAGCATAGCGCTCTCCAATGGGAGATACATGATAAAGCAAAAAACAGTTCAGGGTCATGATAACACACACAATACCGAAAATCCAGAAAAGCACGGTTCCGGCGCCTTTAAACAATCTGCTTTCTCTCTTAGGCAAAAGCCGGCAGAACAAGAGCCTCACAAATGCCCACAAAATAAATAAGGCTAAAAGGAACATTGCCAGATACAGCATAATTTCTCCTGCGGAAAAAGGGAAGATACCTGTCAGCCGGCCGTAAGTCGCTACCCAGACCGGGAAAATGTATTTCACATAGCCATTACAAAAAGCACTGCTCATCCATCCTGTCAGATTGAGCAGCAGAGAAATACCGATCAGAAAGACCGGCACTGCCACTTTCCATTTCTTCCTAATGTATGCTTTAAATTTTATCATATCCCCACCAACTTCCTACTATATTGTAATAAGACAAAGCTGCTTAAGGAAGCCCTATTATCATGTCCTCTATTCTTTCTGTCATCAAAAACATTAACGAATTTCTCTGGAGCGGTCCCCTGCTCTTTCTGCTGATGGGGACACATCTTTATTTTACCATAAAACTGCACTTTCCGCAGAAAAATATTTTGAAGGCCATCCGCCTTTCCGTTACTCCCGACAGACAGGGAGATGGAGAAAATCTCTCCGTTTTTGCCACACTGGCAACTACACTTGCTGCCACTCTTGGAACAGGCAATATTGTAGGAGTTTCCACCGCTGTGGCTCTGGGAGGCGCCGGTGCCATTTTCTGGTGCTGGATCACCGGTATATTAGGTATGGCCACTGCTTATGCCGAATGCTTTTTAAGCGTCCGCTTCAGGACTACCAAAGCAGACGGCCTAAACCGGGGCGGTCCCATGTATGTCTGGGAAAACGGACTTCACAATAAATTAGTCGGTAAAATATATGCTCTGCTTATATTAATTGCCGCATTCGGCGTAGGATGCACCACACAGTCCAATTCCATCGCACAAACTACCTCCATGAGTTTTGGTATCTCACCCCAGATTGCCGGTTTTGCAGCAGCTCTCGTCACCGGATTTGTAATTGTAGGAGGGATCAAGTCCATAGGAAATGTCTGTATGAAGATTGTTCCTTTTCTGGCCGTTCTGTTTACCGGCAGCTGTATTTTGCTGCTTTTCCTTAACAGAACTGCTCTGGTTCCTGCCATTACTCTTATCATAAAAAGTGCGCTTGCGCCGAGAGCCATCGCAGGCGGCGCCATCGGTTCCTCTATAATGGTAACAGTCCGATACGGAATTGCCAGAGGACTTTTTACCAACGAAGCCGGTATCGGTACTGCCTCCATTACTGCGGCTGCTTCGACTACCCCTGATCCCGGAAAGCAGGCATATGTTTCTATGACTGCCGTTTTCTGGGACACTGTAGTCATGTGTCTGTTAAGCGGGCTGGTGATCGTGACCAATATGATCTGTCATCCCGGTTCCACCGAGGGCATCAGCGAGGCCGGACTTACGGAAGCGGCTTTTAGCTATCTGCCAGGTCTCGGCAGTATCTTTCTCTCTCTGTGCCTTGTGGCGTTTGCCATTGCTACGCTGATCGGCTGGTCCTATCTGGGAGAATGTGCCATGGAATATCTGGCAGGCAGTAAAGGTATCTTTGTCTACAAAGTAGCTTACATTGTCATGATCTATGTAGGCGCTGTACTGCCCCTTACTTTTGTGTGGGAGTGCACAGATCTGATCAACGCCTGTATGGTCATTCCCAATGTAGCGGCATTGTTTCTTCTTCGAAAACATATCCATACAAAAAAGTGCGTATAACAGACCATACGCACTTTTCTATCCCTGTATTCTCAGATCACATAGTTACCTATCTTTTCTTCCTGCCATTCTACCAGTCTGGCAAGTGTTACCGTATCCACTACGCCTTTGATGGCATCATCCAGCTGCTGCCAGAGCTTTAATGTGGCACAGATTTCCTGCCTGTCACACTGGTTCACCTCATCCTCCAGACAGGCAACAGGAGCAAGTGAGCCTTCCGTCAGCCGCAGGATCATTCCCACCGTATAATAGGAAGGATCCTTGGCAAGCTTATAGCCGCCCTGGGGGCCTCTGATACTTTTTACAAAACCGGCCTTATTCAAGCCGGAAATGATCTGTTCCAAATATTTGTCAGATATATTCTGTCTGAGCGCAATATCCTTGATCCGAATGGGAGCAGAAGCATCATTGATCGCCAGATCCAGCATAAGCCTTAATGCATACCGCCCTTTTGTTGAAATTTTCATATCAATAAACCATACCTTTCTTTCAGTCTTCAGATCAGAACCGTAATATTAAATACTTTTTATTTCACTATTATACTACTGTTTTACTAGGAATTACAAGACATGATATTGACTTTTTTGTTCAGTCAGGCTAAATATATAAGTGGAGGTTATTATGAAGAAAAAATATCTGAGCTTTATTCTCCCTTCAACTTTATCCTTTTTATTGACAGGTATCTATTCCATTGTTGACGGCATTTTTGTAGGCAGGGCCATGGGCGATGTAGGTCTGGCTGCCATCAATATTGCCTGGCCCCTGGTAGCCCTTATTATAGCTCTTGGAACCGGCATCGGCATGGGCGCTTCTGTCATGGTCTCTTTAAACAGGGGCATTGGAGATGAGCGGACAGCCGATAAAATGGAAGGCAACGCCTTTTTCCTTCTGCTTACAGGTTCCGTTATCCTTACCGCCATCCTGTTTTTTGCCGGAAGTTCCTTGCTTAAGCTTCTCGGTGCTGAGGGCGAAGTCAGCGAATACGCTCTTACTTACCTTCGGGCGATTTTATGCGGCGGTATCGTTCAGACCCTTGCAAGCGGAACCGTCCCCCTTATGCGAAACCGGGGCGCTTCATTTTATTCCATGTGTTCCATGGCCTGTGGATGCATTTTGAATATCATACTTGACTACTATTTGATCCTGGTTCTTCAAATGGGACTTACAGGCGCAGCTATGGCTACCGTTATCGGTCAATGCGTAACCCTCATTTTCAGTATTGTTTTTTATATCAGGAAAAAGAACCGGATCTCCTTGAAAAATATGAAGCCTGACCCCAGGGCGGTATCTTCAATTTTAAAAGTTGCCGCTTCTCCTTTTGGTCTGACTTATCTGCCTTCTGTTACAATTATATTTATGAATCTGCAGTGTCTGAAATACGGAGGCGAAGAAGCTGTAAGCGCCTATGCCGTACTTGCCTATCTGGTTTCTTTTATGGAACTTTTAGTCCAAGGCATTAGTGACGGTGCACAGCCGCTTCTAAGCTTAAACAAAGGAAAGGGAGATGAAAAATCCTTAAAAGCATATACCCGGATGACCTTTTTCCTCGGCATTTTTCTGGGCATTTTAAGCGGCACTCTGGTATACCTTCTACGCTATCAGATTCCGGTCTTTTACGGTACTTCTCATCGAGCTGCCGATATCATTGCACATTCGGCTCCCGCTTTTTCGCTGGTCATGGCCCTGTATGGACTTACCAAACCTTCCGTTTCTTACTTTTACGCCACCAAATCACTGGTAAAGTCCAGCTTTCTTGTATATGGGGAAGTGGTTTTAACTGTCATAGCGATTTTTACACTGCCTATGTTCCTGGGCCTTAACGGCGTCTGGTACACCATGCCTTTTGTACAGATCATTCTCTCCTTGTTCTGTATTATTTTCATCTGCTCAAAAGGCAAACGGTCTTAGCTGCTGACTGCGATTTCAAAGGCAGGGATCTTAAATGAGCTATTATTCATCCGCCTGGAGACGATAAGACTGCTCGATAATTTCCATAATTTGATCGACATCTGAGGTGTGTTCCATATACAGCTCAACATCACCATTACCCCACCTGCCAAGACCAGTTATATCTCGGCAGATTCCTTTTGGATCTGTTACCTCAGAGAACTTCATATTCAATGAAATACGGAGCCGCTGCTTCAGGAACACGATATCTACAAAATTGGTATCTAATTTATAAGCAACATACAGCTTTTTGAATTCACGCTTCACATTGGGAGAAATATTCTGGATACGACGATCAAGTACCTCAAACAGCGTCTTTGTGAAAACATTCGTATCATAAGTCTCAAGGCTATAACGCTCTACTGGTTTCTCTACTGTCTGATAAGGGGCCAGCTCCTCAGCGGTCATATCCGGGAAGGCCCAGATCTTTTTCGCCTTGTCCGCCAACAAAGAAGCACGCTCTTTTATACTTTGCTCATTCCATTTCGTGAGCTTCACAACGTAAGCATTAAGCCGGAGTGCACTTTCCCTAAAGCCGCCTTCCATATCCATCTTGACCATAAATGGATGATCACTCATTTCAGAATTATACGCAGTGAGCGTCAAATTGCCAATGGTATGCAGATATGTCTTCTGCACCTCACGCCAATTAGATCCAAGCATCTGCTGCCATTCAGGGCTCAAACTGGTATTCTGAGGCATGATATGCTCAATCGTGTAGTTCTCAATGATAATCGGAGCCTTGTTGCCATAGTTCTCCAAATGGCTGAGTATAAAGTTACGCGAACGCATGGTATAAATATCTCTCGAAACAAAGGCAGCCGTAAATTTCTCATCATTCGGAAATTCCTTATAGTCATCCCTCATAACGAAAAACGCCTTGATGGAATTGACATAGTCTTCTGTCCTGATTTCATTTTTTAACGTAGCAAAAGTCTTATTCAGAGAATTAGTTGGTATATCGCAAATACTGCGCCGGAATACATAGCTGATGCAAAGTTGGATGACCTGCTTCAACTCATCCTCTGAGATAATGCCCTCCGTGTAATCGTTATGTATCTTGAGCAGGAAAGGATAAGATACCTCCATCCGAAGATCATTGATATCCTCATAGAGAGCTTTAAGTGCCGGGTTTCTGCTTCGTTTAAATACCATGTCTGTATAATACTTGGCGTAAATGAGCAGATCCTGGCATAGCTCGCAGATGGTTCCAAATTCACAGTTCAGGTGGTAAAGCTTAAATTCCTCATATACGCGATCCTGCTTGGGAATACGGGTGATTTTCATAGTCAAATAATCTCTAAAGAATCTGTCCATGACAGAATCCTGTGTCCCATAAACAAACAGCAATTCCATAGGACGCCACAGGTGCTCGTAAACATAGGTTTGCTCCGTAGGCTCTAATCCCATCAAGACGTAGTTCCTTATCAGGTCAGCTTCCGATAGCTCCTTACCTGTGGAATTCAAGCTTTCAAAAATAGCCTGTGCATCGTCTACAGAACGATCTAGCGTAATATTTACAATCTGCAGCTTACCAATAGACTCGTAAACCTCTGCAGGCTGTAATTCCTTATTGGCAATCTTACCAGCAAAGTATTTATAATTATCTAGCAGCTTGGACCTTATATCATCTGAAATAGGCTTCTCTTCCACAAGATCTATAAAGATGTCGCGGTCGGTATCCGTCAAAAGGAGCTTGTACCGTTCATCTCCGCTCTCATACTCATTCTTCAAAAGCATATTATCGATGCGTCGGGCATTGATCGTGGTATCCTCCGGATTCTTAATCGCATAATCACGGAGAGCAAGCAGGAGCAAAGACAGTGTCGTCATGCGCTGCTGCCCATCAATGATCATATATTTTTGAACGCCTGTTGGCATAGCCTGCTCCGCGATATTGACAATGGAGCCGACAAAATGGCCTACTTTGCCCTTTTTCTGCATATTGACAATGTCATTCCAGAGCCGTTTGCACTGTTCAATGTCCCAGCTATAATACCGCTGATATACCGGTATCAAGAACTGCTTGTTACCGTTTAAAATTTCGTAAATGTTACCTTTGCGAGCGTCCATATTTTACCTCCAAGATTCAATCTTTTTTCTCATATAACGCAGCTTCTTCAGCAACCATACTCAAATTCTGCTCTGGCCTAAAGGAGTAATTGACCACATTATGATCCCTCTCTTCCATGTCTGTGTTATCAGTCCACAGCTCGCACTGAAACATAACGGTCTGAACAGCATCGTCCATGCCCTCCGGTGGATAGCGATGTTTCTTAAGGAGCTTTTTAATCATCATACGCATTTTCGCTCTGGCCGAGTCACGTTTCTGCCAATCAATAGTACGATTCTTTCGGAGTGTATCTGCCAGTTCCTTAGTGATGGCAATCAGCTCTTCGTTTTCATAGAAGTCCTTAATTGCCTGTGGCTTTGTCAGCGCATCATAGAATGCCAGTTCATCAGCAGTAAGACCCAGCAGATCACCTTCTTTTTGCGCAGCAGCTATCTGATGAGCGAGGTTCAGCAGTTCCTGAATGACCTCTTCATTTGTAAGCATTCCGTTCAAATAACGATTCATCGCGCTTTGGATAATCTCGCTAAACTTCTCGGATTTAACCACATTGGTATGACGGTAAATCTGTACCTGTTCTGCAATTAGCTTTTTCAACAATTCAACAGCAAGGTTTTTCTCTTTCATCTTGGAGATTTCCTCAAGGAACTTCGGATCAAACAGTGAAAACTCCTCCGACACATCCGAGAACAAATTAATGACGCCATCGCTCTTTACACTCTGGCTAAGTAGCGCGTTTATCCTGGCATTCATTTCAGGCAGGGAGATTTTCTTTCCCTCGCCCTGATTCATAAGGCGCATAACAAGCACTCGTATTGACTCGAAAAATGCTGCTTCTATACGCAGGCTTTCCTCGGTGAGCGACGAGCAGAGCGACAAAGCCTGACGAAGCATAATGGCCTCTTTAAGGAAATCCTCTCGCTCTCGTTCCTTATCAACAGCAACAATAAAATTGACCGCTCCGCTGATGGTCTTGGATCGTTCAAGGTCAGTACCGATCATGAACTTGGAATAATCGTACCCGTGGAAAATATCGTGGCAAATAGACAGCTTCTCAAGGAACTTAGGATAAGCCACCTTTGCAACGTCAGTATCTCCATAATTATTCTTGTCGCGCAAGGTATAGTCATTCATCGCTACTTTGAGAGCTGCGGCGATACCAACATAATCAACAACCAGACCGCCTTCCTTGTCACCAAAGACACGATTTACACGAGCAATTGCCTGCATCAGATTATACCCCTGCATTGGCTTATAAACATACATTGTAGCAAGAGACGGAACATCAAATCCTGTCAACCACATATCTACAACAATGGCGATCTTCAGCGGGCTGTCGTTATCTTTGAACTTCTTTGCAAGCTCGTCCTTATAGCGTTTATTGCCAATGATAGGTCTCCACTCTTCTGGGTCTTTATTGCTTTCCGTCATAACAATGGCTACCTTATCAGTCCACGAAGGTCTTAGCTGCATAATGCGGTTATATATTTTCATGGCAATGACGCGGGAATAAGCAACTATCATCGCCTTCCCGGTGAGCAGATTTGCACGATAATTTTCGTAATGATCCAAAATGTCAGCCACAAGGGAAGCAATGGTCTGCTCATTACCCAGAATAGCTTCCATCTGGCCCAGCTCACGCTTGCTTTTCTGGATAACGTCCGGATCTGCATTGTTGGCCATGATGTCGTATTCCGTATCGATGAGCCGCAGCGTAGCTTCGTCGAGCTTCAGTTTGATGACGCGGCTTTCGTAGTAAACCGGACGGGTAGCTCCATCTTCGACTGCTTGCGTCATATCGTAAACGTCAATATAATCACCAAAGACCTCGCGGGTGCTCCTATCCTTCATTGAGATAGGCGTACCAGTAAAACCGATGTATGTAGCATTAGGCAGGCTGTTACGGATAATACGAGCAGTACCAATTTTAATTTTTCCAGTCTCAGTATCTACTTTCTCTTTGAGGCCATATTGCCCACGGTGAGCTTCATCTGCCATAACGACGATATTTCTGCGCTCAGACAATGGCTCGTGGGATTCTTCGAATTTCTGCATCGTGGTGAAGATGATCCCGTTTGCCTGCCTGCCGTCAAGCAGGGCTTTCAAATGCTCCCGGCTTTCTGCATGCATTGGCTCCTGACGCAGGAAGTCTTTGCACTTAGCAAATTGGCCGAAGAGTTGATCATCCAGATCGTTTCGGTCCGTGAGTACCACGATGGTCGGGCTATCCAATGCTTCCTGTAGCAGGTGGGCATAGAAAATCATCGACAGTGACTTTCCGCTGCCCTGAGTATGCCAGAATACACCACCTTTTCCGTCCGTCTCAATCGCGTGCTTCGTTGAGGCTACAGCTTTGTTGACAGCAAAGTACTGATGATAACCAGCTAGTATTTTGGACTGCTTCAATCCTTCATTAGAGAAGCAGATAAAGTTTTTTATAATATCAAGCAAACGTTCTCGCTTAAAAATCCCCTCAAAGAAGGTATCAAACTGAGCATACTGCGTATTCTCATAACTGCCGTCCTTGGTTTTCCATTCCATAAAACGATCCTCACCAGAAGTAATCGTTCCAGCTTTAGATGTCAGGTGGTCACTCATAACGCAAATGCAGTTATAAATGAACATTGACGGGATTTCCTGCATATAGTTTCTAATCTGCAGGTATGCTTCTGAAGCATCGGTTTCTTCGCGAGACGGAGATTTCAACTCAATTAGCACTACGGGCAGTCCATTCAGGAAAAGGAGCACATCCGGTCGCTTATTACTGTTTTCAATAAAGGTCCACTGGTTTGCAACGACAAAGGAATTGTTATCAGGATTCTTATAATCAACAAGATACACGAGGCCTGAACGCTCCTCCCCCTTGACAAAATAGCGCACTGCGACACCATACTGAAGATAATCCATAAAGACAGCATTCTTCTGAACCAGCTCAGCATTTTCAAAATTCTTCAGTTTAAACAGCGCATCTACGATGGCATCCTCAGGCATGGAAGGATTCAACCGATACAACGCAGATGTAAGTTCATCCTCATATAGTGGACTATTAAAATTCTTCTCAATATCAGGTCCATAAACATGGCGATACCCCATACCTTGGAAAAGCTCTATGATGGAATTTTCATAGTCAGCTTCCATATAAAATCCTGACATATCAATCGCTCCTTTGTGTACTTTCTATCATAATACTCCTTTTCAAGGTTTCTTTCTCCTTACAGTTTCTTTGTTCCGATTCAAACGATAATTTAACAGAGCAAGCTCAACTATTATTTGATCAATGGTTTGGCTGTTATTTCGGAAAAACTACTATTCCTACAGGATGGTTTATAACAAACCTGGGGGATATGGATGTCCTTATCACTGATTATGTCGCTAATGGTAGTTTTAAATCTCTTGCAGAAAATGTACAATATCTCGCAGAAGAGACTAATAATGTCTTGATAAGACTTACTGATTACAATAATAACTACAGTTCGGATATGTTGTATATTTCTGATGCTGCTTATGAATTTCTTGGGAAAAGCAAACTTTATGGAGGTGAGATTATAATTTCCAATGTTGGAGCAAATGTAGGAACTGTTTTCAGATGTCCTCACCTTAAAAAACGCATGAGCTTGGCACCAAATGCAGTATTACTTCGTTCAGATTTATATGAACACTATCTTTATTTACTTTTTACAAGTGCATATGGTCAATATCTGCTTCGGTCTATTGTAACTGGAAGTGCTCAACCAAAATTCAATAAAACTAATTTCAGGTCATTAAAAGTACTCATTCCTGATAGGGAAATGCTTTCTTTGTTTAATGATGTTTATGCGCCCATTTATGAGCAGATTACGCTTAACTATATGGAAAATACTCAATTATCTAATTTACGAGATACACTGTTGCCTAAACTTATGTCTGGTGAGATTGATGTGTCTAACATCCAGCTCTAAGCTACCTGTGGACTCGAAAACGGCTTCGCCGTTTCCACGTTACCGCCGCATACTACATTGTAGCAGATTTCCAGCATCATATACGGCGGTAAATTATCGTTTAAAATAATAACCAAGAAAGTAGAGGTACAATTATATGATACTCTATCATGCAAGTAAGGAAATAGTTGAATTTCCAGAAGTTCGCAAGACAAAGTATACAAAAGATTTTTCATGGGGATTTTATTGTACGGTTGATTTTCAACAGGCAGTAAGATGGGCTAATCGTGGAGAAGGATCTCCAATAATAAATTATCGTTTATATTAGTACTCACTTCGATTTTGTCATCAATAGCCTTTAAAATCGAAACGATCTGATTTTGTACCTCCTTGGGCGGAACCACTAAACTCATGCGTTTTAAGTCTGCAATTGTAACATGACCCAACCCGGTTGTCTGTTTGTTTGTTGCTATTTGAGTAAAGTGCGGCTTTAATAACTTTAAAACATAATAAAGATAATCCTTAGTAACAAGTTCTTTATTCGCTGTCACCTTAAAAATATGCTGATTTAGCCATCCTTCCTGCAGACGGTAGCGAAATACATCTATTGAAGTCTGTGGATTTCCAGACCAAGAGAATAAAAGATCATCCCAACGAATAAATACCTCTTCTCCATAGTCTCCCTGAGTAAAAGATGTATTTAAACTGATTCCGTTATTCAGTTCTGCAATCTTGATTATAGGCCGGCCATTCTTTGAAAAGTTTATTTTTTTAAATGCAAGTCCATTCTTCCAAATAGCAAGGTCGAACAAAGAATGTCTGGTACCTTCACGATCTGATTTTATATTGTAGAGTAAGCTCTCATCAAATTTCATATCCAATCGCCCCCAGCTTCCTTCTGATCTCATCCTCCAGTTCACGGGACTTGGCAAACATATCTGAAAGCTCCGAAGTCAACTTTGCCATTTTCTCCTCGAAAGGCTCTCCATTGTCTTCCAGCTCTTCAATGCCCACATAGCGTCCTGGAGTCAGGATGTAATCTTGCTCTGCGATATCCTGCTGTGTGGCAACTGAGCAAAAGCCTTTGACCTCCTCAAGCATTCCATTTTGAAAAGCCTCAAAGGTATCAGCCAGTTTTTGAATATCTTCTTCGGAGAAATCTCTGTGCTTTCGATCCACCATATGTCCCATCTTGCGGGCATCAATAAAGAGCGTCTTACCTTTCTGCTTCTTTCCCTTGGTAATAAACCATAGCGTAACAGGAATGGTCACACTATAGAAAAGTTGCGTCGGCATAGCAATAATGCCCTCAATCAGATCGTCCTCTATAATCCTTTTACGGATTGCACCTTCACCGCTGGACTGCGTGGAGAGAGCTCCGTTTGCCAGCACAAGGCCGATTTTTCCAGCTGGTGCAAGGTGATGGATCATATGCTGAATCCATGCATAGTTAGCATTACCAGCAGGAGGTATACCATACTTCCAACGAACATCCTCCAGCAGTTTTTCCTGATTCCAAGGATGATAGTTGAATGGAGGGTTCGCTAAGATAAAGTCAGCCTTTAATGTCGGATGCAAATCATTAGTAAATGTATCTGCATGGTAAGGTCCGAAGTCAGCGTCAATACCACGGATCGCCATGTTCATCTTAGCCATCTTCCATGTGTCGGCATTCGCCTCTTGTCCATAAACAGAAATGGCACCACGCTTGCTGGAATGAGCCTGAATAAACTTTGCACTCTGTACAAACATACCACCGGAGCCACAGCAGCAGTCATATACACGGCAGTTATCAAAAGGACGCAGGATAGCGACAAGCGTTTTAACCACGCTGGAAGGCGTATAGAATTCACCACCGCCGACACCTTCCTTTTCAGCAAACTGCGCAATGCAATATTCATAGGTTCGTCCAAGAAGGTCTTCGCTTTCTTCCGTATCGCTCATGTCGATGTTATTGGTGAAGATATCTACCACGTCACCCAACACTCGCTTATCAAGGTCAGGGCTGGCATAATTCTTCGGAAGGACATTTTTCAGTATCTTGTTTTCAGCCTCAATCGCCCTCATGGCCGTATCAATGACTGTTCCAATCTCCGGAGTATGAGCCGCAGAAGCAATCGTACTCCATCGAGCCTCTTCAGGTACGAAGAACACATTCTCCATAGTATAGGCATCACGATCATCCTCGAACCCATCCCCTTCGTCTACAAGTTCCTGATAGCGCCTATCAAAAGCTGCAGAAATGTAGCGTAAGAATATAAGACCGATGATTACCTTCCGATATTCTGCCGCAGGGATATGTCCCCATAGGACACAAGCAGCATCCCACAGTTGTTTTTCAAAGCCGATGTTGGCATTGGTTTTGTCAGCCATCTAAATCTACCTCCAAGTAATTTCACGTTCCTCTTCTGATTGTAAGTCCGATAATATGTTACCACAAATCAATCTAAATCGCACTATAAATTAAAGAGAAGAGGCTTCCACCTTATATTTTGTTCAAAACACCTATAAGGAACACACAATAGTAGATTTAAACACTGCCACCTATTAATCTATCTTAAAACACTTGACCGCTACCTTTCTTCTTCCCTGGAAAGTAAGACAACCGTCTCTATCCCGGTAGTCCACGGGAATTGATCCACAGCTGCCGCTTTTTCAACAACATATCCTTTCTCCAGAAAAACTTCCAGATCCCTGACAAGGCTGGTAGGCTTACAGGATATGTATACCAGCTTATCAATACCATAATCAATGATCTTGTACAAAGCCTTGGGATGGATCCCATCCCTTGGCGGATCTAAAACGATCATATCCGGCTTTTCTTCTATAGTATCCAGAACCTTCAGTACGTCCCCGGCAATAAATTCACAATTATGCAGACCGTTTTCCAATGCATTTTTCTTAGCAGCCTCTACTGCCTCCTCCACAATCTCTACGCCGATGACTTTCTTTGCAACAGGTGCCAGCAATTGTGCAATAGTCCCTGTTCCGCTGTACAGATCATAAACGACTTTATCCGGTTCACAGTTGTCTTTGCAGCCCCCTTTAAGGTCACCTACATATTCTCTGGCCAGCTCATACAGCACTTCCGCGCTTAGAGTATTCGTTTGAAAAAAAGAAAAAGTGGTTATCTTAAATTTCAGCCCCAACAGTTCCTCGTAAAAGAAATCCTGTCCATACAAAATATCTGTATGGTCGCTTTGCACCACATCCGCAACGGAATCATTGGTAATATGAAGTATTCCTGCAAATTTTCCTTTTAGATCAAGGGAAAGAAGTCCTTCTACCCAGGGCTTCAGATCATGCTCTTCCTGGGAAGTAGTCACCAAAGCAGCCAGTATCTCTCCCGTTTTTGCCGCCTTTCTCACAAGCAGATGTCTCAAATATCCCGTATGACGGAGCCTGTGAAAAAAAGTTATTTTTTCATTATCAAAATAATCTCTGGTATAAGAAAGAATACTCCGATAATCCTCGTCTACGATCTGACATTCTTGTACTGTAACAATATCATAAAAGCTTCCTCTTTTGTGCATGCCTAGAGCCAGCGGTCCGTCCTTTACCTCATCTCCGAAAGAAAACTCCATTTTATTGCGATAAGCATATACGGCAGGGCTTCCCTTAATTCCTTCAAAGCTCCATGGTCTGTCCTGTTTATCCAGCACGCTGTTAAGAAGCCGCATAATCTGTCCTTCCTTGATCTTAAGTTGTTCCTCATAAGGCAGGGAAATATAGGTACATCCTCCGCAGGTTCCGAAATGCGGGCAAGGGCTGCCCGTTTCAAGCAAAGAGTTTTCTTCCACTTCAAGCAGCCTTCCTTCTGCCTTTCCATGTCTGACTTTATTCACAGCCAGCCTGACTTTCTGACCGGGAAGTGCATTTTTCACAACACAAACGCCCTCTCCGGTGTCAACGATTCCTTTATTTGGGAAATCAATTCTCTCTACAATTCCTTCTAATACCTGTCCTTTTTTCATACTTTTTCGCTCCCGTTAAAGCGCGACATAGCGCGCGAACTAAAAACAGGATGTACATATCTGCACATCCTGCATGATCCAACTATAAGCTCTGAACTCAAGCTATTATTCAGCAAAATCTTCTTCATTTGCTGCATTTTCATTGACGATCTTTATTTTTTCAGTTTCCTCGTCTGTATCTTCGTCATCATCCTCGAAGAAATCATCATCAAAATCATCATCGAAATCCTCCAGATAATCCGGCGTAAAATAACGATATACCGCATAAGCAATACCTGCCACTGCTGCAACTGCTCCGATGATCGCAAGAACCCATAATATAATATTATTTCTCTTTTTCTCTTCTTCCTTTTTATTAAAATAATCCTTTAATTCCTTAATATCATGAGCCTTTACAAAATCCATTAATTCTTCAATCTTATTCCATGTATTCATAGCCAGTTCCTCTCTTTCCTCTTTCTTTCAATGAATCTAGTATAACATTTTACAAATGATTTTACTACTGGTATTTAAAATAATTTACACTTTTTTAAGTTTTGCAAAGGCAGCATACATGATCTTTTGTCCGGCATCATCGAAATCAACTGTCACCTTATAGTCCCTGGGCCCCGGCTCCATGGCGATAACGGTTCCCATACCGTATTTGATATGCTGCACCCTGTCTCCAGCATCATAATCCGGCCTTTCGCCGGCCACAGCCGATCCGCCTTTTACAATGCCCATAGCGCCGAAAGAAGCTGTTCCGGTACTGCCGGCGTTAGCAATATAGGGTTTATTTTCCGCCGCCGTAATATTGGGCCGCAGTGATGCCACAGGTTTATTGTAACCATATTTCGGCGTGTAAGCCACTTCAGAAGACACATATTTAGGAACCGGCGGTCTGTTATCAAGAAGGCTCTCCGGTATTTCTTTCACGAAGCGGCTGACTGCATTATACTGCGTTTCTCCCCGGATCATCCTCTGTCTGGCACAGCAGATCGTCAGATCCTCCCTGGCCCGGGTAATTCCCACATAGGCAAGCCGCCTTTCTTCCTCAATTTCCCCCGCATCATCTGATGTGATACTCATATAGCTGGGAAACAGACCATCCTCCATGCCTGTCAGATAAACGTTCTGAAATTCCAGTCCTTTGGCACTGTGAAGAGTCATAAGCAATACTCTGTTACTGTCCTCATTTACATTATCAATATCCGCAACCAGAGCCACTTCCTCAAGAAATTCGCTTAAAGAAGGCTCATCATGGGTCTCTTCATAAGATACGATCTTGCTTACAAGTTCATCAATATTTTCAATACGGCCTTCCGCATCTTCCTCGTTAGAATCCTCCAGTTCCTTAACATATCCTGTTGTTTCAATGACATCCTTTATCAGATCTTCCAGACCGTAATAAGACAGCTTGCTTCTGAATGCCTGGATCATATTCACAAAAGGTTTAAGCTTTGCTCCGCTTCTGCCAATAGTTGTAATTTCATCGGCTTCCCGCAGGGCGTCATAAAAGCTGATCTCCTTTTGGTCGGCATATTCCTGGACTTTGACTATGGTAGAAGCGCCGATTCCTCTTTTTGGAACATTGATGATCCTTTTTACCGCCAGATCATCCCTGCCGTTATCTATGGTTTTCAGATAAGCTAGCAGATCTTTGATCTCCTTTCTGGCGTAAAAGTTAACGCCGCCCACCACATCATAAGGTATGCCTTCCACTACAAAACGTTCTTCCAGAAGTCTTGCCTGTGCATTAGTCCTGTAAAGTATGGCGCTGTCTTTAAAATCATAAATACCTTGTCTCTTTTTCCGGGAAATATCATCAGCCACGAATTCCGCTTCTTCATATGCTGTATCGAACTGTCGGAAATGGACCAGATTACCGGCTCCATGATCGGTCCAAAGGGACTTTTCTTTTCGTCCCTTATTATTTCTTATGACGGTATTGGCTGCATCCAGTATATTCTGAGTAGAACGGTAATTCTGCTCCAGACGTATGACAACAGCCTCCGGATAGTATTTTTCAAAATCCAGTATATTTCTGATATTTGCTCCCCGAAACTTATAAATAGACTGGTCATCGTCACCAACCACGCACAGATTATGTTTTTCTCCCGCAAGAAGACGGATCAGCTCAAACTGCGCTGTATTGGTATCCTGATACTCATCGACCATAATACATTTAAAACGATTCTGATAGCTGCCAAGAACATCGGGACAGGCTTTAAACAGTTCCACCGTCAGCATGATAAGATCATCAAAATCCACTGCATTGTTTTTCTTTAAGGCTGCCTGATATTCCTGATATAGCTGTGCGATTTTCTGTTTATGATAATCCCCTCCGGTACTTAAACTATACTCATTAGGCGAAATCAATTCATCTTTTGCAGAAGAGATCGCAGAAAGAATACTTCTTTCCTTAAACATTTTAGTATCTACATTCAGTCTCTTACAGATATCCTTCATCACCGATTTCTGATCGTCAGTATCATAAATTGTAAAATTGGTATTGTAACCGATCCTGTCTATATAGCGTCTCAGAATCCTGACACAGGTAGAATGAAACGTGGTCACCCAGATACTTCCAGATCCAAATCCCACCAGATCCTCTACTCTCTCCTTCATTTCCCCTGCTGCTTTATTGGTAAAAGTTATGGCCATGATATTCCATGGATTGATTCCTATTTCTTCAATTAAATAAGCAATTCTGTGGGTCAGAACCCTTGTCTTGCCGCTGCCCGCTCCTGCCAGGAGCAGAACCGGTCCGTTTACAGTAAAGACTCCTTCCTTTTGCTGTTGATTTAATGTATCGTAAATGCTCATCTGTTAACTCCTGACTTTTGTTTTACTACTGTACTTCACTTACATTATGAAAAGTCCATGCATAGATATTTATTTCCACCACCGGCGTCCCACAATACTCACAAAACTTGCTGCCAAGACCCGAAATAGGGGCACCGCAGTTCGGGCAGTTAATCCCCAGAGACAGATCTCTTTCATCTTCTACAAGATTCCTGTCCTGAATATACACAAGATCCACATTATATCTTGACTGCATCAGCATATTGGGATTTCCACCCACTACCCTTCCGCCTTCCTGCATTAGGGAATACTTATACTGTAAGGAAGTCTGAAAAGTAACGGTACATCTCCCATTTCTTTTTTTATAATCTGCTATCTCCGTTCTGTGAAGCTTGATATTGGAAAATCTCTCCTTTTCTCCCCTGCCTTTCAGCATGGTGATATGCATTTCCAGTTTATCCTTAAGCTCCCTGCTTCCTTCTTTCAAAAGTCCGGCATTCCCGGCACTGATCGCCATCAGATAAGAAGTCAGGACATTTTCAGCCCTGACTTTCATCTCATCGTATTGAAATTCCGGAAACTCTCTTTTAATTTTAGGAAGATACAGACCTGTCATAGCCGATACGGATTTAGGAGTACTTGCATATTCCTCTCCAACCTTGTCAAACCCTTCTTTCAAAGAATCCGTGCCAAAAGCCGCTCTGGAAAAAGACCTGATTGCTCTTTTGACCCGAAAGACTCCATATACGATACTGCCCATAATTATCAGTATCAGAACTAAGACCACTATCATTCCTGTTAATCCCGTACTCATATCTCCACTCCTGTATCCTTATTCAAAGTAAAACAACAGCCAGCTGATTAGAAGAAATGCCGCTATGATACCGACAGTGGTAATAACGACCTTGGGAACGGAAATCGGTATCTTTCCGGCAACCTTTCCGGTCTGGCCGTTTACCATAAACTGATATATCTTATCCTTATATTTATAACTTGACAGCCATACCGGTAAAAGCAGGTATTTGTATGTAATATCTTCAAATGTTGTAGTAACACGCAAATTTCTTATCTGATCCGCATGTTCCTCCTTTAGGATCTTTTTCTCAATTCTGTTGGAAATCCTAAACTTTATATTGTTCTTTGCCATACTCCAGGCATCTTTAATTCCCACTGAGTAGCGCTCTGCTGCAAATCCCGCCACATATTCAGGACGGTAACTTTTATTGGAAGCTGTATCAAAAGGCTCAATTCCCTGCAGCATTGACTGCCTGTGATTGGTGGTGGCACAGACCAGTTCATCGTCAACAGATTCCCTGTAAGTGCCTTTGGTCCGATACCAGTCAGTCTCAATCCTGGTTTTTTCTCCGTCTTTGACTCTGCGGTCTTTTCCATACTCCGCAGCATATTCTGATAAAGTTTTGGCATCGAAAGTCCAGTAAGGAAGGTATATCCCTTTAAAATTTTTGGCTTTTGCACTTTCTTTGGCCAGTTTGGGACAAAACCATTTCTTTTTGATCCAGTTCTTAAAAAGCTCTGATGCTTTTTCATCCGTGATCCGGAACGGCACTACCCCTCCCGGCGCCATAGTCTTTTGATCCGATGCCTCCATAACCTGATTGGAGCCGCAGAACGGACAGACCGCTGAAATCTCCAATGCATCATAAACAGACTCCGCACCGCATGCTTTACACAGCACAGTCTTCTTTTCTGCACCCCAGTCAAAATTTTCAGTGCTCTCTGCTTCTGAAAGAGCAAGCTCCTGGGCTGTTTCCGGCTGCTCTGCTTTTTTCGCGATCACTTCTTCGTGTCCGCAGTAAGGACACACTAAACCACCTGTGGCGGGGTCAAAATCCATGACTCCGCCGCAGCTTGGGCATTTCTTATCAGTTTCTTCCATTGTGGAGGCCACTTTGGCATCCAGATTCTCATCAAACTCGCTCATATCCTGTCCCCCAAAAGCAATACTATCCCTGCAGGATTATTGCTGTATGTCATTGTCGTTAAAGGGATCGCCGCATTCAGGACAGAATTTAGGCGGATTCTTGGGATCTTCCGGCTCCCATCCACACTTGTCACATTTATACAAAGGTTCATCTGCCGGTTTTTTAGTGCCGCACTCGCTGCAGAACTTACCCTTATTGATTGCGCCGCAAACACATTTCCACCCGGTTTCTGCTGGTTTCAGTGCACCGCATTCACTGCAGAATTTACCGGTATTTCCGGTCTGCCCGCAGCTGCAGGTCCATCCCGCTGCCGCCTGCATCTTAGGTGCTTCCTGCGAAACCGAAGCTGCCTGCTGGATATTTCCTGCGCCTGTCTGAGCACCCATCTGGAACAGCTGCTGCGCATTCATGCCCCCTGCCTGGGTTGCCATATTCATTCCTGCAAATGCCATCATAGGCCCTGTAGATGTATTGGCAGCAGCTGCCTTCATAGCTTCTGCCTGAGCGCCCACAAGTGCAGCAGCAGCCATATTGGGATTACGGAGAACCGCACTCTTTTGCAGTTCTTTGATCATAGCCTCATCCTCTTCGGAAGCCTTCATGGCATTGATACCAAAGGAAACAATCTCAATACCGCGGATCTGCGCCCATTTTTCTGAAAGAATATCATTAAGTGCATCAGCCAGTTCCATGGTATGGCCGGGAACCTCGCTGTATCTGACGCCCATAGCCGATATTCTTGCAAAAGCAGGCTGAAGAGCCGTCATCAGCTCAGCCTTTAACTGGCTGTCCAGCTCTCTCTTTTCATAATCATCTGTGATATTACCGCAGACATTCGTGTAGAACAAAAGGGGATCTGTAATTTTATAGGAATACTCACCGTTACAGCGAATGGAAATATCAATGTCGAGGCCGATATTCTGATCTACTACACGGAAAGGAACGGGATTGGCCGTACCGTACTTGTTCCCCATGATCTCTTTGGTATTAAAGTAATAGACCCTCTGATCCTTACCAGTATCTCCAGCAAATGTAAAACGCTTGCCGATGGTAGCAAAGGTCTTTTTTACATTTTCGCCGAGATTGCCATAAAATAAGCTGGGCTCTGAAGATGTGTCATAGGTGAATTCTCCTGCTTCCGCACAGAATTCCACCACCTTGCCCTGATCTACAATGATCATACACTGTCCTTCATTGACAGCAATTACAGAACCATTGGAAATAATATTTTCCTCTCCGTTATTGTTGGCTGCACGTCCCTTGGTCCTTTTACGGCCTTTAGTAACAAGTACATCCACATCCATTGAATCACAGTAGAAATACTCTCTCCACTGATCCGCCAAACCTCCGGCTATTGCGCCTTTGACTGCTTTGATTAATCCCATTTACATATCCTCCGTTAATTTTCTTAAACCATGTGTTAAATATGCGGGTTCATTGACTCCCTTATTTTTCATTATATCTATTTTGCTTATTGTTGTCTATACCGGAGTTTTTCATAAAATCCCTGTTATTCCAGTACCTTTTTCTCTCTGTTTTCATATGATAAATCATCGAATTTAAAATGGAGGTCTTATGAAAAGGAAAATATTAACCAAGATGATCAGCATTTCACTTTGTCTTACTTTAATTGCAAGCATGGTCATGGGCTGCGGGAAAAAGGAAGATTCCTCAGGTTCCGAAAGTTCTTCTTCCATCGAGGTCACTTTAAATGAAGTTGCGCACAGTATCTTTTATGCACCTATGTATGTGGCAATTGAAGAAGGATACTTTAAGGAGGAAGGCATTGAACTTACACTGGTTACGGGATTCGGTGCCGACAAGACCATGACCGCGGTACTTACAGATGAAGCAGATATCGGCTTTATGGGCAGTGAGAGTACCATCTATACTTATGCCGGCGGTACACAAGATTATGTTGTAAACTTTGCACAGCTGACACAGCGTGCCGGGAATTTCCTGGTAGCCAGGCAGCCTATTGACAATTTCAGCTGGGATATGATAAAGGACAGTGATGTGCTTGGAGGAAGGGCAGGCGGTATGCCGGAGATGGTATTTGAATATATCCTGAAAAAGAATAACATTGATCCGGAAACAGATTTGAATATTGATCAGAGCATTGATTTTGGTTCCACTGCCGCTGCTTTTTCCGGAGGGCAGGGGGACTTTACAGTAGTGAAGAGTTTTTACCACTCCAATATATACGGCTGGTTAATTTAACTTAGCCCATGTTTTAGGTCCTACGATTCCGTCAACTGTCAGGCCGTTTTCTGCCTGGAATGCTTTGACTGCTTCGAGGGTCTTAATGCCAAAGATACCATCAATAGTGCCTACGCTATACCCTTTAGCGGTAAGGCGCTGCTGCAGATATGTAACATCTGATCCACGGCTACCGTATTTAATTGTTGCTCTAACAGTATTGCTACTTCCAGTTACCACACTATCATACTGCGTTAGATTGTTCTTATTGATAATGTCCATGATCGTAGTTATGTATGTCGGACTGGTAGCATAGCCGCCGTTTTTAATGGCTGTAATACATTTTAACGGATCCGTCTGATTAATGCAATCTCTGTACCGGGAACATGCTGCCAGCATATCATAATAATCTTCGATAGCATCGTCGATACTGTCATATGCCCGGAACATATCTGTGATATTAACATATGTCTTGCCGTCATAACACTCTTTTGTCTTTGTAGAATAAGCCTTATCCTTCCATGCTGATCCAAAATGTACTTTGCTTTTCCCTACTTTGACTCCTAAAATAGCATTAGCATTCATCATTTTGGGACTTGTTCCGTAAGCACTCTCGCAGCAGCACTGGGCAATACAGACGGACGGAAGGGACCATTTACTTCTACCTTTTGCCTTTGCCTGTGCGATCGGAGCTACTTTATTGATAAATGCCGTTACAATAGCCTTTCAGCCTTTCTCTCCGGCCCTGACTTGTCCCCAATGGCTGTCTGTCATGCCGGCTTCACTGATAGTTCCACCCACTTAACAAGCCCTGCCAAATAATTTCCAAAGGGTCTGTAGGCATATCTTGTATAATAGAAAAGGTCTCTTTCGGAAGGTATTTCCGAAAAAGACCATGATTTTCTGTGCTATTGTTTTTCTTTGGCGCATCATGACTGGAAGCGTTTTATTACCCGGCTGACCGCTTTTTTATTTGTTGTATAACTTACGTCTGATTGTTGTACAACATTCTATTCACCTCTGCTCTTCCAGACTGCAACAACTTTCTCATCTTCGCTCAGAAACTTTGCTATTTCTCTATTTGTAATGTTTCTGCCGTGCTTTTTATAGATTTCATCGGCTTTTGCACGATTCGAATTTCTAAGCCTTGGCACAATCACCACCTCTCATTCATTTGTTTTGGGAAAAGAAAAGAGACAACTGGAGCCATCTCTATCCTATATAAATATAATCTCTATTGCAAAATCTTATTTATAATTTCCATGATACTTCCCGATACTACATTAACTAAGATATTATTCTTAAAATCATTCAAATTTTCTGCTATTACTTTATGTAGACCCTTTTTATCTCTTTTACTAATTTGATACTGCGCATTCACTGCTAGCATATGCTCATATGAATTTACTTCGGTTTGGGCAACTATTTCTTTGAATACATTTTCTAATTTTTTCCATTCTTCATCAGTGATTGATTCACCTTTATTAATTGCTCCTATACCACTAACTGTATTATCATTTCCATTAACGATATTACCATTAACAAGATTTCCTTCATTATGTATGCTCATATTTTCCTCCTGATATATGATTGAACAATTTTTCAAATCGACATTATATTTTAAGCTCCTATCCTTAAAACACTGTAATATTACATTTTCCACCTGATAAAGAAAAGACTTACTATTGCACGAAAAATAAAAAGTTTTGCCCGAATTTAATACTAAAATCAAATAATCTCCTAACTTTTTATTATTATTATATATGCTACCAATTATACAGGCGCATACAAGCATCGCTGAAAAACCTATTAATTTTAGTGTAGATCCACCCACAAATAATAGCATAAGCCCTATAACTGCACCCACAAATGCCCATATGGGGTATGCCATTTCTGGCATTGGTGATATATTAAAATACGATATATTACTTAATTGAATCACTACATGATCGTACATAAAATGTTGTCACCAATTTCAAATTCTTCTGTTTTAATAACATTTTTACTTTTTAAGTCATCTAACTTCATAAATCTATTCCTCCAATACATTTTTTACATTATACACTAAAATCCGATAATTTACCATATTGCCTATAGGTAATACAAATATACCCAACTATTCATATAGCCGAATATCTATAAAAATGTATGAGGAAATTTTTGTTCTACTTTCAGTTTACACCATAGCATAACATCTTAATATTTGAGTGCTTCCGCATGAATTCTATGAGTATGCTGTCAACTACGACCAATTTTTACGCAAATATCTTCCCTTTCAGCAACTTTATATACCGGTACATCGGAATATCCTTTTCGTCTTCATCAGCAAGCTGTTCTATCCGGTTAACAATCTCCTTACACTTCACAGTACACTGGTACCTGCACTTCATATACTGTTTTTCCGGTTCTTCCGAGATTGTCCTGACCTCTTCTGGAACTTCAACCTTTTTCTCTGCCTGCATAGTTGCTACTATAAACATGCTAAATATAAGTTTTAAAATGATAGCTACAATGTAAAGGCTGCTTACCTTCTTCATTTTTTGCCCTAAACAATGGCCCTTACAATCACCGCCACAATCCCTAATATTATTGTAAAAAATTCCACATATGAATTCTTGTAAGTATACCTCTTTCATTCTTCTCTTAATAGAGCTTGTCCTTCATGACCGGCCTATGCCGGTTCTTTTCCAGTGCCTTTGTCTGCCGGTCTAACTCTGATGCTCTTGACTTCCATTCCAATCTGATCAGCATAGAGCATGACCAGCAGATCCTTCATATAATTGAAACGTTCATCTGTTACTTCCATATCAAAATCCGGCATGAAATCACTCCTTTCTTTATAAACTATGCTTTACCGTTTGTACAACTTTCCCTCACCTGTAGTTCCATTGATAATTTTTTCATCTGAGTTCATAATGTACTTACAAGGCACCGCCATGCCTGAGTATAAAAAGAAAGGATATCTCACATGCGTAGATTTAATCCACCATTTAATGGGCAGCGCTTCTTGCTGAACAAGAATACTGGCGAAATCCACGACCTGGATAGAGAAACAGATTTTTGTCGTATTAATAGCATCAGCTCAGATCATATTTACATGGGAGATTCTTATATGAACTGCTTTATTCATGCTCAAATAAGTCATTGTCCATCTCCAAACGGCTGTTACTACTGTCAACCCGAAAAAGATATAGGCTGATACCCTTCTCTTAGCGCTGCTTAATGTTGCATTTCAACTTCCACCTCTGCTATAATCTCCTTAATAAATGCATAGGAGACCTGCTATGCCACAAATTGATTCAAGTGGATAATATTGAGCATATCCAGACATAGATTTTTCGGTTGGATTTTGAAAGACATCATTCAGGTAGCGAAGATAGTTTTCAAAAATGTTTCTCTTATAAGCAAATATGGGAAATGCACTACTATTGATAACTATATAGTATTTTTCGAACCGTGTATTGCTGTACTTGAAATATATAATTTAATAAATGATTAAATTGCTCCGGCATTTTAATAAAAAACTAAAGAAAAGGGGAATTTATTATGAACAGCTTGTTTCTCATTCTATTTTGTATCAGCTTTTTATGTATTCCAGTTTTTGTATTATGGGCATTAATCAATTTAATCCAAAAGAAGCCTGCCAGAAAACGGTTCAAATTAGCTGGAATATCTGCGATAGCATTAATAGTCAGCACAATTGGATTTGGATTTACGATGGATAATATTGAATCCACAGAGCCTGCTGGCACAGTAATTGAGGATTCTGTTGCTGTGGCAGAATCACCTACATTGCAACCTACGATTGCACCTACTGTCAAACCCACAGAAGCACCTACACCTGTACCTACAGAGACACCTACACCAAAGCCTACTGCTTCACCCACAACAAAACCTACAAATTCTCCCACACCACAGACTGCAGAAGCACCTATACCACAATCTACAGAGACGCCTACAGCGCAACCTACGGAGACACCGCAGGGCATTGACGCACCAGTACCACAATCAGAGGATGCTCCTAATACTCAAATCATTACAGAGTCTACACCACAACCTGCAGCAGTGTCCGATTCCCAATCTGTTGTTGCTTATTCTAGTGGCAATTCCGGATCAGGTTCAGGGGTAAATAATTTTGACACATACGATAACCAAAGCCAACAGCAGACTACAGATGCCTATGTACTAAATACACATACAAAGAAAATCCATTACCCAAGTTGTTCTTCTGTTCCTAAAATAGCACCTCAAAATTACGCAACATCTAATGCATCATTAGAAGAATTAGAGGCACAAGATTATAAACCTTGTGGAAATTGTTTTAAATAAAGGAGAAATTTATTATGGCAAAAAGGAAAAAATCACCTATCCCTGGACTCTCATTCAGTTCCAAAAAAGCATTTGGAATTACAAAAGCAAAAAGAAAGATTGCTAAAGCAACCGGCATTCCAACTACTAAAAGTGGCAGACGTGCTAAAGCAGGTAAGATTTTGGGAATAAAATGAAAATTTCTACACCAGGAACTATGAAAACATAATATGCTTATCCGGGCATCCATGAAACGTGCTTTTCATCCAATCTGGGCCTTATAGAAATGAAGCCTAATCCGTATTATGTTTATATAAATCAAAAACCGCACCTGCACTAACAGGAACATTGAGAATTTAAAAAGGAGGGTATCGAGCTGTCATGCAAATAGAATACAGCAAAAAATCTGTTAAATATATAGCTTCAGCTGACAAACTGACAAAAAAAAGACTAAAAGAAGCTATTGAAAAGATACCATTGGGAGATATAAAAAAACTACAAGGTGTAGAAAATGGCTATCGGCTTCGTGTTGGAGAATTAAGGGTACTATTTTCAATGGAAGATAATACTATTTATATTGATAATATCATTCCAAGAGGCCAAGCATATAAAAGATTATAGGAGGCATAGCATGAGCAAGGAAATGTTAAAGAATTTGATTGAATTAGTTCCAGAAAACGATATTGATGTCCTCTATAAGGTCATCATAAAATTTATTCCAGAAGTGGTGCCTGAACCAGACGAAATAGAAGCAATTGAGGCTGGAAGAAAAGACAGGGCTGAAAACGGAACGGTTTCCCATGAAGCTATAGATTGGGATTAATAATTGGAATATTATAGGCAAAAACCGCTCAGNGTTATCAGCACCGGAGGTGAAAGGTTGTTGAACTTAGAAAAAATTTTAATTACTGCCCAAACTATTTCAACGTTTTAATANAATCTAAAGAAAAGAGGGGAATTTATGAACGAAAAGGAATTTGAAGAACAACTACAAGCATTATCAGAAAGAGTGCTATCTAAAGCACTATCTCCAGAAGAAGAAACAAATTATACAGAATCACTTTTTGAGTCAATCCGTCATGTAAATGAATACGGAGAAGAATTCTGGTATGCGCGCGATTTACAGATTGCTATAGAATATAAGGAATGGCGAAATTTCTTAAAAGTTATTGACAAAGCAAAGAATGCATGTCAAGGTAGCGACAATANCGTCTCAGACCATTTTGTTAAGGTCAACAAAATGGTAAACATAGGTTCTGGTGCTGAACGCGAAATAGACGACATTGAATTATCACGCTATGCTTGCTATTTAATTGTACAAAACGGTGATCCCCGTAAAAAGGTCATCGCTCTTGGTCAATCTTACTTTGCAGTTAAGACAAGACAACAAGAATTGATCGAAAATTATGATAATTTGGATGAAGATACTAAGCGTCTTGCAATCCGTAATGAAATGAAAATCCACAATAAATCCTTGGCTGAGGCTGCCAAATTAGCAGGTATTACAGAGCCCAAGGATTATGCTATTTTTCAGAACAAAGGCTATCAAGGCTTATACGGAGGAATGTCACGAAAAGATATCCAACTTCACAAAGGCCTTAAACCTTCTCAGGATATCCTCGATCATATGGGAAGTACAGAACTTGCAGCGAATCTTTTCCGCGCGACTCAGACTGATGAAAAAATTCGTAAAGAAAACATAATAGGAAAAGAAGCCGCTAATCAAACACACTACGAAGTTGGCAAAAAAGTAAGACAAACTATCAAAGAGCTCGGAGGTACCATGCCTGAAAACCTACCAACTCCCACTAAAAGTATTAAACAGATTGAACGTGAACAAAAACGATTAAATAAATGAGAAAAACCGCCCAGTGTTANNANCACTGAACGGCTTTAAATAGATACCGTAAGATGATACCTACATCGCAAAAANATTGTATCATCTTCGGAANCAGCTTGCAAGTGAACNATTCAATTTTCCTTAATAGTTCNCNGGCTGTTATTTTTATACCTTAAAATCCATAAGATATAACGGAGGANGATACAATGTCAAAAATACCAAGGTGTGCAATCTATATCCGTGTTTCTACAGAAGAGCAGCATCTNAACGGCTTATCANTNCCGGCACAGAAAAAAGCNNTGACTGAGTTCGCTGAAAACAATAATTANACNATCGTAGGATATTATGCNGATGAAGGCATNTCNGCCCGAAAGTCTATGAANTACCGNCGNGGNCTCCTGCAGCTTTTNGAAGANGTGAAGCGCGATAAGATTGACATGATCCTTGTGACNAAGCTTGACCGCTGGTTTAGGAATATCAAGGACTACAATACCACTGAGGAGATCCTGCAGGCTCATCACTGCCACTGGAAGACCATATTNGAGAACTATGACTCTTCCACTGCNAACGGCCAGATGGTCATCAATATCATGCTTTCCGTTAANCAGGCNGAATGNGACCGTACNTCAGAGCGTATCAAGGCCGTNCTGGACTATAAACGGTCNATNGGTGAAGTCACCAGCGGAATGTGTGCCTGCTACGGCTATAANGTTGTAGACAANCGGCTTGTGAAAGATAAAGCCGTNGAGCACATCGTTGAAGATGCTTACCGGCACTATTTTACCTGCTANTCTATCCGNTCCACTGTAAGCTANCTGAATGCCAANTATGGNGCCGATGCACCCAGCCATAATAAAGTAGACCGGCTTTTCAAAAATGAAACCTATGCCGGAAAGGATAAAGACAANCTGANCTACTGNGAACCNTACATAACANTAGACCAGTTTGANAAGATCCGNCAGATTGCAGTNACTAAGACNTACTCTTCNGGGAACTATGANCCGTANATATTCAGTTCCCTGATCAAGTGCCCNTGGTGCGGAAATAATTANACCGGCTACCGNAAAAAGCAGAAACTGAANAACGGTGGAGAAAGCATTTATATCAAATACAGGTGTGGGAATAAGTTCGGAAGACACAGNTGNGCCCATCTGACAGAATATAAGATTGAGGAATACATGCTTACCCATGTTTCGGCCAGNCTGGATCAGGAGCTTGCTGAGATAGAATTCAACCGGCAGCAACAGATCCGCAAGACCGATGATCCGGAAGCGATACGGACCGAAATGGANCGNCTTAATATNTTNTTTCAGAANGGACGCATCACAGAGCATTATTATGATGAGCAATATGAAATACTGGANAAGAAGCTTGCCGATGCAACCGGAAATGATACATGTGNCTCTCTGGAGAGCTACAGNGACCTCATACGGGCCTTTAGCGGTAACTGGCAGGATTTATACCTTAANCTGGATAAANCCCATAAACAGACCTTCTGGAAGAGCACAATAAAGGATATACAGATAGACAAAGAAACCCATCAGATATGTGGTTTTAATTTTCTCAAAAAATTGGAGTAGTAAAAATCTTATACAGTCGAATTCGAGCCTCACGCCACCTCTCTGGAATCCAAGGGCGACGGCTATGTAGTGGCTTCCCTGGGTGAAGATTCCGGCTACGTTCCCTACACNGCTTTCAGTGCTAAAAAGAGCTATATCGANNCCCANCCTGAAGTGATCCAGTCTTTTACCAANGCCCTTCAAAAAGGCATGAACTATGTTAACAGCCATTCACCCGAAGAAATTGCAAAAGTAATTGCTCCCCAGTTCGAGGAAACGCCGGTAGAGACCATTACCACCATTGTTACAAGATATTATGAACAGGATACCTGGAAAAATAACCTGATTTTCGAAGAAGATGCTTTTACCCTTCTTCAGAATATTCTGGAAGAGGCGGGAGAACTTCCCGAAAGAGTTCCTTATGCCGACCTGGTCACTACAGAATTTGCCAAAAAGGCAGCTGAATAAAAACCTGCGCTGCAAAGCACACCAACAAAAAGACTCACGATTTCTTCTCTCGTGAGTCTTTTTACTAAGAACCATTCCTTTATATCCAAATCCAATTCTGTGTTTCATATATCCAGTTCATTAACGCCATGAACATTGAAAAAAATGTAAGAGCGATCATTAAAAGTATGGCTGCCGTATCATAAACTATCTTATTCTGTTCCACAACTTTTCCCTGTTCATCAATGATACTGTAAGAGCGCTGTCTGCTCCCTGCCAGCACTTCAATTCCAAGCATGATCAAGATGACCGGCCAAAAACGATAGATCAAAAAATAGTCAAATGCCGGAAAAATCAAATGGGCAAGAAACAAGATCCCTGTCAATATTAGAATGATTCCGAATGTGACAGTGCCTACTCGTCTCACTTTAATTGTCTGTTTTTCCATATCTATTCCCTCCTGTCTGCCATGCCGTCTTCCTTTTCCTTACCGTATTTTTCTTCAGCATCCTGATGTGTTTCAAGCCTAGCCAGCTGCTCTTTTCTGCCGGATATCATTTTTATACCGATCAGAATGATGATGACCGCCACAAAGATCCTGGGAGTATAATCTCCTACTGTGCGCATCATTTCCCACAGGAATCTGGGCAAATATCTGTATGCAATATCCGTAAAAGTATTCCACAGCAAAAATACACCGGCCACAATAAGTCCTGCCGCCACCCACTTATCATACTTTTTCAGAAAGTCCTTTCCCCCTGTAAGGGTATCTATACCAAACAAATAATCGTCTTCGACAGCATTAAATTCTTCATCACCCAGACTGGCAAGATGATTGGCATGGAAAAAACCATAAGCCCATACTACAAAGGAAAGTGCTCCAAAGATTCCCAGCCTTAAGCATGACGGAATAATCACTGCCAGGAAAAATATTCCCATAAGACTTAATCCCATTTTCATAAATCCCATATACATTTCGCCTGCTCCCGGCAGAAACGAAAAGCAAAAAGTTAAAAATCTGCTCTTTTTCTTAGTTTTCATTCTGTTCTCCTCCTAAATCTCCATTGAATAAATCATCAATTTTACCAAACAGCTCATTAAAAGCTGCATCTGCTTCTCTTATTTTCTGGTTCATACGCTCGTTTACCCGTTCATCAAAACTCACTCTTTCACGCGTTTCTTCGGAAATACTCCATTTCTTTTCCTGTACCTGCGCCCTGCTGATATTGCTGCCATTGCCGGATGGAATCAGAAATACCAGAAGGACAGCGGCCGCCATGCCTACCACCATTTTAAGAGTATACATGAGAAAGGATACCGGCTGTGAACTTTTACTCCCTGCCTCTTCCTGCCGTACCTGCATTCTGGCCGCTAAAAGAATTTCCTCTTTTAGATGAGCGGGAGCATACAGCTCCTGCTGTTCCAATTCCTCAATCAAACTGTTTAATTCTTCATCCGTAGGGTATTTGTTCATGCCGTTCCCTCCCTTCCATATATCTTCCTTAACATATCCCGTGCACGGTAAATTTGGGTCTGTATTGTTTTAAGGTTCGCATTTCTCTTTTTTGCGATCTGCACAGCGCTCATTTCTTTCAGGTAATAATCTTTTGCGATCTCATCATAAGGCGGCTTTAAACTTTCACAGCTTACTTTAAGTCCTCTCTTTATTTCCTCCTCCATACAAAGCTCCTCCGGGCTTCCTCTTTTTTCTGTAATGCCTTCAAAGAAATCGTCCTCGGTAGGAACTCCTTTATGTCCCGCGCTTCTGACATAATCGATACTTTTGTTGGTTGCGATCCTGCATATCCAGGCTTTTTCATTTCCCCCATCAAATGTATCATACTTTTGAAATACAGAAAGAAAAGTTTCCTGGGTAAGATCCTCTGCAATGAAATAATCCCCGGTAATCTTGTAACAGATGGAAAAAACAAGTTTCTCATATAGATCAATAAGTTCGGAAAGCCGGCTTTCCGAGCACTTTGACATCACTATCACATTGCCTATTTTCCCCACCTCTCTTTCTGTTTTTTGATTGCTTTCAATAACTATAACGCATAAATACCTTAAGTATCTTCAAAAAATTTAAATTTTTATAAAACTTTCTGTTTGGCATCGTATTATCTCCATATATAGTAAAAATCCGGCGTTTCCGCCGGATTTTATATTCTATTTTTTGTCTTTGCCACTTTCTTTTGATGCTGCATTTCCAAAAGTATCCACCATCTTTTCAATCAGAAGCTTCTTTATATATACATCAAAGCTCAAAAGTCCGATAAAGGAAAACAATTGTAAAAACTCCTGCTCCTCCTTAGGTACATCCATAAATGTACTTCTGGTGGTTTCAAATTTCTCCAGAATATCCTTTTTCAGATTATCCACCTGGGTTTTCTCAAGGCTGAAGATCTCCTCATAAATATCGCCCAAGTTCAAACCTTCCCGAGCCTGAAAATACTTTTCCGAAATGGGTCCTAATAATGTCTGAATATCATTGATGGACAAAATGTTTTTATAATAGTAAATAAATATAAGCATAAGCACATGCTCTTTGCTGTATTTCTTTTTTACGGGCGGAGGCAGCAGATCATTCTTAGCATAATTATTGATCATGGTTTTGGTCAGGATCTTGTCCGTATCTGCATTTCTTACCGTACTTTTCAGCTTGCTCTCCATAAAGGTAGTGACCTGATCCATATATAAATCAATATTCGGAATATCCTCCAGTGCAATATGCTGCACCCTGCCCAGACTTTCCATAATGCTGTTCAGTAAATCATCTTTATCTATTGTCATTCTCTCACTCACTCTGCCTTTCAGATAATCTTTTCACACCTACTCTATAGTATATAGTATTCAAAACTACATGACAAGTGTTTATATTTCTTTTTTGCAAATTGTTCCTTAATTCCTTTACTTTGAAATTTTAGTATGATAAAATTCTACTGTATGAAAAATAAGGGCTTAGAGGAGGCTTGCCGTTAAAATGAACAAAAAAATTCACACCGATGCAGTAGAACAGCTGTTCGAAGCCATATTAAGTCTTGAAAATAAAGAAGAATGCTATAATTTCTTCGAAGATCTCTGTACTATCAATGAACTGCTCTCCCTGTCACAGCGATATGAAGTTGCCGCCATGCTTAAAAATAAGCAGACTTATCTGGAAATTGCAGATAAAACAGGTGCTTCCACTGCTACCATCAGCCGTGTAAATCGCTCTTTAAACTATGGCAACGATGGGTATGAACTGGTGTTTGACCGTTTAAACAAACAATAGAAAGCACGCTTAACAGACTTTCTCCTGTCATGAATAAATAAGAACATTTTAAAAGGGAATGGCATTCGTCATTCCCTTTTATCTTTTGACCTTTATCCATTGATCTCGATCAACTGCATAGGATCGATATACTGATCATCCTTCATGATCTGATAACCTAAAATCTGATTATCTTCACCGATAGAAAATAAAATATATCCCTTGCCAAGTTCCTCTCCCGGTTTCACAAGAGAACTGCCATTATTCCGATATACGGAACAATATCCATTTCCGTGATCGATCACGATCCTGGTCCCATATTCCGAATCTGCATCTACGCTGAGTACAGTACCCGTCCCTGTGGTAATGACATTCACTCCCTGGGAGGCCGTAAAGATCAGCATAGGATCACCTTCCTTCGTTACATCCATAGTTGCAGAACCACTGAGCGGAAATCCTTTGGGAAGCGCATTTTCTACAGTTTCCTGTGAAATGGCTTCCTCATTGGCCGCCTTCTTACTGACTGTCTCACTTAAAACAGTCACTTTGCTTGTCAATGATTCATTTTCCACTGTTAATGCTTCATTTTCATCTGTCAGGTTATTAATGGTAATTATCTGATCTACAATCTGACTTTTTGCATCTTTAAGAGTAATCGCATCATAAATCAATCTGCAGATACCTGATACAATGATCAGAAACAGAACAACCGCCGCTATTTCTACAACGGCCGAGCTGATATGATGCTGTTTCATAGCGCCTCTTTCGTCTTCGGTCACAATCAGCAATGCGAACTTGCCTCTTCTTTTACTTTGCTGCTCCATAAGCCAGGTATCACCTCCGCTTTATTCATAATTTGGAATATTGTACCATAGATGTCAAAATTGCACAACTTTTAAAACTGCAGGCCCAGGGGACTGTTACTAAATGTTTGGAAAAATAATGAATTTTCTTTACTTTTACCAGGGACTGTGCTATTCTGAATGTAATGCAGCAAACGCTGCCAAACTTATATTTTTTTATTTTTTTTGGAGGTATCTACAATGAACAAAGGTACAGTTAAGTGGTTCAACAACCAAAAGGGATACGGTTTCATCTCTGATGAATCAGGCAATGACGTATTCGTACACTACTCAGGATTAAATATGGAAGGTTTCAAGTCTCTTGAAGAAGGCGCTTCCGTAGAGTTCGATGTAGTTAATGGAGAAAAAGGACCTCAGGCCGTAAACGTAACCAAGTTATAATTACAGGTAATCTATGACCGGATTATAACGCTTTAATTCAGTAACACGATGTGCCTGTTCTTAAATATAAATGTTTCATTTTATTTAGAATTTGCTATTGTTTTAAGGAATTAAGAAGAAAAACCCCCACAGTGATCTGTAGGGGTTTTTTCTTTGGCTGCTATTTGTATTCTGTTCACTGATCTTCCATAAATTTAAGCACTTCTTCAAAATTCATGTCGCCGCCAAACAGATCCAATGAACTTCCTATCGTAACGTCTACTCTGTTATTACCAAGTTTTTTTACTTTTTCCAGATCCGCAAAAGAATGCACGCCGCCTGCATAAGTAACAGGAATCCTGCATTCTCTGCCAAGAAGCGCTGCTACTTCTTCTTCAATTCCCTGTGACTTGCCTTCCACATCAACTGCATGGACGAGAAATTCATCACAATAGGATGAAAGCTCTGCAATTGACTCCTTATTCAAGGCAACAGTCGTATATTTCTGCCATCTGTCGGTCACAATATAATAAACATCATTTTTTTTGCGGCAGCTTAAATCCAGAACCAGATGCTTCTTTGAAACAGTTTTTACCATTTCTTTTAATCTTTCATAATGCAGTTTACCATCCTTAAAAACATAGGAGGTCACGATCACATGGCTGGCACCTGCATTAAGATATTCTACCGCATTATCCGGCGTAATACCGCCGCCTGCCATAAGTCCGCCGGGATACTCCTTCAGTGCCAGGAGAGCCTGCTTTTTAGTCTCTTCATAAAATTCACTTGAAGCAGGATTTAATAATATAATATGCCCGCCTTTCAAACCTTTATCCCGATATAGTCCTGCAAAAAAAGCAGCTGTCTGCTTTGAGACAAAGTTTTCCTTGGCTCTGTTTCCCTCATCAAAAAGGCTTCCGCCAACTATTTGCTTTACCTTTCCGTTATGAATATCTATGCAGGGTCTGAAGTTCATCCGATCCACCTCTCAAATTAATTAAATTTACCTTGATTTTCAAAGATTTACCTACCCGAATATTTTAACGCAAGGTGCACATAATAGCAACAGAACTGATATTTCTCAGTTCATTTATCAGAAAATAAGGAGGCTATTATGAAAAATATGAAAAAATGTTTAACGGTAGCTGTCATTCTTATGATGGTTCTCGCTTTTACTGCATGCGGCAAAAGTAACAATGATAAAAATAATAACGACATGGCAGGAAACACTGCGACTACCGAAAATAACACAGGTACTGGCACAGACAATGGAACAGGCAGCAACACAACAACCGGTACTGACACAGGCAATAACACTCTGAATGACGCTACGGCAGGCAATGGAAATGGAGACGGAGATTCTCTTCTTGAAGATGCAGGAGATGCAGTGGGGAACGTAGTAGATGATGTGGCTGACGGTATTGCTGACGGCGTAAATGATGTAGCCGACGGCGTATCCGACATCACAAACGATGTTATGGGCGGTGAAAGAGACAATAATAACGCCAACACAAATAGTACTAATAACGACACCGGAAATGATACCAAAACAACTACTGCAAAAAAGTAGTATCGTAAAAGAGCTGCCAAACAGGCAGCTCTTTATTTCTTGTTATTACTTTTCAATAATGGTGCCGTTCTGGTAAGCTTCCAGCAAATGTTCCAGCTGCTTTATGGATTCCTGCAGTTCATGTCCGATGTCCGTATCGGCCACCAGTATCCTTTCATAAGCGTTTTCTACAATGGTAGTATCTGAAAAGATATCTGATTCCCGCAAAATAGCGGCCTGAGTAGACTCAAAAGGCTCATGGGCGACAAGACGCATACCATGTGAGTTTGCGATCAGAGTATATCCGGCAATCCCCGTTTTACCCTGATATGCCTTTGAAAAACCTCCGTCAATGATCAGAAGCTTTCCGCCGCACTTAATCGGTGATTCACCCTTTTTCAGCTCCACCGGAACATGACCGTTGATGATATGGGATTTCTCTGTATTCAGCCCAAATTCCATCAAAATCTTATTGATAATAGCTTCATTATCTATAAGTGAATAATAACAGTTCTTATTTTCCTTATGGGTTTCCTTCTCACTCAGGAAATATCGTTCAAAGGTAGCCATCTTATCTTTACCGAATACCGGTGAATTAGAGCCTGCCCAGATATACCAGAGAATATCCTGCGCTTTTCTCATTCCGGCGGGATCGTTTTGGGCATAATAGCCTTTTCTGGCATAATTATCCAAAACATCATACAGTTCCTTTCCTTTATATCTTCTGCCGTCTATATTGGCCGATTTAAAGTTTCCTTCCTCATCCATTGGAACACAGCCATGATATAAAAGATTGGAATTATGAACTTTGTAAAGGCCGCCGTTGGAATATAGAAATCTTACATGCTTCTGCAGCTTTTCACATTTTATAAATGCCTGCCGTAATCTTGCCATTACCTGCTCTTCTTCCGGCGTCAGGTTATAAGGATCTGCCGGATCCACTGTAGGGAATTCCACATCCGACATAGCATAATCCTGGCCTCCTATGCGAACTGTTTTCTTTTCATAATCAATCTTATCAAGAAGTAATCTGTCATCCATTTCAAATTCGGGATGCTTTTTGATGACCTGTCCTTCCAGTTTGAACTGTATAATGGCAATTGCTTTATGAATTTTCATATCAAGGCTCAGATCCTTGGTATCATAATCCGTATTATACTTGATGGCAAAGGTATCACAGCTCACATCCTGGTATCTTTCCATTGCAAATGTAGCAAGGGGTATCAGATTAATTCCATAACCATCCTCCAGGGTATCCAGACTTCCGTATCTGGCTGCGATCCTCAGCACTGTTGCAATACACGGCAGATGGCCGCAGGCTGCTCCCATCCATACAATATCATGATTTCCCCATTGAATATCCACCGAATGATACTTCATCAATGTATCCATAATGATATGGGGACCGGGGCCTCTGTCATAAATATCCCCCACAATATGAAGATGATCCACAACAAGCCGCTGTATCAGGTTACTGAGAGCAATGATAAAATCAGGCGCTCTCCCGATTCTGATAATGGTATGAATGATTTCATTATAATACCCTTCCTTGTCGGACACCTCCGCTTTCTCCGTGATCAACTCTTCAATAATATAAGCAAAATCCTTCGGAAGCGCTTTGCGTACTTTGGATCTGGTATACTTGGAAGCAACCGTTTTTGTTACCTGCACCAATCGGTGAAGCGTGATCTTATACCAGTCCTCAATATTCTCTTCCTCCTGCATTACAATATCCAGTTTTTCCTGGGGATAATAGATCAATGTAGCCAGAGATTTTTTATCTTTATTACTCAAAGTATTCCCAAAGACCTCACCTATTTTACGTCTGATCGCTCCTGAACCATTTTTAAGTACATGGTTGAACTGTTCATATTCTCCATGAATATCCGTTAGAAAATGCTCAGTTCCTTTCGGCAGATTCAAAATAGATTGAAGATTTATGATCTCTGTAGAAGCTGCCGCAATATTAGGATATTGATGAGCAATACTTTTCAAATATTTTAATTCCAAGTCATTCATTTCATTCATGTGAAGTCCTTTCTGTCAGCTTGTCAAGGCTTTATATATTACCGATCACGTCACTCATATCATAAAGACCGGCCGGCTGCCCTTTTAAGAATTTAGCGGCCTGTACCGCACCTTTGCCGAATACAGCCTTGGAATAAGCAGCATGAGAAAAGGTTATGACTTCATCCGTTCCGGCAAAGATCACATCATGCTCACCTACGATCGTACCCCCTCTTACTGCTGCATATCCGATCTCCTTTTTCGGACGTTTTTCCCTTCTTGTACTTCTGTCAAATACATATTCATATTCATTGTCAAGGACTTCATTGATGGAGTCTCCAAGGGCCAGTGCCGTACCGCTGGGTGCATCCAGTTTTAAGTTGTGATGCTTTTCCACGATCTCAATGTCAAACCCTGCAGGAGACAGGACTGCTGCAGCTTCCTTTAAGAGCTTAAGCAGCATGTTGATCCCGAGAGACATATTGGCAGATTTTAAAATTGCCACCTTCGCAGAAGCTTCTTTTACCTTCCCAATCTGTTCATCGGAAAGGCCTGTGGTACAAAGTACGCATGGAACCTGCTTTTCCACGCAGTATTCAAGAAGATCATCTATTGCTTTGGCGGTACTGAAATCAATAATAACATCCGCTTTTATATTACATTCTTTTATATTACTAAATACGGGAAAAGGATTCTTTCCTTCATCAAAAACGTCTACGCCTGCCGCTAAGGTAATGTCCTTATCCTCACTGATGATACCGGCGATCATGCGTCCCATTTTCCCGTTACATCCATGCATGATTACATTCGTCATGTTCTCTTCCCTTCTATCTTTACAAAATGCCGTATTCTTTCATAGCTTTTTCAAGTTTAGCCGCATTTTCTTCTTCCATTTCAGACAGTGGCATACGAAGAGGACCTGCCTCTTTACCCATAAGATTCAGCGCCTTCTTGACAGGAATAGGATTTACTTCACAAAACAGAGCATTGCAAAGAGGTATTGCTCTGAACTGCTCGGCAGCGCTGCCTTCAATATCGCCTGCAAAAAATTTCGCGCATATATCATGTGTCTGCCTGGGAGCCACATTGGAAAGTACGGAAATAACG
The DNA here is from genome assembly GCA_014803415.1 of Lachnospiraceae bacterium. GTDB lineage: Bacteria > Bacillota > Clostridia > Lachnospirales > Lachnospiraceae > Suilimivivens. Next base: position 56,806 of record JAAVBZ010000030.1, read on the forward strand.
CCTTTTCCACCCAGTGCAAGAAGAGGGACGATCTGATCGTCATTTCCGGAATAGAGATCCACCTTACCTCCGGCAATTGACATCAGTTTAACGATCTGTCCGATATTTCCGCTGGCTTCCTTGACACCCACAATATTCTCTACATCTGTACAGAGCCTTACCACTGTTTCCGGTGCGATATTGCATCCGGTTCGGCTGGGTACATTATAAAGGATACAGGGAATCTTTACGGAATCAGCTATTGTCTTATAATGCTGATAAAGTCCGTTCTGGGTAGCCTTATTATAATAAGGAGAAACTAAAAGCAGTGCATCAGCACCGTATTTTTCTGCTTCTGTAGACAGATAAACTGCTGTTTCCGTGCAGTTGGAACCGGTCCCTGCTACGACGGGGATCCTGCCAGCAACCTTCTCCACACAGTATTTAATAACATCAAGATGTTCCTCATGTGTTAAAGTGGAAGATTCTCCCGTTGTTCCGCATACGATAATGGCATCCGTTCCTTCAGCGATCTGGAATTCGATTAATTCTGCAAATTTTTCATAATTCACTTCTCCGTTTGCCTTAAATGGTGTGACAATTGCAACACCTGCTCCTGTAAATACAGCCATACTGTTTTCCTCCTTAATTCTTGGGGTTTACGCAAAAAACCGGTATACAAACGCATACCGATCTACCTCCTGTCTCATCGGATAGCGCCCCATCATAACTTGATGACAGTCATACAGCTCTTAACTGTATGCCCAAGGATCTGTCTGCAGTGTAAGCAGATCCTTTCGGCGTTTTTTCCTTTCATTTTTCTTCCTATGTGCCTGCCACATCCAAAAAACTACTCATAAAACACGCAACCTCTATCTCGTTTATTTAATTTATCGTTATACAAATCATAGCACCTTGCATGAGCGCTGTCAATGCATAGATGCTATGATTAAATGCCTAAAACATTGCAAAAACTGCTGCCGGTGCCTTACCAGCACTTGAATTTCAACATTTCTATTTTGGATACTTCATCTGCCAGCATGCAGATCTCATCATTTAATGAAATACCGGTCATAATAATGTCTGTTTCACTATCTCTTGTTTCCAAAATATTTTTCAGATCTTCCACAGTAATGATCTTATTGTCGATCAGTCCCAGAACTTCATCCAGTATCAGCAGATCGCATTCACCTGTTGCCAGAACCTTTTTTGCAAAATTCAGACCGTTTTTAATATTAATGATTTCATCCGTCTTCTTTTCTTCCGAAAGTTCATCAAAATTTTCATCACTTTTTTCAAAACGGAAAATTTTGATCTCCGGCTCCAGTCTTTGGATAAATTCAGAATCTTTAACGCCTTTTCCTTTTAAAAACTGGATAATAAATACATTTTCACCTGCTGCAGCAGATAAAATTGCCTGTCCCAGTGCCGCCGGTGATTTCCCGTGTCCGTCACCGCTGTATATATGTATCAGCCCTTGTTTCATAGTACCCCCTGTATGCGTTGTGTAATTTACTTGCGCTCATAATAGCATAGAAGTACCAAAAAATCAATATCAGGCACGAAGCGGGCTGTCGATCATATTTTCAAGAAGCTCCAGTTTGCTTACGGATACTTCATAAGCCACTCTCTTTTCTACCTGGTCTTCTGAGAGCTTTTTCATATATTCTCTGCTCTGAATCCTTCCCCAGATCTCGCATCTGGTTCCCACGTGAAAATTATTGGCATATCTGGCATTTCTTCCCCAACAGATACAGGGAATATAATCACTTTTTCCATATGGTCTGTTGACTGCCAGCAAAAGATCTGCAATTTCCCTGCCAAGAGGGGTTTTCCTGTATATAGGCTCCTTGCAGATATACCCATCCAGATAAATCTGATTGGTCTTCGTACTTTCCTCAATTTCATCCACAAATTCAATTTCCCTTGCAAATACGGAAAGCACCAGTTTATTCTTCCTTTCTTCATGTCTGTTATAGGAACGGAACTGTCCTGTAACCATGATATTCAATCCTTTGTAATCTGCTCCCACATCGATCAGACGGTCCGATACCATTATTGGAATGATATCATTGGAATCACTGAGTCTTTTTACTTTTACATCTACCATGTAAAAGCCTTCACCAAATATTTCATGGCTGAATGAAAAATAACTCACTACCTCACCCATGATTACCACCTGGTTATTTTCAATTACCTTATCTGTCATTGCTGTTCTCCCTTCTTACACCTTAAGAATTTTTTCCTTGTATATATTAAATATATATGATTTCCTGCCTAAAGAAGAACCTTCATCCATCGCGTAAATTCGACATTCAGACACTTTACAATCCACTTACAATAGTGATATACTACTACGCGGATAAACAGCAGGTCAAGCAAGAATGGAAGGTTTATATTATGAAACAGAAACGAGAAGATGTAAGAAATATTGCTATCATAGCTCATGTCGACCATGGTAAGACCACTCTGGTAGATGAGCTTTTAAAACAAAGCGGTGTATTCCGTGAAAATCAGGATATTGCAGAACGTGTTATGGATTCCGGCGATATTGAGCGGGAACGGGGCATAACAATTTTGTCAAAAAATACTGCCGTAAATTTTAAAAATACCAAGATCAACATTATAGATACCCCCGGTCATGCCGATTTCGGCGGCGAAGTAGAACGTGTTCTTAAAATGGTAAACGGCGTGATCCTTGTGGTGGATGCTTTTGAGGGCGCCATGCCCCAGACTAAATTCGTGCTGCGCAAAGCCCTGGAATTAAAGCTTCCCGTCATTGTCTGCATCAATAAGATAGACAGACCGGAAGCCCGGCCGGCCGAAGTGATCGATGAAGTACTTGAACTTTTCATCGATCTGGAAGCAAGTGAAGAACAGCTTGACTGTCCTTTTGTATTTGCCTCGGCCAAGACCGGTACCGCTTCCCTTGATATGGATACTCCCGGCATCAACATGGTCCCTCTGTTCGAGACCATCCTTGATTATATTCCTGCTCCGGAAGGGGATCCCGACGCAGGCACTCAGGTTCTGATCAGTACCATCGATTACAATGAATATGTGGGACGCATCGGCGTTGGGAAAGTGGATAACGGTTCCGTTAAAGTAAATCAGGAAGTGATCATAGTAAATCATCACGAACCTGACAAGCAGAAAAAAGTCAAGATCAGCAAACTCTATGAGTTTGACGGCTTAAATAAAGTAGAAGTTACCGAAGCCGGTATTGGTTCCATCGTTGCTATTTCCGGAATATCCGATATTCATATCGGTGATACTCTCTGCTCTTTGGACAACCCTGAGCCGATTCCTTTCCAGAAAATTTCGGAGCCCACCATTGCCATGCACTTTATTGTCAATGATTCTCCTCTTGCCGGTCAGGAAGGAAAATATGTGACCAGCCGTCATATACGTGACAGACTGTTCCGCGAATTAAATACAGATGTTTCCCTGCGTGTAGAAGAAACAGATACTACAGAAGCATTCAAAGTATCGGGCAGAGGCGAACTTCATCTGTCCGTGCTGATTGAAAATATGCGCCGTGAAGGTTATGAATTTGCCGTCAGCAAAGCAGAGGTACTTTACAGAGAAGATGAAAAAGGTAAAAGACTGGAGCCAATGGAATTATGCTACATCGATGTCCCTGAAGAATTTTCCGGTTCCATCATTGAAAAACTCAGCCAGCGTAAAGGCGAGCTTCGGAATATGGGGGCTGCCCAGGGCGGCTATACCCGTCTTGAGTTCTCTATTCCTTCCAGAGGACTTATCGGATACCGGGGCGAATTCCTGACAGATACCAAGGGCAACGGCATCATGAACAGCATTTTTGACGGATATGCTCCCTACAAAGGTGATATCCAATATCGTAAACAGGGATCTCTTATTGCATTTGAAGCGGGAGAAGCGATTACCTACGGTCTGTTCAATGCCCAGGAACGGGGCACTCTCTTTATCAGTCCCGGTGAAAAAGTCTATTCCGGTATGGTAGTAGGTCAGAACGGCCGTGGAGAAGATATTGAATTGAATGTCTGCAAGAAGAAACAGCTGACTAACACCCGTTCTTCCAGCGCCGATGAAACGCTCAGACTGACGCCGCCCAAGATCTTAAGTCTTGAACAGGCGCTTGATTTTATTGATACTGATGAACTTTTGGAAGTTACCCCCAAGTCACTGCGTATCAGGAAAAAGATCCTTGATCCTACTATGAGGAAGAGAGCGGCTATGAGAGCTGCGTCTCTTGCGCAGAATTAAATTTAGATTTAGTTTGTTGGCAACGTACGCGGCAGTCAAAAATAGTTTCTAAGCAGGAATTATTTTTTGACTGCCGCTGTCATTGAAAAAGCAAAAAAACCAAGCGTAATTCTTCGGAAAGAATTACGCTTGTTATTTTTATAAATGTAGTATACTTGTGGCTATTTGAAAATAGATGAGGAGGGATAAAGCGTCTACTATTGTGGTAATAAAGGGGCTGGCCATTACTGCGGGATCGAAACCTATCTTCCTGGCAAGCATAGGCAGCATGCATCCGACAATCTTGGCGATAAAGACCGCTGCTACAAGAGTCAGGCAGACTACAAGCGCTACCGTGATCTCCAGTTTATCAAATACTAATAGTTTGATAAAATTAGCTGCCGCCAGAGTCAGACCGCAAAGCGCCGCTACCCTTGCTTCCTTCCAGATCACTTTAAAAATATCGGAAAATTCAATTTCATCCAGTGAAAGCCCGCGGATAATCGTTACACTGGCCTGTCCTCCCGCATTTCCACCGGTATCCATCAGCATGGGAATATAGGCCGTCAATATAACGCATACGCTCAAAGCATCTTCAAAAGATGTAATAATACGCCCTGTAAAAGTTGCTGAGATCATCAACAGAAGAAGCCAGGGTATCCTCTTCTTCCAAGTTTCGATAACGCCTGTTCTCATATATGGTTTATCAGTAGGAACGATAGCCGCCATCTTTTCAATGTCTTCGGTAGCCTCTTCCTGAAGAATATCCACGATATCATCGACTGTAATGATACCTACCAGACGATTTTCATTGTCTACTACCGGCATGGCCGTGAAGTCATATTTCTGGAACTGTCTGGCAACCTCTTCCTGATCCATCATGGTATTAATATAGATCACATTTTCATGCATGATATCTTCAATAACGGCATCCGGAGGGCTGATCAGCAGATACCTGAGGGCTACAGTTCCTACCAGAGTCCTTTTGGCATCCAGTACATAACAGATATTGATGGTTTCACTGTCCACTCCCACCTGCCGGATACGGGCAATGGCATCTTCCACTGTCATGCTTTCCTTTAAATCTACATACTCCACCGTCATAATACTTCCGGCGGAATCCTCCGGATAACGAAGAAGATGGTTGATATCTCTTCTTGTTTCCGCATTTGCATTGGCCAGAAGCTTCTTAACTATATTAGCCGGCATTTCCTCCAAAAGGTCAGTTGCATCATCTGCCATCAGATTGTTGATAATGTTGGCAGCCTCCTTGTCAGACATGCTGACAATGATAAACTGCTGGTTATCCACCTCAAGATAAGAGAATACATCTGCAGCCATACTCTTGGGCAGGATCCTGAAGATTTTAAGCAGCTCTTCCTCTTCCATCTCTTCCATGATCGCTGCCACATCGGCAGTATTCATTTCTGCTACCTTCTGGCGGAGTCTGGTATATTGCTTGGTCTCCAGTAATTCTCTGATCACATTTACTTCCAAATCCTTGTTCTCTTCCATAGCAAATCTCCTTTATATGTGATTTTTATGCTCCGCTCATGAGGAGGAATATCAGTACTGCCTGACTTTGTACTATTCTTCATAAAAACCACCACCTTTCGAAATTTGCTTGATTTTTCGGCATCGAATTTTATTTTCTGACAATCCTTACTTTAGACTATCGCTGTTTTTTTGTCAATGGATTTTGCCTTTAGCCTATACGTTCTTTTCCATATAATATTCCTTCTTTAAAATCTCTGTAACCGCTCTTGCACTGGTACATTCTGTCAGATCTTTCAGAAGTCTGTCTATCCCTTCCTCGGGCACCCTTATGATAAGTTCTACCCTGTCCGTATACCTGGAATCCAGGGTAGGGATTCCTTTATTTCCCAGAAGATACTGAATCTTCCCCAGATCCGTATAATCCGTTTTAACGGAAATTTCTGCTCCGTAACGCATAGTGGCTGATCTGGCATTTTCAATTCCTGCTTTTGCCGCCTCAGTATATGCCCTTACAAGTCCTCCGGTTCCAAGCAGGGTGCCCCCAAAGTACCTGGTCACCACCACTATGGTATTGGTAAGTTCTTTAGAAAGAAGCACTTCCAGAATGGGCCTTCCAGCCGTTCCGCTGGGTTCTCCGTCATCACTGCTCCTTACCAGTTCCCTGTTCCTTCCTATTATGAAAGCAGAACAATGATGTCTGGCATCATAATGCTTCTTTCTGATGGATTCTAAAAATGCCGCTGCCTCCTCTTCACTGCCTGCCGGAGCTGCATTTGCTATAAAGCGGGATTTTTTTTCCACGATCTCTCCCATACCCGGCTGATACACTATATTATAAGGAAGAAATTCTTGTTTTTTTTCGTTCACCCTGACTTCACCGACCTTGATTTCCGTTAATTTTTCCGTCACAGAAAGTTTACCACAGAAGGGAATAAAAGTGTATCTATTTGTGAACAATTCTTAATAAAGTATAAAAAACCTTTATTTCAGGTTCACATTTTGGTATACTCTATTTGTTGTAAAATTGTTTGCTTTGAATTTAATATGGAGGCATATACATGAACTATAGTAAAAAAGGGATTAAAGCCAAGCAAAAATCCCTTCATGCTACATCCACTAAATGGGGCAAAAAGTTTCTTCTGGCTATATTAAATCTGGCTCTGCTTGCCGTTCTTGCAATCGGCATTATGGGAGCCAGCATGGGAATCGGTATTTTTAAAGGCGTTATCGATACATCGCCCAGTATTGTAAATATTGATGTAACCCCTACCGGTTTTTCAACCTTTGTTTATGATATTGAGGGTAATCAGATCGGTAAACTGATCGCAGAAGATTCCAATCGTATCCCGGTTGGGCAGGATATGATCCCCGAAAATCTGGCACATGCTTTTGTAGCCATTGAAGATGCCCGTTTCTACGAACATAACGGTATTGATATCAAAGGTATTTTCCGTGCTGCTTATGTGGGTATTTCCAACGGTTTTCACTTTACGGAAGGTGCCAGTACTATTACCCAGCAGCTCCTTAAGAATAACGTTTTTACCGGGTGGACACATGAAGAAGGTTTCACCGAGAAATTAAAGCGTAAGATCCAGGAGCAGTATCTTGCCATTGAACTGAGCAAGACCATGTCCAAAGATGATGTTCTATTAAACTATATGAATACCATCAATCTGGGACAGAATACTTTAGGGGTGCAGGCAGCATCGCAGCGCTATTTTAACAAGTCAGTCAATACCCTGACTCTTTCAGAGTGTGCCGTAATTGCAGGTATTACTCAAAATCCCTCCAGATACAATCCCATCTCCCATCCTGATGAGAATGCTAAAAGGCGGAAAAAAGTACTTGGTGATATGCTTGAACAGGGTTGGATCACGGAGGCAGAATATGAAGAAGCCATGGCCGACGATGTCTATTCCCGCATTCAGACCGTCAATGCAGAAGTAGAAGAAGATACGATCAATACATACTTCGTAGACGCGTTAACTGATGATATTATGGCGGATCTTCTGGCCACCGGCTACTATACGGAAACTCAGGCCTATACTCTGCTTTACAGCGGCGGGCTTAAGATTTATGCAACACAGGATCCTCATATCCAGGCAATCTGCGATGAGGTATTTGCCAATGAAGAAAATTATCCGGAGGGTACCAGATGGCAGCTGAGTTATGAACTGACTATTCAGCAGGCCAACGGAGATTTTAAAAACTTCAGCACCGAAATGTATAAAGCCTATTTTAAAGAATTGAATTCTTCCTTTAATCTTCTTTATAACAGTCAGGAAGATGCTTATGCGGCTATTGAGGAATATAAGGCGGCTGTCATGGCCGAAGGAGATGAAGTTTATGGTGAGAAGATTTCCTTAACTCCCCAGCCTCAGGTCTCTATTGTCATTGAAGACCAAAGAACCGGATATGTGGTAGCCATGGTAGGCGGCCGCGGCGTCAAGGAAGGAAGTCGTACCCTGAACCGCGCTACCGATACGAAACGTCAGCCCGGATCCACTTTTAAGATCGTAGCTGTTTATGCTCCCGCTCTTGACAGTGCAGGGCTTACACTCGCAAATATCCAGAATGATGCCCCTTTTAATTACGCAGACGGACGTCCTGTTAATAACTGGTGGGGTGATGAATACAGAGGACTTCAATCCCTGCGTGAAGGTATTAAGCAGTCCATGAATATTGTGGCGGTTAAGACACTGACTCAGATCACGCCTCAGCTGGGATTTGACTATCTGAAAAATTTTGGATTTACCACTCTTGTTGACAGAGCAGAGATCACCGTTGCCGGTGAAACCAAGATATACTCCGATATTCAGCAGCCTCTAGCTCTCGGCGGTCTGACATATGGCGTTACTACGGAAGAATTAAACGCTTCTTATGCAACTATTGCAAACGGCGGCACATATATTAAACCAAAACTCTATACGAAAGTACTTGATCATGACGGTAATGTGATTCTCGATAATACACTTCCTCAGTCAAGACAGGTCATTAAAGAAACCACTGCATGGCTTTTAACAGACGCCATGGAAGATGTGGTAACCTCCGGTACAGGTACTGCTGTTAATTTTGGCAACATGGCAATTGCCGGTAAGACCGGTACTACTTCCGATTACAATGACGTATGGTTTGCCGGCTATACTCCCTATTACACTGCAACAGTATGGACCGGTTATGACAATAATACCAAACTCAGAAAAGATAACGGTGAACGTAATCTTGCCAAGAAACTCTGGCGCGCCACTATGTCCAAAATACATGAAGATCTGCCGAGCCAGACCTTCCCGGTACCCAGCGGACTTGTTACCACCACGGTCTGTTCACAGTCCGGCAAGCTTCCAATTCCCGGCATATGTGACGGAACGCTTCGTTCAGAATACTTTGCAGAAGGCACTGTTCCTACTGAAAGCTGTAATGTACACTATCAAGGCATGGTATGTCCTTACAGTAATTTGCCGGCTTCTGAACCCTGTCCTTTCCAGGTTCCCGGTGTTCTGACTATGACTCCGCCAGAGGATGCTTCTCTCCAGCAAGGCTCCGGAACGCTTCCTACAGAGGCCATTCCCCAAGAGGTCACCAATGAAGACGGCACCGTTTCTACTATTACGGTACCTCAGGCACCTTCCAATGCATGTATTCACACTTATGAATACATGTCCCAGCCTGAAATCGAAGCAATCATTGCTCAGCAGCGCGCTGAAATGGCAGCCGCAGGCACTGCTCCACAGGAACAGCCAACTCCGCCGGAAGGTGGAGAAGCACCTGCCCCTGAGGCTCCTCCTGCTGAATAATGTATCACCTCAGCCGCACTTCGTGCGGCTGAGCCGCTGTAAGCGGCGTAGAAAAAAGCCTTACCGTCCGTGTGCTTGCACATGGACAGTAAGGCTTTTTTCAGAGGTGATAACGAGAAAACAGCAAAGCTGTTTTCGAGTCTGGTGAGGTGATAACATGTCTACTGAAGCGCTAACGAGAAAACAGCAAAGCTGTTTTCGAGTCTGCATGCAACTGCATTCCTCTAAGGTTTCAGTTGGAAACGGCTGGTCTGATCCTGTAAAAGCCGTACCTGTTCAAACAATTCTGTACTCACTGTTGCCGACTCCTGGCTGCTTGTGGAGTTTGTCTCTACCACTGCTGAAATCTGAGAAAGCCCCTCTGTCACCTGTGAAATGGCTACGGCTTCTGCCTGCACTGCCTCTGTAATCACACTGATCGACTCATTGGACTCCTGCACCAGCTTAAGAGTCTTCTGTAATGTTTCAGACACCCGCTCTACAATCTGATTGCCCCTCTCGGCGGCACGAACAGAATTCCCGATCAGCTCCCTGGTTGCCTGTGCTGCTTCATTTGAACGGGCGGCAAGATTACGAACTTCACTTGAAACCACCGTAAAGCCTCTTCCTGCTTCACCTGCTCTGGATGCTTCCACCGCCGCATTTAGCGAAAGAAGATTTGTCTTGAACGCAATGTCCTCAATAGTGGTAATAATTCTTCCTATTTCTTTGGAAGCATCACTGATATCTGCCATAGCCGCAACAAGCTGCTCCATCTCCCGGCTGCTTAAGCTAACCTGTTCTCTGGTAAGCTGCGCACTTTCTTTCACATTAGCTGCAGTTTCAATATTCTGCTTTGCACTACTGGAAAGTTCGTCTAAAGTAGCATACAATTCTTCCACAGCTGCTGCCTGGTCAATCGCACCCTGGGCTAGCAGCTGGGCACCGCCGGAAAGATGCTCCGCATGCCCAAACACACAATTCTCTGCCTGATTTATATTGGCAATGGCCTCCGAAAGAGAAACCGTAAAGCTTTCTACCGACTTCTCAATAGAATAAAAATCCCCTATAAAAGGAACAGAGCAAACCACATTAAAATCACCTGTTGAAAGCTGGTGCATCATGTGGTTAATTTCCTCCACGTACCGATGTATCTGTTCCATGGATTCTTTAAGCGTCCTCGCCAGGTCACCGATCTCATCATCCACGTTATAATCTAAATCCAGCTTTAAATGCCCTTGCTTTAAAGGATGGGTTTTTTCCGTGATCATAAGAATCGGTTTTACCACATGCCTCAGCACATACAACACAAGGCTTATAAGACAGAACAGTGCTAAACCAAGGCCTATGATAGATGTGGCGTGCATGATCACCAGCGTAATCTGCATACTGCTCTGGCTCTCCTCCCTAAGCACACCGCCGCGTTCCACTACCTCGTCCAAAAGTCCTACTAAAGTCACAAGATTGCTCTGAATCGTTTCCTGATAATAATTCTGAGCCTGCTCTGCATCTGTTTCCAGCAAATCCAGCGTATAGACAGCTGATCGATGCAGCTCTTCGTGGAGCGGCTGTAACCGGGCACGCAGATTTAAAATTTCTTCATCATCGGTCCCCGCCTCGCCATAGATCCATTGCCCCAGCACACAGCCGGTAGGGTCCGTACTCCCGGTAAATTCCGTGCCTGCATACAAAGCATTACTCAAATTAGCAGCCCATTTATAATGTGCCACTTCTGCTTTCTGCGCCCGGTCTAATACAGCGTTTACTCCAATGTTCATTTTTTCCGAACGCTCGATATTCAGGATGTTTATGGTCATCATCACACTAAACAGCAATACAGAAGCAAGTGCCGCCGCTACACGGATCCCAACCATTTTGTTTACACTTTTCCTCATAATCCCATTCCCTTCTTTCCGTTTTGATCACTTTATAATACTAATCCGGCTTTACTTTCACAGGAAATCACTATCACAATTGTGGTTATCCTGCATAAAAGTAAAGCCGGAATGGTTACAAGAGTCTATATTTTTGATATCATTATGAAGGCATTGTAGCATACCCCCAATACCTTTGCAACTATTATTATCAAACATTCACAGGTAAGATTTTACATTTCGTTACAGTTCACACGTCTCCCTGACAGGCGAGGGTTTCATGCCCGCATGGGAATCCCCGCTAACACTCATCATATCAGCTTTTTTTGGCTCCATTTATCCGACAGATATCTGACAAATGAAATCAGAAAATTCGTTGTCCAGCCAATAGGAACAGCAATCCATACTGCCTGTACACCGATGATTCCGGCCATGCCAAAGGAAAAAGCAACCCTTATCCCTAAATTGATCAGGTTTGCCAGCGTAAACACTACTACATCTCCCGCCCCTCGCAGCACGCCGTCAGTAATCGCTTTCAGACCGATACAGATAAAGAAAAAGGCAATAAAGGAAAGATAGCCATTCCCCGTATCATAGGCTGCCTGATCACTGCCGCTTTCCAAAAAGGCATTTACAATATTGCTGTGGAATAAAGTAAGTACGATACAGATAAAAGCTGCAAATCCGGCCACAATGCCCAATCCTGCAAGATATCCTTTTTTTACGCGGTCTGGCCTGCCTGCTCCAAGATTCTGTGCCGTAAAGGTAGAGACTGCATTTCCTGTTGCTATCATAGGAACGATACAGATAGATTCTATTCGCATTCCTGCTGTATACCCTGCCAGTACAGAAGAGCCAAACCCATTCACTACAGACTGTACCAGCAGCATGCCGATAGAAACAATCGACTGCTGAAGCATAGAAGGGATTGCTACTTTGATCATGTTACCCAGCATGGAAAAATCATAAAACCCTGATCCTTCCTCTTCGCTATCCCCCACTGCATAAGCTTTCAACGTCCTTAACAACAGGCAAAAAGAGAGCACTGCCGACAGTCCCTGGGCAAATACTGTAGCAATGGCAACGCCGGCCACACCCATATAAAACACTCTGACCATCACAAGATCCATTACAATATTCAGCAAAGATGAAAAAATAAGCAAGTATAGAGGAGTCCTGGAATTTCCAAGAGCATTAAAAACTGAGGATAAAATATTATACATAAATAAAAAGGGAAGACCCAAAAAGTAGATCCTTAAATACAAGACCGCATCAGACAGAATATTGTCAGGCGTATTTAATCCTTTCAATATGGCGTGGTTCAAAAGCAAGCCGATCAGACTTAAAATAATACTTAACGTTAAAAAGCTGATCAGCGCTGTGCTGATGGAGGTCTTCATTTTCTGATAATTCCCGGCTCCAAGATACTGGGATGTGATTACCGAAGCACCGATACCACCGCCAATTGCAATCATAATAAATACGGTAGTCAGTGAATAAGATGCCCCGACAGCCGCCAGCGCTTCTTCTCCCACGAACTGACCTACAATAATGGAATCTACCGTATTATACAGCTGCTGAAATAAATTTCCGAAAATTATAGGAAGCGCAAAGAAAAATAATGCTTTGCCCGGCTGATCCGTGATCATGTTATACTTTTTCATATTATCCCTGCTTTCTGCTTTATCTGATATAAAGAATATTTCCTAATATTGTTCCCATAAAATGGGTATGTATCAAAGTATCATATTCATTCTTATTAATATAATATTTTTTCCCCCAGGAAGAAACCTCATAATATGGCACTGTCTGTTCATAAACGATTCCGGTTATCATTACATAATGGCCATTTGTAAAGGCAGCTCTTGTAAGATCCGGCGCCTTATAGAGCCATAATCCGTCCGCCTTATCCTTTTTTAACAGCATCATTGGTATACAAAGGATCACAGGAATATCTCTGTTTAACATTTCCTCTATCCTTTCACCTGTCTTTTTCCCGGAAAAGCCCCACATTGCCCGTAGTTTCCAGCCTTCGCGGCGGGCAATCCTGTTAAATCCAAAAAGCAGTTTCAGAAAGCTGACTCCGCCCCTAAAAGGAATTCCTCCCAGAAATGAATAAATGCTGTTGAAATAATCAATATATTCATCTTCTTCCAGGGCTCTGTTCAAATAAGGCTCACATTCAGCAATACAAAAACTTGGACCTTTACTTCCGAGATAAAGCAGAAGATCACCAAATGCCACTACCCCGCATCCGCTTGATTTCTTTTTCTTATCCTCCTTTGCAGCCCTAGCAGTATCAAAGAAACCCTGATCCCCTCCAAAAGTCAGAATATTGCTGTTTTTCCTTTTTACTTGTATATAATCTTTTTTAATACCTGTCCTTCTTTCCACTATGCGCTCCTTTTATGACTCATCTTCCCCATTATACTATTCCCGCTTTTTAATTTCCATCTGTCTTTTTTATTAATATGTTTTTTATGAATTATTCTTTAAGATTCTATTAAGATGATTGAAAACCCAGTTTTTGGTTGATAATATAAGTATAGAATGAAAGCGGATTTTATGAAGATGGGCTTCATAAAAAATGTCACTTTCCCAGCCGCAAGGTCAAAGCTTTTAAAGCGGGAACATACCGCAGGTACTACCCGCTGTGAAGAGAAATGTGAAAGATGGCAGAACATAGAGACTGTTAATATGTGATGACGCTGTCATTGCGTCTTTACTGTTTCAGGAGGTATCCATTGTTTACTTCACCATATTATATCCCTTTCCTGGCAGTTTCAGTAATACTGTACTTTTTAATGCCCGGAAAATACCGCGCAGTTCTACTGCTTATGCTGAGTTATCTGTTTTGCGCTGCATTAAATATCAATTCCTTATGGGTATTGATATTAGTCAGCCTGTTTACCTATTTTGCCGCACGCTGGATCAGCAAAACAGATCCTGTTAAAAATAAGGCCAAAAGAAAAATTTCAGCCGTATTGTCCGTTTTGGTCTGTGTTTCTATTTTGGCCGCCTATAAATTTCTTACACATTTTCAAGTTTCGATTCCTATTGGACTATCCTTTTATCTGTTTCAGGCCATCGGGTATCTTGTGGATGTTTATAAAGGAAACTACTCTGCCCGAATCAGTTTTGTAAACTATGGATTGTACCTGGCCTTTTTCCCCAAGTTTATCAGCGGTCCTATTGAGCACGAACACACTTTTATGGATCAACTGCAAAATCTTGATAAAGTCAGATTCTGGAATCGGGGAAGGCTTTCTACTGCAGCTGCGTATATGCTTTCCGGCTATTTCATGAAGATGGTAATTGCTGACCGGCTGGCAATTATTGTGACAAGGCTCTTTGATGCTCCTGTAAGTTATGACAGCTTCTGGCTGGTCCTTGGCGCTCTTTTTTATACTATCCAGATCTACTGTGACTTTGCCGGCTACTCCTTTATTGCCATTGGCAGTTCCAGATTGTTTGGAATCGACCTTTCCATCAACTTTTTTGCTCCGTATTATTCCGAGAACATTACAGAATTCTGGCGAAGATGGCATATTTCTCTAAGCACCTGGCTTCGGGATTATCTTTATATTCCACTGGGTGGGAACAGAAAAGGGCTTTTCAGAAAATGCTTATATACTATGATCGTTTTTGCCGTATGCGGAATCTGGCATGGCGTGGGATTCTCTTTCCTGGTCTGGGGACTGCTGCATGGTATCTATTCTGTTTTGGATACTCTTTTTAGAACTAATAAAATAAAAATACCTTTCGGACGTGTTATTACATTTCTCGAGGTTTCCTTTGCATGGATTTTCTTTAAGGCATCCAGCCTTAGATCCGCTCTTTCCTATATATGGAATATGCTCACAAGCGGATTTCGCTTCTCTGAATATTCGGTCATACTGGATAATCTGAATATAGGTGAAATCGAAATCGCAATTATCATGATCAGTATTCTTCTTATGACAGTATCGGATATGATCAGTTACCGGAAAAATGAGCCTTTTCCCGAGCTTATCCAGCATTTACCCGCCTCCGGCCGGTATTTGGTTTTCTATATGCTTATTATCCTGCTATTTATCTTTGGAATTTATGGCCCCGAATATCATTCAGAACAATTTATTTATATGCAATTTTGATGTAGAGGGAGATATATTATGAAAAAAACAGTTACGCGTATTGCATTTATTCTCTTACTCATTTTTACCTTTTATATTATTTCAACTGTCCTCAAATTGAAATCACTCCATGGCATTGCCCAAAAGGACTGCTTTTACTGGCAGCCGGAAAATTCCATAGATGTGGTCATGATGGGATCAAGTCACATACATTGTAATATTAACAATGCGCTTTTGTGGGAAAAATATGGAATTGCATCTTATGACTACAGCGGAGCAGAACAGCCCCTTTGGATGACCTACTATTATTTAAGAGAAATATACAGCTACCAGGATCCCGAAATAATTGTTCTGGATCTGTACTCACCTGCCCGTTTCAAAGAAGATTATCAGTATACCTGGATCTCTGAAAATATTTACGGTATGCGCTTTTCCTCAAACAAACTTCAAATGCTCCTGGTCAGTGTAGAACCCGGCAAAATACTGAATTATTTTCCTTCCTATCGAATCTATCACAATAGATACGATGAACTGAACAAGGATGATTTCAATCATTTTTTCTGGGACAGCGATCATATGGAAAATTTCAAAGGTTATACCCCTTATCTGAAGCAGGAACCACAGATCCGCCCGGAAATTACAGAAAAACGAAAGGACGGTCTTACTGAAAAATCCCTGAAATACCTGATGAAGATCATTGATTACACGAAAGAAAAAGATACTACACTTATTCTGATCGCTGCTCCTTATATCACTACAAACGAAGATGCCAGAACCTTCAATCAAATAAAAGAAATAGCAAGTGAATATGACATCACATTTATAAATTTCAATGATTATTACGATGAAATAGGACTGGATTTTGATACAGATTTTAATGACGATTCCCATTTAAACTACTGGGGAAGCTGCAAATTTACCGAGTACTTTGGCGACTTTCTCTCTTCTTATTTGGTTCTTCCCGACCACAGAGGGCAGAAAGACTATGAATCCTGGGATGAATGTGTGCAATCTATTAAAAACTATGTCAATAACTACGTTAAAAATGCAAATTGAGTTGACAAACTATTTTTCACCATGCTATAATATATTGCGTTGGTGCTAAGCATCACAGGCTGCTGTGGCTCAGTCGGTAGAGCGTCGCATTGGTAGTGCGGAGGTCACGGGTCCGATTCCCGTCAGCAGCTTTTTGTAATCCTTGATTTTTCTGGTTTTAAGACTTCATAAAAGTGTAACCTATCAACGAGTCAATCAAACCCATGTTTGGTTGGCTTTTTTCTGATCATCCTGTTCTAATATTCTTTCCCGCTAAAAATTTTGACTGTCACCAAAAAGGATAAGCAAAACGCTGCATAAGAAAATACAATCAAGAGAGCTGCTCCGGTCAGCATCGTGACAATTCCCGGTTCCAATAAATCATTGATCACAGTGACGATCCCCAGATCGATCCCTACCGCACTCAGCAGGGAGATCACTAAAAACACTTCGCTTCTTTCTTCACCGCCCAGGTAAAATAAAGGGAAAAACACTGCTCCCAGAAAAAAACTGATACTGATCCCCAGCGCAAACATGGTAAGAATATCAATATGATAATCAAACAGACTGCCATGAAACACCCAGGATAAAGCTACTCCGATTCCTGCAAAAACAGCTCCTATCAGCAGCCAGATCATCTGGTTTATAAAGTAACTTTTTACAATATCTGCACGCCTTACCGGCAGAGTCAGCTTGTATTTTCCCCATTTGGAAGTAAACTCATTTTTAACTACGGCAACTGCATTAACAGAAAATCCCACTATCCCTATCATTACATAGCTGATGAGAAAAGACTGGCTGCCCAGAAAAACAGCAAATATTCCCAATAGTAACATAAAACCGGAGAATATCTTTGCATTTGCACATACCGTATAGAAATTATTTCTTAGTAGTCCTTTCATACCCGTTCCCCCTTTACTAATAATAACATGATCTCATCAACTGACACATGATCTGCCACAACGCCTTTATATTTTCGCTGTGCTTCTTTTCCATTTGCAACCAATACATCAATCTGAAGATCACGTTTCCGGTATGCCAGAATATCACTGGGGTCTAATGTCTGAAATTGACTTTCCCTGCAGCGCAAAACAGCATAATTGTATACAAGATCATCTTTTGAGGCAGTCATAATAACTTTTCCCTCGTGGATAAAGGTTATGTGATCAGCTATTTTTTCCAGATCGCTTGTTATATGGGAAGACAGCAAAATTGAATGATCTTCCTCCTGTACAAATTCCAGAAGCACATCCAGCATGTCATCCCGCATAACAGGGTCCAGGCCGCTTGTAGCCTCATCTAAAATCAATAACTTGGGATCATGTGATAGTGCTGCTGCAATAGCCAGTTTCATGGTCATTCCCCGGGAGTAGCTTTTTATTTTTTGCCTTGCAGGTAAATGGAAATCCTCCAAATATTTTTGAAATAATGCATTATTCCAGTTTGTATATAGCTCCTGCATAATTTTTGATAATTGTTCAGCGGTCAAATAAGAAGGAAAATTATCTCCGTCATAGACAACACCTATCTTTTCCCGCATATCCGTATCACTATCCGACATTTCTTTCCCAAACAGCTTTATGATTCCACTGTCCTTTGCAACCGTATTCAGAATACAGCCGATAGTTGTTGTCTTTCCGGCGCCGTTTTCTCCTACAAATCCCATGATAGACCCATATGGCACCGAAAATGATACTTTATCCAGCATAAAGCCTGACTTGGGAAATGTTTTAGAAACCTGATCTAATTCCAAAATGTTCTCCATATTATTCTTCCTCCTGATAAAATAACGCTAACAATTCTGTCAATTTCTCGAGAGAGATGTTGTTTATTCGCCCAATTTCGGCCGCCGCCTGTAAATGCTCCTCCGCTATACGCTGCTGCTCCTCCTGATAGAATTCCTTATTCCGGGCTGCCACAAAACTTCCCCGTCCGACTGTTGTTTCAATAAATCCGTCTCTTTGCAGATCTTCATAAGCCTTTTGAACGGTAATAACACTTACATGAATGGATCTTGCAAGAGCACGCATCGACGGGATAGCTTCACCGGACTGTAATTCACCGCTCATTATCATTGCTTTGATCTGCGATGTGATCTGTTCGTAGATCGGTTTATTGACATTGTTACTGATAATGATCTCCATGGCTATTACCTCTGCTTGTAAATTGTACTTATTGTACAAGTACATTATAGCAAATTTAATATTTTAGTCAACCACAAAAAAGCTATCCTTCCCTGCTTTTCTCTTGGGAAGGATAGCTCTATATAATTATAAATTTTAAATATGCAGAACCACAGCCTCGTAAGCTCTTAGGCTTATCTCTTTGTCTGCCGTCACATCTTCATAATTGGAGATCCAGATATCTCCTTTCACAAATTCATCGGGTATTTCCATTTTACGTACTTTATCACTGAAATTGCAGAGGACTAACAGCTGCTCATCCCCATAATTTCTTGCATACATGAAAATGTCTTCATCTTCCGGTAAAAGCAGTTCGAACTTGCCATACACAATAATAGGATTTTTCTTTCTCAGTTCGATCAGCTTCCGGTAGTAGTGAAATACGGAATCTTCTCTTCCAAGCTGCTCCTTTGCATTGATCCTGGTATAATTGGGATTTACCTTGATCCAGGGCGTCCCTGTCGTGAATCCGGCATTCTTACCCTCATCCCACTGCATGGGAGTTCTGGCATTGTCCCTGCTCTTATATCTGAGATACTTCATCATATCATCAGGAGCAATAATATTGTTCTCCGTAAATTCATGATAGGCATTGATACTTTCAATATCCCTGAACTCGTCTATGGATTCAAAGGGTACATTGGTCATGCCAAGTTCTTCCCCCTGATAAATATATGGAGTTCCTTTCATCATATGAAGACAGGTCGCCAGCATCTTGGCTGACAGTTCTCTGTATTCGGAAGAATCATTACCAAAACGCGAGACTACTCTTGGCTGATCGTGATTATTCCAGTAAAGGCTGTTCCATGCCTTGCCCTCCAGATAAGTCTGCCATCTGTTAAATACTGCCTTTAAGTCCGGCAGATAAATCTTTTTCAAATTCCACTTGGAATGCTCTCCACCATCCAGATCATTTTGTTCAAACTGAAATACCATATTCAGTTCGCTCTCATCATCTGCAGCATACTTCTCCGCTTCCTGCACCGTTACTCCCGCAGTCTCTCCCACTGTAATGGTATCATATTTGGAAAGTACTTCTCGACGCATTTCCTTTAGATAATCATGAACATGCGGCCCGTTAATGACATAGGGGCTAAAATCACCGAAAAGTGCACCTTTCTCCTTAGGCCCATCCGGGAGCCCCGGTACCTTGGATATCATACTGATCACATCCATTCGGAAACCGTCAACGCCTTTTTCCAGCCACCATGCCATCATGTTAAAGACTTCTTTACGAACTGTTTCATTATCCCAGTTTAAGTCCGGCTGCTTTTCGGAAAAAAGATGAAGATAGTACATATCTGTAGCTTTATCATATTTCCATGCACTGCCGCTAAAGCAGGAACCCCAGTTATTAGGCTCTTTCCCATCCTTTGCCTCTCTCCAGATATAATAATCCCTGTATGGATTGTCTTTGGATCTGCGGCTTTCCATAAACCATTTATGCTCATCAGAAGTATGATTGACTACCAGATCCATCATGATCCTGATTCCCCGTTCATGCGCTGCTGCCAGCATCCTGTCGAAATCCTCCATGGTTCCGAATTCCTGCATAATTGCCTGATAATCACTGATATCATAGCCATTGTCATCATTAGGAGACTGATAAACCGGCGAAAGCCAGATCACATCAATACCCAGATTTTTCAGATAATCCAGCTTTTCTATAATACCGTTAATATCTCCGATGCCGTCGCCGTCACTGTCTTTAAAGCTTCTCGGATAAATCTGATAAACTACGCTTTCTTTCCACCATCTTTTATTTTCTTCCAATTGACTGCCCTCCGTTTCGTAAACTTTCGCGCAACATCATTCTATAATTATTATCCGTAATATGCAAGCTGCTTTATGCCGATATCTCTTCAAATTCTTTACAAACCCCCTGACAGATCCATTTTCGCAGCTCCTCTCTTTTCTCCTTGTCAAGAAATCTTTCGTCTCTGATCATCATTCCGTAACATAAGATTTTAGAAAATAAGCTTACCGAAAGGTATGTCAGTCCTTCTTCTGAGAGAGTCTGATCATCTTTCAATTCATCCTTCAATATCTGCTTAAGCATATCTACCGGAAACATTTCTTCTTCCACTCTTTCTTTCTCCATCACCCGCATTCTCTGGCTTATCATGGAATTATCAGACATGATGTGGATCAAACGCAGTATGCAGTTAGCTTTGGTCATCTGCTGTTCCATCGCAAGCAGGACAAAATTAACCTTATCATTTAAATTTTTTTCTTTGCTCAGGCCCTCATATATCTGTCGGATAAACGATATGCCATTATAAAAAAGGGCCCCCGCTATCATTTCTTCTTTATCGGAGAAATACTCGTAAGCAGTACCCTTACCGATTCCCGCTCTTCCCGTGATCTCCGCTACTGTCAGACTGCTTAAATCTGCGCCTTCTTCAAACAGTTCCATCACTGCCTGATAGATTGCTTTTTCTTTAGGAGAATGCTCTCTATTCATAGTCTTCACTCTCCTTAATTTTTTTTAAGTATGTTTTTTTCTCCGTCCCTTTTTCTCTCATAAAAATATCATAAATACATGGGATCACCACAAGTGTTAACAGTGTACCGTAAATAAGTCCTCCTATCGTTACGATCGCCATAGGCTTTGACATATCCGCTCCCATATCACTGCTGAATACCATAGTACTTAAGGCCAGGATCGTAGTCAAGGCTGTCATCATAACAGGACGTATCCTGGTTCTTCCTGCCGTTATAATGGCTTCTTTTTTCTCCATGCCTTTTTCACGCAGCTGATTAATATAGTCTACCAAAACGATACCGTTATTAACAATAATACCAGACAACATGACGAAACCGATCAGAGCAATAACGCTCACTTCGCTGCCACTGATAATGAGTCCCAAAAATCCCCCCGTAAACGCCAGCGGAATAGTAAACATAATGATAAAGGGCGATAGCAATGACTGGAATTGCGCCACCATGATCAAATACATGAAAATAATTGCAAGGAGGAGCATCAGGTACACCTGTCCCATGGCATCCTTTATGGTTTCATTTTCACCGCTCATTACATAAGTATAACCACTGGGCATTTCATAACTCTTCAATTCTTCTTCCACAGCATCCGAAACAAGCCCTACATTATAGCCGTCTGCAACAGAAGCACTGACAGCAATATATCTGGTCTGATCCACTCTGTTAACGGATTTGGGCGATTCCATATTTTCAAATGTTGCAATATCGGATAGGTTTATCTTTTCCTTGGTGCCGTCATTTTTGGTCCTGTCAAGCTCCAGATCTTTGATCAAGTCTCTTGTCAGTTCCATGTCGTTTCCATGCTTTACATAAACACTGTATTCTTTGATCTCCGTCTCAAAGGTTGTTGCACTGGAAGCTGCCGCCAGTTTACTCTGTATCTGCTGGAAAACCTGTGCAACAGTAAGTCCATGCTCAATTGCTTTATTCCGGTCAATAATAATACGCATTTCACCAGTGGACTCTTCCAGTCCATCCGATACCTCTGCAGTTCCTTCCACGCTTTCCACAATTGCTGCAATATCTTTTGCAAGTTCCTGCATGGTATCCAGATCTCGTCCCTTTATCTGAACAGTAATACCGCTTCCTCCCAAGGCGCTCATATCCATAGTAGAGGTTTCAATCGATACTTCCGCTTGATTTGCTTCGAGAATATCTGCAATGTTCTCTCTGATTTCGGCTGCTATTTCATTATTATCCCGCTTTTTGTCCTCGCTTAAGGATACATAAATTGTAGTTGCATTGGTAGCCGAATTGCCGCCTCCAGACAACAGCCCCAAGGAAGAAGTGCTTGCCATAGCTCCCACATCTTCTACCTCTTCTATCTCCATCAGTTTTTCCAGAACCTCATCCGTTACCTGACCTGTTTCACTGAGGGGCGTATCTTTCGGCATGTTCAGTGACATGCTGATCTGCGTACTGTCCATTTCCGGCATAAAGGCGGTTCCTTTAGCAAATGCAGCAAGTGTACTGACGACCAGAAGCGCCAAAACCAGAATTATAACTACAGGCTTGAATTTCAGAGCAAATCCCAGAAATTTTTCATAAACAGTCATAAGACCGTCAAAGGTCTTGCTTTCCTTCTGCTCCTTTGCCCTGGAAAGCATACCTGCTGCCATAGCAGGCACTACAGTCAATGCCACTATCAAGCTGGCTAACAGGGAATAAGCAATGGTAAGCCCCATGTCCACAAACAGCTGTCTGGTGATACCTTCCGTAAAAACAATCGGAAGGAATACGCATACTGTAGTAAGGGTGGAAGCCAGGATCGCACCTGCCACTTCCCCTGCTCCTTCTATTGCCGCTTCTTTAGCCGAACTGCCTTCATTTCGCAGTCTGAAAATATTTTCAATCACTACGATAGAGTTATCTACCAGCATACCTACGCCCAGAGCCAACCCTGACAGCGATATTACATTCAGTGTAACGCCGCTGAAATACATACATACGATCGCCGTGATCATACTGATGGGAATCGAACATGCTACTACTGCCGTAGGTCTCCAGTCCTTCAGGAACAGAATCAAGATCAATACTGCGAGTACAGCTCCAAACAATACATTATTGATAATAGAATCCATAACAAGGTCAATGTAAATCCCCTGATCCATCAATGTGATCAGGATCAGATTCTCATTTTCTGCCTTCAGTTCTTCAAATTTATCCAATATCTTGTCTGAGACATCACCAGTTGAATATCCGGTCTGTTTCTGGATTGAAACCATAATACCGGGCGAGCCATTGACATTTGTATAGATATCGGCAGAATTATCTGTCATAAATACATCTGCCACATCTTCGAGAGTTATAACATCTACTCCATCCATTTCAGGATTCAAAAGAGGCATCTTTTTAAGTAATTCTATATCATCAGGCTTATCGCCCACTCTGATCAGATAATCAATGCCTTCCTCTGTTACATATCCGGCGGGCATGGAAAAGTTCTGCGCAGTCAAAAGAGATTTCACGGTATCCACAGTAAGAATGCCGCCCATATCAGCCTGATTGTAAGCATTTTCTCTTGCTTCCTCTAAATCCTTTTCGCCGTCTAATATCTGCTGCAGAGCATCTTTCAGCTGTTCGGCTGTATCGTTCAATTTCTCTTCGCCTTCTTTGATCTGATCCCAGCCCGCGTCCAGCTGCTTTTGTCCGGCTTCTATCTGTTCTTCTCCTGCCTCCAGCTGCTTTTCACTAGCTTCCAGCTGAGTCTCGGCAGTTTTAAGCTGCATCTCTCCAAGGCTGATAGTGGTCTGCGCATTGGCAAACTCAATGGCCGCCGTCAGGTTGCCCTTGTATAATTCGGTGAGGGCGCTGTCCAGTTTTGCGATATTACTTTCTATTTCAGAAAGAGCGGAATTCATTTGGGCAATATAAACGTCAGCGCCTAATCCCATGGTGTTAGATTTAATACTATATTCCAAACCCTCTTTCAAGGCCGCTGTACTGGTCCACGTCTTTGCCAAGTTTTCCAATGGCTCAATCTGTGCATTAAAATATTCAATTTTTTCATTAACCTGATTAAGCGCATCTGCAACAGTGCTGTCACTGGTAACACTAATTCCAAGCGCAGATAGCTGATTCGCCAAGTCTCCTTCCACCACAGCGCTTTGATCCATATTTATAAGAGCTTGCTGCATTTCACTATAAGGTTCTCTGAATGGTTTTAAAGCATCAACTGCAGCACTCACATCGCTTACATCTTGGAATCCTAATGCAGCTGCCTGTTTTTCTATCTCTTCCAAACCAGCAGCAGCTTTATTATATCCTTCTACAGAAGACTCCAGCGTTTTAATATCCAGCGTAATATGCATTTTGGATGCTTCCAGATCCGCCTTAGCTGTCAGTATCTGTTTCTCGGCCTCTGCCAGCTGTTCAGTTGTTTCGGCCTTTTTATTTGCAAGTTCGGTCTTACCATCCTCCAGTTTCAATTTATTCTCATTGATTTCGGCTTTTCCGTCCTCTATCTTCTGTTTACTCTCTTCCAGTTCTTTTCTGCTGTCATCAAGCTCGGTCTGACTGTCTGCCAGCTCCTTCTTGGAATCTTCCAGTTCTGCCCTTGCATCGGCAATTTCTACCTGACCGTCATAAATCTCCTGCTTGCCGTCAGCAAGTTCCTGCTCTGCTTCTTTCAGTTCTTCATCTATAGAGCCAAAAACCTGTTTATTAATTTCATCTATCTTCTCCTGTCTGATGATAACATGCACGCTTTCTTCCAGCAGACCTGTAGCACTGGCAGAAGCAACTCCTTCAATACTTTCCAGTTCGGGAATGATACTATTCTGGGTCAATTCACTGACTTCTGCATTTGTCATTCCCTCACAACCCACTGCGGCGATCATAACGGGAAGCATATCGGGATTCAATTTGATAATAAGAGGATTTCCTACAGAATCATCCCAATAACCTTTTATCTGATCCAGATTTTCCCTTATTTCCAAGGAAGCAGCATTCATATCGGCCGACTGTGTAAATTCCAGAATTACCATGGAATAGTTTTCACTGGAAACAGAACTGATCCCTTCAATATTGCTGACTGTCGCCATGGAAGCCTCCACCGGTTTAGTCACGACCATTTCCACAGTCTCCGGACTGGCACCAGGATAAGTCGTCATAACAATTACATACGGCAGACTGATACTGGGTAATAAGTCTGTAGTCATTTTTGTAAAAGAAACAACTCCAAGTACAAGTACAAGAATTACTGCCACCAGCACTGTATAAGGTTTCTTAACACTGAATTTCCCAAGCATATGAATGCACCTCTTGTTTCTACATTAATTTTCCGTCCGACCAGTCGGTCGGTTCCGTTTATCAGTATATTTTCAAATTATTGTATTGTCAAGAATCCGTCTTTTTTCTTTATAAATATTTTATATTTCAAGATTTTGCGGTAAAATAAATTTATTATTATCTACACAATCAAAAATGTTTCAATCCGGAGGTCTTGACAATGCATAAAATGATCGTCAGTATTACGGCTGTTATCATCATACTCATTCTTTTACTGGCTTCTTACTTATGGTATAAGTGCTGCGTTCCTTCCAGCTCCAATGACGTTCTTTATGTGATGCATATATCGCGGAGCCGTCTGGTTATCATTATTCCCGGTATAATCTTTTTTTTAATTATGGATATTTTGTCCCTCATTAATTTAGATTCACAATTCTTTGTTGCTTTTGTGGTTTTCTATCTCTTTATGCTTTTAAATATATACTCCTGTACCCTCACACTATTATGGCGGGGTATGATCAGGGAAGATTCTCTTACCACCTACACACTGTTCCTTCCTGCAAAAGAAATTAGGTTCTATGAAATAGACTTCGTGCATTATAAAGATAACCACACCCTGGGACTGAGCGGTCAGAAAACTCTTGTAGGATACCGTGACCGTAAAAAGATATTTTCCATTGAAGAAGACGTCTACGGATTTCAGCTTCTGTGTGCACTTCTTTGTAAACGTAATAAGGTAGATTACGCTCCTGTCATGGAAAACCCTGAAACGGAAAGAACAATGCCCCATGTTCCCCTCGTGGAAGATTTTTCCGTGGCTTTAAAAACTGAAGATAAAATCCGATCATGGTTCAGCTTTCCCCTCATTCTTTTGTTTTTTTATTTTCTTTTTCAGCTGGCAGAATCCACATGGGTTTTATTTTTACAAATCGCATCTGTCTGCCTCCTGCTACTCTTTATTCAAGATTTGTTCCACGCTTTATTTTGGAAAGTTACTGTGGATTTTCATACCATATCCATCAGGAAATTCCCAGGTATGGTAAAAACTTACGAAATACGTCAGATTACTAAGGTGGATGAGCTGGAACATTTTATTGTTCTGTATGCAGGACAAAAAAAGATAGCAAAAATTGCAAAAACCGACAAAAATTTCCAGAATTTATTCGAACGGCTTTTACGGTCAGATGCTGAAATATATAGAAAAAAATAATAGTTTCAATATAATGGTTCATTTTATATGGCTTTTCGGGCAGGAAAATCAAACAGCAAGGGATTTGTACCTTTACACCCGAAATGCCCGTCTTTACCTTGCGGGCAATATGCGGATGTGGATGGATTCAGAAGATTCTTTAGAAATCCGTTTGCATATATCTCCTCGTAAAAAATGGCTATGCGTTTCCACATAGCCATTTGTGTAGTAACTCCATTAGAGTTGCTAGCACTTTTAGCAGTCCACTTTACGGTAGGACTCACTTTAATATTGATTTCTTCTGCACACCCTTTTTCCTCACCGGTTTTCTTCTTCTCCGGCGTTTTTTCCTTACAGGTTTCCTCTTTCTCCGGCGTCTTTTTTTCTTCTTTTTCTTCTTGGCGCCTACAGGCAGATATCCTATCCATTTCATGATCAGAAGGATCATGCCCCCTGCTATAATGATCACACCAGCCGAAATTGCACTAATGATAAGGATCCGTCTTCTTCTTTCACTTTTTCCGTTATCTACCGCACCGCCATTTTTCTGATCCAGCATAATTTCTTCCTGACCATCTTCCAAGGCAGCGCCTTCTCCCAGAATCTTTCCTGCATTTCCATCATTATTATCTCCTGATAACCCATCTGAAAAGCTGTCGAATTGATCCCCGTCTGAAGCTTTGCTGTCTCCCTTTGATATAAGAATACTTGCAGGACCATTTTTCGGTGAGATCACAGATACCTTCCCTTTCGCTTTAGTACGCCCGGTAATATCTGTATCTGCACCATTCTTCCCGGCAATTGCAGCCGCTGCCCCTGTACTTAAATTATGCAGCAATGTTTCTGCCTTGTCCTTCTTAATGACAGAGGCGTCAATCTTCTGGGCACTGGCCGGATCATTGGTAAAACGTGTCGTCTCATCATATAGCCCCTGATCCCGGTTACTGCCTCCCAAGCTGCCGGCCGCTGAATTTCCCCCGCTGCTGTTTCCTGCTCCTTGCGAGCCAGTGCCAGGAGTCAATGTACCATTACCAACCTGTATGCTCACAGGCTCAACTTCTCCTTCTATTACCGGCGTCTTATCACCGTAAGAACCGTTAGCAGTCTGAAAAGAATTTTTACAATAGCTGACATCTGCCGAAAGGCTCCGCCCCGGATCCGTCGGCTGCACCTGAACATTCCCAAGGTTCAGCTTTTCCTCACTGAACAGACTTTTGGATGAAGCTACATAGATATCAAGCCTTCCGCTATCCTTGTTATATACAAAGCCATGCTCCGTTCCGCCAAGCTCCGGGGCAAACTGAAACCCTACTGTTACCTGCTCCGGATCATCGGTCTTAACTTCCAAAGATATAGATACTGTGGTAATTTTTTCTTCTGTTGCATTACTCATTTCAAGTGATACAGATACCTGATTTCCGTCCTGCCCAAGCACTACCATGTCCTGCCCCGCTGCATTTACCCGCAGCGGAGCAGACAAACCTATTATCACTAATCCCAGATATATCTTACTCTGAATCCGTTTCACAATCTATCACCTGCCATTATATGCTTGTCCGATCTGTTTCATAATATAGTAAATATACAATTTATTTGTCATCCACTATACTCTTCAAAGTAATCCGTTCCAGCACATCCGGTATCTGCAGCGGCATGGTATCACTTACAAGCCTTTGTCCTTCATTCGTTAATGCATTGTCTACACGATATAACTGCGCGCGCACAGCTTTGCCTTTCAGGCCGCTGGGTATCCGGTCAGGCTCGATCCAATAGATCCAAATGCCGTCGCTTACTTCGCCAAGCATTCCATTCTCAGGCACATTTGCCAGAATGATCTGCTCTGACCTTAATACATTTTCTTCGTCCACGCCTCCTACAATATTTCCCTCTTCATCATAGAGGATCACCACGTTGTAAGCCGGATTTCCCTTATAGCTTCCGGTAAAGACAATAGAATCCTTGGGAATGCTCTTCCCTTCTTCATAGATATAGTCCTCACTTAAGATGCCTACTGCCCCATGGGTATCGCTTTCTCTTACGCCAAAGGAAATACTGTCCCCGGAAGGTCCCAGCAGATCCACTTCCGCAATGCACATTTTCGTCTGCCCCTTTGCCCTTAACCTGACATAAGCGGCGTCATAGGTGCATACCCACGGATCTTTATCTGCATTTTCAAAATACACAGTCTGGCTTCCTGTCTTCTGTTCAAAATTTCCAGTCTTTACCGTTGTCCAGCTATTGCCATCCACACTGACCTCAATGGTATACGCGCCAACTGGCGAACCTGATCTCACTGTATATTTCAAACCGCATACTTCCAGTACCTGGTTCATTCCGATCAGGATTTCCGCATCGCCGCCCGTTGTCAGACCTTCATAGTCCCCCTTATAATCATTGTCTATTACCTTATAAACGGCTGAAACCTTTTCAGGGGCACAAGGCTCTTCTTCTATTGCTTCCCCAGT
Source organism: Lachnospiraceae bacterium (assembly GCA_014803415.1). Taxonomy (GTDB): domain Bacteria; phylum Bacillota; class Clostridia; order Lachnospirales; family Lachnospiraceae; genus Suilimivivens. The sequence goes on from JAAVBZ010000030.1 coordinate 85,872, forward strand.
CCCATCGCTGGCAGAAAACATGTTGGTAGATACTGTCCACATTGATTTATCCTGACTGCCGTCATGGGATATCCTTACGTCCCCTATCTTCCGGCTATTGGAACGATAACCGAACTGATCCACTGCTGTGACCTCGTAGGTCATCACCCTGTTATTGACTGTTGCTACATGATCCACATAAGTGGTTCTTGTAGAAAATCCAATAACCTGGCGCACCGGCACTCCATTTTCATATTGATATCTGGCAATCTCATATCCTAAAACCACATCCGGATCAGCTGTGTCCTGAATAGAGATTGTCACTTCATTAGGTATCTTGCTGCTCACCTGCACGGTACTTCCTGCGCTGATCACATCTCTTCCCTTTACAGAGCCTGCTGTACCATGTTCGATTTCATATACTCTCGCATCATCCGTCAGATAATACAGCGCACGCTCTTCCTTATCAAACTGCTTCGCATAACTGAGCGTTTCTGCATCCGGCACCAGTCCCCAACGCATGAAAAACTCTGTCAAGTCTTTTTCTGCTGCTGCACAGGCAAGACGCATGATATTCTGATCACTGCCGCCGTTTAATTGCAGATTTCCTTTTGCCTGGGCAGGATTTCTGCTGTAAGAATCTACCCGCGCGTAGAACAGGTTCGCCTGCTGCTGTTCATAAGTATCATAAGTCTTATAATTGTAATCCCTGTCATAAGCAAGATGAAGCTGCCAATACATAGCAAGATGGGTAAATACATCAGAAGGTTTTCCCACCGTATTCGAGGTTACTTTTTGATAAACCTTATCATAACTAAAGCGCACTGTGCTGTTGCTGTCCTCAGACTTCGTCAACTGTGCGAAATAATTGTTGGTAACCTCTGCTATTGCATAGCTTCCCTGATTAATGTTATGTCCGATCTCATGGCTGATTCCCCAGCCGAAATAGCTTCCGCTTATATATTTTCCATTGGCATCTGCCTGTACCGGCACTGCTGATGCTAACCCTGGCACAGAGCCCCATTCAATTCCTATATGATTTCCTGCTGCATACATAAATGCGCCCGCAAACATCCTCATATAGCGGATATTCAAATGCTGTGCAGGAAGCCGGTCTGTTGCCGGCGTTGATGCATCATTACCAAGTCCTTTGTGCTGATAAAACAGCTTCATCATATCTTCCATTGCCTGTAAGGACTGTTCCAGCCTGTCTGCACGTTCCTGTGTACTGCCCTTTCCAAGACCTGCAAGGATCTGCTGTGCCGATACGGACAGCATCATTTGATCCAGCATGATATCCGTAGCGCCAAGGATACAGTTTTCTTTCTCATAACTACGGTTTACTTTATTTCCATTCCCCGTGCTTTCATGCAGTGCTTTATGCTGATCCTCCAAAGATGCCACATGCTCTTCCAATTCCTTTACATAAGATACAATGCGCTCCTTCCTTTGTCCGGGATCCGTAATGCCATAAAGATTCAATACAGGTTCCTTCGCTCCGCCGCTTACCCGTACTGCATATCTGTCATTCTCATTCTTTCCGGTATATTGAACATAAAGGGCGCCGCCGCCTTCACAGGTAAGACTTTGGATGGAAGGAATTGTGATCTCATTACGCCCCACCTTCAGTGTGGCAATCTCCGTTGCAAATGCGCTTGCTTCCGCATGATATTGAGTTGCAATCAACTTCAGAGCCGAATCTGATCCTGTCTTTAATTGATCATGCCCTACATATACCACGATCTGTTCCCCCTCATATGCCGTAATACCAAGGGGCTGCCATGCATTCAATCCGCTAAATCCCAAGTGTCCGTCTTTTGCCGCGGTGATCCTGGCATTGATCTCTACCACTTCCTGAAAATCTGATGACAAAAGTCCTCTGGCATTGTCCAATTCCTTCTGAAGCATCGTCCTTTCCGGATGATATTCTCCACTTTTTGCATCTTTCGTGTCCAGACGTTTTTGCAGTTCGGCAATGACTGCCTCCGTCACATCTCCCTTAAGAGATGTATGAAGATCATCGGCATATAAAGCAAGAATATCATTTTCCAAACTGTCATAATAATAGAAATTCACCTCGGAAATAATAATTTCACGCTGGTTGTTTCCTCTTGTAAATCCCAGCCTTACCTTATTTGCCTTGATCGGCTGTGCCATCTTGATCAAATAATATTTCCGTCCGTTTACATCTGTCCGCTGCAATAAAGATACATTCTGCGCCGCAGTTCCGTCAGGGTGCTCCTTGTCATAATAATAAACGTATACACCGCTGTACCATCCAATATCCTCCGTTTCTGCAAAAGCAATATAATTCATTTCATAATAATCGTCCAGCGTAAACAACAAACCTTTATCCGGCGAAGGATAACTCGCCCCATCATCCCAGTCCAAAATCTGATAATGGGATACTGCATCCTTATCCACCGTCCCAAGGGCGCTCTTTTTATCCGAATCCAAAGAACTGGATACCATAGAACCCCTTCCGTGGGTCACGCTTACGATATGAGCGCTTACCTTCCCTTTTCCATTGGACTCATTGATCAGCTTGTAGTTAGGCATTTCCGCCGGCTTGATCGTGATCGTCCGGGCTTCCGAATGAATGGAAGGATTACTTTCTCCCAGCTCATTCACACCGGTCACATAGATCTCATACCTTGTTTCATCCTTCAGATTTGTAATGGTATGCCTGTTTTGATCTACACCTGTGATTTTACTGTAAGTACTTTCTCCATCCGCCTTATAATAAATGTTGTAGGAATCCGTGTCCTCCATATTCTTCCATGTCAACTTGATACGGCAGTAGCCTCCCACTGCTTTCAGATTATCCGGCGCATCAGGCTTACCTGAAATAACGGGGCTTACCGATACACTGCCTGAATAGCCGCTGGTCCATGTTCCGTTTACAGACTGTACCCTGACTTCATAAACATTACCGTTTTTCAGCCTTCCTCCCATAAAGGATTTCACTTCCAGTTGGTTAGAAGCTACTCGCCTGGTTTCCGTCTGCCCATTATAGCTGATTTCCACCTCATATCCGGTCACATTTCGCTGCTGATTCCAAGTCACCCGGAAGGACTTATTCCCTCCTGTCGTGCTCAGCCCATCAGGTATATTCATATCAGGTGCAGGAATCCTGTTATCCATGTCATTTAAAAATTCCACCTTGGAAATCTCTGCCAGGTTTCCGCCAAATTTCATTCCGGTGATCGTCAGAGTGATCTTCTTTACAGCAGTCTGCCCTCCCAGATCGATGATCAGCGAACCGCTTTGTCCTTCATCCCCCACAGATGACATACGGCTTACTGACACTACTTTTCCATCTTCAATCACATAATCAGGCAGCTTCCCGCCGTCTTCTGTTATCACAGTCAGCGTTCCGCTTTCAATGCCATTTTCCCCCATGGAAATAGTGATCTGCTCCATCTCCTGTGCCGACTGGCCGTCACTTTCCAAGTTAAAGCCGATCTCCACCGGAAAATCCTCTGAGATGTTCCCGCCTTTGCTCTTTAAGGTTATCTTTTCATTATTATCTTTCAATAAATTCTCCGGATTTCCCTCAATGTCTGTGGTACTTGTATTGACATTTACCTGCACTGCATCAGGTGAAACTCTGCTATATAGGGACGCTGTGGTATCTGCATTATCATTCAGCCTCGCTTTACTATTGACATAATATTGCAGATCCACAAGGTCAGTCTGCCCATCCTTATTCAAATCCGTAGGATTATGATCCGGGTTCCCTTTCAGCACGCCATCTGTCCCCTGGCTGATTGCCTGCATGATCGCATCCTTGTCCATATCATCCAGCACGCCATCCCTGTTTACATCTCCGATCAGCATAGCACCCGGATGCGGCGCATTTTCCGTATACTCAATACCAGCCAATTCCACAAAGCCGGTATAGATCTCCGCCGTCTTAATATCGCCGGAAACTTCAATATCCTGCTCATAGGCAAGAAAGCCAAACCCGGAATTATCCGTTTCCGCCTCGGTTATCGTCAAATGATATTTTCCTGCTTCTAATTTATCAAACAATGTAATATGCTTCTGTGAGTCGCTTCCAAGGATCACTTCTTTGCTGCCCTCATCTGCCAGTGTCACTCTCAGTTTGATCTTTTGATCTTTGCTGATCGGGAGCGCATTCATCAGGATTATCTCAACGCCGCCGGTGACTGTGGATAAAACTTGCCGGTCATTCCAGCTTTCGTCATCTGCCGGNGAGTCCTGCATGATCTGGATCNCATCTNCNNCTTCATCNTCTGCCATAGCTTCCGGCGCTTCCTCCGTCTGAAGATCCNCTTCCGGTCCNGCTTCGGATTCATCTGCAGTTTCATCCGCTGTCACGATTCCNGTTTCATCTTCTGTTCGCAGGTCATCTTCTGTCTCATCACCGTTTTCCAATTCAGAAGCAACCATCATCTCTTCTATACTTTCTTCGGTCTGCTGACTGTCTGAATCCACATCTTCCTGTGCTGTTTCANGTAAATCCATTCCGNTCGTTTCNGCTGCCCGAACCGGAAGGATGCACGNTGCGATCANACAAAATGCCAATAGCCATGCCATCATTCGTTTCATACATCTTCTCCTTTTCTTTAGCTGCTTTTGTTTAGATACCATTTCCGCAAGACGANAACAATTGTTCTTTGATCGCCTGCAGTTGTACTTTTAATTCCTCCGNTGAAATATCTGTTCCCATAATCCCAAAAACTGCAAACATGGCGGAAGCCGCCTGAGCCTTGGGATTATCGGANGACAGNTCACCTGNNCGGATNCCTTCTTCCAGAAGGTCCGTCAACCCTTCTGTCTGCCGATAAAAATTTTTCAGCCTCAGTTGATCCAGCAGGAACCGCATTTCCTCCGGTTTTCGCGTATATTGATCCATTTCCAGCTTTTCATCAGTAAAATACGCTTCACAAAGTGTAAAAATCCTGTCGATCCGTTCCATAATGGGTATCTCATGCTTTGCCACTAAGTCAGTAAGCAAGGGATTCCATTCCCTGCTGCCCTCCTCCAGCACCGCCTTCATCAATAGTTCTTTGGTCTTGTAATGATACAAGATNGTTCCCCGGACAACTCCCTCTTCTTTCGCAATATCATCAATAGTTGCTCNCTGAAAACCTTTTTCCAAAAAGACCTTTCTCGCAGATTTCAAAATCTGCTTTCTACGTAATTGTGTGTCATTGATNCTCTTTGACATAATGAATCCTTCTTTCAAAGCCTTTTACTGCTGATTATAGTATATCTCTTATTGACTTTTTGTCAATAAGAGATAAAAATGAATCGTTNTNATTTCACACGCAAAAAGGACGTGCCATAAAATTTGACACGTCCTCNNAAACCCGTATTTAGATAGCACATCATNTCTATCTCATAATTGATTTTTTCAGTTTATTTTTNATCCTNTGCAATGCATTATCCGTGGATTTATCATCTTTTCCAAGGACCTTGGCGATCTGGGTATATTTCATTCCCGTCAGATACAGATCAAGTACCTGCTTTTCAAANCCTGAGAGNTCTTTNTCTATCACNCTTTCGATCAGCTCCACATTTTCNCTGTCTATCATCATATCCTCAGGGTTTTGCTCCGCTTTCGAGATAATGGAATTAATAAGNTCACTCTCTTCTCCCTCTTCCTTTTCGGAAACGTTGGCATATAANGATATATAAGTATTTAAAGGGGCATGCTTTTTNCNNCCTGCTGCCTGNACNGCTGTATACATCTGTCTTGAGACACACAGATCCGCAAAAGTCGAAAAGCTGGCATCCCGTCCTATATCATAATCCCTGATNGCCTTAAAAAGTCCTATCATNCCTTCCTGAATCAGATCTTCTCTGTCTGCACCCAGAATATACATGGACTTGGCTTTATTTCTGACCAGATTNTTATACTTNTCCATGATATAATCCGTAANCTGNTCCTCNCCATCCCGAAGCCGTACGATCAGTTCTTCATCCNCNTATTGTTCATAATCATGATTCATTTTNATCGACTCCTTCCGTTTCTTTCTCTGTTTCTGCAAGTCTGATCAGTTCCGCTGCGAAATGTTCTGCCAGCATCCGGTAGCCCATTTCATTGCCATGTACCCCATCCGGTATGAAATTATAAATGATCGCAGCATCATGAGAATTCAAAAAGTTGGAATGATACAGATCCACCACAGGNATTTCGTANTCAGCNGCNAGCTGTTTCATCATTCCGGCAAAAGCAGACTGAGGCAGCAGATAATCCCTGTCCTTTCGCAGTATATCATGAAGCACATTGGAAAGAGGCGTTGCCAGAACGATCTGCGCATCGGGATAATTCTCTTTTAAGTTCCGNAAAAGCTCATCCAGATCCCCTGCAAATGTTTCAGGCNGCCTTTCTTCCATAGAACCCAGTTCCTCAAGGGAAGCGCAAAAGCCGTCGTTGGTTCCGCCCATCACAATAATAATATCCGCATCTAACGGTATTTCCTGATACCTGTCCACAAACGCATTGTCCCAGTANCTGCCGATNGATGAACCTCCAATACCCAGATTTACAACTTCNNCCGCCCCAAGTATCTGCCCCAGCTGATAAGGATANGACATCTGCTGATAATTTTCNATATTANTTAAATTGGNNGCCTCNGTAATACTGTCNCCAAGGCAGACTATCTTTTTATCCGAAAAATCAATTTCACTGCCCGCAATGATCAGCTTGTCCTGATGATTGAGCTTAATAGTCTCTTCGTAAGAAGCACAAAGTTTCTTTTGTTCTAAGCTGTTACCGGATACAGCATTACCGGATACGCTGTTGCCTGAAACTGTATTTCCNGANACTGTGTTNCCNGATACNGTNTTNCCNGANACNGTATTTCCAGANACTGTGTTNCCNGANACTGTATTTCCGGANATAGTGTCATTTGAAAGTGCGTTNCCNGANACNGTNTTNCCGGAAACCGAATTCTNCAAGACGTCGTTTCCNGATACNGTGGAACTTTCATTTTCCATTTCCCAAAGTTCCTCCTCGGATACCATACCGCTCTCTTCATTCTCTGNGTCTGCTTCTNCATTTCTTTCTTCCGATTCCGCAGATTCATTCTCCGATGCCAGATCTTCACTTATTTCTGTATANTTCAATTCATTTTCTTCCATATAAGCCAGCAATGCANCCTGATCCTGCGACAAAGTCTGNATGGTAGTCTGCAGCTGGGCAATATCNGCCTTGGATTCTTCATAGAATGCGTCCCTCTGCGCATTCCATTCTTTCTGTTCGAAATACCTGATTCCTTTGTCAATGCCNNCTGCCATGATCATAATTGCCACCATGGCTATGAGCATCAATAAAAATCTGTTAATCTTATTCATTATTTCCGANCCTTACCTGGCATCCNCTGCTATTTTAANCTCTGACGTACTATTTCATAGGCCAGAACTCCTGCTGCCACCGATGCATTCAGGGAATCGATATCACCTTTCATGGGAATGGAAGCTACCATATCACATTTTTCTTTCACCAGGCGGCCTACCCCATCGCCTTCATTCCCGATCACGAGCCCGATAGAGCCTGTGAGGTTTAAATCATACATTCTGGTTCCGTCCATATCCGCGCATACGAACCACATNCCCTTTTCTTTCAATTCCTCAATCGTTTTTGCAAGATTCGTGACCTTAGCAACGGGAGTATAATTAAGGGCCCCCGCTGAGGTTCTCGCCACCGTAGCCGTAAGTCCCACTGCTCTGTTCTTGGGAATAATAACTCCGTGTGCCCCTGCAAGGTTGGCCGTCCTTATGATCGCNCCCAGATTATGGGGATCTTCAATATTATCCAGCAGGAACAAAAAGGGCGCCTCTCCCTTTTTTTCNGCCAGTGCAAACATGTCCTCAATTTCCGCATANCTGTAGGCTGCTGCCACAGCAATGACTCCCTGATGCTTTCCGGTCTCCGAAAGCTGNTCAAGACGCTCCTTCGGAACATATTTGATCTGTGNATCCNTTTTTCTTGCTTCTCTTTTTATGGTCATGACAGGTCCATCCTGACAACCGTCAAGTATATACACCCTGTCGATCTCCCTGCCGGAACGAAATGCTTCTATCACCGCATTTCTTCCCTCTATCGTACATTCACTGTACCCCGATGATGCTGCTTCCATGTAAAACTGCCTTTCTTTATAATTTCATACTCAATTTTTGTAAACCGTTCTGTATTAGTTCTATGATCCTCTCCGTTCTGTCTGTAAGGTACAGATATCCCATCAGCGCTTCCAGGCCCGTTGCTTTCCGGTAATCACCGATCGATGCATTCTTGGCGCTGGTATAGGCTTTGGCATTTCTGCCTCTTTTATAAACCGCCAGCTCTTCCTCAGTCAGTTCCGGCAAAAGAAGCTCTATCATTTCCGACTGGGTCTCCGCTTTGACAAAGGTCACTGTCTTTCTATGAAGCTTATTAGCCGGCNCATTGCCTCTTTCCACTACTACAGTCCTGATGATAAGATCATAAATNCTGTCGCCTATATATGCAAGCGTAAGAGGTGAATATGTTCTGATATCCACCTCTTTTAAATCAAAGCTTTGCTTTATTAACCTTAATAAGCTTATGCTCTCTTCCATTTAACTCCTTCTCTGGTATCCTCCAGAATAATGCCTCTTTCAAGCAGTTCATTCCTGATNTCGTCCGCACGCTTAAAGTTCTTTTCCTTTCTTGCAGCCTGACGTTCNNCGATCAGCGCTTCAATATCNCTGTCTAACATNTCTTCCTTCTTCTCNACGATCAGACCGCAGATATCGGAAAGTAAAACGATTTCCTCCTTTAATGCCTGAAGAAATGCTTTGCTGTTTCCGGCTGCTGCATTGGTATTGGCAAATTTGACCANTTCAAAAACAGCTGCAAGNGCGTCGGCAGTATTGAAATCATCATCCATAGCCTCATCAAATTTAGCAATAAANCCTNCAGGCTTCTTTNAAAAGAGTCTGCTCCTCTTCGNTCATGGCTTTGTCAACACCGTTCCCGATCAGATANTTCAAATTGCTGACACTGGTCACNATNCTGTCATAACCGTTCTGCGCTGCTTCCATCAGCTCGGCACTGAAATTCAAAGGACTTCTATAGTGTGCCGACAGCATAAAGAAACGTAATACCTGCAGATCATATTTCCCGGCGATATCTCTTACGGTAAAGAAATTGCCCTCGGACTTTGACATCTTTTTGTTATTAATATTCAAAAATGCATTGTGCANCCAATATTTAGCAAACGTCTTGCCGTTAGCTGCTTCTGACTGTGCGATCTCATTTTCGTGATGGGGAAAGATCAGATCTTCACCGCCTGCGTGAATATCGATTTCNTCACCCAGATATTTCTTGCTCATAACNGANCATTCAATATGCCATCCGGGACGTCCCTGGCACCACGGTGATTCCCAATAGGGCTCCCCTTCNTTTTTNGGTTTCCAAAGCACAAAGTCTAAGGGATCNTCTTTCTGGTCCTCGCCGCTCACAAGTAAGGAGCGGTTGCCTCCCTGCAGATCATCCAGATTTTTGTGTGAAAGCTTACCATACTCTTTAAAGCTTCTGGTTCTGAAATAGACTGTTCCGTCTTCCGCAACGTAAGCATGCCCTTTTTCTATCAATGTCCCGATCATATCCAGCATACCNCAGATCTCTTCGGTGGCCTTGGGATGGGTGGTAGCGGGTCTGACATTCATAGCTTCCATATCTTTTTTGCATTCAGCTATATAACGTTCAGAAATAACAGATGCATCCACGCCTTCTTCGATCGCTTTTTTTATGATCTTGTCATCNACATCCGTAAAGTTGGAGACNAANTTCACTTCATATCCCTTATGCTCCATATATCGCCTNACCGTATCAAATANGATCATNGGNCGGGCATTNCCGATATGGATCAGATTGTATACGGTAGGACCGCAGACATACATTTTAACTTTTCCNTCTTCTAANGGNACAAANTCNTCTTTTCTTTTTGACAATGTGTTATAAATCTTCATGTTGTTACCATACCTTTCTTACTCCTGCATAAGGAGTATTTATGAAGTACCGTTTTTCTTAAATCTTCTCATCTGCTGTTCCAGATCGATCAGACGATTGGTAATTTCCGAATTGCTGTGCTGCAGTGCNGTAAGTTCTTCTTTTACCGGNTCAGGATAATGCACCTGATCCANTTCATCCTGAGGGTTGCTGGGATTCACTCTTTTTACAACNCGNCCCGGAACTCCTACTACCGTGCAGCCTGCGGGCACATCCTCAAGCACCACGCTTCCGGCCCCTATCTTACAATTATCGCCAATGGTACAGGAACCCAGCACCTTGGCGCCGGCCCCGATCATAATGTTGTTTCCAAGAGTAGGATGACGTTTTCCCCGTTCCTTGCCGGTTCCTCCCAGTGTTACTCCCTGATAAAGGGTAACATTATCACCCACAATAGTTGTTTCCCCGATAATGACGCCTGATCCGTGATCAATAAAAAATCCTTTTCCTATCTGTGCGCCGGGATGTATCTCAATACCCGTCTTACGAACTCCCTTCTGGGAAAGCCATCTGGCCAGAAAATAATACTTATTCAGGTACAGCTTATGCGCCATACGATAAAGGATCATGACCTTAAAACTCGGATATAAAAATACCTCCATGGGAGAATGAATTGCTGCATCACGCTCTCTGATGATCGCAATCTCTTCTCTGATGTCCTTGATTAATCCCACTGTTCTATCCTCTTATTCATATCAGTTCATACAGAAGACGCAAAAAAACGCCTCTAAATCATTAGAGACGAATTTCATCCGCGGTTCCACTCTATTAGAGGCTCTGCCTCCGCTCAAATCACGTAACGTGTGAATACGTGTCAGGCTACTAAATGCATTTCTTTCCCCTGACCTGCTCCCGGATGCACTTCTATTATCCTCGTTTCGGGATGGCTCTCAGCCAGCGGCTATCCCTCTCTGTGAAAACGGTATCTTCCAAGATACATTGATAATATACTCTTTCCGTTCCCTGCATTTACCGATGTCTTCTATATCAGAATATGCAAAAGCGCCGGTTTTGTCAACTGTTTTATTTAGTTACAGTTCACACGTCAGCCTGACAGACGAGGATTTCATGCTTGCATGGGAATCCCCGTTTGCAGGCTGGCGAAGAGAGCGCCGGTTTATGAGCAAAAAGAGCTGCGAAGCAGCGGAAAGCACCGAAGGTTCGTTTTGCGAATGGCGCGGTGTGAACAGTAATTTTATTTACGCAGGCAATGAGCCAAAGCCAGGTTTGCCTGATCATGAACTCACGTATGCATAGGACATCCGCCGCAGCCTTCGCACCTTCCTGTGCTTTCCGTTACATCTTCGCTTCCGATTCCTACGGGGCTTGTAATAAGGCAGATCGCCTGTGAGGAAATTCCTTCGCCCGTACCCGTAAAACCAAGTCCTTCTTCTGTGGTAGCCTTCACACTGATCTGACTTACATCAATGTTCAGCGCTTTGGCAATATTTTGACGCATTGTATCAATGAAAGGACGCATTTTGGGTGCCTGCGCAATGATCGTCGCGTCGATATTCTCAATAAAAAAACAGTTTTTTTCCAATAGTTCTCCTACCTGTTCCAGCAGTTTTATGGAAGAGATCCCTTTGAACGCAGGATCTGTATCGGGAAAATGCTTTCCAATATCTCCAAGGGCTGCTGCCCCAAGCAGCGCATCCATCACAGCGTGAAGCAGAACGTCCGCATCCGAATGACCGAGTAGTCCTTTTTCATAAGGAATCTCTACTCCTCCCAGAATCAGCTTTCTTCCTTCTACCAGTTTATGCACATCATATCCCATTCCGATTCTCATAATAATCCTCCATTCTTGGTGTCATACATTAAGAGTATAGCATATAATATCCATAATCACTCTTTTAGGGGTAAATTTTTTGAAAAAAATTTTAATTGCCGGATATTCGGAGAAGACAAAAAATTATGAGAATGCTATGAGAGCTTTGGGTGCATATCCCGTTACCACCCTCCATGTACCAGACATAATGCAGTATGACGGTCTGATCCTTCCGGGCGGCGGCGATATTGATCCCGGACTTTTCGGACAGTTAAATCAGGGGTCCCGCATGATCGATCCTGAATTGGACCGGCTTCAGCTTGCCGTACTTAAAAGCTTTGTCCAGAATCAGAAACCGGTTCTTGGTATCTGTAAAGGAATGCAGCTCATCAATATCTTCTTTGGAGGTGATATTTATCAACATCTTCCTTCCTATGCCAGTCATCAGTACACAAGGGAAGACCAGATTCATGAAACCACCGCAAAAGAGGGCTCCTTATTACAAAGATTATACGGAAACACCTTTGCGGTAAACAGCGCCCATCATCAGGGTGTGGATACGCCGGGACAGGGTATTAACTATATTCAAACCTGCTCTGACGGCGTCATAGAAGGTCTGATTCATGCGTATCTGCCTGTTATCGGCGTACAGTGGCATCCGGAACGCATGTGTTTTGAGCATACAAGGACAGATACTGTGGACGGGTCTCTGCTTCTTAAGACATTCCTTGAAATTACCTCGTTTCATCAATCTTAATGATCTTAGCCAGCCTTTTGCTTAACAGAAGCGCCATGGCTATCTTAACAAGATCCGGAATAATAAAGGGAATCACACACCAGCCCAATACTGTTGCCAAGGCTACTGCTCCCGTATTTTTCGTATATACCACCATAAACCATACCGTTCCGAATATGTAGTATATGATCATTCCCATCACCATGGAAAGTGCCAGTATCCAGGTCTTTTTTCCCGGCAGCTTCTCCATTGCCCACATGGCGAGCGCTGTGAAAAGGAATCCTATCAGATAGCCTCCTGATGGGCCCATTAACACGCTGATACCGCCCTGAAAGCCTGCAAAAACAGGAATACCGACTGCCCCTAAAAGTATATATAACAGAACTGTCAGGCTTCCTCTTCTGCCTCCAAGTACGCCTACTGCCAGAAACAGTGCAAAGGTCTGCATGGTAAAGGGTACGACAGTGGGAATAGATATCCATGAACAAATTGCCATTAAAGCTGCAAATACCGCCATATAGACCATATCAAAGGTTCTGCTTTTCTGCTTTTCTGCTGTAACTGTTGTCATCGCTTTTCCTCCGTAAAAAAAATAATTCTTGGGACTTAAGCAATGATAACATCTGCGCCTTCAATTGTCAACCATTTTCTTTTTTAGGTTAACAATCGTTTTTATTCTTTATGCGGATCTCATTCTGAATAAACTGTACATCCTCCGGACGGATATAGCCTACTTTATGATAAGAGAATCCTAAATTAACTTCAATGATCTTATATCCTCTGTAAAGATATTCGCCAAATCCGAAATAGACTGCCGCCGTATCCGTAAGGATCTCATTGGAGAGCGTATCGGGAAAAGAAATTCCGTTGTAGTGAAGATAAAGATGCATTACCTCATGGGCCAGAACGGCTGTCAAGACATCCAGATTATAGTAGTCATGAACCTGTAGCTTAATTGTAGTAAAAGCGCCTTTTGAAGATATCTGTCCGGCATACTCCAGTGTGGCATCATCCTGAAGCTGTAATTTTATAAGATCCCCTTCAATTCCCATATGGGTCGTAATACTTTTTAAGAGCCGCCTCAAGAGTTCCGGATCATGCAGATTTTTCAACAGATCCTGCTCCAGCTCTTCCGGCATGATATATGGTCTTCCGGGGGTTTTTCCGCTTTTATCAAGAAGCGCAAGACAGTCCTGCAATTTTTCTTTATTCACCTTCTTAAAAGCACCTGACGGTACGGGCGGCTGTTTCAAGATAAAGCGTTTTACAAGATAATAAATAAGACCCGCTAACGCCAGCAGATCAAAAATATCATTCAAGGTAAAACTGCCGTTAAATAAAGACATCCCCATCCCTCCTTCCGGACCTATTATATCATAAATCCGTCTTTTAGGAAGAAGTAACTTCTCCATCATGCGCCATAAGTGATACGGCAGTTATTCCCTTCAGTCTGGATATTCTGTCAACCAGTTCCTTATCCTTTTTAACTCTGATCTCCAAGATCAGATCCATACCGGCTGCTGTAATGTTCCTGGATTTCATTTTACCTGTTCCCGTCTCTTTTATCAAAGCCATAATGTCATCTTCCACTTCTGCATTATCAGCATTAATAATGAGCAGATAAGGACCTATCCTCACCGGAATCAAATCAAGTATCAGGATCCCTATTGTAACAAGCACTGCTAAGATAATTGCTATTTTATAGAGTCCGGCCCCGCATATGATTCCGGTTCCGATTGACCAGAATAAAAACAAAAGGTCCATGGGATCTTTTATTGCCGTTCGGAATCTGACAATGGACAGTGCACCGACCATTCCTAAAGAAATCACAATGCTGGACTGCATAGCCAGTATAATACCTGATGTTACTACAGAGATAACAGCCATGGATATATTAAAATTTTTGTAGTAAAACTCACTCTTTGTTACCATTTTATATACAAAAAAAATGTAAAGCGCTATGAGATATGTTACTAAAAGTGTTACTATGATCTTTACTGTTGTTATATCTGAATAAGAAAAGCCTTCCAAAACCGATTTATTAATTACGTCGCTGACACTCATTCTTTTGTCCTTTCCTATAGCTTTAATTTAATGCTTCCATTGCTCTGGAATAACAGTATTTTGAAAAAGAGGATCTTTGAAGCGTCCCCATATTAAGTACCTCATAAATATATCCGGGAAGCAGCTCATCATACTTTACCTCTAATACTTGGATCCCTTTAGGCAGTAAAGGTATTGCCATAAGTCTGCTCTTAAAAAAATCATTTACCTTAGTACTTCCTCTGATATTCCGGTCAAAAGTGATCCTTACATTTCCACGCTCTTCCACGAAAGCTGTTCTCTCGTACTCTACAATACTTGCAGCATGCATACCTTTTGTTTGTATCTGTGTTTGCAGCTCTTTCTCCAGCCTTTCGCTTTCTTTTTGGAATACTTTTACAGAACGATCCATGTAGGTAAGAACGTCTGATTTCGAGATCAATGCACTTTCCTTTCTGGTCATTCCGCGGTATTTTATCTTTTTTTCCAGCTTAATGAAACTGATTTCTCCATTATATATCCTGATTCTGAACTTATGTCTGTTATCGATGCCATCTTCATTTTCTTTCATGCAGGAATTCTGGAAATCATCAAAATACAGGCTTCTGATCGTATAGCTTTCTCCCGTTTGATGAATATCCTGCTGCATGATCGGCAGCAGCCGATACCTGATGATCTCCAAATCCATATCTGATACCAGAAATTTTATTTCATGCCTGTAATCCATACTTCATTGCCCCATTTGCCCGATATATTCATCCAGAAAGTCGATCCTGTTTTCAATATATTCAAAAATATATTCGTCCTGCCAGTATATTTCTTCAGACGGCCATTTTGCCTCGTTTCTAAGGTATGCTCCCGATGAATGCAGGTAATCATATTGGGAATTTACCATTTCAGCCAATATCTCTTTATCTATAATTCCATTACGAAGCTCTTGCCACCGTTTTCTCATTAAATATCCGATCCCCTGTGGATCATATAGGAATAATTCATAAATATCCTCAGTCCAGCCGTCGGGACTGTTAAGATTTTTAATCTGATATTTGTTAAATTTATATGATATATCATCGACCCATGAATTTCCCCATGTCATATTCAGATCCCACGGGATCTTTATAAACTGATAACTGCCATCCTGTTGATAATCCGCCCAAAAATAAATGTTCTTCATTGTATTGTCCATGCCGCAGGTAAGCAGATTAAATATATTGTAATCTATTGCATTTTCCATATTCAAAATCTCTTTTCCGGAAGGATAATCTTCAAATCGATCTGTCAGAAAAAGGCTCGTCCACTGCCTTAACGGTTCCCAGTCTTTCGAAGTGAACTTCGATGGATATTTCATAACAAAAACAGGATCCATCTCATCCGTAAGGCTTTCGTAAAAGTCATCTTCTCCCGGAGGATCAGAACCACAGCACTTATATAATTTGTCTCTGTCATTTAAGGAAAGCTGCTTTTTGTCTATTCTTTCTGTCAGTCCATATACTCCACAATATTCATCATCGATAAACACTTCCACATATTCCATATTGATACCTTCATCGCCTCTTACATAATTACTGCCGGCAATTCTATTCCATACATCATAGGAAAGCTTATTATGGATCAAACCATCATCATCATAAAGTGCATTCAATATCCAGTCATCATCTCTTCTCATCCCCAGTAAAGATACCCTTTGGTTTGTCAGCTCCAGCTTATATCCGGCTTTTTCATAATTTCGGGTGGTGTCCCCCCTTATGTGCCAGGTGCACTCCAGATCCCGGCAGTTATCAGCCTCACGATACTGATCATAGACCCATACTGTTCCGCAGCTTTCCTCTTCATATTGTTCTGTCGTAGTCAAAGTAAGCACCGGCATTCCCGTAAAATAAGCATTATACATCCAGCACTGATCATCTCTTGCCCAGAACAGACGGAATACCTTATTTTGACTGATTGCTTCCGCTTTATTTTCAAAAGCTTCATCTTCCAGAAAATAAAGATTACCATCAGGCACCTTAAGCCTGCCCAAAAAAACTTTTTCTTCAAGGGATTGGGGGATCAGCAGCATATTTTGACTGCTGTCATAAGCAATATTGTTACCTTCCAAAGTAATGCACGGATATAGGAAAACATCTTCCTTTCCTTCACACAGAATATCTATTTCCTCCGCCGACAGAATCTTCACTCCCATAATATCCCGGTCAAAAGCAGCCTGTATATTATCCAATTTCAAATAAAATAATAAGGAAAGAGCGGATATTACCATAAACCATATTTTTTTCATAATATATCTCCCACGCTTATATTCTTCAAATGAGAAATATTTTTATTAGATTATAACTCTGTTGAGATATATTTTCAATATCATTACTCACCTTTGCATCTAAATTATATTTTTTATTTACAATACAATAAAAGAAAAGATAAGAAAGTGAGTGAAACTCATGACAGAAAATAATGTACTTAACAGAATCAGATATTTTCTTGAATTTAAGCACTGGACTATCTATAAACTGGCGAAAGAATCTGGGCTATCCTATTCCAGTCTAAACAATATCTTCAACAGAAATACCTGTCCAAGCGTAATAACTTTAGAAAAGATATGTAAAGGCCTGAATATTAGTTTGTCAGAGTTTTTCTCTTATGATGAAAATCCATTGATATTTGACGGGTTAACAGATGCAGAGCAGGAACTTATAAATTCTTACCGTTCTCTTTCTGCAATGGACAAAAAACTGTTGGAAGCTTATCTGAATGGTCTGTGTAAAAAGTAACAAAAAGAGCTGTGGTTTTGACAAATTATCCATCTGTCAAAACCACAACTCCACTATTTGTTTTGCTATACCATCTGCGTACCGATCGTATCCGCTATGACCTGCCGCATTTCACTTTTATCTTTACCGATTGCAAATGCCAGTTCAGAATACAGAAAATCTTCCGCCAGTTTAAAATATCTTTCATCTGTTGCTGTACTTTTCTTTCCTTGGTCGTGCCTTATTTTCTTTCTCACATACAGGTTCTTGATGATCCCCACAAGCGCCGAAGGATTACAGCTCTTGATTGCTTCTTTATATTCCTGCTCACGAAGCTTATCATTAGTGCTCCATACTTCTTCCGTTTCCGGGATTTTTCTGATTACCTCCCACGCTTCGTCTTCGCTCAGTACTTTTCTTAAACTCTTGTTTTCAGCATCTACCGGTACATAGACTTTGGCGCTCTGGCATTCTCTGGGAATCAGCAGATAATACAATTTATTCTTATCTGTTCCCGGCATGTCCAAATGTAAAATATCCTCCACCTTGCAGACTCCGTTATTTGACTTTATAACGTAATCTCCGATTTCATACATGTCAATCACTCCTTCTGCAATCTCCACCTTCCGTTACATTATTATTGTACCACTTTTCAGCCAAAAATTTCAAAGGCATTTTTGAACAAAAATATTTCAGTTACAGTTCACACGTCCTCCTGAAAGACGAGGATTTCATGCTTGCATGGGAATCCTCGTCTGCAGGAGGACGAAGGGAGCGCCTGTTTATGAGCAAAAAGAGCTGCGAAGCAGCGGAAAGCACTGGAAGTGCGTTTTGCGAATGGCGCGGCGTGAACAGTAAAATATTTCGCCAGCAAACGGCAAAATGACTTAATGCAGGAGATATTTAACCCTCTGAGGACTCACCTTGATGCAGGATCACTGTTCCCAGAACAAAGCAAGGGGCTGTCTATTTCCTGACAGCCCCTTTGATTTGATTCTTATTGTACTCGATCATTCTTTTATTCTGTCTATATCAGTCATATTGACACCGGAAACTTGTAGAATTGCCTTCAAAGAAAGATATTTCATTTTCAATCTTTCATATGTTTCTGTGGCTTTTTCTTTTTTTGCAAGTGTCATATATTCTTGAATCTCTTCAAAATCATCAATTGCAGCTTTTGTAATTTCTAAACCGTTTAGCATACAATCACCTACTTTCATTTATAATCTGTATTGATTGCTACAACTCAATAATAGCAAATTATGTGAAAGGTGTAAAGCCTTACTAAATGTGTGTAAATGATCAACACATGGAATTTTATGGGAAACTAGATAATGTTGAGATAGAAATAAAAGCTCTAACAACTAAATTTATTAGAATTAATAAAAGCTATTTATTCAATAAAGATTTTATTGAAAATATTGGTAAAAATTCTATTACTGTCTGTGGTGTATCTTATCAGGTCAGCCCAAAATATAAGCATAATATAGAAAATATTACATAAAAATTTGAAATAATTACAACCCTCTTTTCATTACCTTTTGTTCACATATAATTGAACTATAAGAGTTAAATACAAGGGAGGAATTATTATGGATATGTCATATTTTATTGTAACATGTGAGGAAACTGATCTGTTTGAAGGGAAAGTTATCCATGTTAATAGAAAGGCTAAGGATATTGATGAAGTTCATCAGATAATTGTATCTTGCTTAGACAAATATCCCACGGCTCATTGGAATTTATATCCATGCCATATTAAGATTTAAAGAAAAATTACATATTGTTTTTAGAAGGATCGGTGTCACAGCCGGTTCTTTTATTTTATGCTCCTTTAAGAGCTATCTATCTTTATAATTGGAAGGAGGAAATTATATGGATGAATTTTTGATATTGCTCCAGGCTAAATTAGAGGAGATAAAATCAAAAGAAAATATTAATGCCGACATTGAAGATTTACAGCATAAAATTGATAAGCTGAAACTTCAAGCTGAGCTTGATCCAAAAGCAGTGCAAGCATTAGCGGATAGTATTGGAAAATTAACGAATCAAAAGATTGTTGTTTCTAATATCGAAGTTGATGCAAATGCTGGCACTAAAGCTGGGAAAAATTATGGGAAACAATTTAGTCATGGTGTTTCACAAGAAATGTCTAATGCTTCAAAGTCTACAGAAAAGATATTGCGTGATTTTAGCGAATTAAACGTAGCAAAGCGACAATTTGTAGATGGTCATGACATCATATCTAAAGATGATATTTCTGATGCTGAACGCTTCTACGATACTATAAGAAAAGCATTTTCAGAATTTGGTCAAGTAACTGTTAGCAAAGGTGAAATGACTGATGGCGTTTTAGATAGTTTACGTGTCAAAATTGAACAGGTGAATGATGAAGCAAAAATCACTCGTGATTTTATGTTGTATCTTAATAGCGCAGATAAATTTGGTAGTACTTTTAAGCTTGCAGATGATGATACCATTCGTTCTACAGAAAAAATAATCCAACATTTGAACGAAGAAAAAAATATTGTAAATGCTACGAATGAAGAAGCTAATGCAATTAAAGAAAAGCTTGCAGAACAGGAAAAATATTATACGAAATTAGAGCAAGCATCTAAGGAACAGCTTGCCATTGAAAAACAACGTATTACCGCTGGGGAAAAACAATTAGAAATATTAGATGCTCAAAGCAAAAGGCGTGATAGCCGGATTTCTTATAATGAAGGACAAATTGATAAAAAGGGGCTTACGGATACTTCAAGACAAAGATCAATCAATAATCTTGCTTATTCTGGGAAAGAAAAATTCGATGCTTCCTTTGCAAAAGAAATTGATAATACCTTATCCAGTCTTTCTAGACTAAAAGAAAAATGGCAAGAACAAGGTGTTTATGTTGATGAATTTAAAACAAAAGTAGAAACACTTGAAGCATCTTTAAATGAAATTTCTATTGGAGATATTAAGGGGTTAAATGCTTTTAAAGAACAAATATCCTCTTTATCTTCTGAAGCAAAAGAATTATCAAAGATACATGAAATTCAACTTTCAATGACCGACAAATCAGCTCCTAAAGATAATTATGAACTCCAAGTCAAAAAGCTGATTGATCAGCTTAAAAGTTTAGGACTGACAGATGAAGAGGTTGCTCAAAAAACAGAAGTGTTGACAGTTGCACATGCTAAGTTAAAAGAAGTAATTGAAAGCACAAATTTTGACTCTGTTGATTCAAAAAATCAAGCAATTTTAGAAGCTGATGAAAAAAGAGCTGTTGCAATAAACCAAGTAAAAAATGCGTATGAAGAAGCAAAATTATCTTATGATAGATTTATGCAACCTGTTTCTAATGAAAAAGCAACATCATTAATTAATAGAATCAATAGTTTTTTAACAAAGAACACGAAGATTACCAACGAAGCAAGAGCTACATTGCAAGGGTATGTTGACGAGTTAGGCAGAGGTGTTAATCTCAGTAGATGGAACGAAATTAATGGTGAATTAAAGAAAACAGAAAACCATATGCGTGTTCTTGGCAGACTTGGTGCATCTTTAAAAAATCAAATGTCACAAGCTATTTCAAGTTTTAGTATGTGGCTTTCCGCGAGCACACTTGTCATGAAATTCATTTCACAAACACGAGAAGCTGTAAGTGAATTAAAAAGTGTGGATACATATCTTACCGAAATCAGCAAAACAAATCATTCATTAACTCAATCAGATTTAGAGCAAATTGGAAATAGGTCATTTGATATTGCTTCCAAATATGGTAAAGCTGCTACTGACTATTTATCTGGTGTTCAGGATATGTCACGAGCTGGTTATAAAAATGCTGAAGCAATGGCAGAAGTCTCCACTGCTGCTCAAGGTGCTGGTGATATGACGGCAGAAGTTGCTAATAAGATGGTAATTGCAACAGATAAAGCATATAAGCTCGGAGGATCAGTTGAAGAATTAACAAAAATATTAGATGGTGTAAACTGGGTCTGTGATAATAATGCAGTCAATATGTCTGAATTATCAGAGGGCATGTCTATAGTTGCTTCTACTGCTGCATCTCTTGGTGTTGACATAAATGAGTTAACCGCTGTATTAGGTACAATGGCTGCAACTACACAACAAAGTGGATCAGAAGTTGCTCGTGCATTTAAAGCAATTTTGCTCAACATACGACAGATATCGGATGAGGAAGAAGGCATTGATGCAGAAGGTCTTACTAAATATGAGAAGGCTTGTAATGCATTGGGAGTCTCTTTAAAAGAAACTAAAGACGGTATTTTACAGACAAGAGATGCCATGGAAGTTTTAAAAGAGCTTTCAGAAGAATATAACAAACTTGATAGCAATGATATCAGAAGAACTGACTTACTTAATTCTGTTGGTGGAAAACTGAGAAGTACGCAGTTAGATGCCCTTCTTCGTCAATGGGATACATATGAAAATATGTTAAAGCAATTTAGTGAAGGATCTGGAACTATGGCTTTAGAAGCAGAGAAAACTGCTCAGTCATGGGAAGGTTCCTTGAAACGCTTACATAATACCTGGGTAGATACAGTCGGTAATATTGTAAATTCTAACTTTGTTATTTCAATTACTAATGGATTTAATGATTTTTTATCTGTTATTAATGCTGTTACAAATAAGCTTGGTGCTTTAGGAACTATTGGTTTCGGTGGTTTAGGTGTGGGAATCACAACATTCGTTAAAAACTTTGCTTGACTTTATGGCAACATAAGGTGACACACAATTAAAATCACTTTGGCGAGAGATTTTAGTTGGGCAATCATAGATAAGGAAGTAACATAATGGCGTTATATACAAGTCTATGGATACATGGGGTTTTTAATAAGACTCTGCAAACACTTTTTAGCGGAGTATAAACTATACATGGAGGAGTAAATGCTTGGAAGTTTCTTACATTCATGTAAGACCGGACAATCCGGCTAATACATATCAAACCGTATTCCCTTAATTGTGGACGAGGTTGCGAAAGTAGAAAAAATTGATTATGTTGGCATATGGTAATATTGGCGAGAGCTGATAGGTGCCTAAGTGCTGTTGAACAATGGACAATGAGCAGGACGGGACTCTATAAATAATAGAGAGCAATCCTCACAGACATACCCATCCTCTTAGCAAGTTACAGCCATAATGTAGCTTACTAATAATGCATAGTGTGTATTGCGATTTTATGATTTTCAGTAATACATTTGGTCGTAGTGTTTCGGCTAACGAGTAAAAATCAATAAGCATGAATATAAATTGAAGAGTTTATAAATATTTGATACCAGGAAGGAAACTGACCGAGTATAAATTAAGAGAGTGATACTACTCTTCTATTTCATAAAACAAATAAATTTATTTATCTGAACAGAAATAAATAGCACTTAGATTGAATAGGATTTGATTGCTTTACCTATAGCTCTTTCTCTGCCTTCATAATATGAACTACGAGTTACTGTCAGATAGTGTCGAATCATGCTATTATTCATATAATTATACTTTTTTGCATATAATAGTCATAAAAATACCTCTTATGGGAATATCTACATATGGTATTATAGAAACATGCACTATAGTTCATATTAACATGCACAGGAGGTATAAAATGGCACGTCCAAAAAAAGTAGTTCTTACTCCAGAGGAAGAACTTGAAAAACTTACAGCTGATATCGAATCAGCTAAAGAAAATTTGAAGGAATTGGAAAAGCAAAAGAAAGAACTGGAAGTACAGATAAAAATGGATCGTTTAGCAGCAATAGATGATTTGATTTCTGCCAGCGGAAAGAGCTTAGAAGAAGTAAAAGCTTTATTAAGCAGTAATTGAAAAGAAATAGAATTTAAAAAGAGAGGAATCAATTATTTTCTCTCTTTTTTAATTTCAGAAGCAATATATTGAAAATAATTAAACCATAATATCTGATTTCATTTTAATAACCTATATGCTATCTAAGGTAAATCTAATAATTAAATACCAAATAAATGTTCTGTATGGTAAAAAATGTATAAATATTGTATAATAAAATTATTAAATCAGAGTGTATAATTCAATAATTTTATTATACAATAAGGAAACAATTACAATGGATGAAAACTTAGAAAAACAATTTCAAGAATCAGAAGCAGAATGGGCTGAAATTGAAGAAAAAAAAGCAATAAGAGAAAAAAAAGATAAAAGAATAATTAGTATGTTTTGTGCATCTAATAATCAAGCAGACATGGTTCAAATTTTAAATTTATTAGAGAAGCATAACGGAATGCCCGACCATGACAAGGAGGTCATTGTTAGTTTTAAGGAGTGTTATCCTGGCAGTCTTACAGTAAAACTCCTTCATAGTTTTCTTGATGTTAAAGATATTTATAGCCAATATTTAGAATCTGGAGGAAAAGACGATGTATAAAAATTGCGTTTTTCGTTTACCAGCTAATTCTAATGATATGATATATAAATTTAATTTAAATCAACTTTTAACAAATTCAAGAACTTCAATATATCAAAATGATTTTGCACGATTTAGTATTGATAATAAGGTAGTAAGAGTGCTATTATTTGACGAAAATAATATTGATCTATTAGAACAAATACGTACTTATTTTTATGGTGATGCATATGAAAAACTATAATATACTAAAAGAAAAAGTAGAAACAATATTTAATACATTGAATATCGAATATGAACTAGAAGATCTTCTAGATGATGATTTAAACTATTTTATTAAAATTAATACTATTGGTAAATTAAAACCTTTAAATACTATTGAATGCTTAATATATTTTTGCGAAGAAAATTTTTATTCGAATTTTGTTACTGCAAATATTTATAAAATCAAAGATGATAAAAATATTCTATCATTGTATGAAATATTAAATAAAATCAATATGGACACATTTGTCGGTAACTTTTTAATATCTGGAGATAATCCTAAACAAATTATTTATAAAAGTTTCATGTATTGCGGAGAAGAATTTACTGATTTAGATTGCGACTTAATACGTTCACAGATTATTTATTTTATTAGTTCATTAGAAATTCTAATAGACACTCTTAAGAAAAATGGATTGTAAAATACTATGAATAAAAGAAAAAATTCTATGTTTATAGTAATTATTGGATTTATTATAGCAGTTAGTAGATTATTACTTGGAAACCTAAAGTTAAAATATTATAGGGAATTGGTAGTTCTTATTATTATGGCGGCTGTTAATTATGTTGCTTTAGGTTTTGTTTTTTTGTTTTTGAATAATGATCTTTGTAATTATTGTGAACTTAAGATTAATAACCCTGGATTAGATACAAAACAAAGAAAAACAAGAAAGAAGGCTTTGCATATATTATCTGGTATTCTTCTCTTTATATATTTTGTTCTGGGGCTTTTATATGTGGTTTTTGCAAAATCTGCTAATTTGAATGATGCAATATCTATTGTTGCATTATCCATTTCTATTGCAGCCAATGGACTTGTTGATGAATTTGGAGAGTCTTATTACAAGTTTATTATATTTTTATCAAATATAAATTTCAAGAATGTCAAAAAAGAGCAAAAGAATTAATCTCCTGCTCTTTTTATTATTCCAATCTATATACAATTTATGGATTACATTTTTTACAAGGATCATATCCTGATCCGATGATTTCATCTCTAGATTTTGTAGTATCTTCCCGGTTTTTATCTTTGATTGTCTTTACACTGCTACAATTTGGCTTATGGAATTTCTTTGTATTGTTATTTAATACATATGTAATTCCGCTTGTGGCTGGAGCTGGGGTTGGATCTGGAACAACTGGCTCTACAACTGTCTCTTGTTTAGGTTCCTCTGCAACTTGTGTAATATTAGATGAACTCTCATTTTTCTGAGATGATTGCTGTGTTTTTGATTGTGACTGTCCTGTTTCAGAACTACCGGTAGGTTCGCCAGCTTTCCAAGTTGTAGAAGCAGGAACATTAAATGTTATATCTTTACCATCAGATGTAGCTATTATAGTACCATCTTCATCTGTCCTATAAACATCAACACCATTCATTCTCAGTGTATTGAGTGTTTCTGCATGAGGATGTCCATAAGAATTTCCTTCTCCGCAACTAATAACTGCATATGTCGGGCTAACTGCATTGAAGAATTCCTGGGACGTAGAATATTTACTTCCATGGTGTCCAACTTTATAAACATCGGCAGAAATATCAAGTTTATTTTTTAGGATATCCGCTTCTGCTTCTTCACCTGCATCACCGGTAAAAAGAAATTTATTATCTCCGTTTTGAATTATCAATGAGATTGAAGCATCATTTGGATTATCATACTTTTCATTTGGTGCTAATATTGTTACTGTTGCTGTGCCAAGTGAATATTGGGATCCTACTTTTGGTGTTGAATATTTTAACCTTTTATAATCTAATGCTTGGATTAGTTTTTCATAAGTTTTATTATCTTTTTCGTAGTTTGATACAAACACTTTATCAATATCAAATTTTGTGATAATTACTGGTGCTCCTCCAATATGGTCTGCCTCTGGATGAGTCAGGATCAAATAATCTAATTTCTTAATACCTTGTTTTTTCAGGTAATTTTGTATTAATGTACCTTTGGAATCATCTCCCGTATCAATCAGCATAGACTGATCACCACATTTGATAAGTGTTGCATCACCTTGACCTACATCAATATAGTGGACTTCCATAGTTTCTATGGTTGTCTGTTTGGTATTTTTAGTTGAATTAGTTGGTGCTGCCAGTGATTGAATGGGAACTGATAGCAGTTCTGTAATAAGAATAGCCAATAATAGGAATAAATTTAATGCTTTATTATGTAGCTTTTTCATATTGTACCCCCCTTATCTTTATGATTATATATTGTATCAAATAATTACGGATATATCTATAATATGTTTTGTCATATACAGCATTCTTCAACATAGAGAAAAACTAATCTAACACAATATTTGTTTAATTTCATAAATAAATATCTTCTGAAAGTGAGATGATTAAATAAATGACAGTTAATGAGTTTGAAAGCTATAAAGTAATTGCTAATAAAATTCTTGATTTACTTATTAAAGAAAAACATTCTTCTTTGAAAGATATTAAAATTATATATAACATTATTATGAGGTTCCCTTATTGCTTAGATCAGGAAGGACAATAACAATAAGACTAGCTGGACACATGCAAAATATTAATATATAAAAAAGACTGGATTTCTAGTCTTTTTTCAGCGTATCTATAATAGTAATTGTAATCATTTAAGATATGTTCCTAGAGCAACGCCTTAGGGATGAAACTACCATGAGACTCTCACATCGATAGATCATATAAAACTGGAAGACAATAGGATAAATGCAAAAGAAGAACCGTGAATAAGGAATACAAATTCCCAGTTCTTCTTTTATTATAAACTTCTTTTGCTTCTGGATTAATAATATATTGAGGACTAAAAAAATATACCACTTGAAGACTTATTTTTAACAATAATACTGAAAATATTTAAATAAACTATTAACATTTCATTTTATATGCAGAAAACTATTTAACTTGTTATATCTTTAGTAATATTATTGAAACTAATTTCAATACTACAAAAAGCATGATCAAAATCAACTTTAATTTCATGGTTGGATTTTAAGCCATGAAAATACATACAATTGAACTTACATTCAAATCATCTTATAATTACAATAGTTTCATAAATATTTTATTCATTTACTACATTTTTTAATACTGTGATTTTACCATTTGAAGATAAACTATTATTACTTTGGTTAATAAAATCATCTATAAAGTTGTTCGTTTTAATATCATTTAACTGTTCTGAATACAGTTTATTTAAATAGTCATAAATATTGTTAAGTTTTTCATTGTCATAGCATATTGCTTTTGGAGTTGAATTAGGATCAGCTAATACATACAATGATAAATCCTTTTCTTCATCATTGTAATTTACAATTAAAATAAAATTTCCTCCATTAACATTGCAATAAAAACAATCTGCATTTTTGGGACTAATTATAGAAGATATTTTCTTATTAACTAAGCCATCTTCTGCATATTTAGGATTAAAAATTTGCCATTTAATTTCAACATTATGAGTTTTATTATATAACCCTAACAATAAACGATTAATGTTTTTGTTATTATTTTCAATTTCATTACTCGCATTACCTATTAATGTATCTAATGAAACATGAAAGTATTTAGCAATTTCTACAACCCTGTCAATGGCTGGTGTGTTTTTTGTCCATCTTGATATAAGACCTGGGGACATGTACATTTCTTTTTCTAGTGCTGATATTGAAATGTTATTGTCTGAACAAAGTTTTTTGATGTTGTTTACTAGAATTTTGTTATCCATATCCAGCCCCTTGTCTTGAATTATTTTACATTTTTGAATTTTGTTTCATTATATATTCTTTTCTGTAAGAAGTCAATGCCATTTTATATTAGATTGTAATTGGCTATTTGTTCTTAAAAGCAAATATAGCATAAAAAAAAACGTAAATACGTAATTGGGAAGTATGGTAATATGAAATATATTTAGTTTTATGATTTTTCAAAAAAAGACATTGACAATTCATATTTTATTTTATATAATTTTTGGCGGTGTTATTATATCATTGTTTAATATGTATATTTTTTCTGTTTTTTTTATGTTTGCCATGTTATTATTGTCTAATCGCTGTTATGTAATGATAATTTCATATGTTTATATAACAAAAACCGCAAGTAAAATGGCATTAAATTAGGCAAAAGATACAATAATGAAATTAATGTTTTTTCATTATCAGATAAAATATTTCAATTATTAGGAGATTTGGTGATGAAAATAGTTAACATTAATAAATACAAATGGAGAAGTAATAAAATGAAAGTTAAGGATGAAATTATTGAATTGGAAAATGGATTAAAGCAAAATAATATAGATCATATCTATTCCTTGCAGGAAGTCGAAAAAATATCTAAAGATATATTAACTATTTTTGGCTTCTCTTCAAAGAAAACTTCCATTCCAATTGTTAAAATAGTAAAAGAGTTTGATTTCAATATTTACAAAGAATCGTTGCCAGATAAATTATCTGGAGATATATATATAAATGGAAACACAATTGATGAATATGGACATGATAAAGTAATTTTAGTAAATAAAAATGAACATTTATTTCATCAACGTTTTGTTGCGGCACATGAATTAGCACATTATTTATTTGATTTTTTAGGAAATCCTTTGTATAATGATAAAAACATTAAATTTTCAGATACTTATTATAAAGATCAACATGAAACACCAGAGGAAAAGATAGCAAATTGGTTTGCTGCTTCTATTATGATGCCAAAAGATATTTTTATAGAACAATATAATTTTGCAAAAAAGGAATATAGCAAAACTACATTTGTAATGTTGTATTTATCTCGCTATTTTGAAACTCCTATAGATTCTATTGAAAAAAGATTTTCGGAGGTATAAATTAATTGGGTATTCCATCTAATGTACAAAATAACATTATTGATATAAAATTCTATAAAAAACAGCGTTCTGAGTCTGTAAAACATAGCAAAAGTTATTCTAGATTATTAGATATTTATGTAGATTCAGTACAAGAAAATATTAAAATAAAAAGGCGTCACAAGAACTTTTTTTTTAATATAACTATGGGAATTTTACTGATAATTGTTATAGTATTTATTTTAACTTTGTTTTATGCAGTAATAAAGCTTTCCAAATTTGATAATCTTAATAGTGTATCATTAGAAGCAATTTTGAGTATTATTACCGTTCTAGCTCCATCTATGACATCACTTATAGTAGCTTTTATTAAAATACCAGAAATTATTGCAGAATATTTATTTAATATACAGGAAGATAATTATATGAACTCTGTAATTAAAAATATACAGGATTATGATAAGTCTATGTTTGATATAGAGCAAAAAATAAATAAAGATTTAAAAAAAGAGCGTTCTGATGAAATACCAGATGATGGAATTGAGGATTCTCCAATGGAAAATACTAATTAATTTCATATATCCTAAACAAAAAGACACCTGATGGTGTCTTTTTATGGTACTACTCTTCTATGTTTTTTAAATTTATAGGTTTATCATCATCTTTATGTATGTATGAAGACGATATCCAAATAGTTCTATAGCCAACTATTTCACCAGCTTCATTTTTTACAGCAATTTCTCTTGTGTGTGCTCTTCTAGGATGTGGTGATTTTGGCGATGATTTATTAGTATTATTGTAATTTCTTTTTTGATATACTATTCTATCTTTGTTTAATTTTATTGTGTTATTTATTTCAAGTCTTACATCATACTCATTATTTTGTTTAGAGAACTTTTTGTATGTATGTGGATGTTTTATTTTAGGTTCTAAATCATAGTATTCTATTATAGATGATAAGAATTTAACTACAATACATGATAAATTGGATAATTCTTTTAAATAAGGAGCATTTTTATTATTAAAACCTAATTCATAATCCATTGTGTTTACAAGGCTATCTATAACAGAAACATTATTTTTTATATCAAAAAATACAGGCTCTATTGACCATATATCATGATTCCCATCATACATTACAAAACCAAGCAATAACCTTTTTTGTAAATGTATTTCTTCAGCATGTTTATAATAAGTCACAAATGCTCCATAATATTCTGTGTTTTTAAAATTGTAATCAACGTAAAATCCTGGATATGGAAACTGGTTGAATATTTTTGGATTTATATATTCATTGTGAATACTATTATTTCGCTCTATATTTATATTATATATAACTTTACTTTTTTGCCAGTTATATAGTAATAAAAGACATTCACTTTCAGTTTCAATAATACTATCTCTTCCATTAAAAGGAAACTTCATAATGTATTCTTTTTTTAAAACCGTTTTGCAATCTTCTACTGAAAATAAGTGTTTTGGACGTTCGCGTTGTAATTCTTGTTCGTATAAAAACAATTTATCAAATACATCTGCACCGATAAGATCTTGTATTCTGTTTATTATTCTGTCTATAATGTGATTTGCATTTGTATTGATTTTTTTAGCCATAAAATTTTCCCCGATAATTATTCATTCATAAGAAAGAATGTGATTTATGAAAACATAACCATCACCACTTATAACCACAATTTTTACAATGCATCGTATTCCTTACATCAGAACTAAATAACCCAAACATTGCACCGCCAAGTATTTTTTTAGTAGTTGAGATTTTTTCTATATTTGTACTACTACATGTCGGGCATTTAGGTTTGTTCTGCCACTCTCTCGCTACTGCATTGGCATGAGCTATTTGTTGTGGGGATGGAGGACTGCCTGTTTCTTTTTTGAATATTTCAAAAGCTTCATTTGCAGTTTCATCATCGCATTTAAAAAAATTTTTTATATAATTAATTGCTTCATTGTCTTTGTTTTCACATTGTAATTTTCGAATAGTATTACATACAGCTTCATCGATTTCTGTATTCATAATAAAATGATTAATTTGATCCCAAATTTCATATGCAGTCATGAAATATCTCCTTTATTATACTTACTGATTTTTATTGTAACATTAAAAAAAAACTCACGCAACTGAAATCTCTCGCCAAGACTACAGAAGCATTAGATGCTAAATGTTTAAACATGTAAAAGAAAAACTACTGAATAAGTATTATAAAACGATAATTATAATACGTATTGAGTAGTTTTTGCTCAAATATACAATATAGAAAGGATAACATTATGAAAACTTAAAATTTACTACCACAACTATTACATTTCCAAGTTTTACCTGCATCATCTACAGCTCAAACATCACTGTTTCAATACCGAATTTCACATTTTAAATAGGTTTTTATCTCATGTGAAGTTGTTCTCCATTCATGTGCATAAGTATAAGGCAAATTTATTTTATTCTCTTTTTGGAAAAGAACAGGATCTTTTTCAACAAAAAATGGAGATATACTGATATTATCTATTGAAGCAAATTCTTTTATAATAGATAAATATAGGTCATATTGTTTCACTTTATTAATTGAGTATGACACTTTTTTATTTGTGCGATAACTCGAAGTTCCCATTCTACCTGTTGGATTATAGAAATGTTCTCTATGTACACATTGCATTAAGTATGAGCAGTAATAATCTATTGAAATCATTTTATATCCATTTGTAATAGAATACTGACCCATTTTGGCTTTATTAAGCAATTTTCGTTTTATATTTGCAAAATCAATATTTGCTATAATTTTTATTTGCTCTTTCTCTTTTAGCCAGTTTTCATCGGCAACTTGCTGAGGTGTTTTAGTATTTTGATTTAATTCATCTATAAAACTCACTTTGTGCTTACTCCTTACTTACCATGTATATCCACAATTTTTACATTTAAATGATTTATTAATCTTTTTACTAAAGATACCAAGCATAGCAACTGACGCCACTCTCTCACCTGTTCCTATTTTTGTGATATTTATAGATTGACATGTTGGACATTTAGGAATATTTTTTATTGGTGTTTTTGGAACATAATTTTCATTCCTTTTTAGGGTTTTAAAGCCTCTACATTTACTACATATTCCCGTTACATTTTCATCTATTGCTAAAATTCTAAACAAAGTATTTGCATTACATTTATTACAAAATGCTCTAACAATATCATTTTTATTTAAGACATCTTCTAATTTTTTAATATCTTGCATCTTTGTCTCCCATAATCACTTTTTCTCCATTATATCAGTTGAATTAATTTTATGCAATCTACCACATTGATTATAGCTTATATATATGTTAAAATGTTACAAATATACAATAAAAATGAGGTGTTACTATGAGTTGTGGTATTTGCGGAGAAAATCAATGTAAAAGAACTATTTCAGGAATTCCGATGTGTGAAGAGTGTTTTTCTAAATTAACTTTATTAAGAAAAGATGATATAATAACTTTTGCTTTTTTCAATGATGCAGATAATTTATCACATGCATCTAAAGAGGGAAAAGAATATATTCAATCACTATTACAAGAAAAGCAAGATTTGATGGATAGTATTAAAGAAGGAAAGCAAAGATTAACAGAAGAACAACAAAAATTGGCTGAAGAGCAACAACGTCTAGCCAGGATAAAACAGATTGAA
>JAAVBZ010000031.1 GCA_014803415.1 Lachnospiraceae bacterium
AAAGGGAATCGATGGTCTTGCCATGATCATCGGCGATAAATATAAGCAAAATCCTTTTGAAAAAGGAACTCTGTTTTTATTTTGCGGCGGTCGCTCGGACAGGATCAAAGGATTGTTGTGGATGGGTACGGGATTTCTTCTCTTATACAAGCGTTTTGAAGCCGGACGCCTTTCCTGGCCAAGGACCACACAGGAAGCGGCGGATCTTACGGAAGAACAATTCCATTACCTGATGATGGGGTTAAATCCACTGGAGCCAAAGATCAAAGAGGTGATCCCCGAAAAAGTATACTGATGATTGTGCAAAACAGAGAAATTTTCCATCTGTTTTCCTGCGTAAAAATCAACCCTTAACAGACGGTATAAGATACTGCTGTGGGAGTGTCAGGCTGTTTTCCCTGTGCCTGATAAAGAAGATCCGAACCTTGAAAACTCTATATTTTCAGGCCCTGAAACAGGCTTTCACAACGCCTGATACCATGGCAGAATGACGAATCCCGTTTTCCAGGGAAATAGCCTTTTTACGCCATTTCTGATATACTTATATTCAGAAGTGAGGACAATCTTATGTGCCGGAAATTTACAGCAGATGAACTGAATACCATGGACCACGGGACGAAAAATGATGTCATTTATCAGATGCAGGACCGTCTTGACAAGCTGGAACAGGATTATGAAAATCTCATGGAACAGGTCAGGCTTGCCGATCAGCAGCGTTTTGGACGTCATACAGAAAAGCTTTCCGAGATCGTGGGCCAGCTTTCTCTCTTCAACGAAGCAGAAGCCTGCTTTAACGAGCAGAATCCGGAACCGACTATTGACGAGGTTGTTGATACCGCTTTAAAACCGCCACGCAAAAAAAAGAAAAAAGGACAGAAGGAAGAAGATCTTAGAGCTTTTCCGCAGGAAGAGATCCCGCATGATGTCCCGGCAGAGAAGTTGAATTCCCTGTTTGGTGAAGGAAACTATAAAAGCATGCCGGATGAGGTCTGCTGGCAGCTCCGTTTTGAGCCCGCCAGATGGACCGCTGAAAAGCACATCATCAAAGTCTATGTGGGAACCAATGGCCTGCATCAGGATGAATTCCTGCGCGGTGATCATCCGGATATCCTGTACAGGGGCAGCATAGCGACCCCTTCCCTGTTGGCCGGGATCATCAACTCCAAATATGTGAACAGCAGTCCGCTGGACCGTACTGCCAGAGAGTTTCAGATCAATGGATTAAATTTATCCAAACAGACCATGTCCAACTGGGTGGTCTGGTCTGCAGAAAGGTACTTCCGGCCAGTCTATGACCTGATGATAAAAAAACAACTGCAGGCGCATGTAAATCAGTGTGACGAAACTCCTTTGGAAGTGATCCATGATGACAGACCGGCAGGAAGCAAAAGCTACATGTGGGTCCATCTTACCGGGGAACTGAGCCCGGTTCCCAGGATCGTTGTGTATGAATACCAGAAAACCAGGCACAGCGACCACCCGAAGGAGTACTATAAGGACTTCCGGGGAATCCTCATGACGGATGGNCTGGAGCAGTATCACAAACTTTCCAGAGAGCAGGAAGNGCTGACCAATGCAAACTGTAATGCATATTATGCTATGCACATGCCAGGCGGCATTTTGCCAATGCGATCAAAGCGATGGGAAAGGGCAACGCAGAGGCAGTCAAAGCTTCCGTGGCGTACAAAGCATTGATACGGATCGGTGCTATCTACGATCTTGAGGGTGCCTTAAAGGAGCTTACCCCCGAAGAACGGTTAAAAGAGCGGCAGTCTTCCATCCGGCCATTGGTGGAAGAATACTTTGCGTGGACCAAGGAAGTTTTCCGGCAGGGTCTGGTACTTCCAAAAAGTGAAACAGCCAAAGGTCTTGCGTACAGNATCAATCAGGAAGAATATCTCAAGGTATTCCTGACAGATGGCGAAGTTCCGATTGATGATTCCGCATCGGAACGGGCACTCAGAAATTTTACCATAGGCCGCAAGAACTGGGTAACGATCAATACCGTCCGCGGAGCTGAGGCAAGTGCGATCATCTACAGCATTACGGAAACAGCCAGAGCAAACGGTTTAAATGTTTATTACTATATCAAGTATCTGCTGGAACAACTGGTAACACTTGTAGATGTGCAGGGAAATATAGAACAATCAGAGTTGGAGCCACTCATGCCTTGGTCAAAGAGTTTACCAGTTGATTGTTATAGTAAGCGCCGTAACTAAACGGCGCTTAATTTTATAGGTGGGCGTCGGATTTGACCCTTACTATTTGCCGAACCGTGGATCAGGATTCCGTCAGCAACTCCGCTGGAAATCAAACCAGACAAATAATCCGAAGAAGTAACATCATCCGGGATATCCGCAACCATCAGCGAATAACCCTGTTTTGCCAGCTCATTTTGAACGCCGCAAAGAATATCAAACATATGTGGGTTGCTATAAGCCTCGCCCTTCTTTAATCCAGACAAAAAAATGATATTGCTGGCAGCACCCTTGGCGAAGCTTACTGCCCTTGCATTTGGCGTATAATGCAGCTTTTCAATTGCAGCATGGACACGGGAAACAGTTTGTGGGGAAATAGTATTCCAGTTATTTAAAACCTTAGAAACTGTAGATGTGGAAACACCAGCTTCTTTGGCCACGTCGCGAATAGTTACAGCCATGAGATTCTCCTTGTGAAAATGTGATAAATTTGGTTTTATAGTATAGCGGTTTCTTAACAAAGTCAATGAAATTTTAATTTATTACATAGAAAACATGTGAAAATAGTGGTATAAAATACAAAACAAGTGGTGGCGCACCATTCATTTAAAACCAATCAAGGAAACCGTTTTCACAAAAGGAGGATTACTTATGTATAAAAAGAAAAAACTGAATAAACTACTTGCAGGCATCTTGTCCGGCATAATGCTCATAGGTCTTTTATCTGGTTGCAGTCAGAAAGCAGCATCACCTGCCGAAAGCACAGACCAGCAAGAAATGGAAGAGGTGACAAGTTCGCAGGATGAGAATTCTGAGAATACAGAAACAAGCACAGAGCCTACACCGGCAGAAGCAGTTGTTGTCACCGTCTGGCATGACAACGATGAAGTAATGATGGATGCACTGGCAAAGGTAGTAAATGATGCATTGACAGATGAAAATATCACTCTGAAATTTGAAAAGAAAAGCGATGTAAGCGGGCAGATTCAGTTATATGGCACCGATTCCGTGAATGGACCTGATATGTATCTGCACGCCCATGACAGTTTAGGCAGTTTCGTGGAAATGGGAATTCTGGCTTCTTTGGATAGCCTGATCACTCCTGAGCAGGAAGCCGATCTGCTGCCCATGACACTGGAAGCAGCCAGCTACAAAGGAACACAGTATCTGATGCCTGTTTACTATGAAACACTTTTGTTCATGTATAATAAGGAGCTGTGGGAAGGGGATATTCCCTCTACGACAGAAGAATTGTATGATTATATGGTGGCACATACTGATGTAAACGCAGGAACTTATGCGCTGGTAAACCAGCATTCCACTTCCTACAATGTCGCTCCCTTTATCTACGGTTTCGGCGGTTATATCATTAACTTGGATGCCGAGCCTGGCCTGAACCTTCAGGAAACAAAGGATGCCATTATCTATAACCAGAAATTTGCTGCTTTGCAGGCTGACGGAGATTACAACACTGTAACGGCTTTGTTTAATGAACAGAAGGCTGCTGCCATCATTGGCGGTCCCTGGCTTGTCTCCGGGATTCAGGAAGCAGGCATTGACCTGGGAATCAAATCTCTTTGTGATTTCACCCTTCCTAACGGCGGGTCTATGATACCGTTTTCTGGTGTCCAGTGTCTGGGAGTACTAAAATATGCTGCAGAAAATAAACCAGATGCCATTTCCAAGGTATTGGAAGTATTGGCTGATAAGGAAGTAGGCATTACTCTGGCGAAGGGCTTCAACTGTGCACCTGCCAACAGCAAAGCATATGAAGACCCTGATGTTGCAGCCAATGAAATGATCATCAGCATGGAAAAAAGCGCTGAAAAGGCAGTTCCCATGCCTAACATTCCTCAGATGGGTGTTATGTGGGGTCCGGCAGAATCCTTGCTGGCAGCGGTCAATAAGTCCGGGGAAGATGTGGACAGTGCTGCAGAAAAATATCAGCAGGAAGCCTTGACTGCAATCGCCGACATGCAGTAAACACTTAACAACCTAACTTAGAATGACTAATTAACTCGGGAATCCGGCATAACAGCCCAGATCCATCTGGGCTGTTATTGTCAATCAGCATTTTTTTATCTGCCGGATTTCCAGAAAGGATACTCATTGAAAAACCTGAAAAAAGCATTGATCCCCTGGCTATATTCTCTTCCATCCTTCCTGCTGATCGGTATCGTGGTACTGTTTCCGATTTTGTACACCGGATACATCTCCTTTACAAACATGAACCTTTATCACTGGCAGGATTTTACCTTTATTGGTCTTAACAATTACATACGGGCACTGGGAAAACTGGATTCCGGCTTCTTATCAGCTTTAGGGACCACCCTTCTTTGGACAGTGGCAAATATGTTTTTTGATGTCGGAATAGCATACATATTGGCGGTAATGTTAAACACCAAAGGATTGCGTGCCAAAAGGATATATAAAACCCTGCTGGTCTTTCCTTGGGCAATGCCTGCTTATGTTTCCATATTGGTATGGCGTGTGGGGATGTTCAACACAGAGTTTGGTTTGATTAACCGTATGCTGGTAGCACTAGGATTTGAAAAAGTGAATTTTTTGTCCAAAAATTTGTCTGCATTCTTATCCTGTATGGTGCTCAGTCTGTGGATGTCCTTGCCCTATATGGTCACTATGATGGACGGTGCATTGCAGAGCATTGACCAGAGTATGTACGAAAGCGCTGTTTTGGACGGCGCTAACACATGGCAAAAGAACTGGTATATCACAATTCCTTCTTTGAAAAAGATCATGGCGCCGGTGGTGATCATGACAACCTTCATGACCTTTAAGCAGTTTGATATTGTGTATCTCCTTACCATGCAAAAAGGAGCCGTATCCGGTTCTACCATGCAGACTGTCATCACCTATGCCCATCAAAATGCTTTTGTCACAAACAATTATGGTCTGTCCTCAGCGGTTTCCATCGTTATCTTCGGAATGATCATTCTGTTCTCCTTCTGGACGAACAGACCTGCCAGCGAAAAGGAGAATTAAGCTAATGAAGCGACTGGTAAAACAAAAACTACATCTTTTCTTTTTAAATTTACTTCTCAGCTTTGTCTGTTTGCTGGCATTGATTCCGATTCTGTATTCCTTTATCTTGTCAATAAGCAGTGGCCGCGGCGCATTGATTACAGGTTTTTCCGGTATCCTGCATGGATTCACATTGGAAAATTACCGTGAGATTCTTGTGGAGGAACCTTTCCTTAAATGGCTGGTCAATTCTGTCGTTTTAAGCATTGGCACTATGATCATTGCCATGGGAACCAGCGTATCAGCTTCCTATGCCTTTTCCAGATTCCAATTTGCAGGAAAAAAATCGGCTATGCAATTACTTCTGCTACTTAATGCTTTTCCGCAGATTTTATCCATGCTGGCGATTTTCAGGCTGTTCCGCCTGATGAACCTGTTGGATTCCCATATAGGGCTGATCTTCATCTACGCCGGAAGCATGTGCATCTTTGGCATTTGGAACATGAAAGGATATTTTGACTCTATTCCCATTGAAATAGAAGAAGCGTCCAAGATTGACGGTGCCAGCAACCTGCAATTGATTCTGCGGATCATCCTGCCCTTAGCAAGACCTGCTATCATCGTGACGGCTGTCATGATTTTGATCTTTGTGTGGAATGAATACCTTTTTGCAACCACTTTTATGTTAAAGGAAGAAAGCTATACCTTGGCTGGCGGTTTGTATCAGTTGCAAGCCAATGATTACAGCCGGAGCTGGCCACTGTTTTCAGCCGCCGCTATGCTGGTGTCCGTCCCGATCCTCATTATATTTTTCATCATCCAGAAATATATGGTATCTGGTCTGACTGCCGGTGGCGTGAAAGGATAAGGAACATTTTTTATGAATAGAAGCGCAATTTTACATATACCAGCATCCCAATACGCCTTTGCCTGTTCGGAAGATTCTTTTACTATCCGGATTCGGACCGCAAAAGGGGATTTGGATTTTTGTACACTCTTTTACGGAGACAGGGCATGTAATACTTCCCCCGTCCAGTTTTTTGCTGTTCCCATGGCACGCCGCTATCAGGATGCGCTATATGATTTTTATGAAGTTACTTTACATCCCTGCCCTAGAAGAATCTGCTACTATTTCAAGGTTGAAAAAGGTGATGAATGGAGCTATTATTACGCGGATGCATTTCATCAGGAATTGCCGGATCTGATAGCAGAGGATGGATTTGTCGTAGAAGGAAGAAGTGAGTACTATCAATACCCTTATATTCTGCGTTCGGAGATTCTACAACTTCCAATATGGTATTTAAATGCAATCGTCTATAATATTTTCCCAGACAGTTTCGCTGATGGGAAGAAAAGCCTTTCCGGCAATGGCAAAGAAATCCCCCTATCCGGCGATTGCGTAAGCAAAAGCCGCCAAGGCGGTACCATCCGGGGTATTTTGGATAATTTGGATTATATCAGTGGTTTAGGATTTAACTGCCTGTACTTAAATCCCATATTCCAGGCCGGGGAATATCATAAATACGATACATTGGATTATTTTCACATTGATCCCTGCATGGGAACAGATGAAGATTTTCTGGAATTGACAGACAGCATTCATGACCGGGGCATGCATATCATTATTGATGGCGTGTTCAATCACTGCAGTTGGTATTTTCCACAGTTTGAGGATGTGGTCAAAAAGGGGGAAGCTTCCCCTTACAAAGACTGGTTTTATGAATTAAATTTCCCTATCATACGCCCGGAAAACGTCGAAGATATACCGGAATATGCCTGCTTTGCTTACGAAAGGAAAATGCCAAAGTTCAATACTGCCAATCCTAAAGTGCAGGATTATTTTGCTACAGTCGGACGTTATTGGATAGAAAAATTCCATGTGGATGGATGGCGGCTGGATGTGGCAAACGAGGTGGACAAGAACTTTTGGCGCAAATTCCGCCATGCAGTAAAATCCGCAAACCCGGAAGCAGTCTTAATTGGCGAAGTATGGGAAAATGCGGAAATCTGGCTTAAAGGTGATATGTTTGACTCCACTATGAATTATGATTTCCGAAAACATTGCCGTGACTTTTTTGCCCTGCAAAAGGCCGATGCAGATACCTTTGCTTCCAGCATAACAGATATGATGCTGCGATATCCGACCAAGATAAGCTACGGACAGCTAAATCTCTTAGACAGCCATGACGTAGCGCGGTTCTACAGCCTGTGCGGAGAAAATTACCGCCGCTGGCAGGCAGCTTTTTTGTACCTCTGTTTAGCTCCTGGTGTTCCCAGCGTCTTTTATGGAGATGAGAAACAGCTTTCCGGTATCCGCGAGTCAGAATACAGGCAGGGCATGCCTTGGAATGAAAACCATGAGGAATCAGGACAGTTTGTCAAAAAAGTGCTTAAAATCAGGAAAGACTGGATCTCTCCTTTTGATGAATGGTCTATACTGCAAGATAGTCCGGAGAAAAATCTTTTTATTTTTGAACGGAAAGGCAAGTATCATATACGCCTGTTGCTCCATCAAGGAGACAGGCCGGCAGCTGTAGAATGTAGTAATGGGCAAATTTTACTTCAGCAAGGATTAGAAGGAAATCTTCTACAGGAAGGAGGATTTGTAGTGTTACTGATAAAGGAATGCAAACTATGACTGGAATTGCAGATTTACATACACATACCATTGCATCTACCCATGCTTACTCCACTATATTGGAAAATGCCCTGCAAGCCAGCAAAAGAGGGCTTCTGTATCTGGCAACCACAGACCACGGACCAGCAATGGAAGATGCGCCCCACCGTTGGCACTTCGCCAATCTAAAAGCCATTCCTGAAACATTATATGGTGTAAGAATCTTAAAAGGTACAGAAGCAAATATCCTTCCCGGAGGCTGGCTGGACCTGGAAGATAATATTTTAAAAGAACTGGATTGGGTGGTGGCATCTATACATGAATCTATGTACCCGCCTGAAAATAAGGAGCGCAACACCGAAGCATACTGCCGTATCCTTTCTCATCCTTATGTTGACATGCTTGGGCATATTGCTTTGGATGCTTACCCCTTCGACGATGATGCTGTGCTTGAGACAGCCCATCAATACAGCAAAATAGTAGAAATAAAAGGAATCTTTTCCTCTTCTAATATGCGGCAGGCATACCACAAGCTGGCAATATCCTGCCGCAGGCACAAGGTACTTGTATCCGTAACCTCTGATGCCCATTTTGCTGGAAATGTCGGGAAACTGGAAGACGGAATGTCACTGCTTCAGGAAATCAACTACCCTCGGGAGTTAATTGTCGGGGCAAGCACAGAAAATATGGAAAATTTTCTTGCACTGCGAAAAGTTAAAAGTCTTTGCTCTGTACAAACGAAAGCAAATTGAGTATATTTTTTGTAGAGGCAACCGATCATATGTCATTGTTGAAAAGAGGCCAACCTATGAAGCCTTTTTACATTGATAAGTCAATGCTGATCAAAGTTGCTTTTTTCCAATGCTTACAGCGGCAGAGAAGAATGTTTACTATCCACAGCCTATTCAATTCTACTTTTAAAACCAACCCTTATATGGAACGAGGATTGATGACCGGAGTTACCTGTGTGACGAAAGAGTCCATTTTCTCTGATTTAAATAATCTTGAGGTAGTAACCACTATTTCACAAAAATATAACAAGCAATTTGGTTTTACTTTTGGAGACCTGAAGGATATTTACAATCCATGGTCTATCACCTGCTTTCTGGAAAAAAGCAATATAAGCCATATTGGGCATATTCAAGCTCTAACCGCCTTGTGAGCAACCTGATTCAGCAGGGAAATTCCCAGACCAAAATGATATGGAAGACATTTTGGCGGGAAAAATTCTGTCCCTGGAGCTTGACGAAGAAATACAGATGGCATATGTGCTGGAATTTAAAGTGATAAATCCAAAAAGAGAATATTCAACATTATGGTTTCACATTTGAGGGGGAAATGTTTTAATTGGATGAGCACTCCCAAAATAACTAAGTCAAGAAAAGTTGGTGTAAAGAAAGGGTATTTTGCAGATGATTTTCAAGGCAAAGAATGGTGCGGAAATTATAGAAAAGATCAATATTGATGAAAATGAAGCTATAGGAAAGTATGCTAATTTAAATCATGCCTTAGTTGTTGTGAAAATAGAAGATGATTATTTGCTGGGTTGGCATAAATGGAGAAGTGATTGGGAGACATTTGGCGGACTTGTTGAAGCGGGAGAAAGTCTTAGGGAATGTATTGCACGCGAATGTGAAGAAGAACTCGGGATCAGCAATGTAAATTTTGAGTACATGGGAATCGTTCATTATAATATGCCGCCTGGTTATTGGGTTAAAGAGTGGCATGAGGAATATGGTGGATTATATGGAATTACCCTTTCAAGAGATGCAATTCAAATGATAGAAGAAAAAAGACATGATAAGGATGAAATTGGTGAGATTGGATTATATTCTGAACTAAAAGCAAGAGAAGAAAACATAGATGAAATAAATGAAAAACTGCTGGAGTTCTATTAAGACTCAGAGGGGCGAGAGAATCGCCCCTTTATTTTACTTCATTTTATATTTCTATAAAATGGACTTTAAGTTTTCTGTTTCAATTTCTATAACCTTTTTATCAATTCTTTGAAATAGGATTTCCACTTCAGGAAGTAGATAACCAGCTGAAACAGACTGTTTTTCCCATTTGTTATTGATACCCAGCCATTTGCACACTTTATCTGATGAAAATGGTAAAAACGGGGATAGCAGGACTGCTAAATTGGCAATAATCTGAACGCATTGATAAAGTGTATTTTTACATGCTTTCGCATCAGAAGTTCTGGTGATCCAGGGCTGTTCTGTATCAAAAAATTTATTTGCATTTCTTACAAAATCAAATATTTCAGAAATTGCATCTTTGAAATTGCCGTTTTCAATTTGCTTGCCAACGGAAACAAACAATTCATCTATTTGCTTATTGATTGAAGGATTATCTATTCCTTCTGGTATAATCCCGTCAAAATATTTTATAATAAATGCTAACGAACGGTTCACAAAATTACCGTATGCTCCCAGCAGTTCGCCATTGTGGCTATGAACATATTCTCTCCACGAAAAATCAGCATCTTTCTTCTCCGGACCATTTGCCAGAAAAAAGTAACGTATGGAATCTGCTTCATAATGTTCTAACAGTTCTTTAACCCAGATTGCATAATTTTGACTGGTAGATATTTTTCTTCCTTCTAAAGTCATATATTCGCTTGACACAATCTGATCCGGCAAATGCCAATTTTCACCATTCCCCAGCAAAAGCGAAGGCAAAATAATTGTGTGGAACGGGATATTATCTTTTCCATGCACATAATAATGTTTTGCTTCTTTGCCCCAAAGTTCATGAAAATCAGCGCCTCTTAATTCAGCGGCTATTTTACTTGCAGATAAATATCCCAACACATTTTCCGCCCATATATAGATCGTTTTGTTTTCATATCCATCTTTGGGAACTTCTATTCCCCATTCTAAATCTCTTGTCAAAGCGCGGTTTCTTAAACCATCATTGATATACTTATTTGTAAAGGCAATTGCATTTTTTCTCCATTTGGGATGATCATCAACCAGCGCCCTTAGTTCAGCTTGTAATTTACTAATAGCTATATATAAATGCTTTGAATTTTTAAAGCTTATAGGCTTTCCGCATACTGCACAAATCGGTTCTGCAAGATTCTCTGGTTCGAGTACTGTACCGCAAGCATCACATTGATCGCCTCTGGTGTCTTTTCCGCATTTGGGACATTTCCCTAACACAAAGCGATCAGCCAAAAAGGTGTCACAATTTTCACAATATGCTTGTGGGCTCTCTTTTTCGTAAACATAGCTGCTTTCATACAATTTTTTGTGAAATTCCTTTACAAATTCTTTATGCTTTTCCGAAGATGTTTTTGTATATACATCATAACTAAAACCCAGCTTATCAAAGCATTCTACGAATTCTTCATGATAAAAATCACTAACTTCCTGTGGGGTTCGCTTTTCTTGTTTGGCTCGAAGAGCTACAGGGGTTCCGTGACAATCACTTCCTGATACAAAATATACATTATCTCCAATAGCTCTGTGATATCTTGCCAATACGTCTCCGGGCAATAACCCGGCTATATGACCTATGTGCAATGAACCATTTGCATACGGCCATGCACCGCCAATTAAAATATTTCTCATCTAACATACCTCATTTCTTGATTTATAGTGATAACTTGGTTTTTTGACCATATAGGTCATTCTATTTTCTGCAATAAAAAAGCCCTCCTCTCTGAAAAATTTCTTTTTCAGGGACGAGAGCAAATGCTTCGTGTTACCACCCTAAATTCACCCATACCTCACGATATAAGCCTTGTCAACTACGGATGAGAAATGATTCATCGATAGTCTATCACTGTAACGGGTGCACCCGTCGTAGCCTTGGCATCATAGCTTCGGTACGCAGCTCCGAGACCATTTTCAGTAGTTCCTTCTGTATCTGCTTCCACCTGATCAGACTCTCTGTAACATATCTAACTACTTACTCTTCTCTTCATAGCCTTTGGTAATACTTTTGCAAATCATACAACGATTTTATCGTTTTGTCAATGATTTAACGGTTCACTTTAAAAGGATCAACTCTTTATATATCTTTTCACAATCATACTCCGGAGCTGATGATGCTGCCAATTTATAAATCGGCAGTACGGTTTCTATTTCTTCCTCCAGAGCCTGCGCTATTTCCTCCGGATTTTGGCCCTTTTCTACTTTCTTACAAATCTGTCTAATTAATTTTAATTTTTCTCCTATAGCCTTTCCACTCTGTCTGCCCTGTTCAATTCCGGCTTCTTCTCCGCTCTTGTATGCCAGTTCCCTCTCGTTTTTAAGATGCTTTTCTTCATCATACTCAAATATACTC
Source organism: Lachnospiraceae bacterium (assembly GCA_014803415.1). Lineage (GTDB taxonomy): Bacteria > Bacillota > Clostridia > Lachnospirales > Lachnospiraceae > Suilimivivens. The sequence continues at coordinate 12,094 of JAAVBZ010000031.1, forward strand.
ACTGCTATCGCCTCCGCCCGATTCTTAAGCAGGAAATCTGCAAGTATTCCATTCCTGATGCAATATTCAACCGCCCGTTCCACTGCTTCCGGAAACGGCAGCTCTTTTGCAAATCTCCTGACTTGCGCCACATACTGTGCATATTCCTTTAATAAACAGCATGCCTCCATCAGTTCCGGATTATAACCGGAATTGATGTTATACACCTTCACTATCAGCTCCAGTTCCGGCTGTTCCATCCTCTTCTCAAATGCATCCGACAACCGTAGCATCTGTTCTTCCGGCTGGGGATCCGCTCCATTATAAAAGACCACAAATCTCGGTGCCGGCAGTCTGATAAGCCCTGAGCTGTACAGAACCTCGTTTCTCGTGATACTTTGCAGTACCTTCGTAACATAGATCAGATCCCGCAGCGGCATGTTAGGATTTACAGTAGACTGATGTTCATAAAGCATCAGTTCAAATCCAAATACAAAGGAAACGTCATTCTTATAGTTCATATAGACTGCATTTTCCAG
>JAAVBZ010000032.1 GCA_014803415.1 Lachnospiraceae bacterium
ATACAATATGATGTTGATAAGGTGGATATATCAAACTATCAGTATTTATCGGCAAATGATATTCATGAATTTATCGAATTTACCGTTAATGATATTGCAGAAACAATATTGGAATGGTTGGAAGAATGTGAAACAAATCCGTAGGTTATATAAATTGGGGGAGATAAATGGCATGAAGAAAATAGTATTTGGTTTAGCCTTGATTTTGTTTGGATTTAGTAAGGCGTATATTTCCGTGCAGGCACAGTGGGGAATTATCTAGGTAGTTTACATTTTGTCTGTATGGATTGGTTTGGGTTTTTCGATTTTGGGATTTATTCAGAAAGAAAAATAAATTCACATTTGTAGAATTGGACAGAGAGAAAAAACGAGAGTTAGAGAGGCATAGGAAATGGAGTATATATTTGAAACCGAGCATTTGAAGATTAGAAAATTTGAGTTTGATGATGCCCAATGCTTGTATAAAAACCATTTGGAGGAAGAAGTGAAAAAATGGATTCCAAATGAAAGTTATGCAGATATCGAAGAAACAAAGGATGCAATCAATTTCTATATTGATTGTGTCAATAATAAACATTTACCATATGTATTGGCTGTTGAATTAAAAAGTACAGGTGAATTGATAGGTGATACAGGTGTAAATGAAGTTGAAGGAAATCTAAATGAGGTGGAAATCGGTTACGGAATTTGTAAAAAGTATAGTGGAAAAGGGTATGCTACTGAACTTTTAATGGCAATGACAAAGTATATAGCTGAAACTTTTGAAATTAACATTTTATATGGACGTGTTATGCATGGGAATAATGCTTCAGTGAGAGTTCTTGAAAAGAATGGTTATGAATTTGTTAAGGAAGAATTAGGAGCAGAAGATGACCCTTATGGAAACGGAATGCTAATTTACAAAAAAGTATGTTAAATTCCAGAATGTCTGGTTGGAAAATCGAAGTTTGAATGTTTGGAGAAGGAAAGAGAAGGAAAGAGAAGGAAAATGAATGTTTCGTTATTCTCAAACCAATATCTTGTTCGAAAGATGCGCGCCGATGATGCAGCAGAAGTATACACATTATGCCATAAAAATAGTTTATACTATCAATACTGTCCACCGTTTGTATCAGAACAGAGCATTCTGAATGATATGAATGCGCTCCCACCCAACAAGGAAATGTGCGATAAGTATTATCTGGGATTTTATGATGGGGAAAAACTGATTGCTGTGATGGATTTCATCATGGCCTACCCGGATGAATTAACAGCCTTTATTGGATTTTTTATGACGGATGTGTCCATACAGAATACTGGAACAGGGAGCAAGATTATCGATGACCTGTGTGCTTATCTGACCCGCATTGGGATGGCGAGTGTTCGTCTCGGTTGGGTAAAAGGGAACCCTCAAGCAGAACATTTTTGGCACAAAAATGGTTTTAAAGAAACGGGAGTTACATATGATACGGGAAACTATACCGTAATTGTTGCCCAGCGAGGTTTATGAATTCGCGTTTGTGGAGGAAATTAATTTGGGGTATATAAACAACAATATCATTGAATTTCACGGAGAAATATTTAAAGCGTTATGTTCCGATAGAGAGTCTTACGTTTCCGTTAATGGCGTGCGGCATGATATATTGCCGAAAACTTTATCTAAATTTAAAAAGTGCTCAAATGCAAAGGAATATGTTGAAGCGATAGAATGCTTTGCATATTCGGTATTAATTGAAAAAAGTATTTTTAATGAGGGATATTTTGCAGAATAGCAAATTCAGGTTTATAAAATGGATTTTTATGCTCAGGAGAATATATTATGCTTGATATTATAATCAGACCATATATATCATCAGACTACGATTATATCTGCGAAATCCATGATGATTCCCGAAAAATCGAACTAGCGTTGGCGTCTCTTGATGATGCGTTTCTTCCATTTTCTATTGTTGCTGAAAGAGAGGATTTTTTTGATTATCCGCATATTGACGTGGCGATCGTTGATGGAGATGTAGTGGCATTCAGTGCTTACACTGATGAAGAATTGGCTTGGCTTTATGTATCTCCGAAATGGATGCGTAAAGGGATTGCAAGAAAGCTTGTTGAAAGTGCTTTAATGATAGAGCCGGAGATAAAATATATCGAGGCGCTGTGTGGAAATGAACCTGCGAGAAAACTGTATGAGTCATTTGGATTCCGAGTTCATGAGATAGTTAAAGGGTCTATGCCTGGAAATGAATCGTTCATAGTTGAGGTATATAGTATGCATCGATACCAAAATATATCGATATAACTTCAGATTGTCTTAATGGAATATTGAAAGTTGTAGGAATGAATATGAAGTCAATTATTAAGAGTAAGATTGAAAAGTTATTATCAAAGGAATTTTATTGCAGTTCAGATGAATTAAACGGAAAGTCAACGGTGTATTCTGTTAATTTTAACGCAAAACAACCATATATTAAGATACTAGCCTATAGAAATTGTGTTGTGGTTTGCACATCAGAGAATTTGCATTATAAAGTTCAAGAACTTTTGCAAAATAAGAATAGAGATGAAATATTTGAACTTCCTTTGGTTTATGGGCAGACAATACATTATGTCCCTAATGATAGCCATGCAGAAGATGTGCGGATCCCATTGAATTATGAATGCGAGTATCTTTTTGATAGAGATATTTTATCTTTATCTGGTTTGACTGGTTTTGAAAATTCCTTAGCATTTGATGAAAATGGTTCTACATCGACAAAGGCTGTTTATATTGCAAGGGACAATAATAAAATTATAGGAGTAGCAGGTGCCGCAGAATCATCAACAGATGGTGTATGGGAAATAGGTATAGACGTTATGGAAGAATATAGAAATGCTCGGTTGGGAACGTATTTAGTAAGGGGATTGACTAGAGAATTATTGGTACGAAATATTATTCCATTCTATTCTGCTTCTATAACGAATATTGGTTCGCAAATGGTAGCAAGTAGATGTGACTATATACCGTTCTGGGTTGATACATTTGGAACTATTCTTGATGGGAGTTCAGTATACAATGATATGATCAAAGGTTTATCATCAGAATTTGACAAATGACAGCTTCCGGTTTGCCTAGAAGATAAACAAAGAACACAATTGAAATTCTAAAAAGCGAGGTATGGTATATGAAACTTATTTGCATTATTATCATAGTGTTGGCACTTGCCATTATTCTATGTTCTCTGATTCTAAACAAAATCATGTTTCAAACAGTTAAAACCGTGAATCAACAAAATTGTCATGAGCAATATGCAGATAAAATCTCAAGAATCAGCTTCAAAAGCGGAAAGTATCTTTTGAATGGCTACATATACGGGGCTGAAAATAAAGAAGGAATTGTTGTGATGTCACATGGAATGGGGGTGACCTCTGATTACTATATCCCGGAGGTATTGTGGCTGGTGGAACATGGATATATGGTTATGACATTTGATAATACAGCGTATCGGGATAATAGGGGGTGCTTTTGGGGATTATTACAAGCAGTCTATGATTTGAGAGCAGCCATTCGGTGTGCAGAGCAATACGGACTTCCAATCACATTATTCGGACATAGTATGGGAGGATACGCGGTTTGTGCAGTTCTGAACTATGCCGATGTGACCATTGACAGGGTAGTTTCGGTTGCCGGATTTGCAACGATCGGGGAGGTAATTCATTCCTATGCTATTTCAAATATAAAGAGATTTTCTTCGCTTGTGGAACTACTTATTCGGATTGCACAATTTATCCGTTTTGGAAAGATGAACAAATTTAGTGCAATTGATGGAATCAACAGGTCCGACAGCAAGATTGTGATTGCCCAGGGTAAGAACGATGAAGAAGTGCCATGTGATACGGTAAGTATTTATGGTAAACAAGAAGCCCTTCGAAAATCAAATATTCAATATATTTTGTTTGATAATGGAATTCGCAGCACTCATATGGGGATAGTCAGAGGTGATACGGATGAAGTGATTAACGAGCATTTGTTAAAAACTGTGATTGCAGATGCGTGATTCTGATAATAAAAGCATTTGCATCTTTCAGTGCGGCGGGAAGCTAAGCAGAGAGCAAAATCAAAATTTTTTGACGAGTTTCTGGGCGAAAGGTTGATTTAGTAAAATGAAAAATAGTATTGTAGGAGATACAGTATGAAAGTGATAATTATAAATGGTCCTATGGGGTGGGAAAAACAACAGTAGGAAAATATATTGCAGAGAAATATACAGGAACAGCTTTTATTGATGAACAATGGGTTTATCAAAAAATTGTTGATGGCATTTCCGATATGGAGTTAGAAGTAAAAAGTTTTACTTTGGCATGTGATAAAAATACTTTGGTAAATAGATGGGAAAATGATAAAAATTGTGAATGGAGAACAAATGAGTGGCTTGAAGTAAGTTTAAAATCCTTATCGTATTTCTCATCTTTGGGAAATTGTATTGATACAAGCGGTTTGACAATTGATATAATAGAGGATATGATAATGCATTAAATTCTTGTTTGGCGATTTGGTAAATCCCAATAATTTAATTTTATAGGGAACAGAAACTTTGAATTTGGAGGGGATTGTTATGACGAAAACGATGGGTGTTGCGATTGGAATAGGTGTATTTGCACTTGTTTTTATATATCTTGGTTGTTTGATGTGGAAAAAGGAAAAAATCACTTTGCTTCATAGTTATCATTATGACAAAGTGTCTCCAAGTGATAAAAAGGTTTTTTGTAAAATATCGGGTTGGGGTGTTATCTTTATTGGAATTGGTCTTTTGGTGACTGCTATAATAATCGGTATAACAGATTCAGCATTAAGTTTTATCGCTTTTGCATTGGGATTTGTTGTGGGATTGGCGTTGCTGATTTATGCAGGAGCAAAATATAACCGCTAATAGAGAAGAAAATTCAAGTTTTTGGAATTGGACAAATCAGAGGAGGAAACAAAATGAAAAATCTAATCATTCCGCCCAAATTGAACGAGGGTGATACAGTAGCATTTATTTCAATTTCAGGTGGCCGTGCCGGGGATGAAGATATGATTCCCCGGTATATGCTGGGTA
>JAAVBZ010000033.1 GCA_014803415.1 Lachnospiraceae bacterium
AAAGCTATTTTTGACTCTTCCGATAATATCAGTTCTTCGTCTATGATCACAACTTTGTTGCTTCCATATTTCGCTGCCAGATCTTTATAAGCTCCCTTTCTTGCAGCCGCATATGTGATCGCAATGACAATGTGATCAAATTCTAATTCACTGATAATATCCGGTGAATCCGCCTTAATTCCTAATTTTCTGAGTTCTTCATAATTCCGGTCAGCCCATCCGGCTATGTTACAAAAACCAGAATCCGAAAGAAATTTATATAATCTCTGTCCGTAGGTCCCGGCACCATATAAAACAATCGTCTCTCCCTTTTTAACTTCCGGAAAAGGAAAGAGAAAATCAAGTTTGTCAAAATCCTGATACAGCGCATCAGCCCGCTGGAACATAAGAAACAGGACATACTTGTCCCATTGCTCCATGCAGTCATAAATATTACGCAGACCCATGAGCTTATTTCTTGTGTATTGGTACATGATCTTATATTGTTCCCGTTCTGAAGCGGGATTTGTTGACCCTCTTACCAATGAGGTTAATACCTGTCTGTAATGGTATAAACATTCGTGCATGATGTAAATGCTGCTAGCCGTTAATAAAGACGGATAAATACAGGCGGCATCATCACCCATTTTTATTCGTTCATCTTCTTCAAGCTGATAGGGTTCTATACTTTTTCTTTTGAAAAGCTTTGCAACCAAACCGGGAATAATTCCCCATTCAAAAAAGGCTTCATTTACCATCATATTGGGATATATATTATCGATCAGTGCTTCTCTATCATATTTCCCTTCCGGTAATCCATGATATACCGGTTTGCTTTTATTACCTGTATCTTCATAATAACCGCACATAACAATATCGACATCTTTTTCTTTGAGAGTATTATAAAGATATTCCAGCATATTAGGTTCGACCCAGTCATCACTGTCTACATAACAGATATATTTACCTAAAGCGGCTCGTAGCCCGGCATTACGTGCTGATACCGGACCGCCATTTTCTTTATGTATTACCTTGATGCGCTCATCCATTGCGGCGAAGTCATCACATATCCTGCCGGAAGTATCCGTAGAACCATCATCCACCAAGATTATTTCCGTATGGCAGAAAGTTTGGTTTATAACACTTTTCAGACAGCATTCTAAGTAATTCTCCACATTATAAACTGGAATGATAATGCTTACGGTTATATTTGTTTGATTATTTGTCTGGTTCATAATATTTTACCCGTTTTTAACATTAACTTCCTGATCAATGTCGTCCCAAATAAAAGAGTTTTCCAATGATAAACCGAATTGTTTTTTATACATTTTTTTGATTTCGGCATAATTAGTTAATTTTTCTGCCTGTTTACAAAGTTTTTGAATTAACAAATAAAAATCCTGAATCTCCTGTTTATTTACAATCCTATACTTATATTCTGAAAGAATTCTGCAATATAAACTCAGTTCTGTTTCAGTCAGTTCAAATCCGTTTTCTCTGAGTGCAAATTTCAAAATTTCAGCAAATTTATTTTCGCGCTCTTTTTGATATTGCAAAGAATACATATATGTATTGGTACTATTAGTATCTGTATTACGCCAATAAAGAAAGATATCCGGTAAACCTGTAATTCTGCCGTGCAAAGAGCACTCCACCCAAAACAGATAATCATCCATACCCAGGTATCCATCCCGATAGCGAATATTGTTGTGATCTATAAAATCTTTACGATACATACAAGAACCGTTTGGAATTACATCTTGCACCATTAATCGTGCTTTAATGAATTGAGGGTTCTTCAGCGGAGTAAAATAAGTTTCTTTCACAACATTGTTTTCATCAATTTCCTGAAAACTGCCAAAAACAACATCAATATCAGAATGATTGTCCAAAAAAGAAACTTCTTTTTCAAGCCTGAGCTCTGTACATAAGTCATCAGCATCTAATAAAGCGATATATTTTCCTTTAGCCAATTCAATGGCCTTGTTCCGGCTTCTGGCGATTCCCATATTTTCATCGTTTTGATAAAAGCGAATTCGACTATCATGATATCGCTTAATAATATCTACACTTGAATCAATTGAAGCATCATCAATGATGATTAATTCGAAGTCCTTAAACGTTTGATTCAAAACAGATTCAATAGAAGCTGCTATATATTTTTCTTTATTGTATGAAGGCATAATAACAGATACTATTGAGTTATAGTTAGTAACTTCCATATATGCTCCTTATTAAATAAAAAATCACAAAATTTCATCAATATAATATTTAGGTATCTCATTAAATAAAGAATCTAAATACAGCCGTAAATCTCGATTAGAATCCAGGACAGTAATGATCATGAGTTCATTATCTAAACCTGCTAGCTTGGGAATTATTCGTGGCTCTGTGAATTTTTCTCTCCAGGTTGTGGCATCTTCTATATCGATACAATTTTTAAGCGAAATAAAAGGGATACCATCTAAATCACCATCTTTATAGCTATCAATAATGGATAATCCAATTCCCTTTATTTTATTAATTTCCTGAATTAAAATCTTTCCCAAATGTCCATATCCATAAATATAAACTTGGTTACATTCATGCTTCTTAAGAAAAGTCTCTAATTTCTCAGTCCTGTTTTCCTCATTTATCCATTTTACTAAAAACTCGTATCGCAGATGCCAATTCTCTGCTTCATTATATCTTCTTTCATACAAGAGCTTAGGATAACTATTTAGATCCATATCGCCTTGTTGCTTTATTGCAATCATGTACACATCATTATTATGGCTATCCCACTCGCTCGAAACGTTATGTTCCGGTACCCCGGCTACAGTAACATTTATTACAGTTAAGCCTGCGGATTTAACTAACGCACTTAATCCATCTGAAAAATAGCGATAACAATCATATGGATATCTGTGCTCGGGAGCAGTATTCGGTGCTGTAATACACACAACTCCGCCCCATTTTAGTTTTTTATAAATTTCTCTTATGGTGAGCCAGGGATATTCAATATGTTCAAATGCCTGCCCGGATATGATGTAGTCAAAGCTTTCATTTTCCAGGCTATCCCAGCAATAATTATCCTCTACTACCACATCTACGTTGGGACCTGGTACGATATCGAGACCTACATACTCTACATTATATTCTTTTACTAAATCCCGATAACTGCCATTCACGCTGTGGCTGCCTACGTCCAGCAACTTTTTTCCGTTACTGTCTGAGCCAATATAATTTTTGATAAACCATTCCATTCGCAACATTGTTGAAACATGCATTTATTCGTCTCCAATCTCATACTATTTGTTTTCCGTCCAGAAAAAGCACAGTTCTCCTGATTCCTGTTTTTTCTCAAAAAAGACCATACTGTCAAAATATGATATTGATTTTATGTGTCTGGAGTAATGATTCGGCTTTAATTCATTTGTTTCCGAATAAAAGGCATGAATATCATCAATCTTACTTTTTGCATATTCAACAAAAGAGTTACATCGATACCCTCCGCCAAAAGAACTCATATAGGAAGTACAGGTATCTTCACATAAATACACACCATCGTCTGAAACAATATCAAACAATTCTTCAAAAGTAATGATTTGTTGACTCATTGTATGGCCGCCGTCATCAATAAGAATATCTACTTTTCCTATTTCATTCTTTATCATGCGTAAAAAATCTCTGTCTTCCTGAGAACCTATGTAAATTTTTATGTTTTCTTCTTCTAATGCTTTACAGGCCGGATTAATATCAATACCATAAATCTGAACCGTATTGCCGGCAGTTTTAAAATAGTTTTTCCACATCTGAAGTGAACCGCCGCCGGAAACCCCGATTTCCAGGATGACGATATCTTTTCCGCGGTATCTGGAAAAATATCTGTCATATGCTTCAAAATAATGGAGTATTTTGTGAATCTTCTTATGTTTCTCATAAAAGAAAAAACGCTCCAGATCATTCATTTTTTCAGAATCTATATCCTCAATTGTAATGAGTCTATTCTTATCACTATGCTCTTTTAAAACAATATCTCCTAAGTTGCAGGGTTGATCCTTGCACAAGATGATAACAAATTCATACCAGACTATTTTTTCTTCTTTTATATGAAATTGCTCAATCAGTATACTTTTGATTTCCAAAAACAAGCTAATGTTTCCTACAGAAACAATTACTTTTTCATAGTCATTATGAAAAGCTTCCTCCGGGGATTGTATTGGAAGTCCAAACAGTTCCTGATTCCACAATTTTTCATTTGCGTCAGTAAGGGCAATATCAAAAGTTCCCATACCTGTAATTTTTTTTACAAATTCCTGTCCAATATTACCTAATCCGTATATAATATCCACGATGTAGTTCTCCTTAAACGATGATTAATTTTCTGAAAAACAAGAAATCACTCACAAATATATATGTTGGTATAGCCGTTAAACACAAACGGATTATCTATTTGATACGTAAGCTTAAATTTTGCATAATCAATGATAATGGAATGGCATCTTGCGGCGGAATAAATAATCGTAATCTTTCTTTTATTTCTTTCATGGCTCTCAGAAATATTGTGAATAACACGGTCAAAAGTGTCGCCGACAAAGGGATCAAACATATAAAAAATATTGTAGTCATCTATATCTCTGCATTCCGCGGCATCTCCATGTAATAATTGGCACGGCAAATTTAATTTTTTCATGTTATTTTTAGCGATTTCAAATAGCTCCTGATCATATTCTATGCCGCCAATTTTACCTACTCCGTTTTTATGAAATAAGGTCAACGCCCCGCCTTTGCCGCATCCAAAATCAAATGCAGCATCCTGATCCGTAAATTTGAACATACTCAAAGTATATTCAAGCATCATTCCCACATTGGGTGAGTAATTATGGAATTCAGATTTATCAGCAATACCATAACTTTGTTCATCCATACTTTTGACCGGAGCAATATCTACGCCTTTTGAAAAATCAAGATAAGAATAATAATCTACCAGCCGTTCTTCGTCCCCATAGAAATAGGGTCTTATATAAATCAGATTTTTACCTGAATAACCATATCTGGATATTTCCTGTTCTATTCCGTCAATGTTTCTTGAGGGCGTTACCAGTATCATTATTTCTGCAGGATCATAATACTCCAGGATCTGATAATTTTTTAATCTGCCTGTTTCTATTGTTGCCCTGTTGTTGTCGATGATCTGCTCTACCTTGCGGTTTTTGGATTTCAGCCACAGATACAGGATTTTACCCTGTCGTTGCCACCCCCATATGATGATTTTTTTCCCATTTAACCGCCTGTAAATTTCATCTAATTTATTTTCAAAATTTTTATACATAGCTTCTCCCCATTTTCATTATCAATTTACAATTTCGATCACTTTTTCGGCAATATATTCTCTCTGCTCTTTTGTTACCCACCAGCCTACCGGAATACATAAATGTGTTGTGTTAAATTTCTCTGTATTTGGCAAGTCGGTTTTAAATTCTTTGAACATGGAATGAATATCATTTCTTGCATGTACTTTGGAAGACATAATACCTGCCTCATTTAATTTCTGCATGACATGGTCACGATTAGGTACATGGATCGTATACAGCCAATAAGAACTTTTTCCCAGCGGATTTTCAGGTACCGTTATGATTTTGTCATTGTCTTTAAATACTTCATTATAAAAAGCGGCATTCTCTCTATATTTACCTATGATCTCATCAATATGCTGAAAATTGACATTTCCGATGGTTGCCATAACATCATTCATATGGAATTTGTATCCGGCTTCTTCTACATCTAATTCACAGCGGAGATCAATTCCTTCTTTGTGTGTACGGTCGATTCCATACCATCTGAGAAGACATGCTCTATTATAATCAGTTTCGTTTTTCATCATTAAGATACCGCCATCCACACTGGTGATACTCTTAATAGCCTGCAGGGATATGGCTGTATAGTCACTGAAGTTTCCTACCTTTTTTCCACCGTATTCCATTCCGATTCCATGGGCGGCATCTTCAATCGTCTTAATATTGTATTTTTGAGCGATTTCATTAATTTCATTTATCAGACAGGGGTTACCGCCCCAGTGAACCATGGCAATTGCCTTAGTGTTTTTGGTAATCTTTCTTTCAATATCTGCCGGGTCTATATTTCCGGTTATGGGGTCCACATCTGCCCATACGATTTTAGCTCCATTCGTAATAATAGGAGTATTTGTTGCCGTGCAGGTAATCGCTGTGGATATTATTTCGTCCTGATTATTATTGTAATAAGATTTCGCATCATTTGGATGGAGGCTCATGTGATATGCCAGATGTAAAGCTGAAGTTCCGTTATTTACAGTGGACAAATAGGGATTCCCAAAGTATTCTTTTAAATTGTTTTCAAATTCTACTACTTTGGGCCCCTCACCTATCCAGCCGCTGTGTATTACATCCAAAAGCGGCTTATCAATTTCTTCTGCCATGTACACTTTAAACAACGGGATTTTTTCTTGCATTTTCATTTTCTTTTTCTCCTTATTCGTTTACTTTAAATTGCTCTTCAAGGAATCTTAAAAGATTCTCTGGTGAAAAATCATTTTCATATTTATAATCAACAGTATTTTTCCGAAGAAGCCATGTACAATCAATGTCTTGAGGCTGATCAATGCATTGCATAAACTCATTGGAAAAATATTTTCTGTTTTTGCAGGAAGGGTCGTTCACAATTAATTTTTTATTATTGATTACGGCCTCCGCATAGCGGTATGTGCTCTCATCTCCCTCCTGACAGATTTCTAAAATACATCGGCATTTACCAACCTCTTTGAGGTAATCACTATAGGATAATCGCTTGTTGTATGTGATGTCAGGATCGTCTAGTTGACAGTCGTTTTCCACTTCGCTTATCCAGAACCGACAGCTTACGCCATTTGATTTCAGATGCATCAATATTTGATGTAGGGTATTCAGTCTGTTTTTGGCCTTTCCCACAAAGAATACATCATAAATGGGAGTTTCATTTGATGGATGGGAGGGATAAGCCTGCGTGTAATGTTGAAGACCGTATTTATCTGCATCCCCTGAATGATAGGTAAGTATCAGATCAAAGGTCGCTTTAATATCATCTACATAATCAGATCCGAAAACCTGCAAGCGCCCATAATCCCCATCACACATATCGCTCATGATAAGTACAGACTTGCTTTCTGGATATTTTTTACGAATATACTGAAACAGCCCGCTTTCCTTGAATTGTTGGTAACAGTGATCACGGAATATAAAATAAATTACCTTTTTACAGGGGGCTCCACCAAACACCAATTTCTCCGCCTGCAACAGTACGCCTCTCATCAAAAAATCAGTTCTGACAGTTAAATCATTATAGGGATAATTTAAATAGTCCTGGTGATCTGTAAGCATTACATAGCGGTAATCTGTAAGATCGTCATTCAGCATATACATAAGATTTAATTCTTCAATAGACCGTATCTGTGCAGAAGATATCCCTATTTCATTTACCAGGTAATCAAAGGCAGCTGATTTTTCCTTTATTAGTAGATATAACTCATCAAAGTCAATCTGCTTTAATTCTTCCGGGTGGTAAATTCGTTGTTCATTCCAATAAGAACCATGTTTGCTGCGATCTGCCAATGCAACTATGTCAATATTACTTAGATCAGCAAATTTAATAAAAATCTCAAAGTTACGTCCAATTCCGTAAAGCACTACTTTTTTCTTAAGATTCATCCGTTCTCCTTTAAGTGCATTTTTAGTCCTTTATTTGTGAGGATAAGCTTTTAACCATTTATTGTCATTAATATAAACATCACTGATGTCGGGAAGAAAATTGTTTTTCCAACATACATATGGAAGGCTGATCTGGTCACGTATAGAAAAATCAGTAATTTCCTTTTCCCATTCCTTCATTATTTTAATGACTTTACTGTCATTATGATTTCTGACCATGCAGCCGGTTTCATATAGACCATTGTCGAAGGGATATTTCTGCGAGTAATAGTTGATGACCTGATTAAGCAGTTTTTCTTTATCTGAGAAGTTCAAAAGCATACATATCGCTTCCTCTTCATAGATACATGCACGTTCGTAATGCGGGAAACATAGTATGGGCATTGCTTTCTCATACTTCTTAATATAATCCCGAATATCGGCTTGAATTTTAAACTTTCCGTCAACCCATACGCTGGTATTATATTCTTTAAAATATATTTGGGGATTTAATTTTATTTTTCTGGATAACAGCTGGTCAGGTAAGGAGTTGCTATCAACATATTGTATATTCCATGCATTTGACCGAATGTTCTTATTATTAGTGAAACAAATATAATCTATATCCGGAGATAAGAATGCAGGATCCTTTAGCTCATCATAATCACCTGTGATCGCGGTATATACAACAATTTTACCGCGATCAAATACGTTACTCTGCTTAGCGCCGTTTTCTTCCTGGTACTGTCTCTTATAGGCAGCTTGTGCCGTTTTTTCACGGGAATAAGTCTCCCAGAACTGTATTTGATCCGGGGAAATATGAAACTTTTCCCTTAATTCACCGAATATCATTTTTCCATAGATACTGGTAATGACAATTCTGTCAAAATTACCTTTCAAAATTTCTTCATGCGGCAGAATTGGTTTCCCGCAAAAGTTTTGCCCCCAGAGTTCTTTGTTGTTGTCAGCAAAGGCAATATAGTCGTCATTATATAAATCATTCTTTTTGCTTATTTGCTTCCAGATATTTCTGCCGGTATCTCCGGCCCCCCATAAAACAATTTTCACGTTTTATCCTCCGCATCGAGAATTATTTTATTAAAACTCCAGAATTAAAAAGTATACTTTTTAACATGAATTTAATCCTCGTCAATCTGCACATGACAGAAGACATAGTTCTTGAATATTTGGTGATAATATGCTAATATTAATTAGTTTTAAGCACTTGCTGGTTTGGTTTCAAAAAGTATACTTTTTGGGAATGAAATAAAATACCGGACAGGTAAATTGGCCTAAAAAATCAAGCAGTCACACATAGCATGAAATGCAGAAAAGGGAAGATAATGTCAGAATTACAATTAATCAAAAAGAAAGACAGATTATTAGCAATATTGATCAAAAACAACTATTGTTGTGAAGGCGTAGATTTTCTTACCCCAAATGAGTTTTCACAGCAGCTGGCCTATATGCACCATCCGGCCGGTAAAATGATCGATGCCCATGTGCACAATCTGGTACATAGAAATGTGGCGTTTACTCAGGAAGTACTGTTCATTAAAAAGGGGAAACTGCGAGTTGATTTCTACGATGATTACAAAGACTATTTAGAAAGTCGGATACTGGAAGCCGGCGACACTATTTTGCTTACTTCCGGAGGACATGGTTTCAAAGTGCTCGAGGAAGTAGAAATGATAGAGGTAAAGCAGGGGCCTTACTCCGGAGATATGGATAAAACCAGATTCGAAGGTATCACTGATGAAGAAGTTGTAATTAAGAATGAGGAATAGATTATGAGTTTTATACCGGTAAATGAACCTCTTTTAAATGGAAATGAAAAGAAATATCTCTGCGAATGCATTGACACGGGCTGGATTTCTTCAGAAGGCCCTTTTGTAAAGCAGTTTGAAGAAAGAATGAGCGATGCCGTAGGGAGAAAGTATGGAATTGCAGTGTCAAACGGAACTGCAGCGCTTGAGGTTGCCATGCAGGCAATCGGTATCGGCGAAGGCGATGAAGTGATCATGCCCACATTTACTATTATCTCCTGCGCAATGGCGGTTACCAAACTGGGAGCTAAGCCAGTCTTGGTAGACAGTGATCCTGATACATGGAATATGAACATAGATGAGATAGAGACTAAGATCACGCCTAAAACGAAAGCAATCCTGGTAGTTCATTTGTACGGACTTCCGGTGGAAATGGATTCTGTATTGGAACTTGCCAGGAAGTATGATCTTAAAATTGTGGAAGATGCGGCGGAAATGCATGGACAGACTTATAAAGGCAGACCTTGCGGTAGTTTTGGAGACATCAGTACATTCAGCTTTTATCCTAACAAGCATATTACAACCGGTGAGGGAGGTATGGTGGTAACCGATGATGAGTCCTTAGCCGAGAAATGCAGAATGCTGAGAAACTTGTGTTTCCGAAAAGATATCCGTTATGTGCATGATGAAATAAGTGATAATTACCGTTTTACCAATCTGCAGGCTGCGGTAGGGCTGGCACAGTTGGAGCGGTTAAATGAATTTGTCGAGAAAAAGCGTGAGATCGGAAGATTTTATACAGAAGCCTTGTCAGATATAGAAGGAATCAGACTGCCTGTTCCCAAAACGGAATATGCAGATAATATTTATTGGGTATATGGAATCGTATTAGATAAGGACAGTAAGCTTTCAAACCAGGATATGACGAAGCTTTTGGCAGAGGAGGGGATAGGAACACGAACTTTCTTCTGGTGTATGCATGAACAGCCTGTTTATCAAAAGCAAGGCATGTTTGAAGGTGAACGGTATCAGAACGCTGAATACCTTGCAAGAAAAGGATTTTATATTCCCAGCGGACTGGCGTTGACAAAGGAACAGATGCAGACTGTATCGGATAAAATCCACAAAATTTTAGGCGACAAGAATTGATATTAAGATGCAAAAAGTAGCTGTAGCAATACCTGTTTATAAAAATGAATTGAGCAATAATGAAAAAATTTCTTTAATGCAAGTGCGTAAAATCTTAAGAAACTATGATACCTATTTTATTATGCCTGAGGGACTGATTTTTGATTATAACGACGATGGCATTAAAAAATTTTTTTTTGATGCAAAAAACTTTGAAAGCTTAAAATGTTACAGCGATTTTATGCTTAAACCAGACTTATACTTCAAATTCCGCAACTATGAATATTTACTGATATACCAATTGGATGCATTTATTTTTACTGATAAGCTTGAGGATTTTGTTAATTACTTATGTATGGAAGGGTATGATTATATTGGCGCCCCTACATTACAAGGCTTATTAAAATTTTATAGAAATGAACCCGTATTATTTACGCAAAATGGTGGTTTCTCATTAAGGAAAATAAACTCTTTTTTGAATTGGATCGAGAAAAGCAGACCAGAAATTGATTTAATGAAAAACTTTGACAGCGAAGATTCCATCATTTATGCATTAAGAAACAAGGGGTTAAGACATGCTCCCGTA
The DNA here is from genome assembly GCA_014803415.1 of Lachnospiraceae bacterium. Lineage (GTDB taxonomy): Bacteria > Bacillota > Clostridia > Lachnospirales > Lachnospiraceae > Suilimivivens. The sequence continues at coordinate 11,142 of JAAVBZ010000033.1, forward strand.
GAGAAGGCTCTAATGTTTTCATATGATTCTAATGTTGAGGAGTGTTTTAGATTAAATGATCATCAGCTTCCCTTTGGCTGCCATGCATGGGATCGATATGCGTACGAAATCTGGAAACCCTATATTGAAAGCTATGGATATAGTACAGAACCGCCAGATCCTAAAAGAATTTTTAACTATGATTATGATAAGCTGTCTGATTACAATCACAAATGGATAAACAGGTATCATCCCACTCTTTTGAAAGAAGTTTTATATGAAAAAATATCTCATTTTCAAAATAAAGTTTATGTTTTTGGAATGGGATGGTTTGGATATAATGCTATGCAATTGCTGTTAGGAGCAGAAATAGAAATAGTAGCTTATATTGATAATAATGCAGATACTGTGGACAGAGGGATGTATCCTCTTAAGTCAATAACTGGCCAGAAATTTTCTACGAAAAATGATGGAATCCCTGTGATCGTTGCAGTTGAACATCATATTGACGTATGTGCCAGCTTAGAAAAACTGGGTTATAGACATAATGTAGATTATGCAACTTATGCAGAAATCTATTGTTGCCTGGAGAAAAAAGTAATGCAGTAAAATTTTATTGGTATTCGTGTATCGAAAGAAAGGTATGAGAGAATGGAAAAATTACTTCCAAAGAATATTTATATTTGGGGAACTGGTAAAAGAGCTAGAGTAATTAATGAAGTATATGCTCATGCATTATCTTTGCTGGATGTGGTCGGATATATTGATAATGATAAGGAAAAATGGGGAAATTATTTTGAGGGGAAAGAGATTTTCCCACCTCAGGTTTTGAAAGAAGGAAAGGAAAGAAAATATATTCTGATCTCAAATCAATTTGAAGAAGATATACGAAAACAGATATATAACTCTTTTGGCGAATGCGATTGTCAGATCATTGAAGAAGATATCCTTTCAAGAGCTCAATTGATCTTACGTTATGAAAACACCGAAAATAAAGAAATTAGGGAAATCGTTGAACGTTTAAAAGTTCATCCTCTGGAATATTTTAATTATGATTTTGCAGATAATTATAAGGAGCTTAATTGGGAAATATTTTTTGATGATACCAATGGTTTATTTTATACATTTTATTGTAATAAAAAAATGTATTTTTCAAGAGACTATAAAACCAGGGAAGCCGCAATAAATTATTATAGGGATATTCTGCTGGAGCAGGATGCGAAATCTCCGCATTTATACTTAACTTCAGAATTTAAAGTTCCATCTGACGCCATCGTAGTTGACGCTGGAGCAGCCGAAGGTAATTTTTCATTATCCATAATTGATAATGTGTCAAAAATTTATATTTTTGAACCTGATAAAAATTGGTTTGAAGCTTTGCATTACACATTTGAGCCATATAAAGGAAAAGTTGTTTTAATAAATAAATTTCTATCTAATTACATTAATGATGTGACCACATCTATTGATCATGAAATTCAAGAGGAAATAAATTTCATAAAAATGGATATTGAAGGAGAAGAGTATTATGCCCTTTTAGGGGCAGTGGCATCTATTGCCAAGTCTGCAAACTTTGCTTGCGCAATCTGTACATATCATCAGGAATTTGCATATGATGCAATACTTAACTTGCTCAATAAATGCAATATACAGTGTGATGCTTCAAGCGGGTATATGTGGTTCCCGGATTATGGAATCAGGCCGCCGGTTTTAAGGAAAGCTATTTTAAGAGGGAAAAAATTTAGAGATAAATGATCGAAATGGAGGATTACCATGGAAGTATTTCAGGATTATGCCTATTATTACAATTCCTTTTACAAAGATAAGGATTATCATGCAGAAGCAGAAACAGTAGATAAATTATTGAAGAAATATGATCCGAAGATTAAGAATATCATCAATTTTGGATGCGGCACCGGTAAACATGATATTGAGCTTACCAGGCTTGGTTATCATTGTCACGGAATAGACATGAGTTCTCTGATGATAGATATTGCAAAGGAAAATTCAGCTTTAAATGAAACCAGCATAGGCTTCGAAGTGGCAGATGTCAGGAATTATGAGGCCAAAGACAAATATGATGCTGTTATTTCATTGTTTCATGTAGTAAGTTATCAAAACAGTAATCAGGATGTTCTAAATACGTTCCAGGCAGCAAGAAAAGCATTAAATACAGGCGGGTATTTTCTCTTTGATGCATGGTATGGCCCCGGCGTTCTCAGTGATAAACCCAGTGTCAGAGTCAAAGAGGTCACAGACGAAAATAACAGGCTGATAAGAATAGCCAGGCCGGTAATGCATGACAAAGAAAATATTGTTGATGTTAACTATGAAGTATTGATTATAAATAAGGAAAACAGCAGAACCCAAACCATCAATGAGACGCATAATATGCGCTATTTTTTCAGACCTGAATTGGAACTTCTGTTGTCCGGCGCCGATTTTGAGTTGATAGAAAATATAGACTGCCAGACTTTAGAAGAAACCGGCTATGATTCTTGGACAAGTTACTTTGTAGCAAAAGCCATATAAAATTTCTCGTTAGGAGACACATGTATGATAACCTTTATGACTTATGAGGATAACTATTTTGATATATGCAAAGCATCAAATTATAAAACTGTAATTTATGGTGCCGGAATGTATGGTAAAAGAGCACTATCCTATTTGCAGGAAGATGTTCTTTGCATATGCGACAAACATGCAGAAGCAATTAAAGAAATCAATAATACAAAGGTGGTTACCCCCAGTCAGCTTGAAACATTAAAAACGAAGTTTGCATTACTCATATGTGTAAGATCAAATGAGGCAAGAGAAGAAATAAGATCAGAATTATTGAAATTAAATATAGATGCTTTGGCATTTGATTATTTTGATAATGTGGCATTTGATCTATATAGAGAAAAAACAATAACAGATAAATCAAAAGAAACAAAGAACTTGCACCGTATCCGTATTATATGCGAAGACAGCGGTTGGATTTTACAAAAGTTTGCTATCAGAATGAAAGATGAACTTCATAAGCAAGGGTATGATTGTACAATTGCCGATACGGTAGATCCGACGGCCGATATTAACCATCATGTTTCTTATGGAAGCTGTGAACCGATCCTGCCTCTTAATGAAACATTTATGATCACACATATAGATTCCTATAATAAGATCGAGCGATTAAAACATCAGTTAAAAACCGCAAAGCTGGGAATATGTATGTCGCGGGAAACCATGGAAAAGCTGAGTGCTTATGGAATATCCAGAGAAAAGCTTTGCTATATCAATCCTGCGCAGGACGGAGTTATCCAGCCTAAAAAATATGTTTTGGGAATCACCCACAGGATATATACCGACCATCGGAAAAAGGTGGACGTATTAATTGACTTATGCAGTTCATTAGATCCTGCTTATTTTGCATTTAAGATCATGGGAGCCGGCTGGGATAATATTGTAGCTTCTATCAGAGATATGGGATTTCAAGTAGATTATTACAATGAATTTGACTATGAGGAATATACAAAGCTTATTCCATCTCTTGATTATTACTTATTTTGGGGATTCGATGAAGGGTCTATGGGCTTTTTAGATGCACTGCGCGCAGGCGTAGAGACTATCGTGACGCCGCAGGGATATCATCTTGATATTCCGAACGGGATTACCTATCCATGCCGTACTATTGGCGACTTTAAAGATACACTTTTACAATTACAGGCAAAACGACAAAAAATGGTTTCATCTGTAGAAAACTGGACTTGGGGAAATTTTGTAAATAAGCATTTGGAAGTGTGGAATTACTTGATTGGAAATGAAGAAAATATTTACGATAATCAGCATTTTTACGAAGATGGAATTTTCTCAGTACTGCGAACAAATGCCTGAATGAGAATGGATGAGGAACGTATATGAGGAAAATTGAGACATACTATGAACCGCTAAAAGTATTGAAAGATCATGAGATCGAATGTGAAATGACGGATTCCCAGCTTGCATTTTTGTGCGGATTAATAAAAGATAAACAGCCAAAAAAAATTGTTGAGGTCGGAGTCGCACATGGCGGTACCACATGCGTTATATTACAATGCCTTAAAGAGATCGGAATCACTACCAGTTTACATTCTGTAGATATTTCAAAAGAATGCTATAGAGCCAGTGGAAAAAGAACCGGCTATGCCGTGGATATGGCATTTCCTGAACTTCCACATGAAATATCGCATTTCTGGCATCTGGGCAATGCGCTTCCTTGCTATTTAGAGGAAATAGGAGGAGATATTGATTTTCTTATCTTAGATACGGTTCACAGCCTGCCTGGTGAAATGCTTGACTTTCTGGCAGCCCTTCCGTATCTGTCCCCTAATGCCGTGGTCGTTTTACATGATATTACATTAAACCAGATCACTTACAATGAATTTGGATATGCAACAAGAATTGTTTATGAAACTGCAGTGGCTGAAAAAATAATTGCAGATGGTGTGGATCCTGATGAAATTCTTCCGGGTATTGGCGCTTTTCAGGTAACGAATGACACTATTAAATATATTGAAAAATGCTTTTCATCTCTTTCTATTACATGGAAATATGACCTGCCGGATAAAGATTTAGAACAATACAGGACTATATACAGAAAATTCTATGATACTGCTTTAGTGGAGTTGTTTGATAAAACCATTGCAATAAACAGGAAAAGGATGCTTGATGAAAAGCAGCGAAAAGAAAAGTCAGAGCGGGCGCTTATTGAGTTCCATAAATGTGTCACGGGTGAATATAAGATTGTTCTTTACGGCGGCGGATTTTGGGCGGAGCTTATCACGCAGTATCTGCATGCAGTAAAACGGGAGGCTGACGCATATATTGTTTCTGATAATGCAGATATAAGCGCCTGCAGGATAAAGGACAATATCTTCCACTATTCGGATCTGCCCTATCCCCAGGAGGAATGCTGCCTGATCATGGCAATAGATTCCGATAAGCAAAAAAGTGTTTCAAAGAACATTTCAGCAAATTCATTCCGGCATATCTTCTGCGGCGAAGGCTACGTTTATGACAGGTTGGAAGCTTATATAAAAGATGTCGTTATTCTGAAAAAAGCAGGTGATAGCCTGCCGGAAAGGATGGAGCAATGAATCTGAAAAATCTTGTTTTATATGGTGCCGGAAATCGCGGAAAAATGCTCATTCAATTGATGGATCTTTGTAATCTCCCTATTACTGCCGTAGTTGACAGTAATACCAGTCTATGGGGGCAGAAGATCGGAAACCATATCATAGAGTCTCCCGATATCTTAAGGGGGAGAGAAAAAGCGGATATTTGTATTACGGCTGTTTCTTCTCTGGCAATTGGGGAAATCAAAAAAAGACTGAAAGGCGAATACAAAATAGAATTTAATGATGTCTCATATCTGGAGCTGATCATGGCTCTCTATGAGAAGATTGATATCGACTCATTACGTCACTCCCAACATTTGTCAGCCAATCCCATTAAGGCCGGTAAAGTTTCTGTTATTTTTGACTGCGCTTATGGTCTGGTGCTGGGGGGAGTAGAGGAATGGACCAAGGGGATATGCAGTGAATTTCTCAGGCAGGGGGAATATACGCCATATATTCTTACTAACTATGGCGATTATAGTATACCGGATGAGCTAACGAATAACATACTGCGTGTAGACGTAGATAAAGATGCGCCCTTTTCCATACATAATATAAGTCAGATCATGAACTGTATTGAAGCATATCTGCCCTGCATTCTTGTTACCAGTAAACCGGAGGATGCACTTCTTGCCGGGAAACTGTTGAGAAAGAAATATGGCGATGCCATAAAAGTAATCTCAGGGATCCGGGGTGGAAGTGATGAAATATATCAAAATTATATAGATATGAGATTCTGCACTGATCTTTACACTTGCGTAAGTTCCGATATCCGGAAAAACATGATATTAAGAGGAACTGATCCGGGAAAAATCTTTACAATGATATGTCCCATAACCTGTCCCGATGAATTATTGCGGGATTATGCAGAAGATAGTGACAGACCGATCAGACTGGGGTATGCAGGAAGGCTTACAGTTGAACAGAAAAGAATGGATCTTATGATCCGGCTTATTTCTGATCTGGAAGATAGGAACGTCAACTATGATCTTGAATTTGCAGGCGAAGGCGATTATGCGCCTGTATTACAGGATTTTATCATTCAAAATAATTGTCAAAACAAGATAAGGCTTATTGGTAAAATTGAAAATAATCGGATTCCGCAATTCTGGCAGACTAAAGATATCTGTATCAATCTGGCAGATTATGAAGGAAGATCCCGTTCAATTGCGGAGTCTATGGCTAATGGCGCCATTCCTGTTGTGACGGCAACCTCCGGTGTGAACGATGATATTGTAGACGGCGAAAATGGATATATTGTTGAAATTGGAGACTATAAAGCAGTAGCAGATCATGTATCACATCTTGACCGTAATAGAGACAAGCTGCCCCAAATGGGCAAAGCGGCTTACTCAGAACTAAAGGCTAAGAGCAGCATGGAAGATCATTATCGATTCTGGCAGAACATGATAGCCATAGTGACAGGAGGGGCTGCAAATGCAGACTGATGTTTTAATAAGTGTGATCATTCCTGTTTATAATGTAGAGAAATATTTGGCAAGTTGTCTGAAAAGTGTGATAGAGCAGACTTACCGACAGATTGAAATAATCCTGGTGAACGACGGCTCTACCGATACTTCCGGCAGGATATGTGATGACTTTGCAGCACAGGATGAACGCATCAAGGTAATACATAAAGAAAATGGCGGTCCGGTATCAGCACGTAATACCGGGCTGCGAGCCGCTTTGGGCAAATATATCTGTTACATAGACAGTGATGACTGGGTTGAACCGAATATGCTGGAGGGTCTTTATCAGACTCTTGAGGAAAAAGATGTCGATCTTGTTATGTGCGGTTATTATGAAGATACAGGTAATAAAAGCAAACCGGTATATCACGGATTACCGGAAGGAAAATATGATAGAGAAGCGCTGATCAATGATATATATCCCAATATGATGGTGAATGAAGCTTTCTTTGAGTGGGGAATCATTCCCGGTCTAGTTGCTAAGCTCTTCAAAAGAGAGATCATAGAGGATTATCAGCTTGAGGAAGATGAACGGATAAAAATGGGTGATGACGCTGCCTGTATTTATCCATCTTTATTAACGGCCGATAGTATCTACATAATGCATGAATGTTTATATCATTACAGACAGGTTTTGACCTCACTGGTAAGGGGATTCACGGATCCCGTTGCAGAGAGGGAACAATACAAGATCATGTACCAATACACCAGAAATAGGCTCATGGGTCTGCGTAATATTTATGACTGCATGGAGCAATGGGACAAGTATGTCCTGTTTCTTATGTTTCAGCGGGCTGATGCGTTATATCAGGATTTTGACAAACGTGATTTTCTCTTTCCTTTTCCGGAAGTTAAAAAGGGAGAGACGATTGTTTTATACGGTGCCGGGACCTACGGACAGCGATTATACAAATATCTTTCGGAAACCGGGTTTTGTAAAATTGCCGGATGGGCTGACCGGAATTATGAAGAACTCAGAAAATTAGGAATTAAGGCGGATTCACCGGATATTATCAGTGAATTAGAATTTGATCACATTGTTATTGCAATCACATATGCGGCTGCAAGAAAGGGAGCTTATAAAGATCTGGCAGCGAAATATGGAAGCAACAAAGTTGTGATCATAGACGAAGAACTGATATTATCGGAAGAGTCAAAAATAGCTTT
>JAAVBZ010000034.1 GCA_014803415.1 Lachnospiraceae bacterium
GCATACAGCAATAATATTGTGCCTTTTAGCGGTTTTCTGTTCGTATAAAGCAAGCGCAGAAAGAAGAATAGGAAAGATCATGCGATGGGGATGGACCTGAAGATAAACGCCGCCCTGCATAAGCATAAAATAGTATTCACCGATGGCCAGCATACCCAGATAGAAGATCAGATCGTTTTTCGCAAAATAATTCAATATATAAAGAAAAAGCAGAATGGAAATTCCTGCTATAACTGCAGATACAAGGAAAAGACCGGTCAGGTAGTCAACATGAAATAACTTATGCAGTAATTTGAGGATCGGCATGTAAAGTATGGCATAATGTCCATAAAGTGCTTCCATGTTTTTACTGTATGGTATCATCCAGCAGACATTGATAATGCTGTTTGTGTAGGCATGACTATGATAGGTGCCGCCCTGAATATCCTGAAAGATATTTGGGGCATAAAACTGGACAGAAGTGCCAAAAGTAAATAATAAAGCAGTTATAAAGCGAATATATTTTCGGATTTTCAGAAACTTCTCATTGGAATCTTTTCGAAGAAGAAAAAGGCAGAAAACTACGCCCGCGATTGTTATTGAGATCCATAGCGGGAAGGGAAAAGCTTTGCGGATCAACGCCGACTCATCCAATGGATGCTCTGAGTTCGTTTCATTTATATAAAACAGAACAATCCAAAACAAGAACAGGACGATTACTACGGCAGACCATATTTTGTCAATGATCGGCTTTGGATGGCCTGCGGCTTTGTTCATGATAAAATATGAGAATATTGTGATCACTACAAAGAAAGCACATGCTGCAACAAAAAATTCCATGTTGTGCAGGGGCAGGATATTCCGCATCATAGCAAAAATAACAAAAGCAATGCTTCCGATTGAAAAACTTTTTAATTCTTTGGTCATAAAATAGCTCCCTGATAGACTTAAATTAATTATAAATTCTGTAGTAATCATTGTAGCAATTAGTAAAAGAGCTGTCAATGATGCAGATGATCTGAGGGGAATGAAGGTTGCATTTAAAGTAGACATAACGTATAATTAGGAACATGGCAAAACGATTAGGAGGGACGGCGTTTGACAGACAAGCAGTACAGACACGAATATAAATACCCGCTTACCAATGGTCAGATGCTGATCGAAAATGAAAAAATAAAAATACTTGCCGGTAGGGATATTCACACTGGAGAGAAAGGTTTTTACAATATCAGAAGTCTTTACTTTGATGATTATGACAAAAGCTCCTATCTGGATAATGAAAACGGCGTAGATGACAGGGCAAAATATCGGATACGGATCTATGATCATAGTACAGATCATATTATGCTTGAACGGAAAGAGAAGAAGAGGGGAAAAACCGGGAAGAGTTCCTGCCCCATCACATTGTCTCAGTGCAGACAGCTGATGGAAGGGGTGGTGCCGGCAGATATAGCGCCGACTCAGCAGGTGCTTGGCAGGCTGGCATATCTGATGGCAACAAGACTGATGAGACCTGCGGTAATCGTGGATTATGACAGGGTTCCTTATGTGTATCGATCATCGGATGCAAATGTGAGGATCACATTTGACCATCATATCCGTTCGGTCAGTGATGTAAGTACTTTCCTTAATGAGAATGTGAGCGGCAGAGGAGTAATGCCTGCGGGCTGGTCATTGATGGAAGTGAAATTTGACAGTTTTCTGCCTGATGAGGTCTATGAGCTCTTACAGCTGGACGGCCTGCGGGCGGATACTTATTCAAAATACTATTTGTGTATGAAATTCAGATAAAAAGAAAGGAACCTGAATAAAAAGGTAATTCAGGTACGGTACGGTAATATGGGTTTTTCGGATATATTTAAAAAAGATTTTCTGTCAGCATATACAAATGCAAGCATAAGTGCGCTTGAGGTAACAGGAGTTTTGCTGATCACATGCGTGATCGCCTGTTACATATTTTGGGTATACAGGCTGATCACAAGGAAGACATTTTATTCCAGAACATTTAATATTTCGCTTGCGGCCATTGCGGTCATTACTGCAGCCATTATCCTGGCAGTGCAGGCCAGTATAGTCATTTCGCTGGGAATGGTAGGCGCGCTTTCCATTGTGCGGTTCAGGACAGCCGTGAAGGAACCCCTTGATCTGGTATTTTTGTTCTGGTCTATAGCAGTAGGTATCTGCTGCGGTGCGCATGTGACAGAAATTGCAGTGATACTTTCCATATTGCTTACGATTCTGGTATTGGTGCTGGACAGGCTGCCGGTAGGACGGGCACCGATGATCTTAGTAGTAAATTTAAAGAACGGGAAGCTGGAAGAAGAATTAGTAAAAAAAGTGGAGACATTCTGTAGGTATTATAAGATTAAATCCAGAAATATTGCGGCCGGAAAATGTAATATGATCATTGAAGTACGTGCTGCAAAGGAATATGATATGGTTCAGGAAATTGATGCAATGGACGGCGTGGAGAGTGTCTCATTGGTATCGCATGACGGGGAAGTGACGTTTTAAATGGATATTAAGAAACAAAGAATAGCTTTATTATTAATATCTATAGTTGCCTTTATCGTATATTTGAATTTTAGTTCTTTGCGTTCTTTGCTTTCGAATAAGATCATGTCAGTAAAGGTAATGTCAGAAGAAGAACTGGCTGATATGATCGTTGATCAGGAAGTGCCGGAGGAAAGTGAGATCAGGTTTGACAGTCATCCGGTGGCGTTTGATGCGTCATCAAACACATTTTTTATCCCACAATCGTTGACGGAAGAACATTGGGAAGGCAGGCTGACGGCAGAGCGGGGAAAACTTTATTTTTTGGATGATGAATATTTCCGGGATAAAAGTCTGGCCATCGAAGAAGGGCATATATTTAAGCTGTACCAGGTGGATGAGGAGAAACAATCAGAATATAATGTGATATTTACCGGGATGCCGGTCATATGTCTTGCTGAAGAAAGCAGTGCTTTGGAAGATGACGAAACAGTCAGCTACGGCACAGTTTTTATATTCGACCAATATCACAGTGCAGCGCGTTTTCAGAGTACAGATTGTACTTTTCATGTAAGAGGGGGCACTTCATACGGATATGTAAAGAAGAGCTATAAGCTGGAGCTTGCTAATAAGAATATGTCTTTGCTTGGAATGCGTAAAGATGATGATTGGATACTGAATGCGCTTTATGATGACGCCGGACTGATCCATAATAAATTATCTGTTCAAGTGTGGCAGGAAATCGCTTCAAGTAATCATGTGATGAACGATGAAGGCTATGCAATGGAATATGCGGAGCTGTTTCTGAATAATGAGTATTGCGGAGTATATGCTTTGACGGAGCGGGTTGACAAGCAGGAACTTTCACTTGGAAAAAAGGATATCTTGTATAAATGCAGAACTACCAGAATACCGGAGGAACACAATTATACAAATGAAGATACAGATGGAATGCAGCCTATCTTTGTGTTAAAGTATCCAAAAGATCTGAAAGAAGAAGATTGGGATCCGATCAAAAAGTGGGTAGATTTATTTTTGAAGGGGGAAATAGATACTTACGAAGAAGGAGCCGATTTCCTGAACATGGAAAATGCCGTGGACGCCAATTTATTTTGTATGCTTATGGCAGGAACCGACAATACGCGAAAGAATAATTACTTTATTTCCGAGTATCAGCAGGATGGCACATATCGGATGAAAAAGATCCCATGGGACATGAATGCTACCTGGGGAAATCCATGGGTAGATATTGAAGAATGCAATTTTACAAAATATGATCCGGATTGTTATAAAGATGTAAGCATATGGATCTCAGATATAAATACATTATACTATTATGACAGAGAGACAGTATCAGAACTGCTGCGCGATAGATGGAATGAGCTTCGAGGGCAGGGGATCATTACGAAAGAAAAAATATTTGAAATGTTAGACCGGCAGTTTAGGTATCTGCATGCATCAGGTGCATATGAGCGAAATTATGAACGGTGGCCAAATGGAACAGAGTATTGGTCAGATAACTATATCTATGAATATGTTGATCAGAGAATTGACTTTTTGGATCAATACTATGAGCAGCTGTATGAAGATTGCAGATCACCTAAAGTATATGGAGATGTGGATTATTCAGCAGAGTTTGATACACGATATTACTGGGAGGCGAACAAAGAGGTACTGCAGGAATTATATCCTTATGATACACAGATGCTTCTGGAACATTACGCACTGTATGGTAAGCCATTTGATCTAAAAGCAATTTATGACGGCGGAGAAATTCCGGGAGCCATCATTGAGTGACAGGCGGCGGCTATTTAGCAAATAATTCTTTGTACTGTCTGCTTCTCAACAATTTGTATCGTTTTAGAATAAGATAATCCGTTCCGGCGGCAGAGGCAGCTCTGCCGTCTTTACTTTCGCGGTCACCGATCATTAGAACATCGGAGGGATTTTGGATGTTATAGTGAGACATGATAGTCAGGATTCCTTTTGGATCAGGCTTCATACAACCTATTTCCGGCTGACCGCCATAAAAACAAGGAAGCGGCGGAAGCTGTAAGGCATTACGTTTGTCCTGCGCCGGATAATCGGAATAAATTACTACTTGTTTTTTCTGATTAGTCAGAGATTCTATCAGTGCAAGAAGCTTATCGTCGCGATATTTGCGGAGAATATCCAGAGGCTTTTCATAAATCCATTTTTGAACGATACGTTCGATCGCCTCAGCGCTGACGTTGCAGGAAGCGGCTAATTCTGAATATTGAGCATGATCAATATCGATATTATCATGGATTTGGGCAGATTTTTGCCAGTGCTCCCGCAGCTTCCGGAATTTTAAAATGATCATTATTTCTTTTAAGCCCTGTCTGCTCAAACAGGATGCTGCCATTTTCATTCCCATATGAAATTGTAAGGGACGCTGAAAATAAAGCGTCCCATCCATATCAAACAGAATTAACTGATAGTCGGTTAAAGTCCTTTTCATTTTTTCTCCTGAATTAAAAGTTTATTAAATAAGGATCACTGAAGGAATGCAGGGAAGGAATATCGATCGCTGTCAGGGCCGCCAATATGGCAATGAGAAGAAATACCAATGCCAGCAGTTTCTTTTCCTTATATAGTTTTTCCGGTTTTTGTACGGCGGAATCATCGTTAAAAGCCATCATGACATAATAGGAAAATAACGCAAACATAAAAGGCATGGCGATAACGTATTCAATCCGGTATTTAACCAAAAAAATACCGATGCAAAAGGTGGAACATAAAGCATAAAAGAAAGAAGAACCGAACAGTGTCTTTTCCGTATAGTATTTAAAAGATTTTCGATATTTTCCGGCAATATCCGGATCGCCTATCATCCGGTATTCTGCCAGACGCTTTGTACCCATCAGGAAAGCGCCGCCCATCCAGTAGCCGATCAGGATGCTGACAGGAGGAAATACGCAGTCAGTGATGATGAACCATCCAAGCAAAAGACGTATCATATTATTGACAGATTCCGACAGAACATCAAGAAAGATAATATCCTTTGTTCGAATTGGTTTTACATTATACAGCAGTCCCATCACCAACAGCCAGATTTCTGTAAAGAGGAACAGACGATTGATAAAAAGAGAGCAGATAATTCCCAGTGCTGCAAATAACAGATATTCAAGGATCACATATTTGAATTTTACATTACCGCCAACCACCGGCCGGTTCTTTTTGGTGGGATGAAACTTATCAAATTCTGCGTCCAGCCATTCATTGATCACATAGTTGGCAGAAGCGATGAAGCAGGTTGCCAAAAAACCGATTACAATATATAGAATATTGATAGTGCGCTGTTCATCATTCAGAAGCAGAATCGCTATGGCGATTCCGGGCACAATAAACATATTTTTAATCCAGTGATCAATTCGTGCTATTTTAATATAATCTTTCATGATCTCCTCCTAAAAAGAAAATAGGTAAATTCCATTCCGCTCCATTCATAAGGCTGACTGCTTATCAGCTCATACTTTTCATTTATTATTTCAGGATATTCATCCCGCGCCAAAATATACTGAGTTCTGCCTTCTTCTATATAGCGATACTGCTCCTGAAACATTTCATCGAAAGCAATGCCGTTTGTCTGGAAATATTTGCAGGTCGGCATAATATCCGCAACAGTGTAAAGCCCTGCGTCAAGACAACCGATGTTCAGCAGGGAAGGATCCTCTTCCTGCCGGATCATATCCCGGAACTGATATAAAAAATAAGAAGATTGCTCCTGCTTCATAAAATAGGAGTTCATAGAGTGCCCATAAGAAAATGCCATGCTGCTTCCTATAGAAAGCAAAAGTGCTGTTGGCATTATAATTTTGCAATATCTGCTCAGGGAATGTGTTGCAAGTACTTTTCCAGCAGTTTTATCCAGCGCTCTGCCGATGGCGACGGTGCCTAAACAGGTAAATATGGTCAGGGGAATAGAATAGTAGGGAAGGTTGGAGCCGCCCACATAAATTCCCAAAAACAGCAGACCGGAAAGCATAAGCAGATTGATTTTTTCGTACCAATGTATTTTGCGGGACAATAAAAAATATACGCCGCCCAATATGATAAAGAAGAAATAGGATAAATTATCTAGGATCAGCCAGTAAAGAAGTTTGGCCAGATCATAAATTCTGGATGTTAAACTGATCTCTTCTTGCTGCAGGTTGCTGTATAGGAAAACATTATTGTATACATAACACTGATACCAGTCATCCAATGCATTGTTAATGCCGAAGTAAACAAGCCAGGGAATAAATGTCAATAACATTCCTCCCAAAAAGAGGAGGCATGATTTAAAAAAGTTTTTCCACTCTTTTCGGAAAAGAAGAGAAAAGGCGATCATTGCCATCCAGGCAAAATGAAAGCCCAGTATGTTATATTTTATCTGCATAATGATACCGGCGGAGATTCCGTTAAGAAATATCATTTTTAAGCAGGGATCTTTGGGATATTGCTCTTTATAGTACTTAATGGTGCAATACAGACTGCCGCTCAGGAGAGGAAGGCAGAATTCTTCAGCTGCTCCGCCCCAATAGAAGCTTTTGGATGAGAGAACTGCCGCCCCAAGTACAGGAAGCAGGAAGCAGGAAACAGCTTTACTGCAATATAAACGCAGGATTTTATAGCAGAAAAAGAGAAAAAATGCAACTGCTGTGATCTCCAGGACAAAAACTCCTGCAAAAGAAGTATGATGCATCAGATATGCCAGACCGTAAAGCAGGTACAGGTAAGGACCTTTCTGATCATACAGATCCCGATAGATGATCTGCCCGTTCATCATGGCTTTGCCCATGGTAAAATAGCTGTTAGCATCGTTCCAGTCGTTACACGGATACAAAAAGGAAGAACGCGAACAGATCATAAGCAGAAAAAATGCTGTTATGGCGCAGAAAAGAAAAATAACTGCACTTTTATAGGATATAGCATTGCCCTTAGATTCTTTCATCTTTAATCTACTTCCGCTTCATTTGTTTTTGCTTCCTCGTGATATTCCTGCTCAGTATTTACATTCCAGATGTTTGACTTGTCCTTTTTGCCGGAAAGAATATTTTTAACAGTTTCAAAGGAAGTGACCATGGAATGATCAATATTGTTGTATCGATGCTGACCATTGCGCCCTACGCAATAGAGGTTGTCAATGGTTTTGAGATAATCCACCAGAGTATCGATCTCATTATAGGTATCAAAATAAGCCGGATATGCTTTTTTGACTTTTTCCATGTGAGTATCCAGTACTACATCGGCACTGTCGATCAGTCCCATTTTGATCATTTCATCAATACCTAACCTGGAAAATTCTTCTTCCGTCATATTCCAGAACTCGTCTCCCTCATTCACGAAGTATTCCAGTCCGATCCATACGGTATGCTCCAGATCCTTGATCATATAAGGAGACCAGTTATTATAAATCTGAAAACGGCCAAGCTTTACGGTTCTGTCCTGAACATAGACCCAGCAGTCCGGAACGATATCAGCCACGGTTTTTAAGCCGGTTTTATTCTCCAGATTGATCTTAGGCACGAGAACGCCCAGCGTCATATAATCCCTATAAGGAAGTCCGGCAGCGATTCTGGCAGGATCGGCAGGAACATCATTCATACCGGCTACCAGATCTTTCACCGGCATGGAGGAGATAAAGTAGTCGCCTTCTAAGGTGTGTTCCTCGCCGTCTTTTACATAGGTCAGGGAAGTGATCACATTATTTTCGTTCTTGTGGAATTTGGTAACTTTGGCTTCTGTCAGAATGGTGCCGCCAAGTTTTGCAATTTCTTCCGCCGTTACATCCCAGAGCTGACCGGGACCCAGTTTCGGGTACTTAAATTGCTCGATCAAAGAAGTTTCGACTTTGCGGTTTTTAATCTTAAAGGTTTTTCCGAGAACATCCTTAATGATTGCCATAATTGACATGCCCTTGGTTCTTTGAGCTCCCCAGGAAGCATCGATCTCACGCGGGTGTCTTCCCCATAAATTCTCGGTATAATATTCAAAGAACATGGAGTAGAGCTTTTTGCCATAGCGGTTTATGTAGAAATTCTCAAGATTATCGTCCGGGCGCTTGTGAAGCAGAGCGGCAAGATAACTGAATCCTACCTGAAGAGTGGTAAGCAGTCCAAAATTGGAAAAGGTTTCCGGTTTGAGAGAAATGGGGTAGTCATAAAATTTGGAATCAAAATAAATACGGGATACGCGATGACGGGTCAGCATTACACGATCTTCCGTTTCAGGATCCGGACCGCCCTTTGTAAGCGGCATGGAACGATCAAGCAGGATATCATCATAAGTAGGAGCACCCTGCATAGGAAGCATTTGATCCCACCACTGATTTACCTCCGGTATTTTGGAAAAAAAGCGATGACCGCCCATATCCATTCGATTTCCTTTATATTCAACGGTTTTGGAAATGCCGCCGAAGCAGTCACTCTCCTCAAAAACGGTGACTTCAATATCATTGGATTTTGTAAGTAATTCATAAGCGGCTGTCAGACCGGCAGGACCGGCACCGATGATCAGTGCTTTCTTCATAAGAACCCTCCATTTCGGTTATGCAAAGTAGGAAATATACCTTAAAATTGTAGCACAAAATGCAAAAAGTGTCTACTGATTACGGATTATATGATATAATGAGCGTTAGTGAGGAGAGCATGCTTGCATACTCGCCGAACGGCGAATGCCGATTATGAATCGCAGATTCATAATATAATGAGCGTTGGCGAGGAAATTATTATGGCAGCAAATGAAAAGTTTGAAAAGAATGGATTTGACATATTGCGTTACATGGCAGCATTGAGTGTTATGATGCTTCATTATTCCGGCTATACCATGATCTTATCAACGAACTTGTCAGAACAAGCAGCAAATATCATGAACGGGATCAGACATCTTGCGCTTCTGTTTCCGGGAGTCGTGATATTGTTTACCATGAGCGGTTTTTTGATCTCCGCTTCTTTTGAACGGGCAGGGACGAGAAAGGAATTCTTTCTCCGCCGTGTTTTGCGGATGTATCCGGAGCTGTGGATCTGTACGATCGTAAATCTGGCGGTGGTCTGCATACTGGTTCCGGAATTGCTGGATGGCAGCATGATCCTGTGGGTGGGAACCCAGGTCTTCGGAATTGCCAATACGCCTGACTGCCTTAAGACATTTGCTACAGGCAGTGTTAATGGTGCACTCTGGACTGTTTTCACGGAAGTGCAGTTGTATATTGTATTGGGAATTGTCTATCCTTTTCTGAAAAAGTTGAAAGATAAACATTGGGCAATACTTCTTATGCTGCTTGCAGTTTTAAATCTTATTTTAGGAATATGGGATACCGGAGGTATTATATCTAAACTGATCGAGAGGATCTTTCTTCCTTATGCTATGTGGTTTTTTATAGGTGTTTTCTGTTATCAAAGACGTCAGGAGATATTGCCCGTTTTAAAGAAAGCTTTTCTGCCGATGCTGATCATTTATCTGATCATTGAATCGCTGAATGTTGAGATACCCGGATATTACGCTGATATTGCGACAAGCATCCTGGTTCCGTTTATGGTGATCGGAGCCGGTTACTGTCTGCCTAAAATACGATTGAAAACGGACCTTACCTATGGTATGTTTTTGTATCATTGGATCATTTTGAATATCATTGTTCACTATGACCTCATGAATAAATTGCCGTGGTATGCGGGGATGTTATTGTTTTTGACGGGAACAGTGATTGCCGCAGCGGCTTCACGAAAGCTGTATTGTAAATTAGCGATAAAATTCCGGGCTATCGTCCCCAAACAGTGAAACAGGGATACAAAAAGAGGATAAAAGAATGGGCGAAGCATTGACCTCGCCCATTTTGTGTTCTTATATTAATATTTTAACTCAATTCTTTTTTTCTGGAAGCTAAAATAGCTTCTGTCTTCTTTATTTCATCTAACAGTATGGACGTATCTTCTTCCTCGGCCATCAGAGCGGCAACCGCACCGGAAAGTGAATAAGGCTGACCGGAAGCCTTGGCGTAGTATGAAATAAATCTTTGAATTTCAAATCTTTCAGGAGAAAGAGTGGGTTTATAGCTCCGGCTCAGTACAGTACCGCTGTAAACGATCTCATCTATCTGGATAAGTTCCTTTTGCAGTAATTTCTTTAAAACTGCCTGCACAGTATTAATAGATAAATCATCACGGGTAGCTGTTATCTCGGATGCTACAAGGGCCTCAGGTGATTCCCACAAAATGTCTAAAATATCTTTTTCCCGATTAGTTAATCTGTATTTGTCGATTGATTCAGTAGTCATATTCCTTTTCCTTCTCTAAAATCAGTATTGTTAAGATAAAAATATCATAGATGAATCCAGCATAAATGTCAACAAGTCAATGGCTTGAAAACGTAAAGTTTAATAAAAAAATATGCGAAAAATGTCTGCTTAATAAGATAATTGGAATATTTTGGAAGATAAAAATATGCAAATTAGAATATTGCATGAGAACAAAAAGTATAGAGAAGCGGAACTATCAGTTGTTTACGAGAAGGGTAAAAGAAATGTAAAATATTGTTTGAAAATGTATTTTAAATATTATGAAGGATGGAATGAAAATGGGCAGCAATAATGAAAATATTTATGCAGAGGACATTTGGAATAGAATTGCTGAGTTGCTGAAAGAGCGTTCCGTGAAGCAGTCATGGCTTGTGCAGAGGTGCAAAGAAATAGGAATGCCAATATCTCAGCCTGAATTATCCAAATTGTATACAAGGAAAAAGAAAATCAATGTTTATGAGCTTCTGGCCATTGCCAAAGCATTAGAAGTATCTGTTGATTTTTTGGCATATAAGGATCTTTCTTCCGGTGCAGATCTGCTGAACACAGGCAAGTCACAGAAGTTATTAAGTCGTGCAGATTCAGAACAGTTTAATGCATATCTGGGCGAATTTAATATCTATTATAATAAGACTTCAGAACAGACAGATGAGATACAGAAGGGGCATCTGAAGATATTTAAGGATTCATTGGGCTATTGTGAGGTCAGGCTGCAGATCCTGACAGGGGAATATCGGAACAGAAAAGAAATTGTGAAAGAATATACCGGTCGCATGCTGATCACAATGTTTTTGTCAGGAGCATATATGATTCTGAAAAACGAACAGACGGGAGAATTATGCTTTATGGAATTACGGCACCGAATGTTTGCGGTAAAGCAGCTGGAATGCAGACTGGCTTTGTGCCTGACTATGAGTGAAGGAGAGAATAGAGTACCGACTGTTCACAAAATGCTGCTTTTTAGACAGGAACTTACAGAAGAACATCTGCGTGTAGTGCGTCCGTATCTGGATTTATACGGGAATGTAATAAGGATTGATAAAGAAAAAGCAAACCAGTTAGCGGATTCCTTAAATTCCGAGGCAGAAAAAGAAGCGCTGCAGGCACTTTGGAATATGATGCCCGGGAAGCAGTACTACGAAGTTTCCATTGAATTGCTGCTAAGACATTTACATTTGAGCAAAGATGAATTTGCAGCTTTTATCTCCAAATTTTTATCCTTTGCCGATACGCAGCGGTATTCAAAGATTTATGAAAATGATGACAATTTGTTGTACGCCTTAATAGAATATAATGATTCAGAATGATTTCTGCCTTCTGGCAGAAATTTTTTTGTTGCGGAAACCGGAAGCAAAACTGGTAAAATATGGCAATAGTCACTTTTCGGTCTAATATAGGAAAAGTAATATTTCATAAAATTAACTTATAATGCTACAGAAACCAGTGTGCGGAAGGTATGTGCATATGAGTGATAGTTATGAAAGATTCTTGCGGAGAATGATTCAGTATAGGGATCAAATGAAAATGTCTCAGCAGGAAGTGGGAGGGCTTTTCGGGAAAACACAGAGTCAGCTTTCTAAAATGGAATTGGGGAAGATACTGTTTTCTTACCAGATACTGGAAAGCCTTCTGAATGACGGATGGGATATTGATTATATGATCACCGGGAAAGTACAAGCCCCTACAGGGAGAGAGCTTACCGATTATCTCGAACAGAGTATTGGCGGTGCGTGGGAGGATATTAAGGAGGTATTACTTTGGATCATCGGTGTGGAATTCCGTAAAGACGGAGGGCTGCCTGATGAGGAAAGCCGGCGTGAGTATGATCTGTTAAAACTTTTGTCGAACAGGGAAGTATATGTTTCTGTTCTTGCTGCAGTCAGGGACTTATCAGGATTTACCCAGATTGAAATGGCCGAAAAGCTGGGCGTAGATATCAAGACGTATCGTGACTTCGAAAAGAACAAGAACTACCCGGATGCAGAACTTTTGATAAAGATATATGAGATATCATTTTGCAGACCCAGTATATTCTTTTATCATGATGATATGGAACGCTATCTGCTGAACGGGCTTTGGAACAGGTTGAGCGAAGACAGGAAGAAAGAGGCTTTGGAATATTTGGATTATTCAATAAAGGTATATAAATGATTCGAGCGTCAAAAAAGAGACTTTGGTGAGGTTGGGGGTCATAATGGACAAAAGCAATGTCCTTTTGCTCGATGTACAGGGATACTAAGAATTTCTAATCCCTTTCCATAATCGCAAAAAGAACATTGCTTTTGTCCATTATGACTTTTCGACCTGAAAAAATCGCTTTTGGCGTTAGAATCATATAAATAAAATGTAGATAGAGGCGGACAAATGAAAAAGACGGTACTGATCATAGAAGATGAAATAGAACAGCTGAATGTGTTGAAGCAGCTGGTGCAGGCGGCAGAAGAGAATGCGGAGGTTTATACGGCTTCCGATGTGACCCATGCCTATGAGATACTGATGGAAAAGAGCATAGACGTGTTCCTGGTGGATATCATACTGGATACCACAAGGCCCGGAGATACGGCAGGAGTCAGGCTGGTGGAGCGGATCAGGAAGATCCCCAAGTACATGTTCACACCGGTGATCTTCGTGACTTCCTTAGAGGACCCCACCATGTATGCCTATACCGACTTGAACTGCATGGGCTACATCGAAAAGCCCTTCGAACCGGACAGGATCATAAAGCTGGTGGAGAAGGCCCTGAACTATACCACTGCCAGGGAGAAGGAGATCTCGATCACGTTCAGGAAGGACGGGATCCTGTATCCGGTAAGGCTTAAGGAGATCGTATACATGGAGAGCCAGAACCATGTGATACATGTGCACCTGCGGGACGGCTCCGAGCTGGAGATCCCTTATAAGACCTGCAAGCAGATCCTGCAGGAGACAGATGAAGGGAGCCTTCTGCAGTGCAGCAGGAGCACCATAGTGAACCGGGAGTACGTGCAGGGCGTGGACGTGCCCAACCGGTACCTGATGCTGAAGGAGGGGTTCGGGATGCTGGACATAGGTGGAAGATACAAGAAAAAGATATTGGTGGAGTTGTGCGATGGTTGTAATTAGTCTGATTAATCTACTGGAAGTACTGTCAGTAGTATTATGCCTCCATTACCTTTATGGTGAGAAACTACGCTTAGAGGCAGTGACAGTTTGTTTCATACTATTAGAAGTGGCATGGATGAGCGGCGTATATTACCTGCAGTTAGGGCAGGAGTGGTCAATGATGATGTACCCGATTGTGGCGCTGTACTGCGCATTAAGATTTGGAACTGATATAAAGATTATTTTTATTAATAATGTTCTATATATGGCTGTTTTGAGTGGAATACAAGCAACGATAATAAGATTGTACTGTATACTGTTAAAAATTGAGAGGCTAGGAATGAGGGATAATCTTATTATTAATTTGATCATATTTATCATAGTTATTGGATTTTTAAGGAAATGTAAGCTGAAGAAGCTGTCAGATGTGCTGAAGGGCAGGGAGAAGTTGATAGTAGCTTCTATTTCCGTAATGGTTGCGGGCACAGCTCTCTGCCTTTTGGCGTATAAGCAACATGCAGGTTTAGATGGACTGTATTATGCGGTGTTAGGAGTGGGCATTATAGTGGCCATCATAGCGGCAGTGGACATAGGAAAACACAGGATGAAGGTTCGGGAGGCAGAAGCGGAGCTGAGGATGCACAGGCTGTATGAGGCTTCCTTCAGGGAGCTGATAGATGATATCTGTGCAAAACAGCATGAGTTCGACAACCATATCAATACGATCTACAGCCAGCACCACCTCTATAAGACTTATGATATGCTGGTGGAAGCCCAGAAAAAATACTGCAGTGAGATAACGGCAGAGAACAGATACAATAAGCTTTTATCCAAAGGAAATCCGATCATACTGGCGTTCCTGTACGGAAAGTTTTCGGAGATAGAAAGAAGAGGAATAAAGATCAGCTACAGGGTAAATATCGGGGAACTTGAAAGCACTGTGCCTGTGTATAAGATAGTGGAGTTATTAGGGAACCTCCTTAACAATGCAGCGGATGCGGCGGAAGGGAACGGGACAGGCAGTGTGGGGATCAAAATGCTGGAGAGCCGGGAACGGATAGAGATAGAGGTCTATAATGAGAGCGAAGAGATCAGTCTGGAGCGGCGGCAGAAATTCTTTGAGAAAAAGTACAGTGAGAAAGGGC
>JAAVBZ010000035.1 GCA_014803415.1 Lachnospiraceae bacterium
GCCAAACATTTTATCTACCTGTACATTTTCTTCTTTGAACAATAAATCCAGACCGGCCTTTAAAGCAGCCAGTGAAGAATATAAATGAGCTCTCATAAAATTTGCAAGATTAAATTTATTTTTTGCTTTTCTGACAAATAACGGAGCACCCTCATCAAATCCGGTAATAGGTTCACCTGAAAAGTAATTATAAGAAATTAATCCTCCGCAATCGGTATCGCCTTCCAGGGCTTTATTGTAGAGTACAGAAAATAATTCATTTCTACTGATTTTAGCTCCGATACTTTCGGCAAACTGATCAAATATATTAACCCAGGCATTTAAATCTGATGTACAGTTATTACAGTGTACCATGGCCACCAATGCACCATCCGGCGTGGTGACAAGATCGATCTGAGGATATACTTTTGTAAGTTCTTTTTCCAGTACGATCATTGCAAATACAGAGGTACCCGCAGATACATTTCCGGTTCTTACTGCTACACTGTTAGTAGCTGCCATACCTGTCCCGGCGTCTCCTTCAGGAGGGCATACTGGTATTCCCGCTTTCAGTTTTCCTGTTACATCCAGGAGCCCGGCACCGGACTTGGACAACTTTCCTGCCATATCGCCTGCCGTTAATACCTTAGGCAGAATATCCTCTAATTTCCATTGGAAGCCTTCACTGCTTACCAATACATTAAATTTATGAATCATATCCTGATCAAAGTTACCGGTTTTTATATCAATGGGAAACATACCGGAAGCATCTCCCACGCCGATAACTTTTTCTCCGGTAAGTTTCCAGTGTACATATCCTGAAAGGGTTGTAAAAAAAGCCACATCCTTGACATGATCCTCTTGATTTAAAATAGCCTGATATAAGTGTGCAATACTCCATCTTTGCGGAATATTATAATTAAATTCTTTGGTCAGCTTATCTGCCGCTTCCTCTGTAATTGTATTTCTCCAGGTTCTGAAAGGAACCAGCAGATTATCATCCTGATCAAAAGCAAGATAACCGTGCATCATAGCAGAAAAACCGATAGAACCGATTTTAGTAAGCTCTGCATCATATTTTTCTTTTACATCTTCGGCAAGATTCTGATAACAATCCTGAAGCCCTTTCCATACATCCTCAAGATCGTATGTCCATATGCCATTTAAATACCTGTTCTCCCACTCAAAACTTCCGGATGCAAGAACTTCGCCTCCCTTTTCTATTAAAACAGCTTTTATTCTGGTAGAACCGAATTCAATACCAAGAGATGTTTTTCCTTCCTGTATGATCTGTTTTTTATCCATATCTTTCCTCCCATTTTTATTATTAAAAAACTGCACAAATTATCCCGTAAAACAATTTGTGCAGTATTATCATATAATTAAGCATTTGCAGAATCTTTTGTAATTTCACTTGCTACTGCTCCTGAAACAGCGGCTACCACTTCATTTTTTTCTTCATCAGAAAGACCTGTAAAGTTAATATTTTTATTAACCTTAGCATCATAAGTACCGGCTTTAACAATATCAGCAAGATCGATTCCCACTGTTTCCTTCATTGTTTCAAACAATTTGGTCATAACTCCAGGTACATTATCTGCCACTGTGCTTACGCCATTACTGTTGTCTCCGCCGATAATAGTGATCTTATCGATCTGAGTAAGAGGTTCTGCGATCTTACCTGCAATATCAGGCAATACCTGGATCAGCATTTCTGCCATAGCGGCATTGTTATACTTCTGATAAGCAATTGCCTTTTTCTCCATGGCCTCTGCTTCGGCAACACCTTTTGCACGAATTGCTTCCGCCTCTGCTTCACCCACCATACGAATACCGGCAGCTTCCTGTTCTTTCGCAAATTTTTGAGCTTCCGCCGTTGCTTTTAAAGCTTCTGCTTCTTTTTCTCTTTCAAACTTCTGAGCTTCGGCGTTTTTCATTCTTTCATATAATTCTGCTTCGGATTGCTGTTGACGGGCAAATTTTTCAGCTTCTGCTTTTTTCTTAACTTCTGCATCCAGAGCTTTTTCTTTTACTTCAGCTTCTTTTTGCTTTAAGATAACTTCTTTTTCCTGCTTGGCGATAGTAGCTTCCTGAGTTGCCACTTCAATAGTCTTTCTCTGTTCCTGTTCCTGAATACTATAGGCAGCATCAGCTTCCGCACGTTTCGTATCTTCTAATTTCTTAAGTTCTGCTTTTTGAAGAGCAAGTTCATTGTTTTTCTTAGCAATTTCGCGCTCTGCATTAATTCTGGCATCGTTTGCCTGTTTATCAGCTTCTGCTTTAGCAACTGCAATTTCTTTTTCAGCTTCTGCTTTAGCAATAGCTGCTTTTTTCTTGATCTGGGAAATATTATCAATACCCAGATCATCAATAACACCGTTTCCGTCAGCAAAATTCTGTACATTAAAGCTGACAATATCAAGACCCATAGCCGCCAGATCAGGTTCCGCATTCTCTTTAACCAGATTTGCGAACTTCTGACGATCACTGACCATCTCTTCCAGTCTCATACGGCCTACGATCTCACGCATATTACCTTCAAGCACTTCTCTGGCAATACTTGCTATGTACTGCGTATTCTGATTCAGGAAATTTTCAGCTGCAAGAGCAAGTCTTTCTTTGTTGCTGCTGATCTTAACATTAACTGCTGCATCCACCTGAATATTGATATAATCAGCTGTAGGTACTGCATTTGACGTTTTTACATCGATAGCAATAAGCTTAAGACTCAGTTTATCCATTCTTTCCAGAAATGGAATTTTTACGCTTGCTTTACCGATAATTACCTTTTTTCGAAGACCGGAAATAATATATGCTGTATCCGGCGGCGCTTTTTTGTAACCTGTGATCACGATTACAATTAAGAAAATAACTACAATTCCTCCAATAATTAATCCTATCATTTTACCTTCCTTCCCTTTCCTTTTTATTTTTATTTGTTTATGCTGCCTGAATTTCCTCAGAACTCTTATCTTTTAAATATAGTATTTTTAATATAATAGGCGTTAATATAGATGAAACTATAATTAATAAAATAACGGAAGTAAAATACACAGGTTCCAGTAATCCTGCCGAAAGTCCTTTTTGAGAAACGATCAAAGCAACTTCCCCCCTGGTCATCATTCCCACACCTATTTTAAGTGAATCATTACTATTGAATTTACACATCTTTGCCGTTAACCCACAGCCTATGATCTTGCTGATAAGCCCTACTGCTACAAATCCAAGTGAGAAAAGAAGAATACTTCCTGTTACACTTTCTATATTTGTCTTAAGTCCTATACTTGCAAAAAATACAGGACCAAATAACATATAAGAATTAATATCCACTTTTCTTTCTATATAACTTGAATCATTAATGGAACAAAGAATAATACCTGCAACATAAGCGCCTGTGATATCAGCAATTCCAAAATATCTCTCGGCTATATATGACATTAAAAAGCAGTAAGCCAGTCCCGCAATGGGAATTCTTCTGGTATGAGGATATCTTTTATCCACATATTTAAATACTTTGTAGGATATAAATCCCACTCCTACTGCCAGAATAAAAAATAGCACTGTACTGATAACAACGGAGAGAGGATTGGAATCAGGATTTTTAAATCCTATTACAAAAGTAAGTACAATAATCCCTATTACATCATCTATAATAGCTGCACTCAAAATTGTAGTTCCCACTTTTCCTTTCAGTTTACCCATTTCCTTAAGAGATTCTACGGTAATGCTGACGGAAGTAGCCGTAAGAATCGTTCCTACAAAAACAGCTTTATAAAATTCTTCCGAACCCCAAGGTGCCATTCCATAATAGAGCATATAAAATAATGCACCAAAAACAAGAGGAATAAAAACCCCTGCACAGGCTATCAAAGTAGCAATAGGTCCTGTTTTCATCAGTTCTTTTAGATCTGTTTCAAGTCCGGCCGAAAACATCAGTAATATAACGCCGATTTCTGCCATCTGCATAAGAAAATCTGTCTGATTTACCCATCCTAAAATTCCGGGTCCGATGATAAGACCTGCAATAATTTCCCCTACTACCTGGGGTGCCTTTAATTTCCTGGCAACGATTCCAAATAACTTAGCAGCAATAATAATAACTGCCAGATCTTTTAGTACTAAATAGGTCTCCATATCTTTATTTCTCTTCTTCTTTTGGAAGTGTTACCTCCTCTTCCGGAATATTTTCTATGGCATCATCCATATTTTCATATTCATGGTCGCCATCTGAAACTTTTTCCCTTACTTTAGCAATCTGAGCTACTTTAACTCCTTCATCAAGATTGATCATCTTCACACCGGATGTAATTCTTCCAAGGGTTGAAATATTATCCATTCTAAGCTGAATAATGACACCCCCGGTAGTGATCATCATAATCTCATGATCGTCATTTACTGCCTTAACTCCCACAACATATCCGGTTTTTTCAGTGATCTTATAGCATTTTACTCCTTTTCCTCCACGCTTTTGAACAGTGAATTCTTCAAGAAAAGTACGTTTGCCCATACCATTTTCAGAAACGATAAGTAAAGAATCGCCTTGATGGTCAAGCTGCATTCCTATGATCTCATCACCATCATCCAGATTCATACCAATGACGCCCATGGAACTTCTTCCTGTGGCTCTTACATCCGTTTCTTTAAATCTTATGCACATACCATGTTTTGTAACCAGGAAAATTTCAGTAGATGCATCTGTTATCTTAACTTCGATCAATTCATCATCATCTCTTAAATTGATCGCTGCCAGACCATTTTTACGTACGTTACTGTATTCTATAATATTTGTTTTCTTTGCAATACCTCTTCTGGTGATCATAAAGAGATTTTTATTTTCTTCATAATCTTTAACCGGTATGATAGCAGTAATCTTTTCTCCCGGATTCAACTGAAGAAGATTAATAATCGCTGTTCCCCTTGATGTTCTGGAAGCCTCCGGAATTTCATATGCCTTTAATCGATATACACGGCCATAATTGGTAAAGAACATGATATAATGATGTGTTGATGTCATTAAAAGATCTTCTATAAAATCTTCTTCAATGGTCTGCATTCCCTTAATACCTTTGCCGCCGCGATTCTGGGATTTAAAATTATCAACCGTCATACGCTTGATATATCCCAAATTTGTCATGGCAATGATGGTATTATCTCTGGGTATCAGATCTTCATCGGAAATGTCAAACTCATCAAATCCTATCATACTTCTTCTTTCGTCACCGTATTTATTGGAAATTTCGATAATTTCTGTTCTAATCACGCCAAGGAGAAGTTTTTCATCAGCCAAAATAGCTTTTAATTCTGCAATTTTAGCAATTAATTCCTTATGTTCATTTTCTAATTTTTCCCGTTCCAAACCTGTCAGAGTACGCAGACGCATATCTACGATGGCCTGTGCCTGAACATCTGTGAGATTGAAACGATCCATTAATCTTTCTTTTGCTGCCTGAGTATTCTGACTGCTTCTAATGATCTGAATTACTTCATCAATATTATCAAGAGCGATCAGTAATCCCTGTAAAATATGATCTCTTTCTTCCGCTTTATTCAGATCATATTTTGTTCTTCTTGTAACTACCTCTTCCTGATGCTTTATGTAATATTTCAGCATATCAAGAAGATTCATTATTTTAGGCTGATTATTTACAAGAGCCAGCATGATAACGCCAAAAGTATCCTGCATTTGTGTATGCTTATAAAGCTGGTTCATAATAACATTGGCGTTGGCATCACGACGAAGTTCGATCACAATACGCATACCTTCCCTGTCGGATTCATCACGAAGATCTGTAATACCGTCAATTTTCTTAAGTTTTACAAGTTCCGCTATCTTCTGGATCAGATTTGCTTTATTAACAAGATAAGGAAGTTCAGTAACAATGATCCTGCTCTTACCGTTAGCCATAGTTTCAATATCAGTTACGGCACGTACTCTTATTTTACCCCTTCCTGTTCTATATGCTTCTTCACTTCCTCTGGTACCAAGAATAATACCGCCTGTAGGAAAGTCAGGTGCTTTTACGATAGAAAGAATTTCTTCTATTGATGTTTCTTTATCATCAATAACTTTATTGTCTATGATCTTAACAACAGCGTTTATTACTTCTCTTAAATTGTGAGGCGGTATATTAGTAGCCATACCTACTGCAATACCGGTAGTCCCGTTTACAAGAAGATTGGGAAAACGGCTGGGAAGAACGGTAGGTTCTTTTTCTGTTTCATCAAAGTTTGGAGAAAAATCAACCGTATCTTTATTAATATCGGCAAGCAGTTCCATGGAAATCTTACTTAATCTTGCTTCTGTATAACGCATGGCAGCGGCACCGTCTCCATCTACGGACCCAAAATTTCCATGACCGTCTACAAGAGGATGACGGAGTGACCACGGCTGTGCCATATTTACTAAAGCTCCATAAATAGAACTGTCACCGTGCGGGTGATATTTACCCATGGTATCACCAACAATACGGGCACATTTTCTATGAGGTTTATCCGGTCCGTTATTAAGCTCTATCATAGAATATAAAACTCTTCTTTGAACCGGCTTTAAACCGTCTCTTACATCGGGAAGCGCACGGGAAGCTATAACGCTCATGGCGTAATCAATATAAGAGGTTTCCATAGTTTTCTTTAAATCGACTTCATGGATCTTATCAAAAATATTATCTTCCATTTCAGACCTTTCTTTCATAATCTTAACTAAATATCAAGATTTTTAACAAATTTGGCATTTTCTTCTATAAACTCACGTCTGGGTTCTACTTTATCTCCCATTAATGTGGTAAAAGTAAGATCAATTTCCGATTCTGCCTCTTCATTCATAGTAACACGCAAAAGAACTCTTTTCTCGGGATCCATAGTTGTTTCCCAAAGCTGTTCGGCATCCATTTCACCAAGTCCTTTATAACGCTGTATCTTATTATTTTGATCACGTCCTACTTCTTTTAAAATTTGATCTAATTCTTCATCACTGTAGGCGTACCATACTTTTTTATTTTTTTCCAGCTTAAACAGAGGAGGCTGTGCAAGATATACATAACCCTGTTTAATTAATTCCGGCATAAAACGGTAAATAAAGGTTAAAAGCAATGTAGCAATATGAGCTCCATCCACATCGGCATCTGTCATAAGAATAATCTTATGATACCTTAATTTACTGATATCAAAGTCTTCATGAATACCTGTACCGAAAGCAGTGATCATGGCTTTGATCTCAGCATTGGCATAAATCTTATCAAGCCTTGCTTTCTCCACATTAAGTATTTTACCTCTGAGGGGGAGAATAGCCTGTGTTGCACGGCTTCTTGCTGTCTTGGCGCTTCCTCCTGCGGAATCACCCTCTACAATATAGATTTCACAATTGGCGGGATCCTTGTCAGAACAGTCGGCCAGTTTACCCGGAAGACTCATTCCTTCAAGAGCTGTTTTTCTTCTTGTCAGATCTCTTGCTTTTCTGGCCGCATCTCTGGCACGCTGCGCCAGAATAGATTTTTCACAGATCAGTTTAGCTACAGCAGGATTTTGTTCCAGAAAATATGTAAGCTGCTCACTTACAATTCCGTCTACTGCACCTCTTGCTTCTGTATTACCAAGCTTTTGTTTGGTCTGGCCTTCAAACTGCGGATCTTCAATTTTAACACTTACAATTGCTGTTAATCCCTCTCTGATATCATCGCCCGTCAGGTTAGGTTCGCTGTCTTTTAACAACTTATTGTTTCTGGCATAATCATTAAATGTTTTGGTCAATGCATTTCTAAAACCTACAAGATGAGTTCCGCCTTCCGGTGTATTAATATTATTAACAAAGCTGTAAGAGCTTTCTGTATAAGAATCATTATGCTGCATGGCAACTTCAACATAAACATTATTTTTTCTGCCTTCAAAGTACATAATGTCATTATAAAGAGGAGTTTTGCTTTTATTCAGATAAGTAACAAATTCCTTAATTCCACCTTCATAATAAAACTCTATAACTTTCTGTTTCTTTCCGTTTTCCAGAGTAATAATATGAGATTTACCGATTTTTCCGCCTGTTTTACCCTTTGGAATATCCTGACCTGAAACCTCTTCATTGATGGGAAGGGATTCCACTTCTTTCTCAAAATCTTTCTCAGACTGCTTATCAGCTTCCGCTCTTTGAAGTAAATCATTTATCTGGCTGTTTCCGGTATCGGCTGTTATTTCTTCTTCCTGTCTGCTGTCTCTCAAAATAATACGCAGACCCTTTGTCAGAAAAGC
>JAAVBZ010000036.1 GCA_014803415.1 Lachnospiraceae bacterium
AAAAAAGTATTGATGAATGTCTGGATCGATATGGACTGACAAGAAAAGACGTACAGAAATATCAGGAGTATGCGATTTATAAAGTTGTAGTAAAAACATGGACAAAGGCACACTGGCAATCCTATTGGCTGGAACGTTGGAAACTGAAGCGGTGTACGTTGGTTGATAATACGTTTCGATTTGAAGAAGGGTGATGAAGATATACTAAAACATAGAAAGAGGACTCATTGACTGATGTAACGATAGAAAATGTGTTGACCGACAATCTGTATAATGACTTAGGCTTTATTGCCAATAATAAGCTAATGATCCTCATAGAAGCACAGTCAACATGGACAATGAATATTTTAGTAAGGGTTTTACTTTATTTGGCGCAAAGCTATCACAAAAGCAGGAAAGTGAAAATGCCAAAGCCCGAACTTTATGTGATTTTTACAGGAAACAAAGGGCGACAAGATTCAGACCAACACCACAGGGCGATTAATGTCTCTTGTAACACAGCAGCCACCCGTCTCCTTCAAAAATGAGGGCCTTGATACGGTCCGTTTTTCTACCGCAGAAGAGAAAAATACTGCCTTCCTGTGTGGGGTCAAGACCAAAAGTTCCATTGACGACAGCGATGAGTCCATCAATCCCGTTTCGAAGATCCGTATATCCGGTGCACAGATATATGTGGGAGAAACCAGCATCATTATTGAGCATTCTTTATCACCCCGATCGTTTTGGCAAGCAGTGCAGAAGAGGTGTTTTCTGTGACCTGTATCGTAATCCCATTGACAGATAACGTAAGCTGTGATGGTGCCGGCTTTTCTACCGGAATTGGAGTGACCATAGATATCCCTGGACCATTATGTGCCTGCAGACTCAGTTCTACAAATCCAGAGGCTGACGGTTGTTTCAGGGCTTCTTCCCGGATGATCCGCAGCCAGTAAAAGTAGGAATTCCGGCTAAGCCCATTTTGTTTACAGTACTCATCTACGGTCAGATCCGTATTGTTGCGGTCCTGTATAATTGCTTTCCATTGTTGGATACGGTAATTGCGTTTGACGGAATGTGTGTCCATTAGTAAATGCCTCCTTGGTTCAAAAAATTTGAAAAGTTTTAAACTTTTTCATCTTTTTCAATTTTCGCATCTTGGAGAACACTAATCAATGTGCGAGTTATTTACCTGATACTCCAAGTATCAGGAAGCAGTCAGGATTTGGCTGTTTATTTGACATACACAAAAAATCCCTGTATAAGCAAAGGGCAGAACCAAAAAATCGGTTCTGCCCCTTGATAACTAGTCACAAATCTTATATCGGTTTTTAGCGTTTACACAACACTTAAAATGGGTAAAGGTCAAATCTCCCGCCTTGGCTAGTCAGCATATTTGTGAGACACTCTAAAAAACACCAAAAAACTAATAGTTTTTTAGAGGAGGACTAACCACCATGGACCAATCAACTCACGATGTAAGGCGGGCGGGCTGGCTCAACATTATAACCGAATGTCAGCAAAGACCTGCCGGTGTTTCCGCAGAACTATTATGCTCTCCGCCTTCTATCCTTCACCTTGCAATATACCACCGCCACCCCCGTGCTCACCGCCGTCGCCACAATAGCCGGTCCGATGATCCCCGCCGGATTCACGCTGCCGTACTGCTGCCGGTAAGCGATCATATTCACCGGAATCAGCTGCAGTGATGAAATATTTAATATTAAAAATGTACACATCTCATTACTTGCAACCCGCTCCTTACCGCCACTACCTCCATAAGCCGGATTACCTCTCTCCTCTTCCAGATTCGCCAGTTCCTCCATAGCCTTGAGCCCTGCCGGCGTACAGGCCCAGCCCAGTCCCAGAATATTCGCTATAATATTAGTGGAAATATAGTCTCTGGCTTTATGCTCTTTAGGAATTCCCGGAAACATAAAGGAGATAAAAGGAGACAAAAAGCCCGTCAGACGACTGATCAATCCCGACTGTTCCGCAATCTCCATAAGTCCTACCCAAAACGCCATAATGCCCGCCATGGAAATGCACAAGGAGACTGCTTCCCCCGCGCTCTGCAGCGCGGCTTCCGTAATCTCCTTCATAGTCCCGTTAATGGCTCCGTATAAAACTCCCACAAAAATCATAGCTGCCCAAATATAATTCAGCATGACATGCTCCTGATGTCTTTTGATTCATTATATGCAGTCATTGCATATACAGAACATTTTTCTTTGCTGCATGAGTGCCGAGGGCTGAACTGTTACCTTTCTTACAATCTATCTGATCTCTGCCTTCCAGAAACCATGGAGATTACAGTATGCATAAGCGGCAACTGCTTCATCTTTATCCGATAAAATAAACTCTCCCACAGGCTCCTCGTCCGGTCTTAATCTGATCAGTTGGCCACCCAGCTTCGTTTCCAGAAAGATCCAGCCGATACTATGCTCCTGTGTCATAGGATGAAAAACACTTCCCACCTTTACAGTGATCCGGTTTCCGCTTTTTTCTACCACAGGAAGATGCTTCTCTCCGGCTCCCTCAGCCGTACTGCCGTCTAGAATAGTGTAACCTTCCTTTAAGCAGCCCTGCAGCCCTTCCTTTTTCCCTGATACTAAATATAAAACTTCTTCGTTACTTTTCAAAAACACTAATTCCATCTTTTTTCTCCATTCTCTATTTTTTACTTTTTACAGCACAGGATTCTCATCCTTTGCCTTCAGAACCTGAAATCTCCTGTCTACTTCCTTCTGCATTTCCGCAACGATCTCACTGTACTCTTCCTTCAGCAGATGCTTTGTTCTTCCCATCATGGCAAGCCAGTCCGATACCGGAATCTTATTCCCTATCTTTTCAGGATCGTAGCTCAGCCTGGTCTTCCCCTGTTCCACTTCGTAAAGCGGGAAATAACAGCAATCCACTGCAGCCCCGATCACCTTTCTCTCTGTAGAAGGTTTGTCATTCCAGTTTAAAGGACAGGCTGACAATGCTTTCACATAAGCCGTCCCTGTTGTTTTGGCATAATATGCTGCTTTGGCAGCTTTCTTGATAAAATCAGCAGGATTAGATTCCGCCACCGTTGCCACATAAGGAATACCGGTAGCTGCCATGATCTGGGGCATGTCCTTGTGAAAAAAGGTTTTCCCGTACTGCTTTTTTCCAACATGAGAGGTAGCGCTTTTCGCACCTTTCGGGGTTGAATAGGATAACTGATAACCTGTATTCATATAACCTCCGTTATCATATTCAAAAAACAGGACACGATGCCCTCTTAAAGCTGTTCCCAAAGCTGAACCCATACCAATATCCATGCCTCCGTCACCGCTTACCATGATGAAGATAATATCCCCCGGCGGGATTTCACCTTTCGCCTGTTTTCGGTAACAGATTTCCGCTATGCCGCTTAGGGTGGCGGCACCATTTTGGAATAGATTATGCACATAAGGCACCTTGAAACTGGTTCTGGGATAAGCGCTTGTTATGATCATCCCGCAGCCTGTCTGAAACAGTAATACCACAGGATCTTCAATAGCCCGAAGGAGCAGATTCACATTCACAGGAATACCGCAGCCCGGACATGCCCCATGCCCCGGAGCAAGACGTTTGGGAAGGGCTGTGGTTTCATTTAAACTGCCGCCTGTTACCTTTATCTCTCCTTCCCCTGTGGGTTCCGCTTTTACCACGCCAAGCTTCGTTCTTTCCGACGTCAACGCTTCAAAAAAATCACCCTGCTCTTGATCTTTTCCATTATCGTCACTTTCAGATACGCCATAGTAGGCAAAATCCGAAGTTCCCTTCTTTCCTGCCCATGCAAACATTTTGACCGCATCTTCTGCAAAAAAGTCTTTACCCCCAAGACCGTAGATAAGGCTTTTTATTTTTGCTTTGCTTCCGGACTTCTGCAGAGCAGCGCGTGTTTCCAGCGACAGATTTCCGCCCCCTGCCCCATAGCTGTCCTGCCTGTCCGCAACCAGGATATTTTTTGCTCTTTTACAACATTCAGCCAGCTCCTTGCCCGGAAAAGGACGAAGTACATGAAGCGTTACCGAACCTTTCTTTTTCCCTTTCGCCCGCAATGCATCCACTGCTTCAAGTGATGTGTCATAGGAAGAACCAAGCAGAATCAGTAAAGTATCCGCATCCTCATTTTGATACCCTTCCACCTTTTCATAATACCGCCCCGACAGCCTGCCGAAATCCTCAAAAAGTGAAGGCAATATTTTTCCTGCCTGTTTCATGGCAAGATGAAGCTGATACCTGTTATTGATCAGATCCGGTTCATTCATATAGGAACCCACAGTGATCGGATGGGCCATATCCAAAAAAGGGTATTCCTCTTTTTTCGGCCCGATAAAGTTTCTTACGGTCTCATCTTTCTCAAAACGCATGCATCTGCGTTTTTGATGACTGGTAAAAAAACCGTCATATGCCACTGCCACCGGAAGATTCACCTGCTCCGCCAGCTTAAGGGCTATAATATTAAAGTCATAGACCTCCTGCACCGAATGGGCAAAGAGAATGGGCCAGCCTGCATTTAACAAAAACATAATATCACTGTGATCCCCTTTAATGGACAGCGGACCTGATATGGTTCTGCATACCACGTTCATTACCATAGGATAGCGCGTACCTGATTGAACAGGAAACTGCTCTAAGGCATACATAAGTCCGTTGGCACTGGTAGCATTGATAACTCTTCCCCCTGCCACTGATGCGCCATAGCAGATACCTGCCGCGCTGTGCTCTCCCTCTGCGGCTATCATGATCAGATCCGTATCTCCATTAGCTTTCATGGTATCCAACCCTTCTGCGATCTGCGTAGAAGGAGTGATAGGATAATAACCCATTAAGTCATAACCGATCTGGCGGATGGCAATGGCAGCCATCTCATTGCCGCTGGCATATTCCACGATCTGCTTTTCCACTATACTTCTCCTCCTTCCATTCTTTTTTCCGTAAGATAGGATTCTGATGTAATATATCCGTCGGGTCCTGCTTTCAGATAATACTCCGGATGCCTTATCAGGTCCTGATTGGGCAAAAAATAATCTTTTTCCGGATGCTCCGCTTCTACAGCTCGTACCAGCGCATTCACCGGACACGCCTCCACACATCGAAGACAGCCTTTGCAATGGTAATAATCAAGTCCCTGATTCACCATCATTTCTCTGCCTTTATATTCTCCTTTTGCAAACTGAAATACCATATCCGGGCAGGTAGAATCACACAGACCGCAGTTAATACATCTTTCTTTAATAAAAATCGGAATATACCCCTGCCTGGAAGCAGATACATCCGTTGCCACAGTATTGCCGAATCTCGGATTAATACCTCCCATGGGCGCAGTATCATATCCCCATTTATCCCGGCCTGAACTGCTATGCTCTTTCTTTTTCTCTGAAAAGTCCTCCGTCTGCTTTCTCAGTACTGTTTCTTCGTATCCTCTTTTAATTCCTTCAAGATTTCCTTTAAGCGCATCCGGATACTTTTTCCCCAGAGTATCCTCACAGATCTTCTGCACATCCGCAAGCGTTCCAAAACCCATCACTTTCACTATAGCTCCAAGCATTACCATATTGATCCTGGAATGTGTCTCCATGGCAATTTTCTGTGCCGGAATTACGTGGCAGCTTTTAATCTCCCCCGGAATATAGTCTGCTTCCTCTTTCCTTCCTTCATCCAGAGCAATGATCACCGCCGTATTGTTATCGCAGCCTTCCCATACATTTTCATCCTTCATCAGCGCCTGATGAAAAATGACCAGAAGATCGGGATGTATAACTGGCGAATGTACTCTGATCTCCTTTTCTTTAGAGCAATATCTGACATGGCCTTTTACCGGTGTGCCTGTTTTTTCCGAGCCGTAGCTTGAAAAGCTGGTGCTGTTCAAGTCAAGATATTTTACTCCCAGCTCTCCCAGCATTTTTCCACACAGATTAGCGCCCAGTCCGCCGATACTTTCCAGCCGGATCTCATAATATCCCTTCATAGCCAACCTTCTTTCTCCTTTTTGTGTTGATCTGAAAATAGTATGTTTTTTCCAGCCGAAATTATACACACAAAAACAGCCTGCTATTTACTAACAGACTGTTTCTTCATCTATTTTTGCAATATCAAATACTCTTATGCAGACAGATTTCTTTTTCTGTATACAATAACAGAAAATCCTGCAGACAGCACAATAACTAAAATGCTGATAAAGACCAGCCTACGATCCGCATATCCGCTAATAAAAATATCTGTTGCATTGGAAAAATAATAAGGCGTTACATATTTTAAATTCTCTATATCCGGCAGGATCCG
>JAAVBZ010000037.1 GCA_014803415.1 Lachnospiraceae bacterium
CTGTTTATCATATGCTGCAGCCTTCAGAACTCCCGGTTCATATTTTACATAAAAACATGCTCTGCCTTTTCGGATCTGTTTCTTCCCTCTGGATTCATTATTTATAAAACTGTGTTATACGGATCAGAATGGTATCCGAAAACCCCTTGCCAGAGGAAGAATACGACTGGAAGTAAGCGGTGGAAAACTTATCGGTCTGGGACATGCCTGTCCCTATAATGAGGATGGATTTTTAAACAATGACACAGATACTTATTATGGTGAGGCGTTGGCTGCAGTTTTAGCAGAAAATGAACTAAGTGTAAAAGCATATAGTGACTATGGAACGGCAGCAGTGCGGCTACCGCAGGCAATAACTCAAAATAGAGTTAAAGAAAAGTGGTGAATGATTTGAAAGATAAATGGAGCCGGTTTGCCCTGGAACATAAGGCAGCCGCAGAATTTATTACCTTTTTTGCAGTCAGCAATGGAGTAACCATCTTACAGTTGATACTGATGCCGCTCAGTAAAAGTTTATTCGGAATGACAAGCCTGATCGATATTGGTTTTCAGGCAGGACAAGTCGGAACAAATTTTGACGGATCTCCCTATTACATATTTAATTATGCTGCCGGAACTTTAAAGGAGGGAGGCGGAGGCGGTCTTGCTTATTTTGCCGCCGTGCAATTGACAATGGCAGCGGCACAGGTAGTAAATTTCTTTATACAAAGAAAAGTTACCTTTAAGTCTACAGGAAATATCCGCCGTGCCGCTTTTTGGTATATTGTAGCGTATCTGGTTATAACCACCTTTGCGGCTGCAGCACAGGGGTTTTATAAAGCGCCGGTCTACCGACTGTTTATCAATACCTGGAGTATGGGAAGAACAGGGGAGATCCTGGCGGATTTAATAACAATGATGATAAACTGTATTATTTCATTCTGGGTTTTTTTCCCGATCTTAAAAATAATTTTCCGGGAAAAGAAAAAAACCATTACTGCATAAAGTGAAAAGAAAAAGAGTGTCTTTAAAGCCGTGGAATGGTTATTATGGCTTGGGACACTCTTTTATTCATTCTTCCGATTGGATCATTCCTGCTGGAAAGAAGGGTGACACTGTATTGTTTTCCATTATTTCACATGTTATAATAGAATTATACAAATGTTATATTGCAAATTGAGGAGATCATTATGAAGAGCCCCGAAATGATAAAAGAAATTCGTTTCCGTCTGAATTTAAGTCAAAGTGAATTGGCTGAAAAACTGGGTGTTAGTTTTGCCACAGTTAATCGTTGGGAAAAAGGCCATTGTGAGCCATCACAAATTGCAGTAAATGCCATAAAGAGTTTATGTACTCGTAGCAATATTGACTTTTCTCAATTTGAAGGAAATCATATTATCAGTACCAATGAAACAGTAACTCTTTATCATGGTTCGAAGTCGGGAATTCAGGGTGCTATTGCGCCTGCAAGCCGGGAACGCTGTGATTTTGGTAAAGGTTTTTATATGGGAACCGATCGAAATCAGCCGCTTACTTTAATTTGCAATTATCCTGATGCCAAAATATATACATTAAGAGTTGATCTGTCAGATCTCAAAATTCTTGATGTGGAAGTGGGATTGGATTGGGCATTATTAGTTGCATATAATCGTGGGAAACTAGAATCTGCGAAACATTCAACTATTTATAATCGTATAGCGGATTTAAATAAAGGATGTGACATGATCATTGGTTATATTGCAAACGATAGAATGTTTGTCGTTTTGGATCGTTTTTTTAATGGAGAGATTACAGATCTTGCGCTTATTAACAGCCTTTCAGCGTTGAAACTTGGTAAACAATATGTAGCATTAACGGAAAAAGCTTGTAAAAAAATAGAAATGATTGATGAAAAAGGACTTACCACCAAGGAACGGGATAAACTAAAGCAGGAAAGTGAAGCAAATCGTTCTAAAGGTATTGCAATGGCAGATGAAATTTGCCGGAAATATCGCCGGGAAGGCCGGTTTTTTGACGAAATATTAGAAGCAGGGGAATAAAATGGAAAATCTTACGCTTGAAAAACGTCAGCTCTGTGATATACAGGGCCGATTATTTGAACTTGCACTTAAAGAAGGATTGGATTGTCCATCATTTATAGAATCTTTTATGAATAGTAAAACCGCGGCAGCCCTTGACGATGTTTATGACAGGCTGCAATGGGCCGGAGAAGAATATATTCTGGAAGAGCTAAATGATGAAGTATGCGGTTTAAAGAAAGCCGGCACAACCTATGCTGCAGAAGTAATGTACTGGACAGGATATGTTTATCGCTACTGGCATTATTACACAAATGAATATAGCTGCAATATATATAAAACTGCAGATGCTGAAATGATGAATGAATGCTGGTTGGGATTCCATACGTTTGATGTTGAGATGGCTATTGATGATTTGAAAGAGATTTATGAACAAAAACGGCAGTGAGGGAAGGCATTAACAGAATGAAAAGGTCTGTTCAAAACAGTTAATTTCATATATACTAAATTTGAGAAGGGAGAGGACTTTAATGAAAATTGTAATTTTGGAACGAAACAGCGTAGGAACCGATGTATCAATAGATGAATTGGGGAAATACGGGGATCTTACTGTTTATGCAAATACCGTTGCTGAAGAAGCAGCGGAAAGAGTAAAGGATGCAGAGATTATTGTTGCGAATAAAGTGCCTTTAAATGAATCAACTTTAAAGGATGCCAAAGATGTAAAGCTGATCTGCGAATTTGCTACCGGATATGACAACGTGGATATTGCTTATTGCGCCCGGAGAGGGATCAAAGTGGCGAACGTAGTGAATTATTCTACAGACGCGGTAGCACAGCATACCTTTGCACTTTGCCTGTATGTTCTGGAAAAGCTTAAGCATTATGACAATTATGTAAAATCGGGTGAGTATGCTGCGCAGAGCCGGTTTTCCAATTTCGATATTCCTTTTACGGAGCTTGCAGGAAAGACCTGGGGGATCATCGGAATGGGTAATATAGGCAGAAAGGTAGCAGAGATCGCAAAGGCCTTCGGCTGCAGGGTCATTTTTTATTCTGTAACGGGAAAGAGCAGCTGTACAGAATATGAAAGGGTGGATTTTGATACGCTGCTTGCAGAGTCCGATTTCCTGTCGCTGCACTGCCCTTTAAGCGATATTACCAGAAACCTTATCAATATTGATGCGCTTAAAAAGATGAAGGAAACGGCTATTCTGATCAATGTGGCAAGAGGTCCGGTGGTGAATGATGGAGATCTTTATACTGCGTTGACAGAAGGGTATATTGCAGGTGCAGGACTGGACGTAACAAGCACGGAACCCATGAAAAACAGCAATCCTTTGAGCCAATTTATGGACAGCAACAGACTGATCATTACGCCCCACCTGGCATGGGCTAGTATTGAAGCCAGAACCAGATGTGTTTTGGAGACGGGTAAGAATATTGAAGCCTTTTTACGGGGTGAAGATAGAAATATTGTGAATAAATAAAGGAGAAGACTATGGGAATCGTATTAAAGAACATACTGGCGATCCTGCCTTGTGGAGAAAAGGATGAGGTTAAGGAGACAAGTATCTACATTGAAGGAGACAGAATAGCAGCTGTGGGTATCAAACCGGAAGGATTTACAGAGGATAAGGTCATTGACGGTAAAGATAAACTGGTGATCCCGGGGCTTGTTAACTGTCATACCCATTCTTATATGTCATTTATGAGAAATGTGGCAGATGATCTGTCATTTATGGACTGGCTCTTTGGAACCATCGATCCTATTGAACAAAAGATGACGGATGAGGACACATACTGGGGCGCCTGTCTTGCTATCATTGAAATGATGAAGAGCGGCACTACCTGCTTTAATGATATGCAGATGAACATTCATCAGACTACCAGAGCCGTAAAAGAATCCGGTATGAGGGCGGTGATCTGCAGAGGCCTTGTGGGAAGCGGCAATGATGAAGCAGGTCAGATGCGTTTAAGACAGGCTTACGAAGAACGTGATGCGGCCAGAGACTGCGACAGATTGAGCTTTATGTTAGGGCCCCATGCTCCTTACACCTGCGATGACGGCTACATGCGCATCGTATCGGATGAAGCGAAAAAGA
The DNA here is from genome assembly GCA_014803415.1 of Lachnospiraceae bacterium. Lineage (GTDB taxonomy): Bacteria > Bacillota > Clostridia > Lachnospirales > Lachnospiraceae > Suilimivivens. The sequence goes on from JAAVBZ010000037.1 coordinate 4,103, forward strand.
ACGATATGCGTATCCATGTACATCTGTCGGAAAGTGTCAGTGAAATAGAGCAGATCAAAGAGAAATACGGCTGTACGCCCATTGAAATGGCTGACAGGAACGGACTTTTTGATGTACCTGCCATTGCAGCCCACTGTGTACAGGTTACAGACAGTGATATTGAGATCTTAAAGGAAAAAGGCGTCAGCGTGGTAACCAATCCTGCCAGCAATATGAAGCTTGGAAACGGATTTGCACCGATTGCCAAAATGCTGGAAAAGGGTGTAAATGTATGCCTTGGAACAGATGGGGCAGCTTCCAATAACAGCCTGAATATGTTTCATGAACTGAGTTTACTGACATTGATCCATAAAGGCGTGGGTAAGACTCCCCAGTGCGTCAGTGCCAGAGAAGGCTTCAGGATCGCTACGATTAACGGAGCTAAGGCACTTGGACTTGAGAAGGAGATCGGTTCCATTGAAACAGGAAAAAAAGCCGACCTTGCTATCTTAAACCTGAATGTGCCTTCTTTGACACCCAGAAATAATCTGATCGCAGGACTTTCTTATTCTGCAAACGGGTCAGAGGTGGAAACCGTTATCATCGATGGTAAAATTACTATGGAAAACAGAAAAATATTGACCATGGACGAGGAATTAGTGTATAAAAAAGTTAATGAGATCATAGTCCGTATGGAGCTGGACAAAAAAGAATATCAGTAAATAGCTGCATTGCAGTTATGATAAAAGTGATGATAGGACAGACGACCATCACTATAATAAAAATTCGGCTGAATCAATCTCATATATTAAGGAGGACACGTAATGAGCAGTGAAATCAGAGACATTAATTTAGCCGAATCCGGCGAACGTAAAATCGAATGGGTAAAAAGGAACTGCGATCTGCTTCGCACATTGGAGGAAGAATTTTCCGTAAGCAAGCCTTTTGCAGGAAAGAAAATTGCCCTTTCCGTACATTTGGAGGCAAAAACAGCTTATCTTTGCAAGGTATTGAAAGCAGGCGGAGCTGAAATGTATGTAACAGGTTCCAATCCTCTTTCCACACAGGACGATGTGGCAGCAGCCCTTGTTAAGGATGGACTTGAAGTTCATGCATGGTATGGCAGTACACCGGAGGAA
>JAAVBZ010000038.1 GCA_014803415.1 Lachnospiraceae bacterium
AAAGCCTCCTTTAAGATGTTGACGCTGTCGCCCCAATCAGCAAAACAAAGGAAAGCATAACAGCAAATATTCTTTTTACAGAATACTTTCTTTTCATTTACATACACATCCTCTCTTCTAATAGCAAATGAAATTATGCCTCCGGCTTTAAGGGACCGTAAAAATATGATGCAGTTGCACCTCCATCTATCAGGAAGTCTGCCCCTGTAATAAATGCCCTTTATCACTCATCAAAAGTTCAGCCACGTTTGCCACTTCATCCGCTGTTCCCGGTCTTCCGGCAGGGCATTTTGCAAACATGTTTTTATAGAAGTCACCGCGAGGACCGTTGAATTCGCAGGTGGCAAGAGGTGTAACAATAATTCCCGGAGAGATGGAATTGATACGTGCACCTTTTTCACCCCATTTAACTGCTTCCGCCATCACACGCTTTTCATTGCAGCGTTTTGCCATCTGGTATGCGTGCAGGGTATCTTTGATATTTTCAGGCTTTAAAATCTCCAGATCCAGCAGTTCCTCTGTGGGTGTGCAGGCAAGCTGCTCATCTGCCTTAGCAGAAAGCGCAGGCATCCTATGCCCGGATTGGCTGGAAATCGTCACGCCAACGCCACCCGCTTTGATCACTTTTCCGACTTCTTCCAGCAAAACAGCTGTACCATATAAGTCAACCTTTAAGATTGCTTCAATCGGCGCCTGGCTGGGTGAAACGCCTGCCGCATTGACCAGCATGGAAATCTCCCCGTATTCTTTTGCCTTTGCAATCAGATTCAAGATAGAATCGCGGGAAGACAGATCCATTTCCATAGCAACCGCATCAAAACCCGCATTATTCATTATCTCTGTAATCGCCTGTGCATTCTCCGGCCTTTTATCCCCGATCACAATTTTCATACCGTAGCCCATCCGGCGTGCAATCGCCATACCAATCTGGCCCGCTCCGGTTAAGATCATTACATCTTTCATTTCAAATCCTTCTCCTTTACCTTTTAACTTAAACCCATCTTTCAACATTCGATCTGGCATGATCCACCATGCCGCCCTGGATTGCAAGGCCACTTGTTACTGTCGCGCCTTTGCAGGCATTCCGAATTCTGCCCTCTGTTCCGCTAAGGCCGCTGCCTTCATGTGTGCAGAACGGGTGGATCACCTTGCCGTTCCAGTCGAAATTCTCTAAAAAAGTATATACTGCCATGGGCATGTCACCCCAATAGTTTGGATAACCCAGATAAATTTCATCATAGTCCTCCAGACTATCCGGCACAGAGACCAGCTCCGGTCTTGCCTTTGCCTGCAGATCCTTTTTCGCCTGCGCGATGCAGGCATCGTAGGCTGCAGCGTATGGAACCTTCTGCTGGATCTTAAACAGATCGGCCCCTGCTATCTCTGCGATCATATTTGCCACCTTTTCTGTATTGCCTACGGAGATATAACGGTAACTCCCGCTGAAATAATTCTCATCTGCCCTTGAGTAAAATACCACTAACTTTGCCATTTTGTTTTCCTCCTCTTAATTATCAGCGGACATTTGTAATCCGCTTCGCTACTTCCTCATGAAGATCGCCGTTCAGCGATTTTCAAATTCCTTTGCCACATCAGCCAACAGATTCCGGATATGAAGGTGCTGCGGACAGGCTTTCTCACACTTGCCGCATTTGATGCACTCTGAGGCTTTCGCCTTTCCACCGCCGGTATGCACCACATTGTAATAATAATCAGCGTTCCAGTCATGATAAATCTGCTTCGTATTCATAACCGCAAACAGGTCGGGAATGGCAATCCGCTTCGGACATCCTGCCTCACAGTAGCGGCAGGACGTACAGGGAATCAGATTCATGGAACGGAAAATCTCCTGTACCCGGCCAACTGCTTCCAGCTCCTTATCCGACAAAGGCTGGAAGTCTTTCATAAAACTGATATTATCCTGCATCTGTATCATATCACTCATGCCGGAAAGAACCATCATGATTCCTTCAAAACCGGCGGCAAATCTGATTGCATAACTAGCTGGACTTCCACCATGCAATTCTTCTAAAATGTTTCTTGCATCTTCCGGCAGATTGACCAGATTTCCTCCTTTCACGGGCTCCATGACGATCACCGGCTTTCCAAATTTCCGGCAGACCTCGTAACATTTGCGACTCTCCACTGCGGGGTCATCATAGTCCACATAATTGAATTGAATCTGTACCACTTCTATCTGTGGATATTCGGTCAAAATCTGCTCTAAAACCTCAGCCCGGTCATGGAAAGAAATGCCAAAATGACGAAATTTCCCCTCTGCCATCAACTCCAGCGCAGTTTCATATGCACGGCACTTTTTAAAATATGCAAAGTTATCCGCACCTTGCGCATGCATCAGATAAAAATCAAAATAATCTACGCCACAAGCGGCAAGCTGACTTTCAAAAAAGGGACGGATATCCTCTTGCTTTTGGAAGAAAAAGTTCGTCAGCTTATTCGTCAGAATGTATTTATCACGGGGATAACGGCTGGTAAGACAGGTCCGCAGGGCCGTTTCGCTTTTCCCGCCAAGATAACCGTGGGCGGTATCAAAATAATTGAACCCATTCTCAAGAAAGGCATCCACCATTCTCACAAACTCCTCCGTATCCACCTCTCCGTCTTTCATTGGCAAACGCATACATCCAAATCCAAAATTCTTTTTAATCTGTTCCATAACTACACCCTCTTTTCCCTTTCATAAATAATGCCTTTTCCTGCATTCTTTCTGTCTTTATTATAAAAAAGGACCGCATCAGAATCAATTTGACTTTCGGAATATTCTTATAAGAAAAACTGATATGAAATGACCGCCCTGCAAAAAATCAGGACGGCCCTTTTAGCCAGACGTTTCTATTCAAATTGCCTTTTTAATATACCTGCAAATTCTTCCACATAATAACCTGAATTTTCCTGCTTCCAAAAAGCACAATAATTACGGGTGATCTGCGAATCCCCCCTAAACAGGGGAATACGGCTGATAGAAGAGCCAAAATTTTCTGCCCTTTTTACGCCTTCCACCGGCATGAATCCCTGCCCTCCGATCACCATCAGGCGGGCCTCCTCCAGATTTTCCGCATAAAGAAAATCACCTTGGAATCCTACCACTCCTTTATAGTATTCCTGTTCATTTTTTCTTTGTTCCTTCGAAGCCACAAGAATACAGGGAATATTCTTCAATTCCTGCGGCGTAATTGACGACAGGGAAGCAATTGGATTTCTGGATGATATTTCAACATACTCATTTCCAGTGGTTAAAATAAGATTTACATATTGGTCTGAAAATGCCCTTCTCTGATCGTTCAAAACCAGATCTACTCCTCCCATTCGGAGCAGTTCATACAATTCTTCATGATTTCCATATTCAATCTTCACTGACACATCCGGGTACTTCGCTGAAAATTCTTCCAATGCAAGATGAAACTCCTGTCCGCTGTAACAGCGCAGATAGCCGATCACCAAAGTGGCTTTATCATCTTTTGCGAGCTTGCCCGCCTCCCGGCACATCTGCTCATAGTCGGCGATCAGCACCAGACTCTTTTTATAAAAATATTCTCCTGCCGGAGTAAGTATAAACTTTCGGTTTTTTCTCTCCAGCAGATAGAAGCCCAGTTCACGCTCCAATGCCTGTATCTGCTGAGAAATGGCAGACTGTGAGATATGGCACTCTGCCGCTGCCTCCGAAAAGCTGTTGTTGCGGACAACAGACTGAAAGTATCTAATTTGTCGTATCATTTATCCATCCTTTAAAGCTCCCAGCACTTTGTAAAGCAATTGATATAGCTACATTGCTTCCTCCCTGTCCATTTTCACGCAGCCTGCAACACTCTGCGGAATCGAAACCGCCTGTTCTTTCAGCGCCTCTCCCTTCTCTGTGATCTGCACATCCAGCACACGCTCGTCCTCTTTGGAACGGGAACGGATCACATATCCCTTTGATTCAAGACTTTTCAGGACCGGCGTCAATGTGCCGGAATCTAAAAACAATTTTTTACCAAGTTCCTTAACGCTGAGTTTCTTTTCTTCCCAAAAGACCATCATAGCAATATACTGCGTATAGGTGAGGTCAAGATCATCAAGATACGGTCTGTACTGCTTGATGATCTCACGGGAAGCTGCATAAAGCGGAAAACATAATTGATTTTTAAGCTTTAACACTTCGTATTTTGAAGTATCAGTCATTTTTTCACCTTATTCTGACATTATTTTTTTCGTAAAAGCAGAAATCTCCTCAAGATCTGCTGCATTCGGTCTGTTCTTATGGATTTTGCCAAACTGCCCCCTGCAATGAAATTCCTCTTGTGCTACGGATACTCCCACCGTATCTGCCACTTTGGAAATAGGTTTCTTCCCACATATTTCATTATACGCTGTACGGACCGACCCGGCAAGCTGGTCGGCACAGGAAGTTGGTCTTCTGCTTTATATTCGTAATGCATTATAAGCACTCCTCAATCTTTGACTTTAAATTCTTCATATCTGTAGGCTCAAAACGTGCAACGATCCCGCCATTTCTGTCAATCAGAAACTTTGTAAAATTCCATTTGATCTTTCCGTTGTTTTTGTAATCCTTATCAGTCTTTTTAACAACGCCTGAAAGCATCACTCCCATTGGAGACTTGCCGAAGCCTTCAAATTCTGTGTTATCTGTAAGCCACTTAAAAAGCGGAGCTGCATTTTCACCGTTCACATCCACTTTTGAAAACTGTGGGAAAGTAATACCATAACGTCCTGTACAGAAGGAATGGATTTCCTCATCATTGCCAGGTGCCTGTCCTCCGAATTGATTGCAGGGAAAATCAAGTATTTCAAGCCCTTTATCCCTAAACTCATCATAAATATTCTGCAATTCATCATACTGTGGTGTAAATCCGCAGCCGGTTGCAGTGTTTACAATGAGCAATACCTTACCCTTGTAATCGGAAAGCGAAACCTCGCTGCCGTCCTGTGCCTTAACCTTAAAATCATAAACACTCATAACAGACCTCCTTGTGCATAGCAATTAATTTAATTGAGTTCAATTAAATTGCACTATTTGCATTTTCCTTTGTCAATGAGTTAATGGTAAAGGTCAGGATTTAAAGTTAATCATAATCCGCGAAGCAAATTTTCCTCCTGTAAAAATTGTCTGCTGCGCAGGCCTGCACACTGTCTGTGTAGACCATAAACCGGCGTAATTGCAGTGCACATTAAACTGCGGAAAATCAGAAGACGATATATCCAGCCGAAGACAATGACCGGCTTTTATAGTATAGGCAATATCCCACATGGATAGTTCAACCTTTGTCACTTCTCCCGGTATGTATTTATCTCCTTTTGACTGATCCTGAGCGATAGTTGTGATGGAGGAACGGATGTGATAGGCAGTACCATCCGGCATCACTTCTATGAGCTTTGCAGTGAATGCCGTGTCCTCACAATCAGAGCGGACGTATAGCTCCACCCGGATCTGCCCCGTGATCTTTACATCATATTCCAAAGGATCTGAAATAAAGCTGAGCACCTCCGGACGATATCCGGCTTTTGGCTGTACAAGGCTGCCGATCTGCTGCATTGTCTTTAAAAGCCCTTCGCCACCAACGGAATTCACAGGATTTTGCGGATCATAGGTGTAAGTTAATTCCACTGATTTCTCAGTACTCTCATTGTCCTGCTTTATGTGGATGAGTTTTCCGGCGTATTTATCACATATCTGTCCAGCCTCTAAATACCATATACTGCTTTCGGTCATGATCGGCCATTCTTTGCTTTCCACCCATTTATCTTCACCGATCACATAACAGCATACTTTTTGCTTCGGTGCTCTTTTCTGTTTCAAAGTCAGCTCGAACCATTCCAGCATCGGCGGCATTTCCTCGGGATGCATGTTTTGTGTCTCGCGCCCCGGAATGACCGGTTCCATGAAATGATTCCACGCACCGATGACAAGCTGGCTGTGAGCCTTGGATGTATCACTTAAGCGTTCCCATGTCTTCATGCTGCTACCGTGATGATGGTCATACCAGCCGCTAACAAGGCATACCGGCAACGTTGTCTTTTCAGGAATCTCCCGAAGCGTCTTCCACCATCCGGACTGCCAGAGCTTCGCATCAGGTTCCGGACTAATAATGTAACTGCGATAAGAATCATTTCTGCCTCCCCAGAGTGCTTCATCTACCTGGAGCTGCGGCATATAGTGACAGCTTTCCAGATAACGATCATAAGAACAGTCTGTTTTCACCGGACCGTTCTCCATGGACCAGGATGTCAGGACATCATGCCGGAAGGAACCTTTCTCATAGGCAGAAACAAAACGATCCGTGCCGTAATGCTCCAGATACATAGAGGCGACTTTGCCGTCCACAGCATCCGCCATAGCCCAGCCCGCCATGCTGGTATAGGACATTCCCCAGTATCCGAGGCTCTCACACCAGTGCTGGGAAATGATCCAGTCCACGGTATCGATTCCGTCATCTCGTTCATAAATATTCGGAATCCATTCTCCTTCAGACGCTTCACGGCCACGAGTATACTGCCAGATAAAGACATACCCTCTCATAGCAAGTTCTTCTCCATAAATGTGGTACATAAAATCGTTGTTTGGATAACAGGTCCGGGTCAGGATAACCGGATATTGTACTTTCTCTTCCTTCGGAAAGATCATCCAGGTATGCAGGCGGGTGCCGTCGCGCATTGCCACATATTCTGCCGCCGGTTCTTTGTGATCACAACAAATTTCTGTATGGGCCATTTCAAATTCTCTTCTTATTTTTTGGCTCATAAATTTCTGAAAATCAATCGCCATGGTTTATTCTCCTTCACCGATAAAATAATCTTTATAACCGACGCTGGCTTTCCAAGTATCAGGCGCCATATAAGCCTGCGGATCGTGAATATTCAATATTAAGCAGGATATGTCTCATGAAGACTTGATTTCAATAATTACCATCATCTGAGATTGTGACAATCCCCTCGTCCGAAATTTCCACATTGACAGAGATACTTTCGAGAAAATCATAAATCCTTCGCTGTTCGCAAAATTCGGATGCGTAAGTTGTCTGACAGCCCGACTGCACCGCTGGAATGACTTGAACCGCTAACTGTGTTTCACTATCATCTCCCGAAAAATGAAGCAGCAAGAGCATGGTGTCCAATGTTTTTTCATTGAACCAGTAATTCCCAAGACTATATATGATCGGTTTTCCATTGTAATATTCCATGCCCTGTAAGCAATGGGAGTGGGCACCGATCACCACATCTGCTCCTGCATCCAGATACTCTTTTCCTGTGTCCAACTGCACCTGCTCTAAGTCATAACTGTACTCTGTTCCCCAGTGCACAAAAGCAATACAAAAATCTGCATGCTCCTTTGCCTCTTTGATCACCTGTAAAAACAGTTCTGTATCATAACACCGCAGTATCCCCGGTTCCACATCAGTAGCCTGCGGCGTCATTTTATATTTTTCTGCACGGGAGGCCGCTACCAACGCGATAGTTTTTCCATCTGCCTCCAAATACAAAGGCTCCATTGCTCTCTGTAAGGTATCCCCTGCGCCAAAGTAAGGTATTCCGGCACCTTCCAAAACCGCAAAAGTGTCCAGCATTGCTTCTTTTCCATAATCATAAACATGGTTGTTTGCCAGTGTTACTGCATCAACGCCCAGCTGCTGCAGTACCTCCACCCGTTCCGGATCTGCGCGAAAAGTATAGGCTTTTCCTTCCAGAGGCTTTCCCTGTGTACTGTAGGAAAATTCATTATTCAGACACATAATGTCTGCATCCTTCATAAAGCCGACTAATTCCTCAGAAATGCAGTCATAGATACCATTCGGCTGCGCTGACATATACTGAGTAGTACACCAGTTTTCATCTAAATTGATATCGCCTGCAAAACATACAGTAAAGTCAAAACCGGTATCATCCAGTTCCTCGGTTATAATTTCCGGTGCAGGAGATACCGGGATGAAATCTTCTGCTTCCGGATGTGTCATTTCCTGCTCCGATGTCTTGCAGGCAGTCACTATACACAGTATAGCAGCTATTATGCCAAAGAGTATTATTCTCCTGAATTTTTTCAAAACTGCACCTCTTTCTATTATCCTAATTGATCAAGCATCTCCGCTTTTCCAAGGGCATTATCCGTCAAAACATTTTCTTTCCCCTCTACGATTCCCAGATCATTCATCATTTGCTGATATGCGACCTCATCAATCTCCTGATCCATGTGATAATATTTTGTAACGCCTTCCCCTGTCCAATTTCCTTCTTCATCATAGGTTGCATCATAAGTAAAATGCAAAGTTGGCAAATCGCCATCTGCAAGCGCCTTATCCGTGCTTACCTGATAGTAATACCAACCGTATCCGCCTTCATCACCGCCGCCATTCCATCTTGCAAACTGGGAAATGACTCCTTTACGCTCAAAGTAAGTCATTTCTACCGTAGTCATAGCATCTACCATGCAAAAAGCTTTGCCGTTCTTTACTGTATAAATGGAATATATTCCATATCCCCTGTCGCAGACCACTAGCTCCGGAATATCATCGTTATCTAAATAAACCAGCGAAAAAATAACTGCATCACCTTCCGTTTCCGTGACTACCTGCATATAAAGCTCGCGGTACGTATCCGGAGATTCATCAGAAACCGATGATTGCTCTTCCGGCTCTGCATCTGGAAGCACAGAATTCTCTTCCGTCTTGACGTTTTCTTCCTTTTCGTCACCAGCGGGTGAGTCCGCTGCCATTTCTTTTTCATCCGTATCGGCAGGTACAATTGTTGGCGCAATTTCTTCCACCACTACAATTTCCTCCCTGTTTTCTGTATTTTCCATGCTACAGGCAGACAGTAACATCGCCATCATGCCTAAAGCCCCTATCAACATATTTTTTCTCATATTTCTCCTCCATAACTAATTTGATCAACTCTTTGTTTATATCACAATGAGAAAGACAGTAAAATGCTCCTTACACAAATGTCACAATTTTTGCATAAACAACACAAATCAATCATCAAGCCACATTCTCCATTTTAAAAATTCCTTCCTAAATTCCTTACTGTGAACTCTTCCGATCACTACCTTTAACCCATTGCAAAGTGTAACCTCGCGGCTGTTTACCTGCTCAATATATTTAAAATTGACGATATAGGATCGTTGTATATGAAAAAATCCATATTGAGATAAACTTTGTGCAGTTTCAGATATCCGTCCCTCACACAAATGTTCGCTGCCATCCAGCATTAGATATCTTAGTTTTCTCCCATTTGTCTCAATAAGCAGGAGTTCATTCAAATTTATTTTTGTGCAGATTCCTAAAGAATCATTGCAATAGATAATCCGGTCCTGAATTTTAGTCTTAAGGAAAAAATCAAGCGCCTCATTGATTTCTTCCAAATGCTTTTTATCAATATATCTGAAAGCATTCACTCTATAACCCAGTCTGGCTAATTCCGTATGGGAAGTTAAAAAACATATCTTACATTGGCTTCCGGAATTCATCAATCTTTCAGCTATTCCAAAACCATCTTCATTTTCTGCAAGTTCAATATCCAGAAACAATAAGTCTGTATCTGCGTTTTTCATAAAATCTTTTCCATTGCTATATGAATTAATTTCAAAGGGAATCTTTTTATCCCCGCAATATTTTTCAATAGCGGCCTGCACCTTATCCCTCCATGCTGCTTCATCTTCTACGATACCTATTTTCATACCCTGTTCTCCTTTGGGATAGCAATACTGATCTTAAATATTGCTTTTCCATTTTCCACTACGGACTCCATATAACATTCACCATGATACTTTTCGACTGTTGCAGCAATATTTTTCAGTCCGAACCCATGATTTGCCTTATCTTTTTTGGATGTCATAGAAAAGCCTTTTGCTGTATTAATGATTTCAACTACGCTGTTACTGACAACAATAAAAAACTCCTTCTTATGTTCTACAAGTTCAACCCTGATTTCTGGAATAGCGGCTTTTAGAGTTGCTTCAATGGCATTCTGCAATATATTTCCCATCAGAGTTGTAATATCAAACATTTTAAGATGTATTTCTTCAGTCAGTCTTCCTGATACTACAAACTCTATGTTTTCCTTTCCCGCCAAATAGGAATAATAATTTATAACAACATCGAGAAAACTATCTCCTGTGTGAATCTTTAAATCAAACTCATCCTGAACATCCCAGATAGTATCTATGTACTCTTTGGCTGATTCTGTCTTTTTCTGATTTATCAACTCTCTGAGAACACCAATATGATTTATCAGATCATGTTTAAAGCGCCGTACTGCCACTGACTGCTGTAACTGGTAATCGTATTGCTGCTTTTGCATATGCATTAAAGATTGAAGGTCCTGTTTCTGCCTGTTTGAGAGTATATTTTTTATAGCAAGACTGAGTGTAAGGAAGATAGAATAAATCGCGCCTGTTATACTGATAAAAAATACTGCATATGCATCCCAACTGTACATTGTATGATTTTCATCAAAATAGACAAATACAAAGTTATAGAACATTTGGAAGATACTTCCCTGTATTAAAAGAGCAAACTTGTACCTAAATTCTATATCACATAAGTATACTTCATTCTTTTTAAGAAGCTGTAAATATATCAGAAGATATATAAAAAACGAGATCAGATAGGCAAGTTCCATCCACCATGTTACAATTGTGCTGGAAATTCCTCCGCCTATTAAAACAACCTGTATCAACATAACGCTGAATGTATCAACAATTCCGGTAAAATACATAAGGGCGGCACTTAATGCCAGCAGATGTCCAAGACGTTCTTCAAAAAATAAGCATATGGCAAGCACACTCCAAAACATATAAACGATTGGAGAACTTGTATCAGAGTATGCATTAAAAACACCCGCCAAGAGCATGATCAGAACAGCCCCGCCAAGATAAAGCCTGTTTTTTCTGGGACTTATCCTGAATCCAAAATAGATGATAAAAAGATATATTAAAAAATTTGAAATGTTATCCACAATGTAAATCATATTTCTCTCCTGTTGGGACTGAAGGCTCACAGCCGCACCGCTCATATCCAGCAGCATAAAACATATTATATTTCTCCTAAATGAAATATACAAGTCAAAATAGAATAGAAAAATGGCCTAAACAATACAAGCAAAGGTATGTACACAGTTTAAAAATGGATTGGTATTTTGGAAGAATTTGTTTATAATGAAGAAAGAGATGGAAAGTGGGGTGTGTTTATGTATAACATAATAACAATTGAACGAAAGTATGCCAGTGGCGGGAATGAAATTGGAAAAAGGCTGGCAGAGGCATTAGGTTACAAGCTTTATGACAGGAATATTATCATGGAGGCGGCACAGAAGCTGGATATACCTTTCTTTCAAATTGAAGGGCTCGAGGAGAGTGGATCAGGCGGCATGTTTCTTAATCTTTATAGAACGCCGTTGGGAGGTTTATCCGATCATAAAGACTTACCTTTGGCAGATAAACTTTTTTTAGAAGAAAAGCGTATCATTGAAGAGGCCGCCAAAGAGGGGAATTGTGTGATCGTAGGCAGAGCATCCGGGTATATCCTTAAGGAATGGGAAAATAATTTAAGGGTATTTATCTATGCGGAGCATGACAAAAGAATACAAAGAGCTATAGAGCGTGAAGGAATTCAGAGGTCAGAGGCAGAGGCCGCCCTGAAAACGAATGATAAAAGAAGGAGCAGTTTTTATAATTCAGTTACTAATCAGGAGTGGAGTGACCCGAAGTGCTATGAGCTATATATGAATGCCGGAAAGCTTGGGATTGATCTGTGCGTTCGGATGTTGATGGAAGCTGTAAAGGGATAAAAGCAGAAATGATGCCACCTGTGCGATTGATGGAGATGTTAAAATCGCACAGGCGTTTGCTTTTTGCAAAGTACGGGATTAATGAATCATGTGTTAAAAACATCAAATTCTCCGCTTTTGCCTGAGCTAACATAATTCTATCAAATGAATCATTATGCTTAGGAGCATTTTCCAAACTCTATACACAGTACTTGGCAAAATGTTACCTACATAACAATTAATCGTCATTCTTGTTCAGATTCTTGTTCATCTGGCTCCTGAATTGTTCCTTCATAATTGAAGTGCCTGTTGATGATGTCAGGTCGGCTTCGCTTAATTTCCCGATTTTAACCAGCTTACACACTTCGATGAATGCGTTCCCCATTGCCAGCGTTACCACGCCCGCTGTTCCTGCTGAAATTGCACCTCCTGCGACAGTCCCTACACCTGGAATCAGCTTTAACAAGCCGGTGGCTATTGTCTTACCGATAATCGTAGCCCCGCTGGTTCCAATCGCGGCTGCCGCAAGCATCTTCAGCCCG
>JAAVBZ010000039.1 GCA_014803415.1 Lachnospiraceae bacterium
CTCACAAGAGACTGATCGATATCATCTCACCCACACCCAAGACGGTAGATGCTCTTCAGAGATTAGAGATGCCCGCAGGTGTGTACATTGACATCAAAATGAAGAACAAATAAGTTTTTCAACCATTACACTAGGATGGCCCGATAGAGGCCCGCTGTAGAATTAAATGGAGGTAAAGAAATGAAAAAAGCTATTTTAGCTACCAAAGTCGGAATGACTCAAATCTTCAACGAAGACGGAACTTTGGTTCCTGTAACAGTACTTCAGGCTGGCCCTTGTGTAGTAACACAGGTAAAGACCGTTGAAAATGACGGTTACAGCGCAGTACAGGTTGGCTTTGTAGACAAGAAAGAAAGAATTGTCAACAGAGACAAGAGCGGTAAGAAAGAAGTGATTCACAGACATGGCGTTAATAAGGCTCAGAAGGGACATTTCGACAAAGCAGGCGTTTCCTGCAAGAGATATGTCAGAGAGCTGAAGCTTGACAATGCAGAGGAATATGCACTTGGAAGCGAAATTAAAGCCGATATGTTTGCAGCCGGAGATAAGATCGATGCAACTGCTATTTCCAAAGGTAAAGGATTCCAGGGCGCGATCAAGAGACTCGGACAGCACAGAGGTCCCATGGCCCATGGTTCTAAGTTCCATCGCCATCAGGGTTCTAACGGTGCCTGCTCTTCACCGAGCCGTGTATTCAAAGGCAAAGGGATGCCCGGTCATATGGGCTGTGTAAAGGTTACAGTACAGAACCTTGAAATCGTAAGAGTAGATGCAGAAAATAATCTGCTTCTTGTAAAGGGTGCAGTACCCGGACCTAAGAAAGCCTTAGTGACAATCAAAGAAACTGTAAAGACTATTGCATAATCAGTCTTAAGATGAAAGGAGGACCATTCAGATGGCAAACGTATCTGTTTATAATATGGAAGGCAAAGAAGTTGGCACAATTGAATTAAACGATGCGGTATTCGGTGTAAAAGTAAATGAACACCTTGTACACATGGCAGTTGTGCAGCAGCTTGCTAACAATCGTCAGGGAACACAGAAAGCAAAAACACGTTCTGAAGTTTCCGGTGGCGGTAGAAAACCTTGGAGACAGAAAGGAACCGGTCATGCAAGACAGGGTTCAACCAGAGCTCCCCAGTGGACAGGAGGCGGCGTTGTATTCGCTCCCGTACCGAGAGATTATTCTTTCAAATTAAATAAAAAGGAAAAGAGAGCAGCGCTTAAGTCCGCTCTTACAAGCAGAGTTCAGGAGAACAAACTGATCGTTGTTGATGAACTTAAATTTGATGAGATCAAGACCAAGAAATTTAAGGCAGTTCTTGACAACCTGAAGGTAAGCAAGGCACTTGTTGTTCTGGCTGACAAAGATGAAAAGGTCATTATGTCTGCTAGAAATATTCCCAAGGTTAAGACAGCATTAACAAATACGATCAATGTTTATGATATTTTAAAGGGCGATACGGTTATCCTTACCAAGGATGCAGTAGCCAAGATTGAGGAGGTGTATGCATAATGGCAGCAATCCAGTATTATGACGTGATCCTCAAACCGGTTATCACAGAAAAGAGTATGGCTGGTATGAGCGAAAAGAAATATACTTTTTTGGTTCATCCCGAAGCAAATAAGACAATGATCAAAGAAGCTGTTGAAAAAATGTTCGATGGAGCAAAAGTGAAAAAGGTAAACACCATGAATCTTGACGGTAAGACCAAGAGGCGCGGAATGGTTTACGGTAAGACAGCCAAAACAAAGAAAGCTATCGTATGGCTGACAGATGACAGCAAGGATATTGAAATATTTGCAGGTCTCTAATAAAGACCAAAAGTAACGACTATGCACATGAAAAGTGCGATATTAAATGAAACTCGAAAGGAGATAAAGTCATGGGAATTAAGACTTATAACCCATATACACCTTCCAGAAGAAATATGACCGGTTCTGACTTTGCTGAGATCACAAAGTCAACACCTGAGAAATCACTGTGTGTTTCACTGAACAAAAATGCCGGTCGTAATAATCAGGGTAAGATCACTGTAAGACACCGTGGAGGCGGTGCCAAGAGAAAATACAGAATCATTGATTTCAAGAGAAACAAAAAGGATGGAATTCCTGCAACAGTAGTGGGAATCGAATATGATCCTAACAGAACAGCTAATATTGCATTGATCTGCTATGCAGACGGCGAAAAAGCATATATCATCGCTCCCGAAGGCTTGACGGACGGCATGAAGGTCATGAACGGACCCGAAGCTGAAGTGAGAGTAGGAAACTGCCTGCCGTTATCTGCTATTCCCGTTGGTACTCAGGTACACAACATTGAGTTATATCCCGGAAAGGGCGGACAGCTTGTTCGTTCTGCTGGTAACAGCGCCCAGCTGATGGCTAAGGAAGGCAAATATGCAACACTCAGACTTCCTTCTGGCGAAATGAGAATGGTTCCCATCGAATGCAGAGCTACAGTGGGAATCGTAGGTAATGTTGATCACAGCCTCGTAAATGTCGGTAAGGCAGGACGTAAGCGCAATATGGGTATCCGCCCTACAGTCCGCGGTTCTGTAATGAACCCCAACGACCATCCTCACGGCGGTGGTGAAGGCAAGACCGGTATCGGACGTCCCGGCCCGAGTACACCTTGGGGCAAGCCCGCTCTTGGTCTTAAGACCCGTAAGAAGAAAAAAGCTTCTAACAAGTTGATCGTAAGAAGAAGAGACGGCAAGGCCATCAAATAATTAAGGAGGAGAGAAAATGGCTAGATCACTTAAAAAAGGACCCTTTGCAGACGAAAGTTTACTGAAAAAAGTAGATGCAATGAATGCAGCAGGACAAAAGCAGGTTATTAAGACCTGGTCACGTCGTTCTACAATCTTCCCCTCTTTTGTGGGACATACGTTTGCAGTACACGACGGAAGAAAGCATGTTCCTGTATATGTAACAGAAGACATGGTTGGACACAAGTTAGGCGAGTTCGTGGCAACCAGGACTTATAGAGGACACGGTAAAGACGAAAAGAAGTCTAAAGTAAGATAGGAGGTTTTAGCAATGGCAAAAGGACATAGATCCCAGATTAAAAGAGAGAGAAATGCGCAGAAAGATACAAGACCTTCAGCTAAGCTGTCTTACGCAAGAGTGTCTGTTCAGAAAGCATGTTTCGTTTTAGATGCTATCAGGGGCAAAGATGTTACAACTGCCCTGGCAATTTTAGAGTATAATCCCAGATATGCTTCCAGCATTATCAAGAAGTTATTACAGTCTGCAATTGCAAATGCAGAAAACAATAACGGAATGAATGTAGAGAACCTTTATGTTGCAGAATGCTACGCAAACAAGGGACCTACAATGAAGAGAGTAAAACCGAGAGCACAGGGCCGGGCTTACAGGATCGAAAAGAGAATGAGCCACATTACAATTGTGCTTGATGAAAGATAGGAGGTAAATTATGGGACAGAAAGTTAATCCTCACGGCATTAGAGTCGGTATTATTAAGGATTGGGATTCTAAATGGTATGCAGATGCAGAATTTTCTGAGTATCTTGTAGAAGATTATGACATCAGAAAATTTCTGAAGAAGAAATTATACAGTGCCGGCGTTTCCAAGATCGAGATCGAAAGAGCTGCAGGCAGAGTAAAGGTCATCATTTATACAGCTAAGCCCGGTGTTGTGATCGGCAAGGGCGGCGCCGAAATCGAAGTGACCAAGAAAGAACTTTCCAAATTAACAGGTAAGAAGATACTGGTAGATATTAAAGAGATCAAAAGACCTGACAGAGATGCACAGCTTGTTGCAGAGAATATCGCACAGCAGCTTGAGAACCGTGTATCTTTCAGACGTGCTATGAAGTCCTGCATGGGCAGAACCATGAAGGCCGGTGCGCTTGGTATCAAAACTTCCTGCTCAGGACGTCTTGGCGGTGCTGATATGGCCCGTACAGAGTTCTACAGCGAAGGAACTATTCCGCTTCAGACATTGCGTGCAGATATTGATTACGGTTTTGCAGAAGCAGATACAACCTACGGTAAAGTAGGCGTAAAAGTATGGATCTACAAGGGTGAAGTACTTCCTACTAAGAAGAATGAAGAAAAGACAGTGCAGGAAGGGAGCGATAAATAATGTTAATGCCTAAAAGAGTTAAGCGTCGTAAACAGTTCCGTGGCACCATGAGAGGAAAAGCTACACGTGGTAACACAATTACTTACGGTGAATACGGTATTGTTGCATTAGAGCCATGTTGGATCAAGTCAAACCAGATCGAAGCTGCCCGTATCGCAGTAACACGTTATGTAAAGCGTGGCGGTAAAGTCTGGATTAAGATTTTCCCTGATAAACCAGTAACAGCAAAACCGGCAGAAACACGTATGGGTTCCGGAAAAGGAACACTGGAGTACTGGGTAGCAGTTGTTAAACCCGGCCGTGTATTGTTTGAGATTTCAGGAGTACCTGAAGAAACAGCCAGAGAAGCATTGAGGCTTGCAACTTATAAACTTCCCTGCAAGTGCAAGATTGTTTCTAAAGCAGACTTGGAAGGCGGTGTGTCAAATGAAAACTAACAAGTATGTAGAAGATTTAAAAACAAAATCAGCTGCGCAGTTAGCACAGGATTTAGTAGCTGCTAAAAAAGAACTTTTCAATTTGAGATTCCAGAATGCAACCAATCAGCTGGATAATACAGCAAGAATTAAAGAAGTAAGAAAGAACATTGCAAGAATTCAGACAGTTATTACCCAGAAGCAGAAAGAAGCTTAAGGTTGTTTTTAGTGAATGTCAAAGAAAGGAGACTTAAGTCGTGGAAAGAAATTTAAGAAAAACACGTACCGGTAAAGTTATCAGTGATAAAATGGATAAGACAATCGTTGTTGCTATTGAAGAGCATGTTAAACATCCGCTTTACAAAAAGGTCGTTAAGAGTACCTACAAATTAAAAGCACATGATGAAAACAATGAATGTCATATCGGTGATACCGTAAAAGTAATGGAAACAAGACCCTTATCAAAGGATAAGAGATGGAGACTTGTTGAGATTATTGAAAGAGCCAAATAGGTAAATTTCAAGTTAAATTTGGAAGGAGAATTAGCATGATTCAACAAGAAAGCAGACTTAAGGTTGCTGATAACACAGGTGCTAAGGAAATCCTCTGCATCAGAGTTATGGGTGGATCTACAAGAAGATATGCACAGATCGGCGATATAATCGTTGCTACCGTTAAAGATGCAACACCAGGCGGCGTTGTAAAGAAGGGCGACGTAGTAAAGGCTGTAGTTGTTCGTACTGTAAAAGGCGCACGTCGCAAAGACGGATCTTATATTAGATTTGACGAAAATGCTGCTGTTATCATTAAAGATGATAAGACTCCCAGAGGAACACGTATTTTTGGACCGGTAGCAAGAGAACTTCGTGAAAAAGACTACATGAAGATTGTCTCGTTGGCTCCCGAAGTGCTGTAAAAGGAGGACACGTAAATGGCAAGTATGAATGTTAGGTCCGGTGACACTGTCGAAATCATTGTCGGTGGCGTAGAAGACTACGGCAAGAGAGGCAAAGTTATCGTAGCCGACCCCAAAACGGGTAGAGTAATTGTAGAGGGACTTAACCTCGTTACA
>JAAVBZ010000040.1 GCA_014803415.1 Lachnospiraceae bacterium
GTCCCTCCTTTACTCTGTATCTGGCATAGGGAATATAATTATTTTCTTCTATGATCTTCAGAACTTTGTCCTTTGTTTTTTTACTGATGTCCTTATCTTTCCCGTTCATAACTTTTGATACGGTGGATACGGAAACATCTGCCAATCTTGCAATTTCCTGAATATTCATCCTATTTCCTTTTCTGTCATTTTGTTGTTTCTTTTTTACACGCAAATTATATAATTCCCATAAAAATATTGCAATACTCGCAGATTACGAAACTATTTTTCGACATTTATCACAAATTTACACTATTTACTAAAATATTTTCGTTAGCTTTTTTCGTACAATTTTTCGGAAAAGAATGACAAAAAATCCCAATGAGCATTCATTCTAAATACTCATTGGGATTTATAAAGTTTTCGCATATTGATTACAATTCCTGCAGCAATATCTGCAGAATCATTATATGATATTCCTCATCCTTAATAATTCTAAGAAGTACAGCGTTAACACAATCATCATCCATCATTTTTATATGCATTCTGTATTGATTTATGGCTGCTGTTTCGGCATCTATATCTGCCAATATCATTTTTCTGGTATTTTCCGGAATAGTCAGACATTCCGGCGTCCACATTTTCTGCCTGCCACATTGCAGTTTTGCACTAAAGTCAATATTTCCTCCCAGTAAATACATTAATTCACCCAGTTTCTGCAAATGCATCATCTCTGCCATTGCAATCCCCAGTATGGTTTTTGCCAGAGGGCATTTTTCACTGAATAAACGATTTTCATTATTGATATACTGTGTAATTGCCGACAGTTCAGACACACTGCCACAGTAATCATTGCTAAGTAAATTAGCATATCCCTGGTTTCTTTCCCTTACCTGAACCGGAGGATAAGGCAGATCTACCATAATTGGTTTCACGCCGGCAAAACTGCATGTACTGGTCAAGGAGTTTTCTTTTTCCTTCATGATATAAATCTCCCAATGTATCGATATATGATATTATATTGGGAATTTATAATATTGTGCATTTTAGATGTGGTTTTTCAGCCGATCAGATCATACCTTCCTTTATCACATCATGATCACGCAGTAATTTTTCGATCACTGTTCCTTTTATCACATGAAGAACAGGTTTCTTTAACGCATTGAGAGGACCCGGCAGTTCAATCTCCAGAGGAGATTTGCCATCCATAAGTTTCACACTGCTGTCAAGCAGCTGCCGCACATCATAAACGCTTCCCCATACTTCCGGAACACCTCTGTCTACACCAAGCAGGCCATATACGGCTTCCATGGCGGTCCTTACAGAATATTCTGTAGTGAATACAGTATCTCTGGGAGTATCTGCAAACTGACCTAAGAATGCAAAGTTCACACATCCATCCGGAATTACATCAGGACGGTCCCCCTTGGTTCTGGGCATAAAGAATGATGTAATATAAGGCATCATTGTAGGAACGCAGACAGCACTGTTTTCTGCCAGATCAGGAATCTCCTCTACAGGAACACCTATGTGATACAACCATTCTTCCGTAATTTCCCTGCCTGTACATTCTTTCATGGGCTTTTTCACAAAATCACCGGGAACATCTGTAAATAATCCGTATACCCATACACATACTTTATCTTTATCCTGATCCTTAAATTGGCCCTGCCGGTTGATGGTCCAGCTCATAAGCCAGCTGGAATCCTGACAGCTTACAATACCACCGGTAACTACCTTTCCACTTTTAGGGTCACGTTTGCAGATATTTGTAATATAAGGAAGGATCTTATCATCAAGTGTTGTAACTGTTGCAGATTCCCAGTTTGTTTTTGCCACATCAGAACAGAATTTTTCGGGATGACCGAATGCCGGATCCTGCTT
Source organism: Lachnospiraceae bacterium (assembly GCA_014803415.1). GTDB lineage: Bacteria > Bacillota > Clostridia > Lachnospirales > Lachnospiraceae > Suilimivivens. The sequence goes on from JAAVBZ010000040.1 coordinate 1,864, forward strand.
GGCTATATTTTTCCATAAGTTCCAGCTTCCACTGGTCCTTACCTCAGCATCTCCATTTGGCGCATGGTTCTGATCACCATATATGGTGCCTTCCGTACAGCTTCCGTTCGTAACAAATACAAGATCATTTTCTGTGAGCATGATACCTTTTTCCATGCCGCCCACTTTACATTCAATTGCCTTGGCTACTTTCCTGCCATCTTCAAATTCAAAAATCACATTGGTAACTTCTGTATTAAACTGGAAGTCAACCCCTGCGTCTTCCAGATATTTTTGCATAGGAAGGATCAGGGAGTCATACTGATTATATTTAGTAAATTTCAGTGCACTGAAATCAGGAAGCCCTGCAATATGGTGAATAAATCTCTGGAAATAAAGCTTCATTTCCAAAGCACTGTGCCAGTTTTCAAATGCAAACATGGTTCTCCAGTATAACCAGAATGTTGAACCAAATACTTCATCGTCAAATACGTCTTCGATGGTCTTATCATACAGGTCCTCATCCTTAGTCATGAACAGCTTCATGATCTCCATACAGCCTTTCTGGCTGAGGTTAAATTTACCGTCTGTATGTGCATCCTCTCCACGGTTAACTGTAGCACGGCACAAGGAATAATTAGGATCCTCTTTATTTATCCAGTAATACTCATCCAGCACGGATATACCAGGAGTTTCTATGGACGGGATGCTGCGGAACAAATCCCAGAGACACTCAAAATGATCCTCCATCTCACGGCCGCCGCGCATTACATAGCCTCTTGTAGGATCATTAATGCCGTCGCAGGAACCGCCTGCAATATCCATGGATTCTAAAATATGTATATGTGAGCCAGGCATCTGTCCGTCACGTACCAGGAAACAGGCTGCTGCCAGAGAAGCAAGACCGCTTCCTACCAGATATGCATTTTTATCTTCCACACCTTCCGGTTTTTTGGGTTTAGCAAAAGCCTCGTAGTTACCGTTTGTATAATAAATCCCCTTACTGTTTTTAACATTTTTTCCTCTTTCGGTGTTGCGGTATTCCTGCTCACCGGCAGATTTTTCTGCCGCTTTCTTTTCTGCCTTTTTTTCTGTATTCCTATGCTTTTTTGCTGCGATCGCTGCAGCACCGGCACTTGCGGCAATTGCTGCCACGCCGATTCCGACATTCTTCTTTGATGCCATACAAATTACCACCTTTCTTTTTATTGGTTCATTCTTTTGTTTTCTATGGACATATCTTATGACTTCTTTTTTGAAAATACTATTTACAAAACAGGCGGGATGATAAAAAACTTATCATTCCGCCTGTTTTGATAAAAAATCAATTTTTCTTTTCCAGTTCAAAATTACGAATGGAATTTGTGATATTTCCACGAAGAGTAATACTCATTCTCTCTACGATTTCTTTGTGATCGTCCTTCATGCCGCGGGCAATCCAGTCCAACATCACTCCCACAAAAGCATATTTATAAAATTCCGCAATAAATAGCTTATCAGTTTCATCAATCGATGTACCCGCGCTTTTTTCTTCTACTACATTAGCGATCAGGCTGCAGGCAAGCTTGTTCAGATACTTTTCAATTTTCTCTCTGCTGACTGCACTGTATACATTCAGGATAAATGATTTATTTTCCAGAACGGCTTCAAAGATCTGAGTCATTCCTTCCTTCCACGTATCATAAGTTTTCTTGCCGTCCAGAATCCGTTTTCCGTCTTCTTCACAGATCCATTCCACCAGATCATAAATATCTTTAAAATGATAGTAAAAAGACATTCGGCTGATACCGCAGTCTGTTGTCAGATCGTTTATCGTAATCTTATCTATTTTTTTGTGCTGTAAAAGCTTCTTCAGTGATGCTTCCAGTGCAAGTTTCGTCGTATTTGACATACCTTTCCTCCATACTCATAGATATTTACAAAAGTCAGATTTCCAATTCTGCCAGCTCTGTTTCTGTCTCCAGCATACGCTCCAACAGACTTTCCTGTTGATGTTCCTCTTCTTCCAAAAGATTCTGAAGTTCCATCAATTTCTGATAATCAGCAGCAAGCTCCGGATCCAACATCTGCATCTTTAGATTCTCAGCTCTTTCTTCGCTTTCCGTCAGCATTGCTCCATATTTTTCAAGCTGTCTGGTCAGACGGGTCTTAACCTTTCCCGGATTATAGTAAGTTTTTTTATCAAATACATCTTCGATTGTAGGATTTGATGAATTTGCTTTTTTCTGTTCATGATCTTTTGATACTGTTATCTTTTTATTTTTTTCTATTAAATAATCTTCATAGCCACAGTGGAACTGTTTCACTTCATCTTTAGAAAATTCCAATATTTCCGTAGCGATCTGTTTGATAAAATAACGGTCATGGGATACGAACAGCACCGTTCCATCAAAATTCGTAAGCATTGTTTCCAATGCTTCTTTTCCCACCATATCCATGTGATTGGTGGGCTCATCAAGTATCAGAAGATTGGGTCTTGTAAAGAACATTTTACACAGTGCAAGCCGCACTTTTTCTCCCCCCGAAAGCTGTCCCATTTGCTTTAAGACCTCTTCCTGGGAAAATAGAAAATTCCCCAGTGCGCTTCTCACATCTTCACGCAAAAGATCCGGATATTCCTCCCAAAAATTATCAAGCACTGTCTGCCCGGGATCAGCATCATTCACCACTGCTTTCTGCTGGTCAAAATAACCCCATTCCACATTGGGACCTACTGTAAAGGATCCTCCAAGCTGCGAGATCTCCCCGATCAACGTTTTTAATAAAGTAGATTTTCCTATTCCGTTTTCTCCGATGACTGCAAGCCTTTCTCCTTTTTTCAGCTGAAAAGAGACCTGATTCAGTTCTCTGTCGTACCCAATCTTCAGTTTTTTTACTGTCAATACATCCGTATAGCTTTCTATCCGCGGTGAAAACATTGCCCGAAAAGTTTTGGTATCAAAACGCCGGGGTTTTTCGATTTTTACCATATGTTCAATTGCCATACGTTTCGATCTCGTTGCGGCCACCTTAGTGGGCGTATTCTTCCACTTTTCAATCCAGGCTGTAAGACGCTCTATTTCCTTTTGCTGCTCTTCATAGTCCTTCTCCTGTTTGATCAGATCCTCTTCTTTGCGTTTTACAAAAGCAGAATAATTCCCCGGATACCGCTTTATCCGATGATACTCTATCTCATAGGTCACATCGATCACTTTGTCCAAAAACATCCTGTCATGAGACACTATGACAACGGCTCTGTCATATTCTTTCAGATAATTTTCCAGCCATTCGATGGTAGGCAGATCAAGGTGATTTGTAGGCTCATCCAGCAGCATAATATCCGGTCTGCTTAGCAAAAGCTTGATAAAGGCAACCTTTGTCTGCTGTCCTCCTGAGTAGCTGCCAATGGGGCGCTTCAGATCCTGAAGCGGAAACCCAAATTTCTGAAACATGATTTCCATGTCCTGCTGCCAATGATAACCCCTGAGCGCCTCCATTTGATTCTGCAGACCTGCATACTCCCGAAGAAGTGCCTCATTCTCTTCCCGGTTCATTGCATCTTCCAGTTCCTTCATACGCTTTTCACAGGCAAAGACAGGAGCAAAAGCTTTTTTGATCTCCTCCTCTACGGTCACGTTTCCATCTTCAAAACTGATCTGATGCAGGAACCCGATCCGCTGTCTGCCCGCCATAAAAATACCGCATTCCTCGTCACTGTCCAGATTATTCATTCCAATATCTCCGGCTATCAGCTTAAGGAGCGTTGTCTTTCCGCAGCCATTCCGGCCGACTACCGCAATTTTTTCACTGTCATGAATCTCGAAATTAACATCCTCCAATATGGTATCTGCTGCATACTGCACCAGCGCGTGTTTTATCTGATATCTCATAGTCATCCCCCATAGCAAAAATGTGGTATTAATATATCTTTTTCGCCGGGGAATTGTCAATACCATTTTTCTTACATATTCATATAATATAAGTTCAGGTGCTTTAAGATACCTGTAATATAGAAAAGGAGAAAAAAGTTTATGGCTATTGGCTATTTGATCATGCAGGCCAGGACTGCCCACGATGCAGTTCCCATAAAAGGTGTTACGGTCAGAGTTTTAGATGATCTGGGAAACAATATTTATACGCTGACAACAGATGAAAGCGGAGAAACTCAGAAGGTACCGTTGGAAACTATGGATAAAAGCTTTTCGCAAGATCCTGCTTTTTCGGGAATACCATATGTAAGCTACAACGTTCTTGCACAGATAACGGGATTTAATTCTATTTATGTTTCGGAAATACCTATTTTGGATGGCCAGACGGCTGTCTTGCCCCTAGCTCTTGTTCCCATGCAGGAATTTCAGCGCAGTCCCACATTGACAGAAATTTCCATAGGGAAACCTGCCATTGCACAACAGGATCTCCGCAATCAGGAAGGAGACCTGGTCAGTACTTATGTACTGCGGCAGGTAGTGATTCCCAATCCCATAACAGTACATCTTGGCTCGCCTGCTTCGTCAGCCTCCAATGTGCGGGTATCATTTCCCGATTATGTCAAAAATGTGGCCAGCAGTGAAATCTATCCTACCTGGCCGGAAACTTCAATGACTGCAAATATTTATGCCATTATTACATTTGCCCTAAACCGGGTCTATACGGAGTGGTACCAAAACCATGGGAGCCAAATAAAAAAATAATGACAATAAGCACTGATTTGTATATAATTGAGAAAAAAGAAAAAATATGTAAAATCAGTAGGATGGATAAATATGAGCAAAGGTAAAAGAATAACAACAGTGATCATGACGGCAATATTAATAATGGTATTTGCGCTGGGTACCGGAAATATCCCGGGGAATGGTCCCCTAAGTGTACAAGCGGCAGGACGTCCGGTTTCCATTGAATCCTGTTTGATCTCCGGATCAGATGTAATATGTCAGATCAAAGCCGGGAGCATTCCTTCAAGTGATGATGGACTGTTCTATGTTTATGCAGACGAGGTCCACTTAGATGGTCCCACAGGAAATATCGTTGCCAGGGTAGAAGCGGGGAAATCTGTTTCAGTGAGTTTTCCGTTAAATTATAATACGGCGGAATCCAATTTAAGCCGTAAATTTCTGATCGCAGTAAAACAAAATGGGCATATGGTTCAGGTAAGTGATGAGCACTATATTACCAATCCTGAAGCGATCGCAGCTTATACAACTGCCCGTATGGACAGAGGTATCAAAGGCATATTACCGGATATTAACAAAGTTTCAAACGGTGAATTGCAGGATCTTGGTATTCAGCAGATCGTTTACAATATGTATATTGACGAAATCTGTTCTGACCCGTCAGTTCCCGGTGCAATTCCCTTTGAATACAATGGACAGACCTATTATTTTGACGGCAGTATGATCGCCAAATATGATTCCACACTCAGAAGTTTTAACCGGTTTGGCATGCAGATCACTATTGTCTTATTAAACAGCGGAAAAGGTACCTATGGACAGGATCTGAAGCACCCCCTTGCAAATGACGGAACAGAATGCCCGGGATACGCTCTGAATGTAGCAGATGCCTCGGCTGTCAATCATCTGAAGGCGATAGGCGCATTTTTAGGCCAGCGTTATTCGGGAAGATCTGACTGCGGACAGGTGGATAACTGGATCGTGGGAAATGAAGTAAATGCCCGGACATCATGGTGGTATACCGGATCCAATTCACTTGATCTGAATGTAAATATTTATGTTAAAGCATTTCGCATTATATATAATGAAATGAAAAGTATGAATGCCAATGCCCGTATTTACAATTCCATTGATCAGGAGTGGAACCGTAAATCAAATCCCGGCAGCTTTCTTGCCAAGGGTTATCTGGATCAGTTCAATTATTATATGATCCGTGAGGGAAATATTGACTGGGCGCTTTCTTTTCACCCCTATAACTCTCCCTTGTATGATCCTTATGCATGGAACGGACCGGCAGTATGGGTAGGAAGCAGTATTACAACACCTTATATCACTATGCAGAATATTGATATCTTAATTGACTATATGCATAGAGGCCAGTTCTTAAGTCCGGATGGGCAGGTCAGAAGTATTTCCATTGCAGAGATCGGATACACTTCCAGCTTTGGCAGTGAGGCCCAGGAAGCTTCCATTGCTTATGGTTACCTGAAAGCAGCTTCCCTTCCCGATGTGGATGCGTTTATTCTGTTCAGGCAGACAGATGATGCTCATGAAATGGAAAGTAATCTGGCGCTGGGATTGTATGACTTGAACGGAAATAAAAAACCGTCCTATGATATCTATAAGAATCTGGGAACGGCAAACGAAGCGGCAGCGAAAGAAAGAGCATCTGAGATCATCGGTATGGATATCGACAAGATGATCAGTGAAAATATTGTATGGACCAGAGGCGGCAACGGCGTTGTACAGTAAATATAACAAAAATAACCCTGACAGGCAGATTAAAAAGTTCATCGAAAGATGAACTTTTTTTGTGTGCAATAACGTAAGGTGCATACATAAAAGCAAAGCAGCATAGCCATATAAAAAGCTGTCAGTAACAGGAGAAAAATATGATCTCACCTGCAGATGGCAAAGTATGCCTGTCCTTGATACATAAAAACAAACAGATAAAAGTCACTCTGGAATTTCCTGAGAAATCTGACCAGACGGCAAAACAGGAATTTATCGACAGACTTAAAGCGACCTGCCTTGAGAAAATCATACTGGAAACCGTTCAAAAAGAGGATTTGATAGTATGAAAGTAAGAACACTTCTTCGGGTATCGTCAAAACAACAGCTACATGGCGATGATATACCCATTCAAAGAGCGGAAGCCGCGCAGTATATTGCACAGCACTCCGACTGGGTATTTGACAAAGAATATATTGAAAAGGCAGTATCGGCATACAAAAATAATCCAAAAGAACGGGAAGTCCTGCAAAAAATACTTACAGATGCACAAAATCACGAGTTTGATATTCTTCTTACCTATATGTCAGACAGAATCGGCAGACAGGAGGAATACAGTTTCTATGTAGCTGCCCTGAATCAACTTGGCATTGAAGTCTGGACCATCAGGGACGGACAGCTGAAAACCCGGGAGCATGTAGATAAGCTGCTAAACTATATTCGGTTCTGGCAGAATGAAGGAGAAAGCAAAAAGACCGGTATGCGAGTACGGGATACGCAGAAAGAGCTGGTAAGATCCGGAAAATTCGTAGGAGGCAGAGCACCATATGGATATAGACTGATTCCTTCCGGTATGGTCAGCAATCATGGAAGATTATTAAAAAAACTTGAGATCGTGGAGGAAAAGGCCCAGGTAGTCAGACAAATATACCATTTAGCTGTTTATCAGGGCATGGGCTATGAGAAAATAGCAAAGGAACTAAATAAGCAGAATATCCCGGCAATCGAGACGGTTCAATGGAAATCCGGAACCATAAGAAGTATATTAACAAATCCGGTTTATATGGGATATCTGGCACTTAACAGAAGGATAAATGGCAGTAGCCGGGGCGGGGTCGTCCGCCAGGACAGAAAAGAATGGATCTATTCCAGGGAACAACTACCGGAATTAGTTATTGTTTCACAGCAAATATGGGAGAAAGCCCAGGAAATCAGGGAAGCAAGAAAAAATAATGCGGGCAATATTCCATTTAATACAAGCGGAAGGCTTGTACTGACAGGTCTGGCCGTATGCGGGTATTGCGGCAAGCGCTTAAAGAACGGGAGCTACTGCAATCACTGGACAACAAAGTCAGGAGAAAAGAAAATGAATTATACCGGCAGATATATTTGTCCCCAAAAATGTGAGGAACGCTCCTGCTACTCACAACATTATTTGGAAGAAATCGTATTTGAGGTCGTTGAAAACTATCTGAAGCCTTTGAAAATTATGAATATTACAGAGGAATTACAGATCGTGCAGACCCGCAAAAGGCAGAATCTGGAAAAGAAACTGAATAATATTCATAAAAAGCAAAAAGCCATAATGCTTGATATGCTGACGCTGGAAGAAAAAATACCCGAAGCAATCCGGGGAGATTATTATTTCAGTGCAGAAAGACTTTCTTTTTTGATCAAAGAAAAAGAAATGGAAAAGAAGGAACTGGATCAAAAAGCAGGATTGATAAAAAACAGACTGTTACAGATAGACAATCAACGCAGCAATGTGGAAAAATCTGTCTGTATAACGCCAAATTGGGGAGAAGAATTCAGAAAGGCCGATACACCGACAAAGAAAATGCTTCTTTCTTCGCTGATCGATAAAATAGAAGTAAAAGACAATGATATCAATATAAAATTCAAGATCCGCACGGAAGACTTTTTTACCTGAAACGATTGGTTTTGCGGTACCGAAACCGGGGTTATGATTTTGATATTACAAACAGCACAGCTTATGACCAGTATTTTGTATATGGACGGCCTATTTATGAATCTATCAGCAGGATCGTAGATAAGATCTTCAATGAATATGTACGCCGCCAGGGACAGGAGGCCCCCTATTTTACTTCTTTCTGCAACGGATCCACTGTTACCTGTCAGGGACTGTCTCAATGGGGAACGGTGTCGCTGGCCAATCAAGGGCTTACTCCTCTGCAGATCCTGCGTTCTTATTATCCTAATGATATTGAGATTGCGGAAACCAACATTATCACCGATGTTGTAACTTCCTACCCAGGAACGCCCCTTAGAACAGGCAGCACCGGACTTGATGTGCAGACAATTCAGACCTATTTAAACCGAATCCGTCAAAACTATCCTGCCATTCCCGTCATTACTGATCAGTCAGGCGTTTTCGGCGACAGTACAAGAGCTGCCGTGATCAAGTTCCAAAATATTTTCGGACTGACACCTGACGGTATCGTTGGAAAATCTACCTGGTATAAAATATCGAACCTGTATACAGCAGTAGCCAGACTGGGGGAATTAGACAGTGAAGGAACTTCCCTGGGGATAGGAACCGTTCCGCCAAATACGATTTTGCGCCAGGGATCAAAAAATCCTGATGTAGTCACCCTGCAATATCTTTTAAGTGTGATCTCCGAATACTATCCCAGTATTCCAAATCCGGATCAGGATGGCACTTTTGGCAATAATACCAGACAATCAGTCATTGCCTTTCAGCAGCTGATGCAGCTTAATCCTGACGGCATCGTAGGGCCGCTTACATGGCAGGCATTATATAAAACATATCAGGGAATCGAGCAGAATGTTCCTCTGCCCGGAACCGGATCAAATACCATAAATTACGTTGTCAAAGCAGGAGACAGTCTCTGGCTAATCGCCCAAAGATATAATACTACAGTAGACGCCATTAAAAGTTTGAACGGACTTACAAATAATATGCTGAATATTGGGCAGGTGCTGAAAGTTCCCGCTTCCAATGCCGCCCCCTATATCAGCTATACCGTTCAGTCGGGAGACACCCTCTGGCTTCTGGCAAGAAGATATAATACTACGGTAGACGCCATTAAAAATCTGAACGGCCTCACAAGTAATATGCTGAATATCGGGCAGATACTGAAAATACCCGTTAGCTGATAAGGCAATAGCAGGTATGTATAAATCCCGGTGCAGACAAAAGCCTGCCCGGGATTATATATGACTTTTTGTTTCGTCATTTGACAATTCAGAAGCTTTACCCTATACTCAGCTCCATGATGAAACAAAATATCTATTTAATAATTGCTATATTACACAATTATGTTCAGGAGGCGTTTTAGATGAAGGCAGACAGAATATTGGAAATAATCGTTTATTTAATCAACCACGATAATGTTCCAGCCAGTTATTTGGCAGAGCGTTTTCATGTATCTGTCAGAACAATACAACGGGATATGGTCAGTATTTCTTCAATCGGCATACCTGTTTATGCAGAAGGGGGAAAATACGGGGGATATTCTATTTTACCAACTTATAAAATAAAAAATAGTAATATTAAGAATGATGAGCATCAGATGATAATAAAAGCGCTTGAAAGTCTGGCAACCTCTTATACGAATGATACGTTAAAAGCATTGATTGAAAAATATAACGCAATCATCGAAAAAGAGGATGAAAAAAAGGTATTTTGGGATTTTGGCGTAACAAGGGAAAATAATCATGTACAAAACATGATTCATTTGTTAGAACAGGTTATTGCAGAAAAAAAGCACATTATATTTAATTATCAGAATGCAAGTGGAAAAAAATCAAAACAATATATAGAACCATTAGCAATACATTATAAATGGTATGCATGGTATCTGTTTTCCTATTCTCCTGAAAAGAAACAGTACAAGACATTTAAAATTGCCCGTATACAGAATCTGTATGTAGACGATACAGTTTCCGTTATCGAGCATGAAAATATTGAAAAACTTATGAAAGATTCTGAACAGGCATATTACGAAAACTGCATTCACATTGAAGTGCAGTTTGATAACGAACATACAAACCTTATGGCAGAATATTTTCCTGATTGTCCGGCAGAAAAGCTTACAGAAACCATAAGCCGTATTTTTATTGACGTTCCTGCAAACGAAAGATTGTGGAAAGCATTGTTACTTAGTTTTGGAAACAAAATAAAGGTAGTAAGACCAGAGGAATATAAAAAAGAGCTGATAGAAACAGCAAAAAATTTTTTGTCTAATTACGACATATAGATGTCACGGAAAACGTGTATAATAAAACGCTGATACAGTGTATTAATTTTACTGACAAGCTATAGGAGAAATAAATGAGTCAAATTGTTGTAAATGATCTGCATAAAGATTTTTATGTGAATGTATCAAAGGGGTCCGGAGTGACCGGAATGGTGAAGAGTCTTTTTAGCAGGGAGAAAAAAACAGTCGAAGCAGTCAAAGGACTGGATTTTAAAATAGAAGAAGGCGAAATGGTAGGATTTCTGGGGCCTAACGGGGCGGGAAAGTCAACTACGATAAAAATGCTGACAGGGATATTAACACCTTCCAGCGGTGAGATATCCGTGTGTGGACTGACACCTTGTAAAAAGCGGCAGCAGAATGCAAAAAACATAGGGGTGGTGTTCGGACAGAGAACGCAGTTATGGTGGGATCTGCCCGTGAAAGAATCATTTCTTCTGCTTAAGAAAATGTATGAAATTGAAGCGGAAACATATGAGGATAATATTGCCTATTTTACGGATTTATTAGAGATGGAAGACTTTTTGGACAGGCCGGTAAGACAGCTTTCCCTGGGACAAAGGATGCGCTGCGATCTGGCAGCAGCTTTCTTACATAATCCGAAAATTATTTACCTGGATGAGCCGACGATCGGTTTGGATATCACTTCCAAAAAGAGGATAAGGGAGTGCATTAAAGAAACGAACAGGAAGCGTAAAACTACGATCATTCTGACGACTCATGATATGGCGGATGTAGAGCAACTGGCAGACAGGGTGATGGTGATCAATCATGGAAAAATGATCTATGACGGAGATATGACAGGATTACAGCAACAATACCGCCGCAGCAGGAATGTTGTTTTTACTTTAAAAGACAGCAGGGTAGCATTCACCGGTTTTATGATGGACAATCAGCAGATCGAATGGCAGCGGAGAGCAGAAGAACTGATCCTGAAGGTGCCTGCATCCGTTTCGGCGGGTGAGGTGATCTCAATGGTTATGGCACAGTATCCGGTGGAGGATGTCAGAATCGAAGAGACCCCCATAGAAGACATTATTGAGGAGATTTATAATCAATGAGAAAAAGAGCAGACAAATACCTGGGGCTTTTATGGATACGCATGAGAGCGTCCGTACAATACCGGTTTTCTTTTGTTTCGGGAATTATTTCCGCCCTGCTGCAGATTGCGATCCAATATGCGATCTGGACGCAGGTATTTAAAAACCGCGTTTCCATTAATGGATTTGAGAAGGCAGATATGTTTACCTATCTTTTGGTGAGTCAGAGTCTGCTCATGATCTTTTCCTTCCGGAATGCACCGGAAAGAATGATTTCCCAAAAAATAAGGCAGGGGGATATTGCGCTGGAATTAGTCCATCCGGTTCAGTTTACGCTGGCCAGATTCTTTGAAAATCTGGGAGACAGTGTGATGAACATCGGGCTTGCCTTTTTGTTTGTTGTGGTATGTGCCTGTGTCTTTCCTGATTTTATCGTCCCCAAAAGCATAGGCACTGTACTTATGTTTTTGTTAAGTGTGTGCTTCAGCTATCTGATCATGTTTTTTATCAGTGCCATGGCAGGTTATCTGACCTTCTTTACCATGAATTTTTGGGGGATATACAATGCTAAAAAAGCGATCGTGGATTTCTTGTCCGGAGCGCTGATCCCGATTGCGTTATTTCCGGAATCGGTCCGGTGGATATTTTCATATCTGCCCTTTCAGAACATTGTGTATACGCCCGTTATGATTTTTCTGGAAAAATATACGATGCGGGAATGTGGGGTACAGCTGCTGATACAGTGCATCTGGGTGATTGTCCTGATGTGTCTGAATGAGTGGATCTACAAAGTTTCGGTACGGAGGATATCAGTAAATGGCGGTTAGGAAATTCTTTTCTTTATATGGGGCTATGCTGTTAAAAAACCTGCGCGAAAGTACAGCCTATAAATTTGATTTTTTTCTTGGAATTTTGGCGCATCTGCTGATACAGGCATCCTCTCTGCTGTTGGTGATGACAGTCTATACGCATACAGACTCCATGGGCGGGTTTACGTTTGAGCAGAGTCTTATTTTATATGGGTGTTCCCTGCTTGCGACAGGAATTGAGGAGTTTTTTCTGCATAATGTGTGGTCTATCAGCAGGCATGTGAACATGGGGACTCTGGACAGCATACTGCTCCGTCCGGTTAAACCTATCCTGATGCTTGTCATGGATGGAACCAGCATTCATGGTTTTATTTTGGGAATCTGTGGAGCGGTTTGTCTTATCGCCGGATTTGTTCAGGGCGGCATTTCCTTTGGAGGTTGGAAATGTCTGTGGCTTATTTTATGTTCTGTCAGTGGGGCATTTATTATTTTTTCCATCACATTGATCATGGAGACGCTGGCCTTTTGGTTCACGGATGTAGTGAATGCAGTCGTTATGGTGGATAACCTGCGTCAGTTTGTACGGTATCCGATCACCATTTACCAGCCAATTATCAGAAATATTTTGATTTTTATTATTCCGTATGCATTTACCTCCTTTTTTCCGGCAGCCCTTATGCTGGATATGGAAGAGTATTCGCATTATGCATATTTTACACCGCTTATCGCATTCGGTATGGTGGTAATTGCAAGTCTGTTCTTTCAATTTGGATTGAAATTTTATCATAGTTCAGGTGGCGGGCAGTAATTTTCCGAAAATTTCAAACTGGTACTGTCAAAAATTATTAAATTGGCAGTTTCTATAATGCCATTTTCTTATATAATGGCTATACATAGAAGTACTTCCAAGGTAAAAACGTCAGATTAAAATAGAAATGGAGAAATGAGTTATGAACATGTTAAAAGACATAAAAGCTTTGGCCGTTGCTGCTCTGATGGCAGCATTCACCTGCATCGCCACCATGATTATCCGGATACCTACCCCCACTCTGGGTTACATACATCCCGGGGACTGTCTGGTCCTGCTTTGCGGCATAATCTTAGGACCGGTTGCAGGCCCTCTCTCAGCAGGAATCGGTTCTATGTTTGCGGATATCTTATCAGGATATGTCATCTATGCTATTCCGACCCTAATTATTAAAGGCGTCACAGCGCTCATAGCCTCCCTGCTGTTCCGACGGCTGAAACAAGTATGGCATGCAAATCAAATATTTCTTTTTATTGCTGCCGGAATTCCCGCTGAACTAAATATGATATTCGGTTATTTTTTCAATAAGATCATTCAAACTATGTTTCTTGCAGGAAACTACAGTTCGGAAACCTTGGCCATAGGATTTACCAGCGCACTCAGCGGTATTTTCACTAACTGCGTTCAGGGCGCTGCCGGTATTATTTTAGGAATTCTGCTGCTTCCCGTGCTATCTCAAATACCTGATGTGCGCATCTGGATGACGCCCAAAGTCCAAAGGTAAATTTTTTCATAGCGATAGCAGGATTGTGATCACTCTAAATCATATCCTGCTGCCGCCAGCACAGATAACGCCTTTTCAAAATTCTCTGCTTTTACAAGGATATAATCCGTATTAAAAGTTGATACTGCAAATATTCCAATTTTAGCTTCTGCCAGTATTGCGGATATCTTGGAAAGAATGCCGATCAAAGAGAAATCAAGAACACCCTCTATTCGAAACGCTCTCCAGCCGTCATCCCGTTCTGTGACATTGGCAGGTA
>JAAVBZ010000041.1 GCA_014803415.1 Lachnospiraceae bacterium
ATCTTAGCGATAAGGATATCAATGTCATAGGGTTTTTCTATATAATCATCAGCACCGAGGCCAAAGCCGTTCAGCTTATCCTCCTTGCCCGTCCTTGAACTTACGATCAGTATAGGAGTATCCGCATTTTCCCGGAGCTTCGAGCAAACCGCAAAGCCATTCACATCAGGGAGATTGATGTCCAGCACCACAAGCCTTGCGCCATATCGTTCAAAAAGCTGTATGGCACGCTCTCCGCCAGCCACGCTTGACACAGTATAGCCCTCGTCACGCAGGAAGTCAGTCAGCAAGCCGGCCAGTTCCTTATCGTCTTCCACTATCAGAATATCGGTCATAAGATCACCATCCCTGCTCCATAAGCCAGTTGTTCAGTTCTCTTTCACGGTCACGAAACTCCTTATCACCGCCGCCAAAATGTCCCATTTCTTTTTCACCGACGATACCGCCGTCCACAATGTAAAGTACCCTGCTGCACTTAGCGGCAACCTTCGCATCGTGTGTCACGCACATGATAGTCGTACCGTCACGGTTTAAGGAGAGCAGCTCGTTCATAACCTCATCAGAGCTTGCACGGTTGAGAGCGCCTGTGGGCTCATCGGCAAAGATCATCTTGGGATCGTTTATCATACTGCGGCAGATACAAGCCCTCTGAAGCTGTCCGCCCGACACCTCGTTGATGTCGTTGTCGCTCACGCTGTCGATACCGAGCCTGCGCATGAGCGCTCTGCCGCGCTCCTCAGTCTGCCTGCGGCTCTCTGTATTCTTTTTTGATTTTACCGCAGGGAAAATGATATTATCAAGTACCGAAAGATTTTTCATCATGTACATCTGCTGAAAAATAAAGCCCATTTCGTCAAGTCTGAGCCTTGCAAGCTCCTTATCACTAAGCTTTGCCGTTTCCCTGCCGTTAAAGAACACCTCGCCTGCAGTCACTTTGTCCATTCCCGAAACACAGTAGAGCAGCGTGCTTTTGCCCGAGCCGGAGGGGCCCATGACCGCTACCATTTCGCCCTCACTGATTGTCAGATCGACGTTTTTCAATACATTGTTCTGATGTTTGTTCACGATATATGTCTTGCAAAGTCCCTTTGTCTGTAAAACCGTATTATTCATTATGTTGTCCTCCTTATTCTATGCTTGCCGTATCGGAAGCCTTGATTGTTTTTGTGTAAAGCGCTGTCAGGAATGAGCCAATGACGGTCACGCCGATGAGAATTGCCGGGCAGATCACAAATATTTCCAGCGGATCAAAATCGCACTTCAAGCCTGATACATCACCGACCATATTACCTACCCAATTCATCATTACGTTGCTGATCGGCATAAGCACCGCGGTCGAAACAATGCAGGCAATGACCGATACGATCACAAATCTGAGCGAATGCTGCAGGATGATACTGCCGTTTCCGATACCCACTGCCTTCATCAGTGCAATCTCGCTTTTTTCCTTAGAGATAAATGAACGCTCTATGAGTATGACGATCAATACCGTTACGATCGCAGTAATGATCATCATCATCTGTTTGATTGCATTCAACGTATCAGACATTCCCGTAAAGTTATTGATGTAGTCGGAGGTCGAATACACCTTGTCTGTGTCAAGCAGACTTTTAAGCTTTTCAATGTTTTTGTTTATCTGCGCCTTGTCGGGATTACCGTCAAAGTGTATCTGCGCTCCCATTACATCGTTTGCCGGCAGATTTCCAAATTCAAAATCTTTATATAGTAAAGCGGTGGGGCTGATGAAGGAGGAGTATGTTCCCGTAATGATAAACTCGTACTCTTTCTCATTCATTACTGCCGTTACCCTGTCGCCGATCTTTGCACCTAAGTCATCGAGTACGCTTACTGTTACAGCAATCTCATCCGTCTTCTGTGGAGCGCTTCCCTCATCTACATATAGCGTGTCATTTGTCTCGCCTTTCGTGACGGAGAAAAAAATCTTTGCTGTTTTGTCTTCGTGTGATGTTTCAAACTGTGTTCTCATTGTTATTGTGCATTTGCCGGGCATTCCGTTATCGGCAAGAAGCTTTTCGGTATCTTCGATGATCTGCTTATACATACTCTGATCTACCAGAATCTCTCCCACTATTTCACTATCCCCGATATGCGCTTCACTTGAGGGCAAAGTGAAGAAGCGCAGTATCTTTTCACTTTTGAATGTCAATGCAAAATTGGACATAATCGTCATCAACAGGATACAGAGCGTGAACACAATTATCACGATAGAAAACTGCTTTGGCGAACTGATCACATCATTGACCGAGAGAAATGCAGCCTGTGGCAGCTTAGAGCGCCCTAAGTGTAAAAGACTCTTTCTTCGGAAGCGCTCGCCCGTCTGACCGTTTCTTACTGCATCGATCGGTGAGAGTTTATTTACGCTGCGTGTGCAGCCGTAGCAGAACAGCAGTATAATAACAACTACCAACCCAGAGCTTAAAAGCCCCATAAGAGTACCGCTCCCGCTGCCGAGAACGATATTTTCCGATATCGTTTTCATCATCATATCCCCAAGAGGGACAGAACAGAAATATCCTATCAGTGTACCGATTACAGCAATGGCAAGATACTTGACAATATACAGGCTTCTTATACTGCCGCCCCTGATACCCACCGCCTTCATTACACCAATCTCACGAAATTCCTCGCTGATGGTAAAGCCTATTGTGAAACGCAGCACCACAAAGGCCGTGAGCATCAGCACAATGCTGATCATCATTAAAACATACGCAGAGAGCATATCATAAAGATAAATATCCTTTCTTTCTTCCCGTGTGTAGACATATACACCGCTATAGTCCTTTGCAAGTTCTCTTATTTCATCAACATCTGATGTATTTACACAAAACTGCCAGCCATTCATGATATGAGTGGCTTCGTCCTTGTCAAGATAGTCATAGTCAGCAGAGTTTATGATAAGATATGGGAAAGCCGTGTTTCTCGAATCAAACAGCGCACCTTTAAACCGCCCCATAAACTTAAGCGTGAGATGACTGTTACCGACATTAAGTTCCACTTCATCGCCCTCTTTTATATCAATGTCCTGTAAAAAAGGAGCATTGGCATAAAAGCAGCCCTTGTCTACGCTTTCGATGATATTATTGTTCTCATCGAAATAGTTGATAGCCATTTCATTATCGGAGATTAAACCGGCGGTATTCGTGAAATTTTCAAGTTCCTTTCCGTTATACTTAAAAAACTTTGAGCTGGATACACACAGCCAATGCTCGGTCCTTATCTCCTTAACGGAAGTAAGCTCCCCAATCTTTTCCCCAAGATCGTTTTCCCCACTGTTCAGCGCCATCACAATGACATCGGGGACATCTGCCACATCGAAATAATGCTCAATACCGCCAGTCACAGCTATGATATTGTTCACCGCTGCCGCTGCAAACATGGAGCATAAAATGACAAACAGCAGCAGAATGATGTTCATGGTCTTTTTGCGTTTCAGGTCTTTTTTCAAAATCCTCCAGAACATAGTATATACCTCTTTTCCCTCGTTTTCTTTTCTCCATGTTCTGAGCATATCATAGAAATTCTTAACAAGTCTTTAACTTTTTTCTTTGTGGCTTTTATAAGCCGTTTCTTCTCTCATGCCTGGAAAGTCCGCAAACGCTGACGGTGTAGACGGCCTTAAGGACGCCGTGGACGCATCAAAGCGGAAGAAGAACTCAGCGAAATTTAAAAAAGGTAAAGGGAGGCTAAACAAACTTTAATGGAATTGTGTATGTGCTTGTGATAAGATAATAAAGTATTTCACAATTCAACAAATCGAGTTTTGAAGGAGATGGTTAGGTGAAGAAAGTTAAGCTGTTGTTTACAGGGGCAATTAGTTTAATTGTGTTTGGTTTATTATTGCCACAACCAATACAGGCATTATTGGTCATTATAGACTCACCTATAAAAATTTTTTTTGTAATACATACACTGAGCTTGTGTATAATTGTTGGGATCATACAAGGAATATCAGAGGAGTGTGGATATTATTTTGTTTTAAAACAAATTTCAAAAAAAGAGCAGTTAAAAAGTTTGCCTTTTTGGTTTGGATTGGGCAGAAGTTTATTGCACACTTTATATGATATTGGAACAATTATCGTTACGTTTACAGATATAAGGGTATTTATTTTTTCTATTGTGGCACGAATGTTTTGTTTTGTGGCAATGATAGAATTAACAAAGATAGACTATCTTTCTTTTCAAAAGAAAAAGGCATTATTTTTGTGGTTGAGCGTACTACTACATGCAATACTGAATGACTCATTGTATGCATATGAATTACAGCTATTCAATGCTGCAGCAAATTTTGATATTTGGTTTTTGCTTGTATATTCGATTGCTATTATTGTCATTTCGATTATTATATGCAGAAAAGAACAGCAGGAAGATGCAGACTATTGTTAAGTGTTGGGAAGAACAACATATCACCAAAGAGCCAGACTCACAGGCGCACAGGCTGATGAACTGCTTAGTCTTTTTTCTTACACAAAAAGCCCGTAAACACTGATGTTTACGGGCTTTTCCTAACTCCCCGAGTAGGGCTCGAACCTACAACAACTCGGTTAACAGCCGAGTGCTCTACCATTGAGCTATCGAGGATCATATCTAAAGAAAACATTTATCATGCCTTCAAAACCGAATATCAAATCTCACTGTATCCTTCTTGGTTAAGCCCTCGACCGATTAGTACTTATCAGCTCAACACATTGCTGTGCTTCCACCTTAAGCCTATCTACCTCGTACTCTCCAAGGGGTCTTACGTATTGGGATATCTCATCTTGAGGGGGGCTTCACGCTTAGATGCCTTCAGCGTTTATCCCTTCCGGACTTGGCTACCCTGTTATGGCCCTGGCAGGCCAGCAGGTGCACCAGCGGTCCGTCCATCCCGGTCCTCTCGTACTAAGGACAGCTCCTCTCAGATATCCTTCGCCTGCGCCGGATAGGGACCGAACTGTCTCACGACGTTCTGAACCCAGCTCGCGTACCGCTTTAATGGGCGAACAGCCCAACCCTTGGGACCTGCTACAGCCCCAGGATGCGATGAGC
>JAAVBZ010000042.1 GCA_014803415.1 Lachnospiraceae bacterium
GGTATTGCGGCTTGTCTGGAAGAACATTTTCCGCATTCCATGGCAAGAGCGGTTGTAAATGCCGCACAGGAGCGGGGAATCACCCACGAAGAGCGGCATTCCAAAGTGGAATATATTGTAGCGCATGGGATTTCGTCTACGGTTGACGGATGTAAAGTGATTATAGGAAGCCATCATTTTGTGTTTGAAGATGAAGGATGTTATGTGCCGGAGGGAATGCAGGAGAGATTTGAAAGCCTTCCGGATGAGTATTCCCACCTTTATCTTGCAATAGAAGGAAAGCTGGCGGCAGTGATCTGTATTGAAGATCCGCTACGGGAAGAAGCTACGGATGTGGTTGCAGCATTGAAAGGAGCAGGATTCAAAAAAGTTGTCATGATGACGGGTGACAGTGAGAGGACGGCACGCTCTATTGCGTCAAGAGTGGGCGTGGATGAATATTATGCGGAAGTCCTTCCGGAAGATAAGGCGGCGTTTGTGGAAAGAGAGAAAGCAGCAGGCAGGAAGGTCATAATGGTCGGGGACGGTATGAATGACTCACCGGCGCTTTCGGCCGCGGATGTGGGAATTGCCATAAGTGACGGCGCGCAGCTTGCCAGGGAGATTGCGGACATTACCATTGATGCAGACCATTTGTCGGGGCTTGTGACATTAAAATCAATCAGTGACGGACTGATGGGGCGGATCAGGAAGAACTATTTTAGGATTATAGGTATCAATTCAGGGTTGATCCTGCTTGGGGTTGGTGGCCTGGTTCAGCCGACTACATCTGCTTTGGTACATAATGCTTCCACTTTGGCGATCAGTTTAAGCAGTATGAAGAATTTATTGGAATAAGACTGATTATTATTGACAAGAGAATAGGGATGGAGTATATTAAATATGAGTTAGCGGTTACTAACTGCAAGTAACCGCATTTCTTAAATACTATGGTTAGTTTATACTAACCGAGATTAGGATAATAATTGGAGGACATTTTATGGTTAAGATTACGGTAGGAATAGAAGGGATGGCCTGCGGGATGCGTGAGGCACATATAAATGGAGAATTATTCGTTTCAAGAGTCGCAGTTTATGGAATCGGAGGGATAGGGGATATGTCTATGAATGCCTATACAAAATGGTGATGGAACAATGTTATGTCAAGCATCCTTGTAATTGGCAGACGAAGTCCTATAGGATTGATAGGCATAATGAAAAGGCAAAATGCACAATTATTAGGAACAAAGATATGCGCAAAACAACGAAATGCACAAAAAAGAGCACTTTTTGCTTACATAAATAAATTTTTTCAATTATAATGAAAATGTAAATTTATCCAAAAACAGAAGGTAGGTAGATGATGAAGAGAGTAAAAGCAGCGTGCATTACACAAACATTACATTTCTTGTTGAAAGAAGATGCCGGTCATGACTATGCGGTGAAGCTAGTCAGTGAAGAGGTGAAAAAGTACAAGGAACAACTTGATAAAAATAAGACACAGTATAAGATTCTTTCAGAGGAAACACAGGCTGATGGTTCGATTATCATGGAGATTAAAAAACAATATAATGCATCTCCGGTAGGTAACTATCTGGATTAGTCTAGCCGTAATAAGTAAAATTAATGCAAAGCGTGCAGCTATCTGTTGGATAAATGCACGCTTTTTATTATAAGGAGAGGTGTTCCGTGTTGGAAATTGAAAAATTGGTAGAAGAAACAGTAGTCCATAAATCATTTGGAACAGGTATTATCAAAGAAGTAGATGGTAAATACTTGAAAATAGATTTTCCGGAAAAGAATAAGAAAAGTAC
Organism: Lachnospiraceae bacterium; assembly: GCA_014803415.1. GTDB lineage: Bacteria > Bacillota > Clostridia > Lachnospirales > Lachnospiraceae > Suilimivivens. Next base: position 1,793 of record JAAVBZ010000042.1, read on the forward strand.
ATTTGCATATCCGTTATGTTTTGATGGTTTCCTGATGTTGGAAAATGAGGAAAAACAGGCAGAAATGCAAAAAGATTTGGAGCAATGGAAGATAGAGAGTGGTGCTGTTCAAAAAGAAGAATTGTGGCGTCAATATGAAAAAACGAGACAGGAGATCAGAGCCAGGCAGACAGCCGTTGAAGAAAAAAAGCTAAGGGCAGCACGTAGGGTAATGGAACGTAGTTCTACATTTAATTGGGTTAAGCAGGAAAAAAGCCACAAACAGAATAAAGCGGCACAGGAGTGATTAGATGTTTAATAAGAATGAAGTGATATATAGCGACGGGATAGGTGTATGTAAGGTCTCTGATATAGTGAATTTGCAGGTAAATAAAAGACCGCCAATGCAGTATTATTTGTTATCTTCTGTATTTGATAAGAAAAAGACTTCATATATTCCGGTTAGTGGACACCAGGTTGTATTAAGACATCTCATTACAGTTGATGCGGCGAAAGAAAAAGTGACCCAGGAAAGTATTTCGGAATTTGAGAAAAGTGAAATTGAATATGTGATTGGAAACAACGGAACTATTTACGAAGAAAAGGAAGATCTGAATGGACGAGAATAAGAAAAGGGCATTGGATGCTGCCATATTAAAGATAGAAAAGGACTTTGGAAAAGGCGCAGTCATGCGCCTGGGTGATCCGAATGCAATGAGAAATGTGGAAGTAGTACCTACCGGATCGTTAAGTCTGGATATAGCGTTAGGCTTGGGCGGTATACCGAAAGGCAGAGTCGTGGAGATATATGGCCCGGAATCCAGTGGCAAGACAACCGTATCTTTGCATATGGTTGCAGAGATTCAGAAACGGGACGGTATAGCGGCATTTATAGATGCGGAGCATGCGCTCGATCCTAAATATGCAAAAAACATCGGTGTGGATATTGATGAATTGTATATATCACAGCCGGATACAGGGGAGCAGGCATTGGATATAGCTGAAACTCTGGTGCGCTCTAATGCGATTGATATAATCGTAATTGACTCTGTCGCAGCATTAGTGCCAAAAGCTGAAATAGATGGGGAAATGGGGGATGCACATATAGGTTTGCAGGCACGTTTGATGTCGCAGGCGTTGAGAAAACTGACTCCGGTGGTAAGTAAATCTAAGTGTATTGTTATTTTTATTAACCAGCTCCGTGAAAAGATAGGCATAATGTTCGGCAATCCGGAAGTGACTACCGGTGGACGGGCTTTAAAGTTTTATTCTTCCGTAAGACTGGATGTCAGAAGGATTGACCAGATTAAGGCTGGCGGAGAGCGTGTAGGCAACAGGACAAGGGTAAAGGTTGTAAAGAATAAAATAGCGCCGCCATTTAAAGAGGCTGAATTTGATATCATGTATGGCACGGGAATCTCAAGAGAGGGCGATATTCTTGACCTGGCTGCCGAAGTCAATGTTATGAACAAAAGCGGCTCATGGTATTCCTATGAGGGAATGAAACTGGCACAGGGCAGGGAAGCGACTAAAGAGTACTTAAAAGAGCATCCGGATTTCACGGCACAGATAGAGCAGAAGGTCAGAGAACATTATCATTTACAGACAGATGATAGTGGGAATATGGTAGCAACCGTCACTGTAGCGGAAGAGAATTATGATTCTGTCCCGGAAAATATTTTAAAGGAATTAGAGCGGGATGAGGTAACTACATTAGATGAATATGCGAAAGAATAAGATATATACAAGGTAATTTTATCGGGAGGTGCAACATGGAAGATGTATATGTTATTACATCAAAAGATGTAATGAAGAAGCAGGACGCCATAGATGGTTTTCTCCGTGAAATCAGTACAAGGGAGGAATTGGAAGAACTGATTGAGAGGATGCCATACGTTCAGACAATACAAGCTCCAAACAGTAAGGCGCGAAAAGAACTGTATCAGCTTGCCATGGATGAATATGATGATGTGGAATGGGTAAGGGTAATAAAAAGCATTTATCTGCGGATGGAAGATAACCGATACGATGAATTTGAGCAGAGCTACATGGAAAAAGCAAAGAACTTTTTATATAAAGAAATAGCAATCCGGTTTAATCTTCCTTTTGGGGAAGTAGACGATTTTGTGAATAATACCATTAAAAAGCATTTAGAGGAATTTTAGGAATGATAGAAGTACATATCAAAGATCCGGAGTGTAAAAAGGGAAATTATGGTTTTATAACAGTTGCCTGTGGATTTGAAAGTGAAATCATTGTTGTTACAAATGGATCAAAATTGAACGCAAAAAGCATCATGAATATTCCTGTATTTGAAAATGCTGCAACTTTAGATTTCATTGTTTCAGGTGCAGATGAGGAAAAAGCGGTAGCGGCAATTCGCGATTTCTTTCAAAAAAAGAAACCCATCAAGGCTGGTATTTTGGGAGCCGGGAGCAGGTGATTGGTCAATGTCTTGACAAGGCGGACGGCATTATTATCACACTGTTCAGTTCTGTGACAACTATTCCTAGAGTACGCATGGCTCAAGGCTTCAGTCCAAGCTGGATATCTGTTCGGAACCGGAGATTGTCGGTGCTGCCGGTGCAGCACTGTATGCGCTCTCAAAAATGGGGAAATGACTGTCTGCATCTGGAAATTTGCTTTACAATCAAAAGAATACATGGTATCATGAATACCAGTTAGATAATCTGGAGCCGGCTGATCACAGCGTGAAATCATGGAAGGAATGCTTACCTTCCGATGTTTTCACGCTTTTTTATTCATGACAATAGAATCCTCGCGAAGCGTGGATTCTATTGTTTGCAGGCTCTGTTAGAAAAGGAGCAGTTACCATGGAAAAAGAGAATAAAATGGCTGTTATGCCTATGCCCAAGCTTATCATCACAATGTCTTTGCCCCTGATGTTATCTTTACTGATCCAGTCGCTTTACAATATCGTGGACAGTATTTTTGTGGCAAAATTAGGCGAGAATGCGCTGACTGCAACATCGCTGGTATTTCCCATGCAGATGTTGATGATTGCAGTGGGAGTAGGGACTGGTGTGGGGGTCAATGCGGTGCTGTCCCGAAATATAGGCGCAAAAAATACTGCCATGGTTGAAAATGTTGCTATGACAGGGCTGATACTTTCGCTTATCAGTACGGCTGTCTTTATGATTATGGGGTTTACCTGTACGAGAAGCTTCGTTTATGCTTTTACAGAGGATGAGGATATTGCTGCCTATAGCATTCAATACCTTTCTATTTGTATGATTTTTTGTGTCGGGAGTCTGGTCAGCACCATGTTCCAGAGATTTCTGCAGTCCGTTGGAGACACGTTTTACAGCATGGTATCCCTGATCGCGGGAGCAGTTACCAATCTTATTTTAGATCCGATCATGATTTTTGGATTGATGGGATTTCCGGTGTTGGGAATCCGGGGAGCTGCCATTGCGACAGTGATCGGTCAATGTGTCAGCGCAGTTGTTGCAATATGGCTTAATGCAGTGAAGAATCCGGCGGTAAAGATAACATGGAAATATTATAAGATCGATAAACGGATTGTAGCGCAGATTTACAAAGTCGGACTTCCAACAATCGTAACGCAGGCCATTGGCAGTGTCATGATGGCAGCGGTCAATGGAATCCTAATGCCTTTTTCTTCTACGGCCGTTGCCTTTTTTGGTGTATATTATAAGCTACAGAATTTTCTTTTTATGCCAATGAACGGACTGGGCCAGGCGGCTATTCCTATTGTGGGATTCTGTTATGGGTCTAAAAACTATGGGCGTATTAAAGAGGCAATCCGGACCGTCCTTCCTATTGGAATAGGGATATCCTTTGCTGCAACAGTTTTATTTATGGCATTTCCATCCAGGCTTCTTGGGTTATTTTCCCCAGGCAGAGAGATGCTGGCTATTGGGGTTCCGGCTTTGAGGATAATCTGTATTACATTTGCATTTGCGTCAGTTACTATGATCCTCGGATATGCTATGTCCGGAATTGGAATTGGATTGATTAATATGCTGGGGACTGCCCTGCGACAGCTGATTATTTTTGTGCCCCTGGCTTATCTGTTTGCAGCGTACTTTGGAATTGAAAAAGTATGGTATTCCATATGGATCTCAGAAACAGCGGCAATGGGTTATGCAATAGCTGCCTCGCGAAATTTGCTAAGAAAGCGTGGAATATGGTCGGGGACGGTATGAATGACTCACCGGCGATTTCGGCTGCGGACGTTTGGCGGCCTGGTTCAGCCGACTACATCTGCTTTGGTACATAATGCTTTCACTTTGGCGATCAGTTTAAGCAGTATGAAAAATTTATTGGAATGAACCAGATTATTATTGACAAATGGATATGGAGTAGAGTATGTTTAATATGAGTTAGCGGTTACTAACATCAAGCAACCGCATTTCTTAAATACTATGGTTAGTTTACACTAACCGATATTAGGATAATAATTGGAGGACATTTTATGGTTAAGATTACGGTAGGAATAGAAGGGATGGCCTGTGGGATGTGTGAGGCACATATAAATGAGGCGGTGAGGAATACCTTTCAGGTGAAAAAGGTATCAAGTTCACATACAAAGAAGCAGACAGTCATCATTGCGGAGAAAGACATCCCGGAACAGGAACTGAAAAATGTGATTGCGAAAGCCGGTTATGATGCTGTATCGGTCAACAGTGAACTTTACGAGAAAAAGGGATTGTTCTCTGTGTTCAGGGGGTGAAACCATGCAGGCACAGGTTTTTCGTGGTATTATGATACCGTTCCTTGGGACGGCGTTTGGGTCTGCATGTGTACTGTTCATGAAGAATAAGCTGGATTCCCTGCTGCAGAGTGCATTGACCGGGTTTGCAGCAGGGGTCATGGTGGCGGCTTCCATCTGGAGCCTGCTGATTCCTGCCATGGAGCGGTCGCAGTCTATGGGGAAATGGGCATTCGTGCCTGCGGTGAGTGGTTTTTGGCTTGGCATCCTTTTCCTGCTGCTTTTGGACCGGTCGGTTCCTCATCTGCATATGAACAGCAGCAAAGCGGAGGGTCCCCAAAGCAGCCTGCAGAAAACAACTATGCTGGTGCTTGCGGTAACACTTCACAACCTGCCTGAAGGTATGGCAGTGGGCGTGGTTTATGCCGGATGGCTTTCAGGGGATGCAGGAATCACTGCTATGGGTGCGCTGGCACTCTCCCTGGGGATAGCCATACAGAACTTCCCGGAGGGTGCAATCATCTCCATGCCGCTGCGGGCAGAGGGGGTCAGCAAGGGAAAGGCATTCTTTTACGGTGCGCTTTCCGGCGCAGTGGAGCCGGCGGGTGCGGCGTTGACCATACTTGCGGCGGGATTAGTGGTTCCGTTTTTGCCGTATCTTTTAAGTTTTGCAGCCGGAGCAATGGTCTATGTGGTAGTGGAGGAACTGATACCGGAGATGTCGGAAGGGAAACATTCCAATGTGGGGACGGTTCTGTTTGCCGCAGGTTTTTCAGTCATGATGGCGCTGGATGTGGCGCTGGGATAGTAAGAGCAGATGTCTTTGTTTCCAGCAGACAGACGAAAAATTGAAACATCATAGAAGGAGAGGATGCTATGAAATTTTATGAAGTTGGAGATAAACATAACCCGGTGATTTTTTTGCTGCCGGGAACCTGCTGTCACTGGAAGGCGAATTTTGAGAAAGTCATTCCGTTTTTGGCGGAGGATTTTCGCGTGGTATGTGCATCATATGATGGTTTCGATGAAACGGAAAAAACGATCTTTCATGGGAATGTATTCCCTGATATGCTGACGGAAACGAAAAAAATAGAAATTTATATCAAAGAAAACTGTGGCGGGAAAATTTATGCCGCCTATGGCTGTTCTTTAGGAGGCAGCTTCGTGGGGCTGCTGGTGCAGAGAAGAAATGTCCATATCAGCCATGCAATCCTTGGCAGCTCCGATTTGGATCAGGAGAAAGGAACCTCTGCAAAATTTAAAGCATGGCTGATAGGAAAAATCCTTTACGGCATGTTTCAAAAGGGCAGGCTGCCGGGATTTATGAAACGGTGGCTTGAGAAAAAGCCTGCGGATGAGCGGCTGTATTATGAAAAAATGCTGGATATGTTCGGCATGAATAACACTCGGATGTCCTTTGTGGAACGTGAGAGCATCCGTAACCAGCTTTATTCCGATCTGGTCACGCCGATTGAAAATGGGATTTCCGTATCCGGTACAACAATACATATTTTTTATGCTGTGAAAATGGGGGAGAGATATCTGGAGCGGTATCACCGGCACTTTAAAAATCCGGATATCCGCCGCCATGATATGCAGCATGAGGAACTGCTGATCTGCTACCCGGAGCAGTGGGTTAAGGAAGTCAAAAAGTGCTGCGGATTATAAAACGATGCTATGACTTATTTAATTGTAGGAGGTTTTGGAACATGAAAATATTGGTCTATGGTGCAGGCGTGATTGGCTGTGAGCTGGCTCATGTGCTGAAAATGGGCAAGAATGACGTGACGTTGCTTGCCAGAGGGGATTGGAAGGATACTCTTGAAAAGCATGGGCTTGTGATCCGGCATTATCTGCAAATGAAAACTACAACAGACAAAATTAAGGTTACAGACTGCCTGAGTCCTGATGATAAATATGACGTTATCTTTGTTGTTATGCAGGCAGACCAGGTTCCGGATGTCCTTCCGGTGGTTGCTGCAAATGTGAGCCGTTATGTTGTTTTCATAGGCAATAATCCATGGGCAGAAAAAACGGAAGCAGCAGTCCATTCCGGTTCACTTGTCAAAAAGGAAGTTGCTTTTGGTTTTATGATGGCAGGAGGCAGACGTGAGAACGGGCAGGTCATCAGTATTCATGCCAGAACTCATTTGACAATAGGCGGAAGGGATGGGGAATTATCTTCCGTATTCAGGGAGTGTTTATTGGAGACGTTTTCGGAATCGGGATGCAGGCTGCTCTGGGAAAACAGAATGGATGCCTGGTTGAAATGCCATTTGGCAGAGATTCTTCCTATAGGTTATGTATCCTATGCTGTCGGTTGCAGCCTGCCAAAAGCATCGGGAGCACAGAGAAAAGCAATGGTAGATGCCACAGCGGAAGGCTTTATGCTGTTGAAAGCGCTGGGCTATCCCATAAGACCTGCAGAAGATGAGGACTTTTTTACAGCTGGGCCTAAAAGAAAGCTGTGGAGCGCAGTCATATATGTGATATGTAAAACCCCGCTGGGGCGTCTGGCAGCCACCGATCACTGCGCCCATGCCGTCAGTGAAATGACCATGCTTGATCAGGCATGGGAGGAACTGCGAGCGCAAAGGCCGGACATATTCCTTCCTGTATGGGATTCTCTCAGGAAAAGTATGCCTGTGGAAGGAAGACAGGGAAGACACGAAGAAATTAAAAACGCTTATAAAAGCCTTGGCGGTGATGCGACTTTCTATGATGGGATGATTACCTGCTCCACCCTATCGGGAAAAGCAGTGTGTAAGCTGGTTTGGAACATGGACAAGAGAAAGAATGACCATTACTTGAAATTGGCATTGTCCGGCATTCCAAATGATTTCAGCGGCAAAATGCTGGAAGTGCCTGTGGGAGGAAGACAGGGAAGACATGAAGAAATTAAAAATGCTTATAAAAGCCTTGGCGGTGATGCGACATTCTATGATGGCATGATCACTTGTTCCACTCTGTGGGGAAA
>JAAVBZ010000043.1 GCA_014803415.1 Lachnospiraceae bacterium
CTGCAGATTGCGATCCAATATGCGATCTGGACGCAGGTATTTAAAAACCGCGTTTCCATTAATGGATTTGAGAAGGCAGATATGTTTACCTATCTTTTGGTGAGTCAGAGTCTGCTCATGATCTTTTCCTTCCGGAATGCACCGGAAAGAATGATTTCCCAAAAAATAAGGCAGGGGGATATTGCGCTGGAATTAGTCCATCCGGTTCAGTTTACGCTGGCCAGATTCTTTGAAAATCTGGGAGACAGTGTGATGAACATCGGGCTTGCCTTTTTGTTTGTTGTGGTATGTGCCTGTGTCTTTCCTGATTTTATCGTCCCCAAAAGCATAGGCACTGTACTTATGTTTTTGTTAAGTGTGTGCTTCAGCTATCTGATCATGTTTTTTATCAGTGCCATGGCAGGTTATCTGACCTTCTTTACCATGAATTTTTGGGGGATATACAATGCTAAAAAAGCGATCGTGGATTTCTTGTCCGGAGCGCTGATCCCGATTGCGTTATTTCCGGAATCGGTCCGGTGGATATTTTCATATCTGCCCTTTCAGAACATTGTGTATACGCCCGTTATGATTTTTCTGGAAAAATATACGATGCGGGAATGTGGGGTACAGCTGCTGATACAGTGCATCTGGGTGATTGTCCTGATGTGTCTGAATGAGTGGATCTACAAAGTTTCGGTACGGAGGATATCAGTAAATGGCGGTTAGGAAATTCTTTTCTTTATATGGGGCTATGCTGTTAAAAAACCTGCGCGAAAGTACAGCCTATAAATTTGATTTTTTTCTTGGAATTTTGGCGCATCTGCTGATACAGGCATCCTCTCTGCTGTTGGTGATGACAGTCTATACGCATACAGACTCCATGGGCGGGTTTACGTTTGAGCAGAGTCTTATTTTATATGGGTGTTCCCTGCTTGCGACAGGAATTGAGGAGTTTTTTCTGCATAATGTGTGGTCTATCAGCAGGCATGTGAACATGGGGACTCTGGACAGCATACTGCTCCGTCCGGTTAAACCTATCCTGATGCTTGTCATGGATGGAACCAGCATTCATGGTTTTATTTTGGGAATCTGTGGAGCGGTTTGTCTTATCGCCGGATTTGTTCAGGGCGGCATTTCCTTTGGAGGTTGGAAATGTCTGTGGCTTATTTTATGTTCTGTCAGTGGGGCATTTATTATTTTTTCCATCACATTGATCATGGAGACGCTGGCCTTTTGGTTCACGGATGTAGTGAATGCAGTCGTTATGGTGGATAACCTGCGTCAGTTTGTACGGTATCCGATCACCATTTACCAGCCAATTATCAGAAATATTTTGATTTTTATTATTCCGTATGCATTTACCTCCTTTTTTCCGGCAGCCCTTATGCTGGATATGGAAGAGTATTCGCATTATGCATATTTTACACCGCTTATCGCATTCGGTATGGTGGTAATTGCAAGTCTGTTCTTTCAATTTGGATTGAAATTTTATCATAGTTCAGGTGGCGGGCAGTAATTTTCCGAAAATTTCAAACTGGTACTGTCAAAAATTATTAAATTGGCAGTTTCTATAATGCCATTTTCTTATATAATGGCTATACATAGAAGTACTTCCAAGGTAAAAACGTCAGATTAAAATAGAAATGGAGAAATGAGTTATGAACATGTTAAAAGACATAAAAGCTTTGGCCGTTGCTGCTCTGATGGCAGCATTCACCTGCATCGCCACCATGATTATCCGGATACCTACCCCCACTCTGGGTTACATACATCCCGGGGACTGTCTGGTCCTGCTTTGCGGCATAATCTTAGGACCGGTTGCAGGCCCTCTCTCAGCAGGAATCGGTTCTATGTTTGCGGATATCTTATCAGGATATGTCATCTATGCTATTCCGACCCTAATTATTAAAGGCGTCACAGCGCTCATAGCCTCCCTGCTGTTCCGACGGCTGAAACAAGTATGGCATGCAAATCAAATATTTCTTTTTATTGCTGCCGGAATTCCCGCTGAACTAAATATGATATTCGGTTATTTTTTCAATAAGATCATTCAAACTATGTTTCTTGCAGGAAACTACAGTTCGGAAACCTTGGCCATAGGATTTACCAGCGCACTCAGCGGTATTTTCACTAACTGCGTTCAGGGCGCTGCCGGTATTATTTTAGGAATTCTGCTGCTTCCCGTGCTATCTCAAATACCTGATGTGCGCATCTGGATGACGCCCAAAGTCCAAAGGTAAATTTTTTCATAGCGATAGCAGGATTGTGATCACTCTAAATCATATCCTGCTGCCGCCAGCACAGATAACGCCTTTTCAAAATTCTCTGCTTTTACAAGGATATAATCCGTATTAAAAGTTGATACTGCAAATATTCCAATTTTAGCTTCTGCCAGTATTGCGGATATCTTGGAAAGAATGCCGATCAAAGAGAAATCAAGAACACCCTCTATTCGAAACGCTCTCCAGCCGTCATCCCGTTCTGTGACATTGGCAGGTACCTGACCTGTTTCACATACAAGAGAATTTTCTTCATCTGTTTTCCCGATAAAACAATACTCCTGTGTCAGGTCCGTCTGTGTATAATCTTCGACTTTGCAGACGGAAAACTCTCTGTTGATACTTTTTATTTTTAGCGGCATATTTAATGAGGCTTTCATCCTTTATAGATCCTTTCCCTGCCTGTACTTTTCACAATTTTTTTAAAAATTAAATTCTAAAATAACATGTTTATTCAGGTGATACAGTGTTTTATCCTTTTCCATTTTATATAGATTAATTTTGTTAGCTTCACAATATTCTTTAACAGCTTTTTCAAAATCCCGTTTTGCTTCACATCCCAAAATAACAGAACTGGGACGGATCATTTCAAGCAGTGCACCTTTTTTATCCGTGTTCCACTTATCTCCACAAACTTCTTTCTCTCGTATAATGCGCCACTCTCTTTCATAGCTCCATTCTGATGATTTTGTGGTAATACTTTGAATAAAAATATTTAATGAATCTTTTTCAATAGTTTCTATCTGAAGCGAACGAAAACATACTCTGTCATCAGAATATATAATAGGAACCGGCGTAAAACCTAATTGCTTACTTATCTCCAGCAGATCATATTCCACACACATTCCACAATGATTATTCGCATAATGAGCCCACATTAACAAAGATTCATCTGACTCACTTAAGCATGATATGCCTGTTGTTTCTCTAAAAGCTCCAAACGTAGATCCCAATACCTTCAGCTGCTGCCTCATCGTTTCCCTAAGCTCACGCCACGCCGGACTCCCCGGGCGGATCTGTCTCTTATCTGGAAGCATTTCTAATACATCATTAAACATCTCTTTCTCATCTATTGAAATATCACAATCAAAAACATCATTAAAATTACATGGCGCTGAATACCACATTTTATTTGCCTTGACAGTTTCAAAGTTTAGTATAGTATTACTGTAATATTTATAAAGGAAAGCTGGTGCAGAACATAAGTAATAATATCCAATTTGACTATAAACTCGTTCTGCTTCCGATGGCCCGCCAGTTATTCCAGCAATAAGAGCTGAGCGTAATGCATCCTTCCAATCATCATTATTATTTTCTTTTTGAAAATCATTCATTTCCCTGCTTATCATAAATCACCCAGCGCCCTTTTCCATTTTCACGGCGTAAATAGCCCTTTTCCTGTAGCGCAACCGTCTTTGTCTTTATCATTCTTTCTGATTTTCCTACCATTAAGGCTAATTATTTCTATAATCCACATGTAAATACCTGTCTTTCTTCATAATAACTCTCAATTCTTTTTTGTGCTGCATCCGGTCCGCCTTGTTTAATATATTCTTCTAAGTCATGTTTCCAGCCATCACTGGTCATGCTAAAACCTCCATATACTTTGCTAAGCTTCTCCTCTGCCCAAACAAATATGAAATTTGAATTAACCATTATTTGCAAAAAAATCTAAAATACTATTGATTCCCAAAAGTGCGTTTTCGTCATCAATTGCAGGTCTTTCATTGGTGTTATGGCTATATACTGCATCATGAATATTATAGCAGTTCATATGATGCAAGAGCGTACATGCGGTACTATAAGCTGTATCTATATGACCATCACCACCCCCAACTAATATAACTGCTCCCTTTTTAGATTTTGTGATCGGTTCTTCCTTTCTAAAAAATCTGGCACAAAAATATGTTTGAAGTCTACTTCCAACATCTAATAGTTTTCCAGTCAGTTCCGAAAAATAGAGCGGTGAAGCGATCAAAATGTTATCACACTCCTGTATGTATTTATATACCTCTTGCATTTCATCATTTATTGCACATCCATTATTCTTCCAACAATACCGGCAATCAAGGCAAGGTGAAATATTGCACCTGTAGGCATCTACAATTCTGTACTCCCCTGCAATTTCTTCGGTGATTTTGTTAATAAGGCTGCCGGTATCACCATTTATTCTTGGAGAGCCGTTTAATATCAAAGTTTTCATTAATAATCTCCGCTATATTCCATGATCATCAGTCATATATGCGATCCTTAATTCTGTCAATTGGTCAATATCTTCCATTGTAGCTTTGGTGTAAATCATTTGTTAGCTCCCATAAATATACAAACCAGAATTTAATCCCCTAAATTTCTCGCCAATTCATAAGCGCTTGCAGAAAATCTGCCAATTCTTTCTGATCTGTTTTGGTCATTTCCATAACCTCTGGTCATTTGATCAAATACATATACTTCACATTTCTTTGCACGATTTCTGATACGATCTCCAACCATAACTGTTTTCATCGCTTCCAGCTGAGTCTTTCGTATCTCATCCTCCAACGATCCACCCATAGTAACCAGAAACACTGCCTTTTCCAGAATCTTCATAGAAGGGTTATCTCCATAGGCAAATCCGTAAGTCCACACTCTCTGAAACCAACCTTCCAGCATAGCCGGTGAAGCCGTCCAAAAATCCGGATAAATAAATACAATAGCATCCGCTGCATTAATCTTTTCCTGTTCTTTTAATACATCAGCCGCAACCGGCATATCCAGATTATAAAATCCTTCTCTTACATATTCCTCTTCGGACATAACCGGATTAAATCCGTCTGCATACAAATCAGATACCATATACTTGTGACCTGTTTCCCTAAGTCCCCTGATAAATGATTCCTTTATCTCATAGGTAAAACTGTTTTTACTGGGATGACAATAGACTATAAATACATTCATTTTTTACTCCACTATATGCATTATTTTGAAAGATCATCAATCAAATCCATCAACACACGCGCAAACTCTTCCGGATTTTCCTGCGGAACTGTATGTCCCCATCCCTCAATCAGCTCCATTTGTTTATTTGGTGCTTCAATAGCATCGTAATAATCTTTCGTACGATCAACAGGCGTTATCCAATCACAGGATCCTGATATGAAACCAACAGGAATCTGGAATTCTGTTCCATAATCATATACATCTTCCTCGTTAATATAATCAAACAAAGAACTATTTAGCCGGACAAACTTTTCAAGATTAAGCTGAAGCAGATACCATCTGATATCATCAACTCCCATATATGGTGAAATGTAAGCATCTAAAATATAGTTCCTCGTCATTGGCACCTGATGATATAAATCTGCCAGCGAACGTATAGCTAACATATTTTCAACAGTAGGATCTTTCAGATATACACTTAGAGCCTGCTCGATTTCAGTGGTATCTGCTCCTTGCTCAACTGCTTTTTCCAACGCATCATTGTATGCGTATAGATCAGATCCCAGCGCTCCCATCTGCCCTACGCCAATATATTTTGACACCTTCTCCGGATGCGTGATGGCATACTTACTTCCCACCATTGTTCCAAAAGAATGTCCCACAAGAATTACCTTGTCCTGTCCCAGACGTTCTCTGGTATAATCCACTAACTCATCCAGATCCTCCTGAATCTGCTGAAAAGTAGCAGTATGGTTATCTGGATCCTTATCTTTATTTTTGAAATAAGTTCTTCCGCATCCACGTTGATTCCATGTAACTACCGTATAATTTTCTTTCAAATAATTTGAAAAATAAAATGTTTCCATAGTGTCCGGGCTTGCCGGACCGCCATGGATCCAGATTATTACCGGATTACTTCTGTCCTCACCCCGCATCACATAATACTGCTCCTGACCGCCTAATTCAATGTATCCCTCTTCTTCAATACCATTCTCACTTTTTACAGAATGCATGATCCAATGATAGTTTTTGGCTCCAATCGTAACTGAGATCACAACAAAGATCAGAACCAACACGAAAAGAATAACTCCACGCAGCAGTCGTATCGATACACTTTTTTTCTGAGATAAATATACCTCTTTACGATGTCCAAGGTGAATTCCTATATGGCCAATCCCCAAAATAGTTACCGCAATTATCATGAAAAGATTGCAGCCGTATATTCCAAGAAACAAAAAAGCAAGTACCGGTAAAGTCGCCCCCGCAACAGGAACCCCACAAAAAGAAGAATAAAAATCCTTCATGCTCTTCTCGCTCTTAAAATACCGGACCCAGTAGCATTCATATCCTATCATTGCAATAAAAGCAAGCACCAGCCAGACCGACCAAATATTTAACGGGCGAAGATTGAAATCAGAAAAAATTAACGCTATACCGCAAACAAGCACTTCGCCTGTTCTTTCCAAATACAATAATATTTTATTTTCATTTTTGACATATATATCGTAATTTTGGGGCTTGTTTTTTGTCCAATAAAAATTGGGGATAAACAGCATCAGCAAAAATATAAATCCAACATATGAAAACCCAAAATGTAACATAGAAACTGCCCTTTCTCCCTCACTATTCTTCTATGAAAATACCTGTATACTTCGGCACATTAAATCTACTTGTAAATAATTCACATTTACATAAAAAAGCATAAAAAATATGCCTGCCGCATTGACTAAGCGATTCATAATTTCCCTGACCTTTTGCCAGGATCACATCTGCATTATCTACAATTTGTTTTACATGCTCAGGCAGCATAGCATATATTGTTCCGGCAATGGGAAAACCATTTGAAATTATCTCTGCATGATCATCTATGCCAACATATTTTGCATCCTCTTCTGTCACATCATTCAGAACTTCCCCGCCACGAACCAAAACCCGCATCTTAAGATGCGGAAACCTTCTGCTCAGTTGCTGCAAAAAGAGCTTATCCAATACAATCTCTCCACAATTATCAGCAAGCAGCAAAAAATTACCTGCCATTTCACATTGCTTTAAGAATGAATTCATCACATCAATATCTCTGTCATAGATTTCTGCCTTATCCAGAAGAGAAAGCAGTCTCTCTTCTTCTATCTCGTTCAGTGCGCCAAAGTCTATATAATTACCGGCACGTGCATAGGCCAAAGCCTGCATCAGCGGGTTTTCAGAAGCTTCTATGTTATTTCTAATAGCATCTTCCATGGACAGCACCAGATCATTATATTTTTTTCTCTCTTCACGAAAAGAAGCCTGTTTGCCAAAATACTTTTCATAGACCTGATTAAATAAAT
This sequence comes from Lachnospiraceae bacterium, assembly GCA_014803415.1. Taxonomy (GTDB): domain Bacteria; phylum Bacillota; class Clostridia; order Lachnospirales; family Lachnospiraceae; genus Suilimivivens. The sequence goes on from JAAVBZ010000043.1 coordinate 7,505, forward strand.
AAACCATATATGGCGAGGTATCATCTTCTTTTCTCTTTTCCAAAAGACTTTTTACCTCATCAAGATATCTCTCATTATCTGTTAATCTCTTCTGTTTATTGTATAAGCATTCCGCACAGCTCTCTGGTATTCTCATCACTGAACTTCCTCACATCATATTATTTTTCGCACTGTTCCTTTATCCAGCCTGTTAAGCCCTTTGGGAAACGCTCATCATATGGCGTTCCGTCTATGTACATGAGATTAGCCTGTGCCTGATTGATCAAACAATGCTGTCCCATTTCAAATCCAAAATTGAGGGATGCCACACCGCCGTCTCCATTTTTTACCCATTCCGGGAAATACAGCGTACAATTTTTCATGCTTTTAAGATCTTCTATTCTGGGAGTTACATGCTCTTCAAAGCTGCATAACTCATCTCTTTTTCCATGCATGACTAAAGTGATCACCCCTGCATCTGCTATTCGATCCAGTTCATTTTTTGCAGGAATATATCCCGATGCAATTGGAACGCAGATATCAAATAATTCCGTAAATTTTTCTGTCATGATCCATGTCATCCATCCGCCGGATGAGCCGCCGGAAATGAGTGTTTTTGAGATATTATCTTTGTGTACAGACTGAATTTCTCTAATCATATTTGCAAGCGGTTCAAAGTAATCCTCTGACCAGGAACCCTGCATTTCGCCATCTACCCATTTTTCATTTGCAAGAGGTACAAGAATAAATGCACCGCCGCCCAGGGCCTCCTGATAGCCCGGTGTAGCAAACTGTTCTCCTCCGCTATGGCCTACCGCATTTATTCCATCTGCACAGTTAAATCCATGAATCCAGATAAGAAGCGGATATTTGCCATCCGGCTTTGCACCGTGCTTCAAGGGATCGTACAGATAATAAGTAATGTCGCCTGTTTTCTCACTTGGATACACACACTTATCATATTTCAACCTCTCTTTTCCTCCTACGTAAGAAGGTGCATAGCTCACAAAATCACCTTGTTCCAATTCGTCTTCCCAGGGTGCCTTTACATGATCTACCTTTGTTTCTTCGTTAAATACCATTTCTTTTATTTCTGCCATTTGCTTTTCCTCCCTGAAGCTTTTCCGTTAAAAAGCGGATACCTTTTTTATATAAAATATCACAGAATTATATATTCGCCAATATAATGTCCTATGTTCTAAGGTTCTTCATTCACCTATCTTTCATCACCTCTACTGCTTTATTAAATATTTTACTGGTACTTTTTTGGTAAGCCATACTCCATTCTTCGACAAATAAAACTTATATCCGTCTTTATACATTTCATCTGCTTTTATGATATAAAGAACTGATTTCCCATGACGCTTTCCAACCTTCACCGCAGTTTCCTCATCTTTTGACAAATGCACATATAATCTGCTCATAGGTATAAGCCCCTGTTCATCAATAGAAGATACATATTTTTCACCTATTCCATGCCATAGCTTTACCGGCGGTTCCACCTCGTCAAGCTCCACATCAACTGGTATGGAATGACCTTGATTAGCTCTGATCAATGTCTTATCTTCACTAAAAGAATATCTCTGTTTCTCATCCGTATCGACAATCTCTTCCAGAATATCCATATTGATCTCATGGGTTTTTGCAATTCCTGCAATCAGCTCATCTACATTAGCCCAGCCATGTTCATCCAGACTGATACCTATTGTTTCCGGCTTATGACGAAGAATCAAACTTATGAATTTGCTTGTACCTGTTAAACTCAAAATATCACCATCCTAATCTGTACATTTGCGAATGATCCGCTTGGTCTTTTCAACAGGCAATGGGACATCCTCTTCTCTGAAATATTCAATGTTCACTACCTTTACAACCGCTTCGTGGTTATCCCTGCCCGCCGGAACAATCACAAAATCACCAATTTTAATACTGTCATCCTCGGTCAGATAATAATAACTCTTATATCCGTCATCAAAGGTAACACTACAAAAAATGTATTCCGATTTACATCGTTTTATTTTTCCGTAAACTGACGGGTCTAAAATTTCTCCCATTCCATAAAATCGAATAAAATTATATACTGTTTCCGCAAAATCTCTAAAATCTTTTGGCAGACCTTTTTTATCATAACTGCCTGTGATGATGCGTTGAGGACTCTTCTCATAGTCTATAGTTATAACGTAATCCTTTGTTTCGTTCGGTATTTCTATTACATCATCGGGATTACCCTCAATATGTGAGAACAGACCCTCTGCATCGAAGTTTTCAAGCAGATTTTCAATGTCGCTCTCAATCTCATACTTGCGAGAAACTTTGCATCCCATACCGATATTCTGAATATGCTCCAGTGTCCCTGTTTTTCTATCAATAATCAATTGCTCAAAATAATCCTGTGTAACATATTTACAAGCAACATCCCCCGGCACTTCCTTGGGCTTGATTTGGGTAACCCTGTGATAATCCAGTGTGATCCTATTTATCACATCCGGTCTGTAATTTCCATCAAAAACATACAGATCAGCCATACCAACAGTATCTCGAACAAGATCGGATAAATCTGTGCCATCGTAATTGAAGTCAGCACAAAGTGAACCTTTGAATTTATATGTGATACCTTCGGTATTGGTCAGTTCCATTAGCCAATCACCGATATCCGTAGCAAAAATCTCTATATATTCATTTCCAAAATAAGCTGCAATCACATCCAACAATCTGCCTGCTGCTGTCTTTTCTATGGTGAAATTCTTACTTCTTGCTTTTTCGTATTTCTCGCCATCACAGCCAAAATTATATCCTGAAAACCATACGCCGCCTTCACGATCGATGGTAATGTGCTGTTCTACTTCTTCATCCGGTTCCGGCATCAAACTAAAGCAGATACTGTTTGATACAATACGCATCTTTTTCAGCGTGCCTTGAAAGATAATTGGATTATCTCCGGAAAGCAATTCATCAATAATTCTATCCAGTGCCTCGTGGTTATGAACGGCATTTCCATACTTCTCAGAAAAAGCTTTCCCACAATCCATTTTAAAACCGAGCGCAGCACAATCATCAGCCATATAATGGTCAACCAACTCTACATAATTGATATTCTGATCTCTAAATTTTTCACACCATTTCACAGCAAAATCATGTATCTGTTTCATATCAGCCACTATAGTACACCTCCAGCCGCTTAGTTACCATTAATTCTTCCTACAAAATTTCCCTAAATCATACATTATAACTAATATATTCTGGTATTTCCCCCTCCACTTGATATTGTTGAAATACATGAGACAAAATACGAAGTGCCATCATGTCTATGTGTCTTGCATCATTTGTTGTATACCAACAATGACTACAATTCTTTATAACAACGATACCTTCTTCTATCATTTTTTCATATTCCACTAAAATAGGAATACGCTTTGTAATCAATTTTCTCTTTCCGTTTGGCATTTTTTTCATTTTCTTATGAATTTCAGGTTCTACAAAACAACTTCTAGGAATCAGGATACTGCCATCATATATATGATTTTCATTTCTAAATTTTTTATCATTCAAATTATACCCACCATACTCATAAATGATTGTTTCATTATCTTCAAACACTTTATTAGCATGTGCACCAATCCCGCGACTCATAAAATATTACCCCATGTCAATTCAACACATTTCAAATTCATGCCAAAGCCTTGCATAAGCTGTAATTTTTCTTGGCCATAAGCTATGCTCTTTGCTTGGCTTGAACACCATATTTTCGATATATTTACATTATACCTTTTTCTATTAACAGGTAAAAGAAGAATATATGTAAAACAAAGGCCAGCAGCTTATTCCATCGTTAGCCCAAGCAAATTCAGAAAACTATCCAATTTGGAAACAAAAAAGCGGCTGGCTCCAGTAATGCCCTGAATCCCACCCAACCTTTTACGTCCCTTCTTCCACAATTATCTAAAATTTCTATTGCTTCTTCAATGAGTTTGGCATACACTACAATTGAAGAAATCAATGATTTCATTTGGGCTGGTCGTAAGACCCAGGTCCATCAATGGCGGGGAAGTTCCCCGCCATTTTTTACAAATCCGCCATTTCAAAGCTGAACATGAAGCTTTCCTATCTGAATCTTGATAGTGGCGTTCATGCAATTTGCAAGAACTCTAAGTCTTACGAAGGTATCGTTTTAATAAAACACAGATCCATGTGATCAATAAAACAAATGCAGGCAGCATATAAAGCGACGCATTCTCGCAAATAGATTTTCCCATCCAAAAAGAAGGCAGCAAAAATAGTACATATTGTACATCGCTTTTTATGAAAAATGGGATTGCTGCGCCGGAAATCAAAAGCGTAGACAATTTTGATACTGCCATACCCTCCAGTTTATTTGATGAAAACGTTAATATCAGCAAGGCGCTGATAATTCCCTGCAGTGTTCCTCCTGCCGCAAGTAATATAATATCAGCCGCGGAAAGAGAAGTCAGCTTGAATACAGGCAGCAGGACAACGGTTACAAGAAAAGCAACAGCAGAAGGAATACATAACCTTGCAGCCAGATAGCCGTTTCTCCCTAAAGGTGTAACAAATAGATACGCCGCCGTCTTTTCATCCACTTCTTCCAGAGAAACCATTGCCGAAACAAAGCAAAACATTGCGGGTGACAGCATGGCAAAGAATATATCGATCAGCGCATAGTAGGGGGAGAGGATTGCCGATACATGAAACCAGTCCGTTAAAACAGCTTCTAAAAGAGGTATGCCAAACCGAAAGGAAAGTCCTGCAAGAACCGGAGCAAGACAGGCGGCAAATAGCATCCTGTCCCGCCGCATATATGCCAACATTTGAAAGAAGCTTAACCAAATAGCTCTCATAGCTTCACACCTCCCATACTGTTCCACATTTTCAAGACACAATATTTGGAAAGAACTAATAGAATTGCCATCAGTGCTATTACAATAAAAATTCCGATCGCGGATGGCGCATAGCCTGAAACCATTTCCATGCAAACATTGATAGGATAATATCGGAACCCGGCCGGAGTAATTTTGAACAAATGCAGTATTGCAGGGACAAAACAGACAACCTCTATTGGCACAGTCCATAAAATAAACTGATTAAGGCTGATTATCTTGGTTGCAATAATAATACCTAAAAGCGTAAATATCACGCTGGATATAACTGTACCAAGCAGTACAATATGTAAATTATCCTCACCTGCGGCTAACGCCAATATAGCGGCGACAACAAGCGAAATAGCAGACAATGAACTGACTTTCGCAATAATGTATTCCATTACCCGAACAGGAGAAACTGCAAATGCACATGGCGTATGCTGGCTTTTTTCCAAAAGGACAATTGCACCCATGAAGAACAAGCCCATTGACGCCGGATCAGAAAAAATCAAAATAGCCGCAGTTTTTTCTTTCCAGCTCTCTGGGACGGCCATAAGAGCAATTGCATAGATCAGCGTTAAAACAGCATACAAAAAGTAAAAACCATATTTTGCCTGGAAACGCATATCTAATAAAAACAAACTTTTTAATCTCATAGCAGCGTCCTCCCCGTAATCTCTATAAAAATGTCATTTAAAGTTGGCTCGCTGCTATGAATGGACTGCAGACGATTTTCAGCTATCAAACCTTTTAATCGTTCATCAGAAGATACATGTTCAAGAAGGCAGCTTGCACTATGCTCCCCATTCTCAATCCATGTATAAGTTACGGTTGCCGCACCTTTTGACATGATCAGATCATGCGGACTGTCAAGGGCGCATATTTTACCACCCACAATAAATGCTACTCTGTCACAAAGCTCGGCTGCGTCCTGCATATTATGTGTTGTCAAAAGAATCGTTTTCCCCTTGGCCTTTTCCGCTAAAATCATATCTTTCATCATACGGCTGTTTGTGGGATCAAGTCCGCTGGTGGGCTCATCAAGGCAGAGTAGCCGCGGGTCATGCAGCAATGCTTTTATAAAGTTCAAGCGGGATTTCATGCCCTTTGAATAATCGGATACGCACTTATCCCCGTCGTGCTCTAATCCTACCATTTCCAAGAGTTCTTCAATCGGACGCGGCTTTTTTTCATACAATGATGAGAAAAACCTCAGATTTTCTTTAGCGGTCAATTTCTCATACATGGTTGAAAATTCAAAATCAACTCCTATATCCTCATAAAAACGCTTTGTGCGTTCCCTGCACTCAACGCCGTTTACCATAGCAGAACCCTGGTAATTGGTAAGCAGCCCTATTAGTATTTTTTGCAGTGTGCTTTTACCTGCCCCAGATGGTCCTAAAAATCCAAAGATTTCACCCGAAGCAACAGAAAAGCTCATATCAGAAATAAACGGCTGCTTCGTATAGCTGAATGAAAGATTGTTGACTTGTATCATATGCTCCTCCCTGTACTATATGACCAAATTTAATTTAATAGTCAATTAAAATTTTATTTTAAGTCCGGCTACCAGCCGGACTTCTTAGATAAACTGTGTTACTATTCCATAGATTAAAACACGCAGTGCCTCATCATAATGTTCTTCGCCAATCTCCGCTTTATGTAGCGTTGCAAAATAGATTGCATGGAATGCGGCACTAATAACCTTTATGTCTACTTCTTTTTTTACAGGAAGTAGAGCAAGCATTTTTTCAATCGTATCCTCATCATCCTGAAAATGCTCCTCTACTATTTCCCGTGGCAGTTTACGTACAAGCAATTCTACTTCATTTACATCGAGCATTTTTAAAATCTGCATTTTCTCTGACATTTTATAGAATTCAAAAATCACATCGGTCAGCTTTCCCGCTGAAAATTCTGTATCAGTAATACCAGAGATGGCCTGATATAACTCACGATTGATGTTCTCCTGCTGTTCCTGAATAACCTCAAACAAAAGCAATTCCTTTGATTTATAAAAAAGATAGAAAGTTCCTTTGGGAATATTGACCCGCTTTACGATCTCATCAACTGTCGTGTGGCGAACGCCATATCTTGCAAGACATTTTGCTGCTTCTTCTTTTAATCGTTTCTTTATATATTCTTTTTCTTGCTCGGAATAACTCTTTGGCACTGTCTTCACCTCTATTTGACCAAATTTGTCTGTTTGGTCATTATAACAATTAAGAGAGTTTCTGTCAAGTTTGGGGGATTCATTTGAAATTAGCTCCCGGAAGCTGCTCTTTTTCAGACCAATCCTTAATAAAAAATACAAACGCATTTGTTCCGGCATCTTCCTTAAACGCATCGAATTCGATACGTTAAAAATCCGGACTTTTCCTATACTGTAATACATATCCAGTAAACCTGTAATAATTGATTTCTGCCAGCACTTTCTTTACTCTTTCTTCATCCTCTATTATCATACCATGAGATTTCAATTTTTCTATTTGTTCTTCAAAGGTCAATGGCTTTTTTAACTCCATAACTTATCCTCCAATGTAAAAAAGCTGAGCACTTAGCCCAGCTTGGTCCCCAATGTCAAAAGACTTCGAGCAACTCTGTTAATAATAGTAGATCCAGTTAACGCATTGTCTGCAACCCAATTTCATAAAATTTTGAAAATTTCTTCCCACTTTTTTCAGTATTCTGATTTAAATCTTTTGTCATATATATCATCCTTTATTCTGAAACTAACTCCATAATATTTTCCAGTGAATCTGTTATCTTCCAAGGCCTAAACTCATTTTTCTCACAACGGAAATTGTGTTTTCTATCAATTAATATTGTCTTCATTCCTACTTTACCGGGACCACAAATATCATCCATATAACTATCTCCGACAAAAACGGCATCTTCTTTATCACACATCTCTTTTCTCAAAATATAATGATAAAATTCCGAATCAGGTTTATATTTGCATATCATTTCTGAAGTATATACCTCATCAACCACCAGTCTGTTTCTTTCTAAATCTTGATATAGCGGATTATTATCAGTGGTTGAACCAATTACTACTTTATACTTTTTTCGAAGATTTTCTATGGATGACAAAGTCTCATCGAAACATTTCCTTTTTCCTAAAGTATCAAGCATTATATTAACATCACTACCAGCATCCCGGCATATATCGTATTTCAAATAAAGCTGTTTTAAGTCACATTTAAAAATAGCCTCTTCATTTATAAACAGGTTTGCATTGGCATTATTCATATTAATACGATGTTGCATTTTCCATTCTTTATAAAATTCTTGCGGATTAATATCTTTATCTTGTAATGCCAAAATTTTTTTCACAGCATCTAATGAACCAGTCCCAGTGGAGATCAATGTTCCATACGCGTCAAAAATAATTAGTTTCATACAGCGGCCTCCTGTACTATGCAAAAACAGTTACAAATATGAGTATTTGAACAATCTCCAATTTAAGGCTTATCCCTAAAGATGGCAGGTCAACCCCCATCACTTCAACTCTCTTGATATCGGAAGCGATACTTACCTTTCCCATGTCCGGACACCGGCTCAATAATTCCGTGCCCTGCCATTTCCATTAAAAGATCAGATGCTCTGGATGCTTTAATGTCAATTACTTTCATCACATCTGACCGTCCAAAAATCGCATGATCCGGAAACGCCTCACGAAGCTTCAAAATATGATTTACCGTTTTAGACTGAAAAACATTTTCAATGTCCGCTTTTAACGTGTCAATGTCCAGTTTTTTTCTTTCAATGTCCGGTTTTTCTATCTCTTTAAAAGTGCCGCTGATGTGCAATGTCCGGTTGTGAAGTGGGTGGCTCTCATTCAGCAAGAGATTGCGGAGAAATACCTCAAGGAACTCCGTGGTCTCATAAATACCATTTTTCAGGTCATTGTAATTAGCCCTGACCAGCGAATTCCGAAAATACCATGCATTCTCAGCAAAAATGTCGTTCGTTACGTCAAAGCCCAGCGTACGTAAATACTTGATAAAGAATACTGCCGTCGTTCTGGTATTGCCCTCACTAAACGCGTGAATTTGCCACAGTCTGGATACGAATACTGCAAGGTGATGGATAATCTCATCCATCGAGAGATTCTTATAGGAAAACTTCTTCTCCTCTGAGAAATCATAATCAAGCGTCGCTCGCAGCTCTGTGGCGCTGCCGTAGAGCACAGTCGCTCCATTCAAAACCCATTCCTTTTTCGTGATATTGTAATCCCGAATGTGCCCGGCATGAGAATAGATACCGGTAAACAGCTTTCTGTGAATGGCAAGATACTCGTTCGGCGTAAAGCTGAAGGCTTGCTCAGAAAGAAGAGCGGCTATTCGGGCGGAAACCTTGTCTGCCTCCTCGGTGCGGTCTAAGGCATCATGGGCAGAATTTTCCTCATAATAGGTCTGCAAAAGCTCATTTACCTCTTCAAAGGAAATTTCGCCTTCGATATTCCGAACGGCAATATGCACCAGATATTCAGATGTTTTCAGTCCGTCAACCGCCTGCAGGCCGATGGCCGTATGCCAAGCGTATCCCTTATCACGTTTTCCCAGTTCGGATTCTTTGATATATTCTTCGAATGGATCTTTGTTCACTCTATATCACCTCATATTATAAAGTAGCAGTAAAATAATCATTTGCAGATTATGTCACCCGTCAGGGAATCAACTTGAAAAGTATCCACTCCGACCATTTCTTTTTTACCATAGTCAAATCCATAAGTATAAAATTCATATACATTTTCATCAACTTGGGATAAATGCAAAAAATAAGGTATCCCATCTATTTCAATCCGGTAAGCGTATTCCGGCATTTCGCATCCCAGAATATCCTCATAAACTGCAAGAACATCTTCATCAAAAAATATTTTATCACAGGAATAAGTTCCATAATATTGCTCATAAATCATATCCAGCGCCTGCCCGGTGGAAATGGCATTTTCGTCTCCTGATGTTTCCTTGCGTTGGCCTTTGACAGCCTCTAAAGACATTTCCGGATAAAGATAATAGGGATTTACGATGGTAATCCATTTGTATCCGTCCTCTCCCTCATCATAAGGAGGCCTGTCGTAATACACAAAAACATCTGATAAGGAATTTCCCCACCGTTTCACATATTCTCCCTTATCATTAGCGGCATATCTCCATGTATAAACTGTAAAACTATCATTCTCAAAATCATACACACCAAAGCAATTCTCTCTTTTTATCATGCTGTCTTCTGACTCTTGGTCCTCTTCTTCCCAATTTTGCTTTTGATCGGATGTATATAGTACATACTGCCACTCTTCATTCTGATATTCGTATACCGCCACATCAGTCAACAGATTGCTCTGACTCTCAAAGCAATACTTTACAAAAACTTTTCCATCTCTCATGGTAAATCCCCGGAAGGAATTTTCCGGTCCATAGTCGTTAGAAAGCGAAAGCGCTTTCAGCGGTTCCTCATATCCCTCTTCACTTCCCAAATACAGATAAAGACGGCGCTGTATAGGAACTGACGCTATTTCCTCATCAATCCTTCCTACTACAACTCCCAAATCATCAATTCCATCCCCATTGAAATCCCCAATACACCAATCTTCCGTTTCATTATCAAATTCATCACTTTTTTCCAGCAAGGGATTATAGACTTCAAATGCTTTTTCCAGCTCATCCTTCCACGCTTCCCGGTCTTCATCAGAAGTAATAAACACATCTGCCGCTCTTTTTCGCAAAACTTGCAAAGGATCACCCGGATTCCCGCTAATTGCCAAATTATCCAGTTCCGGAAGATATTCTATTCCAGCGTAATCCTCTATTTCATTATTATTCAAATTTAAATCCGTCAGGCCGATGCAATGTAAAAGAGGAACTATATCCTTTATACTGCAATCAGAAATATCCAGGCGCCGCAAAGCTTCCATCTGTTTCACGAAAGAAATATCCATAAGATGCTCATCATGAATGGTCAATTCCTCTAACTCCTCCATGTTTTCCAGATACCCATAATCAAGCACCATCTGCTTTTCACACTCTGGCTGCACATCAATATAGAGCTGCTCCAAATTGGGCAGAAGAGCCAAATCATCTAAAACGACTATAGGTTCTTCATCCTTTGTAAGAGAAAGTTGCAAAACAGTAATTGCTTCCAGATGTTCTCTATCCGGTTTCCCATCACATGCTTTGCTGATTTTTTCCTTCATTGTGGCATCTGCAAAGACAACGCTATCGCCAGAAATTTCTCCTTCTTCCGTTTGTACAGATTCATCTGCCTGTTTACTACTTTCAGCGTGCCGTTCATTCTCAACATTTCCTTCACTCTGTCCGCATCCCCAAAGCAAACTAATCAAAAACAGACAGACAGCCATTTTTCCAATGACTCCTTTTTTCAATAGTATTTTTAGCTTTTTTTCTCTGATTGTTCCAAATTTCATGTTGTATAATTCCTACTTTTATGATGCTTCGATTTATTTTGTGATGTGCTATTTACAATGAAAATTCTACTAACTGCAATTTTACCATAGTTTTATGCTTCCGGGTAGATTTTCCGAAAATGAAATAAACAGAAGAATCAACTCTTCTGAGCCTTTAATTAGCAATTCTCTGATTGTCGCTATCTCTTGCAACCACATCTGCTTTGTGAATACATTGCCGTCATCTGCATCTTTTCCCTTGAAAAATTGGAAAAAATTCTCATTCATATTCTCTTTTTACTTGCAATAAACTATAATATGGTATATACTTGTTCAGTATTTATCTACGCTAAATCAGCATTATGTCATTGACATTTTGCCAATATGTGGTATGATACTTATACAAGAGATTGCCAGTTTGTCCTCCGGTGTCCTTCGGGCCCGGGGGCTTTTTATATACAGGAGGTATCATGGCAGATAAATCATACAAATCGTATCGACAACAATTGAATATCCTACGCTCAAGAGGCATGGTGATTGGAAAGGGTTCACAGGGTTCACGTGTAATGCGCATACTTGAGCGCGAAAACTATTACAATGTCATCAACGGATATAAGGAATTGTTCCTTGCATCTAAGGTCACTGCTACCGCAGATGAAGTTTATAAAACAGGCACTACATTTGACGAAGTTTATGCTTTATATAACTTTGATAGAGAGCTTCGGAACATATATCTAAAATATCTTCTTAAACTGGAAAACACTTTTAAGACGGTAATTGCGCATGAATTTTCTGCTAAATATGGTCATGACAACTATCTCAAAATAGAGAATTTTGATAACTCCACTGAGCGAAATATATCTTCTTCAATTAAGCTTATAGGAGATATCCAACAGGAAATTGCTCGACAAATGAGTAAACATCATCAGGTAGTAACCCATTACATGACTGAGCATGGCTACATTCCTCTGTGGGTCCTGGTTAACGTACTTACCTTTGGTAAAATCGAAAATTTCTACAAAAACATGAAGCCTGCAGATAAAACAACCGTTGCTAAACAATTTAATCTGCAGCCCGATGAACTTGCCAAATTTATGCATATGCTTGCGCTTGCCCGTAATAAATGTGCTCATGATGAACGATTCTTTGATATTAAATTCAAAGAAAGAATTCATACAAAAAGTATTAAGAATTTCTCTGTTCTGGGAATTGTACGTGCCGCAGACGGCTCTTATACTTATGGAACAAACGATGCATACGCCCTGGCTATAATGTTCGCGTTATTACTAAGCAAATCTGACTCAAATGATTTTATCTCATCTATGAGAACTGCTTTTGGCAAACTTCAAAAACAGCTACATACCATTCCAGCCACAGATATCATGTCCATAATGGGTTATGATGCAAATTGGACGAACTTAGCTAACTTAATATGATATACATTTTGGTTACCTTGATATTCTCTGCAGCATCAGTCTCAATCACCACATTACCGTAAACAAAAGCTGGGCACTTAGCCCAGCTTGGTCTCCAATGTCAAAAGACTTCGGATATCTATTTACTCAAATTGCTCCCTCGCCGCTTCGAACAGATTATGAAGGTAAGGATACTCCCACCTATCCGCACCTACATTGGGAGCTGCGCCATCGCCCCATCCCATGCCTGGCTCGCCGCCGTAATCCGTGAAACTGGCCGCCATATAACGGACTGTATTCACCAGCACGGTGTTCGGCTCCTGCTTGCGCACGCCGATCACTTCTGCCATATTGTTTTTGCCAAACTTAAAGAAATCCACATATTCCAGAATTTCTTCCCCTGTATCATACTCGAAGTAATACCCATACAGGTCGCATCCATCCTCCATATAACTCTTTTCAAAAGTGAGGTTCGAAACTCTTCCCGGACAAAGTTCCTCACTGCACCGTATCGCCTCCGCCCGAAATGCTTCCCAATCCTCCGGATTATGGAATGGATTTTCTCCCACGGGATTCGTTACCGGCAGGCTGTGGATCTGGTTCTCTTCCTCCCAAGATGCATACGTCACATCGCCATTCAGGAAATAATGGGCAAACCCATCCGGCTCCTCAATCTGGAAACTCCCTTCAGAGCGCAGACCACCCCTGGAATATGGATCTTTACGGATATAAAAAATCTCCGGCATAAATACTGTCTCGCCTACCAGCAGATAATTCGGATCCTTGGGTGCATCCTCAGCCCGCACGATTGTCGTCCACTTGTATCCGGTTCCGTAAAAACGCTCGCTGATACGCCAGAGGCTGTCTCCTTCCTGCACCTCATATTCCAGCATCTCATCGCCCGTAAGTTTGATATAGTCATCCCCTTCTGCCCACTCCGGCAGCTCCTGAATAAGCGCAAAAGAATCTCTCCTTTCTCGCTGGGTCTTTTCCTCCTGCTCTTCCTCCGTTAAGCCGTTTGCCACCGCCCGTCTGCTGTTTTCCACCTCTTTTTCCGTCTTGCGCACAAACTGTTCTGTCTGAGTATCCCAGAGCAGATAAGAAGGCGGCGTATAATCCTCCTCCTCCGCTTTTGCACCGCTCATATGAACCGGCGCACCAATCCTCATATCTGCGTAACCGTCACCGTTTAAGTCCGGATAGGTAATGGTATCCGGCAGCTCAATACTCAAAGATACTCTGCGCTCCTGCAGTACTTCGCCGGTTTCCATATCCGTCACTGTCATGTCATAGGGTTCGTCCATACAAAAGCCGTTCAAAAGATAATAGCGAAGCGCGGTATCCTCTTCCTCTGCGGACGTTTCGTCTTCACCCGTATAATCCTCGTCTTCGCTTTCCTCCAGGGATTTAGCAGCGGAAATAATGGAATCTTTCCTGAATTCATATACATAATCGGAAAAAGAAGTATCTTCTTCCTCATCATCTTCCGCAAGTGAAAAATGCAGGGAAAGCATCCTGCCATTCTCCGTAAGCGGCAGCTCGTAATCAGCCTCCACAAGCAGGCCAAAATACCGCATGATCCCTTCGTCTCCGGCGGACTCCCAATTCTCATCGATTCCACGGACCTCCAAAAAGCTGCGCTTCGGGTTCTCCAGTTCGGTCAGCCGCTCATCATGGTCGATCCAGTACAGGTTTTCCTCATCCAACCCCCAGCCACTCCAGGAAGCGCCATCGCTGTAGCACTGGAAAACATCATCAAACACATATTCCAGAGTTTCGTCGTCATCTTCTGACGGCATGTTCAACAGGGTAAGTCCGTATGCTGTCCGGTCCTTCACATAAAGATTGACCCTTGAATCCCGGCTATTCAGACAGAAAAACTCATAGCCGTCTTCCTCTTTCAGCGTTTCCTGTATGTAGTAAAACAACTTCCCGTTGTCTGTGCTCCATGCTGTCAGAGGATGCTCTTCCGTATCAAATTTCCCTTTCAGAGTATAGTACAGATCGAGGGCGTGGTCGTTCTCTGTCATGGAAAAGGTATAGTACAGAAAATGAAGCGAGTTATCATCCGTTTCCTGTATAGCCGCCTCATTTAGCACTGTCTCCATTTCCGCTAGAGAATTGTAAAACCGCCATGTCACATCCGCTTCTCCCGCGAACTGAAAAGCTGGCGGCTCATCCCAATCGGTTTCCAGCCTTTCCCCCTCATAATCCTTTATCGTAATTTCCGCACTGGCATAAGGGCTTTCGGAAGTATGTTCATACAAATATCCGCTAAGCTCCTGCACCTCACAGCTGTCATGTTCCTCCGGCCACTCTTTCGATTTCTCCTTTGTTTCAGCAATTTGCGTTTCTTCCCCTCTTTCTGACGGTACACCACAGGCTGCAAGCAACAAACCAAGTGCAGCTATACTGATGATGCAGTTTCTTTTGATATTTCGATATAAATCTATTGCCATAAATATTGTCCTTTTCAGTCTTCCCTTTTTCTGATAAATATTTTACAATTACTTCTTTCCTTTCGGCTTTTATCGGCTTTTTATCGGTTTTTTATCGGCTTTTTCTTCTGACCTATAAAAACAGACCACAAATCCCTCCGGAAATGAAATGAGCAGAAGAATCATCCAATTGGAAAAAATTCTCATTCATATTGCTTGTATTAGCACTTTTTCTCACTTTCTGAGATGATAATGTCTTTTGTGTCCATTGCGGTAAACCGCTGTCTCGAAACAGAGAATTTAATCTTATTTAGATCTTCTCCAAGCTGAAAGCTTCTAAATAAATCTATTTTTCGCTCGTATCCTTCACCGATCAACGCAATTCTATGTTCATCCATCTTAGAATCCAATCCGTATAATCCTTCAACATATGACCTTGCCGGGAGCTTTGTCACATCAAGGCAATTTCGGTCACTTACAAGCTTAAGCATTTTCATTTCATCACTGGCAAAGCTCTCTGTTTTTATGCTAAGTAGATCTCTGTCATTGGCCGGAACACTGTCCTGAACAAATAAACATTTGCCACTATCATAAATTGGTGCCGGACTGATAAATTTCAGGTTTTCAGAATCTCTTAATATTGATACATTGCTTAAATGTCTGTCTCTTCCTGATAAAACAAAGTCAGACAAAATCATATAATCCATAAACTGCCTGAGCATATCAGTATCCATCCCATACTTACCACAAACATTTATAAAATGTTCAAAAGTGGAAATATCATTCAATTGTTTTTCTGATGTGACAACATCATATGCTGATATCAGTTCTTTGCTCTGAGATGTAAACAATTTTGAATAACAGCCATAATCATATTCCCGCCCATTAATCTTAATCAATTTATACTCTGTATAAGCATCAAAACCCTGCAGCTTATGCAGTTTTGATGCAATCACTTCATTGATACTTTCTGCGGAAAATTGATCACGATTTCCCTTGATCATTCCCCTTTCCCCATTCAATATTGTCCAGCTTTTTTCCAAACTGCCCTGTAAGGAACCATTTGGCGTATAGTGCGGTATTTTATCTTTTTCCTCAGTTTCTCCTTCGCCAATTGATATGTCTCCATGAAATTCATTAACAAATAAATTTACATCTTTCCATGTAAGACCGGAATCCATCGGTGATATCCAATAGCAATCCGTTAATGACAACCCTAAATTTTTTAGTAAAAAATCTTCTGGTCCAAGAAGTCCCTTCTTTTCAAGCATATTTCTTATATGTCCCTGACTAATCGGCACAGACCGCCTTTTCCACCATTGTTTCAGCCAGTCATGATTATTTAGATCGTGAAGCGGAGCAAGCTCTGGATTGATCAGATCCTGATGAAATTTATACACACTTCCATCCTCAAGAAAATCTACAAGTGTTACAATTTCATCTTTTCGTTTCAGTACATAAAGCATATGCTTCCTCCATTTCAAAATCTATCAGATGCTTTTCCATCTCCCACAGGGCAATACTATCTATAAACAATGTTGCCTCCTTTTTTACAGGACATAATTCGTATTCATGTTCTTTATGATCATATTCAAAATACAGGAAATATTTTTTATTTTTCCTGCTGACAACACCGTCTACATTGTACCGCTCTGAACGGACAACAATCTTTTCCCTACATAGTTCATACAATGCATCCATGGAAACTCCCAATGATTTTGCAAGAGCATACAATATTCCTGCCTTCACGTTTGCAATCTCAACTTTACAATTTATAATATCATTTAAAGTACTGTATGGTATTTTACTACTCTTTGAAATACTATATATGGAAATGCTGTGCGTTTCTAAATATGTTTTTAGCATAACAAATCACCTCTCCTTGCATATTATACCGCTGTAGCGGTATAATATGCAAGGAGTATTTACATTTTCACATGGCAAGTTTCTTTTTCTAAAATTGATGCATGCACAAAATAAGATTTTCCCCTTCTCTAATGTTCAAAGAAAGGGGTCAAGATGCCTTATTAAGCATATCGTGAATATATGTTTGCAAACCCTCTTCTGTATCTATACTATATTTCCGGTTTATCATAATATAATACTTCATGATCCTTTCTTTAGGCAAAAGCTCACTGGAAGGAATACTATCACCGTATCTCTTTCTTGCCTCAAACCATGGATCCTCATTGTGCGTAATCTTCTCCAACACTTTCCCGCCATACATGCCAAAAGTATTTACAACAAGATCAATCACGCGCTTTTCATCATCCGTCAGCGCTTCCTCTGTCCCTTCCAATAATGCGAAACGCGCATCATCAATTGGATTATATTTAAAATCCCTGAACAGATCATACACCTCCGGATAAACAGGGCCGTGAATCCATGCTCTGCAGTCTTCCGCAAAGATCGGCTTTCCATACAGAGCAGAATAAATACCCTGAATGAAATACAACAACTTCTGCAGCATGAGTGGGGTTACTTCTTCCAACTTTTCAAACACATATGCAATCACCCTCAGTATTTTATCTGAAACAGAGAACAGGCTCTCTATACTGTCTGCTGCAGCAATCGCCTTTTTGTAAGCTGCATCTGTCAGCTTTTCCCGGTTTTCCATGAGTTTCTGCTTCATATATGCCGGAGATGTCAACGCTGCTTTTACAACATCCGAATACTCTCTGGATGGAACCTGTCCTTCCAGATATCTTGGTATGGTCACCTCTCCAAATCCCAGTGTCAGTGACAATGGTGCTTTCCCAATCTTATAAATCTTCATGAGCTTTTCGATATCCTCAATTGACACAATGCCTTCTGCTGTTCGATACTGCTCATCAATTTCCCGAACATTCTTATCAATAAGACCAGGAATGTTCATTTCTTCACCGCACTCAGCACAAATAGCCACTGTGATACTAAATGTATAATTCTTATCCCTCATATTTTTTACAATGCTCTTCTTTTGCAAAGAATATCTGGTCTCTTTTCTGCACTCTATGCAGAAATCTCTTCTTTCCTTTTCTGTAATAATAGTCATTTCTAATTCGCCTCCTGATTATTTAAAATAGTATGTAAGTGGATGCTTCTGCTCATGTTCAAAGCCTTTATGCTCATTCTGCAGAATCCCCGAAAAATCCATTGCAGTAAGATTCAATATGATTTCCTTCGCCTTTGCTTCATCAATAACATAATCCAAAAACAGATTAATGTTATCCTGTCGTCTGGCATTTCGGTCAAGCCTGTATCTATCATTCTCAACAGCTTTTTTCACCTCGGAAAGATACTGCTCTATGTCTTTTTTATCTATGTTCAAACTTTCTCCTCCACAGAATAAATGATGTATTTTTTCATTTTTTCTATCATCATGATAACACAATGATTGCTTTTTGTCAATATCCAATCATTAGTGAAACAGGAAAATATCACCTTTATAAAACTATTGGCTTCTCCATACTTTAAGAGAATAGGGGAAGTATCAAAAACTGTCCTGCGAGCAGGACAGTTTTTGATACTTATATATGTAATTCTATGAATAATCAGGAAGTGTATAAATTTGTCTTGAATTAATAATATTTGCTTCGCAAATATTCCCATTCATTTCCCAATTTCCCGCAACAACAAAAATTCTCCTAAATACTCTTTCAAATATTCGCTGGAATACATTATTCTTTAAACATATTAACTTAATTGCAATGAAATTATTATGCTCATCGTCCAACCAATATTTTGCATAATATAAGTTGTTTTCTCTGTCATATCTCCAGAACTGACATTCCGCCAAATGATTTCCTTGAATATAGTTAAAGTAAATATGCCTTGTTCTTCTGTCAATCAATAAATTAGCAATTTGTATGCCGTTATATAATTGATATATGCTTCTTTGTTTTGTTCCTAATAAATCCTTTAAGATAAATTATATTGCAATCTGATATGATCACTTTTCTCGACAGAGATTATTTGCTGTCTTCTTCTATGGAAACTTGTGATTGCTCGCTGTTTTCTTGTGCAAATTTTTACCTGTGCCCTACTAATCTCCCCTGATCCATTTCATATACTTCATCACATAATATCTCTATATCCTCTTTATTGTGGCTTGCCAGTATGATAGTTTTGCCTTCATCCTTAAGCCGCATCAAAATCTCCCTGACATCCTCTACACCCTGATTGTCCAGGCCGTTCATCGGCTCATCCAGAATCAATATCTCGGGATTTTCCATGATAGCCTGTGCTATGCCCAGACGCTGCTTCATTCCCAATGAGTATTTTCCAACCTTTTTATTGCTGCACGGATCAAGCCCAACCTTTTCCATGCTCTCCCTGATTTCCTCCCCGCCAATCACATTGCGTATGCTTGCCAGATATTCAAGATTCTTAAATCCGTTATATCCATTTAAAAATCCGGGAGTTTCTATGATAATTCCGATATTGTCCGCAAAATCCTTGTCCTTGCCAATCTCTTTTCCGCACACAACGACCCGCCCGCGGGTTGGCTTTAAATAGCCTATGATCAGTTTAAATAAAACTGTTTTTCCGGAACCGTTTCTCCCGACAAATCCGTAGATTTTTCCCCGCTCAAAACTTAAATTGATATTTTCAAGTATCGTGACATCACCGAATTTTTTTGTTAAATTCTCAATACTGATAATCTCTGCCATATAAAAATTCCTTTCTGATTAATAGCCCCATCTCTGCACTACAGGGCCCATGAAAATCCCATCCTACCTTTGGATGTCCTGTGTTGTTCTTTCCAGTAAAAGACTTCCGATCAAATATCCGATCACGAGCAATATCCCCTGTATTATCAGTGAAGGTACCACAGAAACTCCCATCTCACCGAAGTACCATTCGCTCTGGAAATACATTCCCCACATTCCGTACATAAACTGGGCTGCTCTAATAGACTGGAAGCCTGCAAGAAAGGTAACTACTTCAAGCAGCAGCAAGAATGCCGGAGCAAGTGTCCTGAACTTCGTCAAATCAAGAACAATGAAAAAAGACATTATTGTAATGACATGTACGAACCATAAAACAAACACTTTCCATACTTCACCGTAAAAATTCACGGCTCTCAATATATCAACCGCAATTGCTGCAAGAAACAAAACTGCTGCCATAGATATGCCATAGAGCAGATTTCTGAAAAATTTGTGCCGCCACCATATTTTAACTGTCTCATAACGGCAGCAGGAAAGCGGTTCTATTTTTTTCCATTTTTCCATGCAGAATCCTTCTGCTAACAGGCATATGCCAATCGGCAAAAGCCATCTTGTAAGCTCAATGAGCATTTTTTCAATATCAACTGCCCAACTGAAACCGTCTTCTGACACGCCGCCAAAAAAAATGAAAACAATACTTTGCTCCATTATGATCCTCCCTCCGTTCTTGCCTGGATATCCACTTTTCTTATGACAAATAATAACAATGCTGTCATGACTAGAATGAGAGCCAGAAAGATGCAGGGATACCTCCAATGACTGCCCGCGCCGTCAACATACTGCACCGGAGACCGGTGCAGCACGTTGATAAAGGAAAGGAAAACACCTCCCAGATGCACCACCGCTACTGCCACTAATCCCCAAAAATCTCCAAGCGCAAGACTGCAGACATACAAAAGCACTCCGATAAAAGTCAGATAACAAAGCATATATAAAAAGGTAATTCCAAAAGCCTGCAAAACGGTCATGTGTTTCATCATTGCCATGCCCTCAAAGTAAACATTATATTTCCTTGCAATCGCGTCCGAAGTGTTCGTTACCAGCAGATAGACAGGACTGCTCCAGATCCGGCCGAAAAATCCATAAGGAATGCTGACTCCAACGGAAAATACCGCAAAACATGTTGTATACAGAAATGCCTGAATGAAAACATATAACACCATGCCCATACTCCAGACATGCCTGCCGCTGCGGTACAGAATCATACTGGTATTCCCTTTGACAAAGGGTGCATCCGCAAGGATCAACAGATACCCTGTGACCCAGAAGATGCCAGCTGTGCTTTGATTCTCCATGACAATAAAGGCTTCCAAAATGTTGACTGGTTCTTTGATTTCAATTGTGTATCTCAAAAAGTCGTATAAACCCATCGCAAGAAGCGTCAGCCCCAGTATATATCCCATAATTACCCTGATGTGACATATTTCCTGCCTTAAAATCCCCTTAGTAATCAATATGACCTTACTCATCCCGACATCTCCTTCTAAATCCTGCCATGGCGGCAGACGCAGCAATAAGAAGCCAGACGCACTCCATCATAACCGACCTCAGATGCCCTAAGTCATCCCCCCGCACCAGCAAGGCAGGATTCAGGATACTCCTTCCCGCCAAAATACAGAAAGACTGATGCAGGACAAAGGGCGCGATCAGCGACACATATTTATTTGGCATCCACACTGCAAATGCCAATCCAATAAGCGCCCACGCTGCTCCGAACAGAAAACCCAGCAATACCTTGACTGCCACCATCGCGTTTACCCCATAGGTTTGACCTAGAGCCACCATTGGAATCGTTGTGTCTGCCCGCAAAAAGAATTCGTCAGTTATCCACTCTGTCTCCAGATACACAGCAGCAAGACATACCAGCAGATAAGGAATCGCAACAATAGTTCCACCCGACAGCGCCACACTGATGATTCGTACCTGCGCATATTTTTGCGGTTTCATTCGGGAAAGAATCAGCCTATAATACCCGCTCTCATATTCCTCGCAGAAATTTGACGCATACCCAAGTACCGGAAATACAGGAAGCAATATTGTAAAACCTGAGGCTGCCAGTATATTGATAATCGCAAAATAAACGCTTCCTGAACCGAGTGATTCCGTAACAAAGTTATACGCAAGCAGCGCGCTGAGTCCACAAAATCCGGCTGCAAATCCCATGTTCATAAAACTTCGTTTGATATCCTGTAATAAAAATTTCCTAATCATTTATTAACTCACCTGTAATTGCATTTATGCATATTGTGGAAGGCCCGGCGTAGTGCCCGTCAATATAATCGTCAAGCGGCATATAGATATGCCATATAGGTATAAGCACGAGTTCCGGTTTATATTCGATTTCTTCCGGCTTTGGCGCCGGATTGGGCACAGGGTAGTATTTAAGTTCTGCTCTGTTATAGGTCATTGTCCCGTCCGCCTCTATCATGCCGCTGTCAAGATACTGTTCAAGTATTTTTGCAACCTGATCAAATGAAATGATCTCAACGGGTTCTTTCTCCACAGCCTTGCCGAGAAAATCCATAAGGCTCAGATCCGCTACGCCATCCATGGAAACAAATGCAAATCCAGTTGGGGAAACCTGACCAAAAGAATACGAATTATATCCGATATCCACCTTTATTCCATTATAGGCAGGCGAAAACTGGAACTCATAATAGCTGTAGTCACTGCCTTCATTATAATATATCTTATCAAAAGCAATCTCGCTCACTCCCACTGCTTTGAGTTTTTCTAAAAGAATTTCCGCTGCTTTTTCTGCCGAAAAGCTTCCATCGCCCATTTTGTCCGGTGTTATGAGTGTGGTCGTGGTATCACCTCTGAAAATGGCCAAACATTTTTCCCTTAAATCACTATCAACATAGTGCCCCCATGTATGATGTGTAAACGACGCCGTCTTATTTCCGTCGCTTAATTCCAGTGCACTGTGGTCACCAAATAGTGAATAGAAAACCGGTTCATCTCCCGTGGTATTAGCTATCTCGTTTGCCTCTAATTCTTTGCCTAATTCCTCAGATGTGTCCACTATATTGCCGCTTGCGCTGTCAAGAAATGCAGTAAGTCTGTCCATGTCAAGATTATCATTAGGCTTAAGTGTAATCTGATACACGTTTTCAGGAATGGCGGGTATTTGAGCGCTTATGTTCATTTGGTTGTTGGTCGTCCCTATTGTTCCCTCATAGTCGTCGGCTGACCGCTGCCCTGATGTCTCCGCTGTAATGCCTGAAATCTGCTGGTCATTTGCACCTTGCGCGTGCTGAATGCCATTACTCTCTGATGTCTCCGGTACCTTTTGGCAGCCGGAAAGCGCTGACACACATAAAGCTACTGCCATCGTCATAAATAGTATATTTTTTCTCATGCTTTGACCTCCTGTAGTAGATTGATGACTGACACACTTCACATGTCATGACAAAAAATATACCACAAAGGTCTGTGGTATTTTGACTTCTGGCGAAATCCGACCATGTTTTTGCCGAAATTAGCCCTTATTACATCTCTTTTACATACATTATAATATCTGTTTCAAACTTTCCACCCGCACATGTAAAATCTATATCTCCATGATATTTTTCAACTATTACCCGCACATTACGCAAGCCTATTCCGTGATTTGACACGTCTTCCTTTGTTGTTTCCAAACGCTGTGCTTTTCCTTCAGCAATACCTCGACAACTGTTCCAAATATTGATAAAAAGAACTCCTTTATCAAGCTTAATTGCTATTTTCAGCTCTTTTTCTTCTGTCTGACTTGCCGCCTCTATTGCATTGTCAAGCAGATTGCCCAATACCACATTTAAGTCAAAAGAGTGCAGTATCAGTTTTTCCGGTATGTTTATCTTTGCCTCTACCGTATTCAGAACATCGTTTGCCCTTTGTAGCTTATAGTTCAATAAGCTGTCTATTGTATCATTTCCTGTTGAAATATACTCCAGCGGATTCGCCATAAAATCCTGCATAGAGTTAAGATAATTTTCAGCTTCTTCCCAATCCTTTTTCTGTATAAGCATTTGGAGCGCCAGCATATGGTTTTTCATATCATGCTTTAACGCTTTGATACGGCTCTGGGATTCCATGATCACATCCAACTGGTTTTTGTATGCGTATGTCTGCTGTTTGTATATGTCGTTTTCTCTTACGTTTCTATAGTTTTCCACCATCATATGATAGAGGAAAAACACGCTCAGGTTGATGATAAGAGTGGAAACGCATATCAGTAACGCCTCCGCACCCCCGGATCTCCCATACAGCAAAACACACAAAATAAATACGCTTGTCGCGGGAATTACTATTAAAATATAGGTCTGTCTTTTGTCAAAGGCCATTTCTTTACTATCTGCCGGGTAGGATATATGGCTTATAACTGTGACACTGATCAAGAGCAAAAGCGTTTGAATTGCCTGCGGTTGGATTGCAAACTCCTGTCCAAAAGCAAAATACACCGTAAGAGAGCACGCCATATCTATACTGAATATCATCAACGATACCCAAAGATGTTTTTTCCATGCCCCCTGATAAAAAAGCGTAAGTCCTATAATCCCCAGACAATTGCATACCGCATATATGACAGATACACCAAAAATACTGTATATAGCAGTGGTCAACAGATAATAGAAGATAAAGCCGGCCTGTAATTTTTTCTCATCTGCATCATCTGCGGGAAGAAACAGCTCCATCATTTTCTTTATTAACAGAACCCTTAAAATATTTACGATCAGCTCAGATATAACATTATAATTCACCATCTATTTCCGCTCTCCGATATTGTTTTATTTTGCTTCTTGTGGTTTTTCTGTAGGGCTTGCTGATGCTTAAAATTGTTCCATCTGTCATTTTTACGGATTCGTAGTAGTATTCGCTGACATATTGCTGATTAATGATGTAGGACTGGTGAATCATTACAAAATCAGCTGGAAGCTTTCCCAAAATGTTTTTTAACTTCCCGTAAAAGTCTTCTTCGCCGTTCTTTGTCATCAATCTGATTTTTTTGTCCATGCTCATAAAGTAGGCAATATCCTTTGTTGGGATCCTGAGTATTGAACTTCCCTTTTGATACTCAAAGTAAATGTCGGAACTTCGCTTTTGTTTAAGGCTTCTATTAAAGACTTCCTTTAGCTGTTCATTCGATACAGGTTTTATTAAAAAATCAAGAGGCTGAATTTTGAACAATTGCATCGCATAGCTTTGCTTTGAGGAAATGTACACTATATGGGTTTGTATGTCCTCCTTCTCGCCTCGAATGAACTTGCCTACTGATATACCGTTTTCGTGAATCAACTCGATATCCAGAAAAATCAAGTCCAATTGTATGCCATTCTTCAGATCATTCATTATACTTTCACCGGAGTACCACACTTCAATGTCTACTTTCACTGACAATTCTTTTGCAATATGGTAAATTTGTTCTTCTAATCCAGAGCAAAGTTCTTTATCGTCGTCACAGATTCCAATCCTGTACATACAGCGCTTCCTCCCTACAAAGCATGAATTACCACTACATCATTATAGAATGTAACCATTTAAACAACAAGCATTGTTTATTACAGTGCATCTTAGCAATTGACACCAGCCATTTATCATTTTAAATAGGGAAAGGTAAAGTGGTAGTCAGTCTGCTCTCCAGCATTATAATTCACTACAGTTTCCATTTCATACTTTGTTAAATTTGACATAATTTCTCATCCTCCTTTTATGCTTCTGTATCAAAAAAGGACTGCTATTCGCAATCCTTTTCCTCATGGGTTTTCGTCCTGTATTTGATAAAAATCACTCCCTTCTTGATAAATGGGCATACGAAAAGCACCTACCATTTTCGATAGATGCTTAACCTTATTGATATAACCGTTCCCTTAATTTATTATTCTTTTTAAGGGAATGAGCACTTGTTTGAGGGAATCACTTCAACCTGTAATAGCAGGTATTCTTCCCAGAGCCTTCTCGTTTCAATTCACCGGATGCGACCAACTTACGGAAAGCGCCTTCGATGGAACTTATACTGAGAGACGGACAAAGTTCACGAATGTCCTGCTTGGTAAAACGACCGATTTTATTCATTGTGGCACGCCTTACTGTTTCCAAAGCTGGCCGTTTTGTTTCTACCAACGCAAAGCGGTCTTCAAAATCCTTGTAGGCTGCAAGAACAGTTCCAAGCAGATATTTTATAAATGGAACATCGTCCTCAGTGCCATCATGCCATCCATTTTGTGCCTGACCGAGTGCGTCATAATAGAGGTCTTTGTTTTTAGCAATTTTAGCCTCAAGAGAAATATACTTCCCAACATAAAAGCCGTTTCGATATAACAATAATGTTGTGAGTAGTCGACTCATCCTACCGTTGCCATTGTTAAAGGGATGAATACACAGAAAATCGTGAATAAATACAGGAATCGCAATCAACGGTTCGACTTCCATATTTCCGATGACACGATTGTATTCCTCACAGATTCTGTCCAATGCTTCAGGTATTTCATAAGGGGCAAGCGGAGTAAATAAGGTCTCCACATGACCGTCCGGACAAGTAGCACTGATGTAGTTCTGCATACTTTTAGTTCTGCCTGCCATAGGATTATTCATATGGCTGTAAAGAATTTTATGAAGTTGCAAAATATAATTCTGTGAAATGGGAACCACATCAAAACTTTCGTGAAGGATATTTAGCACATCACGGTAACCTGCGATTTCCTGTTCATCACGGTTTTTAGGTGTTGTTTTTTCTTTCACCAACTGCTTAATACGGGTACTTGTTGTTACAATACCTTCAATAGCATTGGATGCTTCGGTACTTTGTATCTTTGCAATCTCAACCAGCTTTTCAAGTTCTTCCGGTCTTTGTTTTAAGCACATTTCCTGTTTTCCAGCTCCTTTATATATTGCCGCAATCAGACTCAGGATATCTGAATCCCACTTTTGATTCTTAATCTCAGAATAATTAAAAGTTCTCATAACCTCACCTCCGAGTTATCCCCTTAAATTGTAGTAACAAATAAGGGAAAGTCAATGGTCTAAGGGAAAGTTCCCTTAATAATATTGTATATTTAAGGGAAAATATTCCGGTTATAAACATGCTCAGGCCGCGCCCTGACTTTCATCTGTTTTTCATATAAACGCTTACAAACCTTCATTGTCTGAAAACTCATAAGAATACTTTATACCCGCATCTTTGCACAAACTATTAATGCGCTTAAACCCGCTTCCGAACTGTCCAATTAACTTATTTAAGTACAGAATTTTGGAAATAGCGACATTACGTATGCCGGCAGACTTCTTGATACAGGAACCATCGAACGGCTTGCCGAGTGTAGCTGGATCGAGGAAGGAAGAAACCTTCTTATTACCAGAAGCACAGGCTCAGGGAAAACATATATTTCCAATGCACTGTGCATAAGTGCACTCAGAAAGTTCCACACGGTCAAGTATATAAAAGCGAGCACCTTGATCTATGAACTGGAGCAGGCAGAGGTTACCGGTGAGTATCTGAGCTGCACACAGAAGATATCAGCATTTGATCTTCTGGTGATCGATGACTTCGGCTTCATGGAACTTGACATTGATAAATGTCGAAATCTCTTTGAAGTAATAGACAGCAGAGACTGCCACCGTTCTACCATGGTGATCTCACAGTTCCTTGTTGGTAGTTGGTATGAAATATTTAAGGATAGTACCTATGCAAATGCCTGCATGGATCGCATCATCCATAATGCATACCGGCTTGAATTTAACGGAAGGAATATGAGAAATCCTTCCAAGTAACTTGTAAGCCAGGCCCAAGTGGTCAGACTGAAGCGCACTAGCGGTCAATTCGACCGAATTTAGCATCGACCTATTTTGTGATCTGCTATTTGCAATGAAAATTCTACTAACTGCAATTCTAAAATAGTTTTATGCTTCCGGGTAGATTTTCCGGAAATACATTATTTTCTATTTGCATATTAATCTTAAGCGGAAATAGAAAAAAAGAATTCATAATTTGCATTATGAGAAGTTCCAGGACGGGACTGTAAAATGTATTGAGGATGAGATACCTTTTGAAGTACCGGAGGGGTGGGAGTGGTGCAGAGTTAGAAACATTTCTTCTGTAAAAGGTGGAAAGCGTTTGCCTAAGGGTATGATGTTTTCTGATATAATTACTAATCATGCATATATTCGTGTTACTGACATGAAAAACCGTTCTATAAATAAAATAGGATTGAAATACATTTCTGATGAGGTCTTTTCTTCAATAAAGGCATATACTATTTCGAAAGATGATTTATATGTAACAATAGCTGGGACAATAGGTGTTGTTGGCGAAATCCCTGATGAGTTAAATGGCTCAAATTTGACAGAAAATGCAGTTAAAGTATGTAATATATTTATTAACAAAACATATCTTTGCTATATTTTATTGAGTACATTTGTTCAAGAGCAATTTCAAGATAAAACACATCAAGTAGCAATGCCAAAGCTAGCTCTTGAAAGAATATTGAGTACACTCATACCTATTGCACCTATAAGAAAACAAAGTGATATTGTACAAACCGTCGAAAATGTAATGTATATTATAGATGAAATTGAGATAAATAAAAATGAGTTGGAAACAAAAATAATGCAAATAAAATCTAAAATTCTAGATTTTGCTATCCGTGGTAAACTTGTTCCACAAAATCCAGACGATGAATCGGCATCAGTTCTACTAGATCGTATACGAGTAGAAAAAGAAGAACTCATCAAACAAGGCAAAATCAAGCGAGATAAACAGGAATCCATCATCTTTCGTGGTGATGATAACTCTTATTATGAGAAGATAGGCGATACTATTGAAAACATCGATTCAATTATTCCGTTTAACATTCCGGATAATTGGGAATTTATTCGGTTTAAAGAGCTATGGGAATTGATTTCGGGAAGAGATTTATCACCTGCAGAATACAATGAAAAAAATATAGGTATTCCATATATTACAGGTGCAAGCAATTTTAACAAGGGAAATATAGAATTAGTCAGATGGACATCAAATCCGCAAGTCATCACGCATACTGGTGACTTGCTCATTACATGTAAAGGTACAATAGGTGAAATGGCATTTAATTATTTTGGAGATGCGCATATTGCACGTCAAATTATGGCAATTCGTAATATTTTTAACCTGAATGCTGAATATTTGTCATTATGTATTTTTTATTACATAAATACTATTAAGAGGTCTGCTAAAGGATTAATCCCTGGTATATCAAGAGAGGATATTCTAAATCTAATCCTTCCACTGCCACCAGTAGATTATCAAAATGAAGTTGCTTTATATATCAAAAAAACAAATGATGTGTTGCATTTAATGGAGAAGAGTCTCATCTGAGGTTCTTCTCCAACGTATACATAATGGAAAATGCTACAGTTAATGGTGCAATTATTCTTAGTTGCTCATTGCACGGCGGAATTGGAACAAGCATTTCTTTTAAGGTAAGTGGTTTAGGTTCTTATTGATTAGTAGACCCTTTACCCTTCTGTTCTAATTCACACTGATTCGCGTTTATAAATATATATATAATTTTATTATACTATGTATGCGAATAACTGTAACATGAATGAGAATCTGAGACTATTGATAGGTTTAAACAATTGTCTTCAGAATGATAAATTCCAACACATCCTAATGTACCAATTCCAGTAGAATTAATCACAATATCACCGTCTAGTACATGTTCGTCAAATGGATATTTTCCCAATATACTTTCGTCAAAATACTGTACCTATCTAACATCAATTCCATTATATTTTGTATTGCATTTTTGTGCAAAAACGAGTGTATTGCTCTCATCAATATATTTGGGGCTTTTTTCTCTATGGATTTCTTTTATACAACAGTTATCTTATCCACTCCCACGCAACAGGTGTTTCATGGGGTATTTCTTCGTCTATACAACATGTTTCACTACCTATCTTCTTGTAATAAGAGAAACACAGAATTTTGTATCATATTATAATTCCAATTAACAAAGAATTTCGCTATCACTAATATCAATTGGAGGTATAAGATGAAAGAATCATTTGAAAATTATTTGAAAAAGGAAAATCTATCGCAACATACGATTTCAGTGTATTTATGGACAGTGAACTATTATCTAACTAATTATAAGGACTTTAATATCGAGAATCTTCACGCATATAAAGGATACTTAATGGAATTTTTTAATCCCAAAACGGTAAATCTTAGAATTCAAGCCATCAATAAATATCTAGGTTATATTGGGAAGGAAAAATTACGGTTAAGTGCGGTTAAAATCCAACAAAAGACGTTTCTTGAAAACGTAGTAAGCAATGCAGATTATGCATTTTTAAAGAAACAACTGAAAAAAGATGGTAATATGCAGTGGTACTTTGTTGTATG
This sequence comes from Lachnospiraceae bacterium, assembly GCA_014803415.1. Classification (GTDB taxonomy): domain Bacteria; phylum Bacillota; class Clostridia; order Lachnospirales; family Lachnospiraceae; genus Suilimivivens. The sequence continues at coordinate 37,698 of JAAVBZ010000043.1, forward strand.
GTATTTGGGTGCTACTGGAGCAAGAGTGAGTGAACTTATTCGCATTAAGATTGAGCATGTCAATTTTGGATATTTCGATTTATACAGTAAAGGTGGCAAGCTTCGCCGATTATATATTCCAAAGATGCTTAGGGAAGAAACGCAGAAATGGCTATCAGAAGAACAACGCACGACCGGCTATTTGTTTTTGAATCGTTTCGGGGAGCGTATTACTGCTCGCGGAATATCCCAACAGCTTAAAAATTATGCTGACAAATATGGCTTGGATTCCAAAGTAATATATCCACACTCGTTCAGACATTTGTATGCGAAAAACTTTTTGGAAAAGTACAATGATATTGCATTGCTTGCCGATTTGATGGGGCATGAGAGCATAGAAACGACAAGAATCTATCTGAGAAGAACTGCTACAGAGCAGCAATCCTTGATTGATAAGATTGTTACATGGTAATAGTTCAGCCGCCCTCGAGAGAAGGCGGCTGTTTGTTAAGATAGTGCTCCTAATATTTCATCAAAATTTTGCCAAGCCCTTTCTGTTATTCTTGTTATTCTTTGCTGTTCCGCATATGGAGATATTGGAATTAATGTTCTTCGAATATGTTCCAAATGCAAATTGGGAACGCCGATTCCCTTTAAGGATTTATTAAAATATTCTTGGACATAACTGCAACCTATGACATTTAAAATATATTGTGAATCAATCAATCTACCTGCAATTCTAATGAGAGCAAGACTAACATAGATATCAAAAATAACATCTCTATCTACAATCGCAGCAACCCCTGTAGTGCCATTTTTGGCAAGAAGAATATCTCCTTTTATTGGTGCTAAACGATTATACAATTCTGTATGCAATGACTCGGGTATATACATAATATTTTCCCAATCAATTTTTCCGGTAGTTACATTTTTGGACGATAGAAAAATATACCCTCTATCGCAGTATTGAGGTGTTTTATGTGTACCGTCTGTTAATATTGAGGATACATTTTGTAATCTAGTCCACTCCCATCCTTCTGGTAATTCAAAAGGAAGTTCATCATCTATGCAAACTGTATTTCCGTTAATGGTTTCATAATAAGAGTTATCATCACCACGAAAGATGATGGATTCCTGTTTATCTCGCTTGATTTTGCCTTGCTTTATCAGTTTCTCTTTCTCTGCTCGAATACTTTCTAAGAGAATTGAAGCGGGTTCGTCATTCGGCTCTTGTTTTACAAGCTGCCCTCGGATGGCGAGGTCAAGAATCTTTGTTTTTGCATTACCAATTAAACAATGTAGTTCCTCTTTGCGCGCGCTCATATCATCTACTAATGCTAATATTTTTTCAACAGATAAAGCGATATTTATTTGTTCTTTTAATGGTGGCAACACACATAAATATGTCATAGCTATTGAAATTGTAATGGTGTCAACGGTTGTTCCTTTCGAGTTACGTATCATTTGCTGTTGTAAAAACGATGATTCAAACATTATTTTTGCATATTTTGAATCTATTATTTTGTTTATATTCTGAAAACATATTACGGATGCATCTTTGTAATAAAAACGATCCTCCTTCTTTACTATATACACTTTGCCGATTGTACCAACTGCCGATACCATCAAATCGTTTTCTTGAGGTATCCCATAATTTTGAATCATATCTTGATAATGTTCTTCAGCTATAAATAGTTCATTTTCAACATAGTTATTTTCTGCAAGTTTAACAATTTCTCTAGCACGATAAAACGGAACACCTTCTGTTTTCCAATCAGACTGGAGCACTCTTTTAGCAGAGCAAACAGAAAATAAGTCATTTAATCTGCACCACTCCCACCCCTCCGGTACTTCAAAAGGTATCTCATCCTCAATACATTTTACAGTCCCGTCCTGGAACTTCTCATAATGCAAATTATCCTCACCCACAAAGATAATCGTATCGTTCTTTATATCCTTTGCTTTCAGCTTTCCACCCCTTACCATCTGCTGTTTTTCGGCACGAACTCTCTCAAGAAGAACCGATGCCGGTTCATCATTCGGATCTTGTGGAACTAACTTTCCGCGAATAGCCAAATCCAAAATTTTCTGGCGCAGCGCTTTTGTATTCATTAGACATCTTCCTCCAAATCTCCAATCAAACTTTTAAGAGCTGCAACTGCACTATTGATATTTGAGGCTTTTTCTTCAATTTCAGCAAAAAGCTCTGCAAGCGTTCTGTCATCTGCACCGTTCTCAGAGCGAATCCATGTAATATCCAAACTTGTCTTATTTCTAGTAAGAATATCCTTCTCATAATCAAACTTTCTCCAACGTCCATTAGGATTTTCATCAGACCATGTTTCCTTACGTTCTTCCATGTGTCCTGTGCAATAACATTCAACAAACTCATCAAAATGTCTTCTTGTAAGAGGATTTGTTTTACCAAAAGACGGCATATTAGAACGAAGATCATAAATCCATACAGATTTCGTATTTCCCTTATCTTTAGTCCCTTTATGAAAAAAAAGAACATTTGTCTTAACTCCCTGCGCATAAAAAATTCCTGTTGGAAGCCTCAAAATGGTATGAAGATTACATTTTTCCATTAAATCTCTACGGATTTTCTCACCGTCATTATCCGCAAATAATACATTGTCCGGCAGAACGACTGCTGCTCTCGCCTTTCCATCAGTATTGAGTGAACGATAAATATGCTGCAAAAAATTAAGCTGTTTATTACTTGTCATATAAGTCAGATCATCCCTGCTGGCACGTTCACCACCTTTCTTTGTTCCGAATGGAGGGTTTGTAAGCACAACATCATAATTCTTTAACACTTTACCTTGATTAGATAAAGTATCACAAAGGTATATTTCACCCTCGATATCATGAAGCATAGCGTTCATCAGAGCAAGCCTGTGAGTTTCATGCACAAGTTCTGCACCTGTGAATGCCTCATATTTTTGAAAATGTTGTTCATCTTCCGATAAACCAAATAAATCGTTTGTATGTTCTTTCACATATCTGTCAGCGGCAATCATAAATCCATATGTGCCACATGCAGGGTCATTACACTTTTCTCCCAGCTGCGGCGCAATAAGTTCCGTCATAACATCAATAAGAACACGTGGCGTAAAATACTGTCCCGCACCGGATTTTTTCTCGTTGGCGTTTTTCTCCAGTAGACCTTCATACAAATTTCCAAGTCCTTCTTCCTTAGCACTGTACCAATCAAGGTCATCAATGCTTGTAATAATTTTTTTCAGATTCGCCGGCTCGTCAATCTTACTGCTTGCACCGGAATAAATATGTTGAATTCTACCACTGCCGTTTTCACCCAGCTCCTGCAAAAGTGTTGCATAGAATTTTTTCAATTCAATACCATCTTTACTACATAGCCTGTCCCATCTGTATTCTGCCGGAATATTTTTTTCTGTCTTTGTTTCCTTTGCCATCTTCAGAAAAAGAATATAAGTAAGCTCTGTCACATAATCCTGATAGGTAATGCCGTCATCCCGAAGCACATTGCACAGATTCCAGAGCTTTGCCACAATTTCATTATTTGTCATTTTCAATATCTCCTAATTTTTACATTGCCACATACATTGCATCATTAATCTCTGTAATAAATTCATCCAATTTATTTCCAAACGCTTTATTTACAACATCATATCCACCTTTATTTACAAAGGCTACCGATTCAAAAGTTTCTTTATTCAATATTGTTTCCTTAAGCAACTGCAATTCAATACGATCAAGCCAGCCAAGCTGCACTTTTGTCAGTTCTGGATGCGCTTTCTTTACTCTTAACAATGCATTGTGAATTCTTTCATCTTTACTGATAAGAGCATCCCCAATACTTCGCTGCCTAATAAAACTGATAATGTCTGCGGCTATATCCTCATTTGTCATATTTTTCCATGCAGTATTAAGCATCGTCTCACTAAAATGATTCCGATCCAAGATTAGCTTAAGTTCTTTTAAAGATTGCCTTGTTAAGTCTTGAGGTCTCGTTGTAATAATTTTGAGTGCGGCTATTTCATTAAGATGCGTATCTATAAAATCACGGAATTCTTTCAGATAATCCTCCGGTTTTGTCGCGTTACCATATCCTCGTTCATGTGCTCTAATCTCATCCTCAGCATTACTGATCGCTTTCCCATGCTGTCGCGGCATACGTTTAACATATCGAAAAGCAGATTTGTTTTTCCTGAGCAAATCTTCTGCTTTATCTACATCCATATTTTTTAAGTGCTTCAAATATTCGTGTATTTCAAATCCTGTTATCTGTGCAAACTGTTCTCTACACTCCTTGCTCATCCCCGACTGATAACGCCTAATTTTTGCAATCATCAAATCTACCTGATTCTGTCTCTGTTCCTTGGTTTCTAACGCACCAAAACCATCTATTATCTCTTCAAAAGTAACATTCGTATTTACAACGACCGGCTTCATGTTTGTAACCGGCTCCAATGCATTATATACGCCTACGGCATCATAAATTTCAAAATGCGTTTTTCCTATATCATCACATAGCCTTGTAGCCCGACCCAACATCTGTTCAAATAGAATCCTTGACTTAATTCTTCTAAGAAAAACAAGATTCTCGATTTCCTTCACATCAATTCCTGTTGTCAACAAATCAACTGTCACAACAATATTGGGATATGCCTCACTCTTAAACCTTCTGATCACTTCATAGATTTTCTTTTGATTTCCATTTTCTATCGAACCTGTAATCTTCATGATTGCTTCTGGGCTTATTCCCTGCTCAGCATAAATTTCTTGAAGGATTCTTGTAACCATGTCAGCATGAGCATCATCTACGGCAAATATAAGTGTCTTACCTTTCTCGTTAGGATCTATGTATTTGGTAATTTCAGCAAGGACCGTTTTATTAAAATTCTCAGTAATAACCTCCTTATTAAATTTATCTACTTCAAATTTTAAATCATCATCCAATTGGTCTGAATTCAGAATTTGTCTTGTAATCGGGTCATAAATTGGAACCGTAGATCCCGCTTCAAAAGTAATGCCTTCCTCACTCAATTTTGTCTTAATAATATGTGGTGCATCATGATCTACAAGATATCCGTCAACGACCGCCGTTCTATAATCATATGTATAGACAGGACTGCCAAAAATTTCTGTTGTCTGCAACGCTGGTGTTGCCGTAAGTGCAATTTTAACTGCATCAAAATAATCAATCACAGAACGATACTTGCTTCTGTAATCATCCTGATCTCTGTATAATATCTCCTCATCGGCCATTTCGCGGTCGAGCAAGTATCCACGATGAGCTTCATCAACAATAATCAAATCATAATCCGTTGATCCAAGTCTACAATCAGAACCATCATATAGCACACGTTTTACAAGGCTCTGTACAGTACTTATATGAACCTTGGTATCTTTTTCAAATTCCTTATTCTTTAACTCCTTTACATCATAAATTTGATTCAAGGTGAGAAGATCTTTAATTTTAACTTCCCTAAATGTATCCATTGTCTGGTTTCCAAGAGAATTTCTATCAACTAAGTAAAGAATTCTCTTGAATCTTTTAGCCACCAGAAATCTGTATATCATCCCAAGAACGGTCCTGGTTTTTCCCGTACCAGTGGCCATAGCAAGTAGCACTGTTTTCTTATGATCGTTAATAATTGCATTTTCTGCTGCTTTAATAGCCTCAATCTGATAATAATGCAAACTGAGACCGTTAGGATTTTCAAGATCCTCATACCCCGTAGCAATGAGTTTTTTATTTGCTTCCACAACGTTTTTTTGCAAATCAAGAATCATTTCTTCAGGTCTAGGCCATGCAGCTACTGCAGTCGGCACATTAAAAGGTTCTCTTGTATCCAACCCCCATATCCCAGATTTTTCTTTATATTGTTCAAGATACGGACGACCATTCGTAGCATATACAAACGGAACATAATATTCTTGAAATTTCTTCAACACATATTTCTGATCCTGCACTTTAATGTTCTTCGCATAATCTTTTGCTTGCACATTTAATGCGCCAAAAACATCCGTATCTATTTTTTTTGCTTCCACAATTCCTACAAGCATCTCACCGATAAATAAAGCATAATCAGCATATCCCCCATTTCCAAGACTACTATCGGTAGGCCATTCTGCAATTGCTTTATATGTATTCTTCTCTGGCCTGCTTCCTTTAGAATAACGAATAACTTGTGTATCAGCATCCCATCCTGCCCGCCGGAGTTGTTCATCAATCAACTCTCTCGTCTGTGCTTCTGAAAGATGTACATTTATCGCTTTTTGATATGCTATTGCCTTTCTCTTGGTATCTGTCTTGCCATTTTTTCTTATAATTTCAATTTCTGCTTCCAATTTGGCATATTTTGCTTCAAGTTCCTTATTCTCTTTTTCCAACATTTCTGCTCTGAACACCATATCAACAGGCTCTACATAAGGTACCGGCTCATATGTATAGTCTCCATATGTCTGCATGAACCATGTGCCAAGATAAAATGTCAGCCGTAAATTATCTTTTGCTCTCTTTAAATCATCTTCCCCGCTATGCGTAGCATCATTTCTCATCTTCCGAATCACATAAAGTGTATCATCTATATCTTTGGGTAAAAGATCATATTTCTTAAGGATTCTAATACGGTTGGCATGCGTATTATCATAATCTGGTTCCGCAATCCCATCATATGCAAGCATATACTTTACAATTCTTTCCGCAAATATCCCCTGCTTAATCATAGAAGTATTTGGATCGGAATATACATAGTTTTCCGCCAATTCTCCCATGTTTCCCAGATCTTCCCAATGCGATTTTAAAAATGTAAAATTTCCCACTTTTATACTCCTTCTTATAATATTTTATTATGAGAAGTTTGTATCTAAAAAAATAAAGATTTCATGATACTTCTCAATCATTCTTCAGTCTCTATAAATTGTACACATTCATTCTATATATCACTATATCATTTTTTTACATATTTCTCAATTTCAATTGGGATTTGGTTCGTAAATCAGTTTTAATACAACAATAATATCAAATCTGTCTGCTCTATTTTTCTGATGGACATATCGGTTACTTGGAATTTTATGGCTTTGGCAGATTATACTTCCCCCTCTCCACAATACCACATTTCTGCTTTATCTGTGCAAGAAATAAAATACTAACTTTCAATCCCGTATGCTCCAATACAAAATCCTTGATTTTCTTATAAGTTGCCTTGCTCTTCACCGTCAAATCCATCTCATTCAAATCCAGTTTTACCTCAATATGCTGCTCGGCATGAAGTTTAGACAACAAACACACCGTCTCCACATGGCATGAAAGGATAGGAAGTATGTCTACAGTATGCGGAAACTTATCGACCGCCATTTTGCCTTTTCCATCTGTATGTGAAAATATATCGACTTCAACAGCTATTATCACTGTAGCAATTGATTTATTACTTTTTCTACACCTTCTATGTAATCTTCAATACGTTTTCTTTTATAAACATAAATGTAAGATGGATGATGTATTGGAACATAATATGTCCCTTTATACTCTTTATAATGATATTCAAAATCATCCCATTTTTCAAATTCAATTTTAAGATGCTTACCTACTGATGAATATACTTTTTCACCTAGTAAAAAAACAATTTTAGGTGACATTGTATGTATTTCACTAATCAGGTGTTCAAAACAACTATCAATTTCTTTTCGATTAGGATAACGTAATTTTTGTTGTTCTGTTAAAGGAAGGCATTTTACTAGGTTCGTTTTATAAGTACTAATCTCTTCACATATTTCTTCTATCTTTTGTATTAACATCCCAGTATTAGTCTCTGGTGACAAAGGTACTTCCTCATCAGATGACATTCTTTTTGCAGAAAGGCCAACCCAGAAAACTTGACACTCTTTTTCTGAATCTAATAATGGTTTTTGATTAAAACATAAACCACACTTTTGACATTTACGTATTTGTTCAATCATCATTCTTCCTCTGTAAGTCTCTGCGTTTTAATAATATACTCATTTAACAATTCATCTGACTCTGCGCTATAATTCCCAAAATCAAAATTAAACTGTGATCTTCCATCAAAACAGCTTATTGTTTCATTAAACTTACATCCATGGATAATTCCTATTTCTTTCATTATTTCGTTATATAATTGCGTACCATGATAAGGTCTAAACTGAAACACACTTGTTCTAAATACCCCTTGGGTTTTTAAAGATATTTTCTTTATTTTAGCAGCCAATTCAAACGTCTTTTGAAAATCTTCCTTTGTTTCCTTTGGAAAACCATAAATAAAGTATCCTTTTAGATCAATACCATTCTGCAATATTTCTTCTGAAACTCTTATTATGTCATCCAGTCTACCTAATTTGTTGATTTTCTTCCTTATAGGTTCAGAACCAGATTCAATTCCAATAAATAATTCTTTGCAATTTCCATTTCGAAGTTCTTTTACTTTATCAATTGCACCTATCAAAGATAATACATGTACCATTCCCCGCCAACTTAATTGTGGATACTGAGAAAATATATTATTTGCCATATCTATACTCTTGCCACTACGCAAAAATAAATCATCTAGAATCCGAACACTCTTTATATCTGGATATGCTGACACTATATCTCTAATTTCCGTTATAACACTATCTTCTGTTCGGATTCTGGTTGTTACATCTTTATTTAAGCTCTTAGCCCCTCCACAAAACGCACAATCAAATACACATCCTCTTGATGTAATAATGGCTATTTCCTTTTCACCGTAATGATTAACAATTATCTCATCCCCTAAATATTTCCTATTCAAATATATATTGGAAATATCTTTAGGAAAATATATAGAGCTCTTATTAACTCTAAATACATATTTTTGACCATTTTGTACTTCCGGTGCTTGAGTGCAACCTCCCAAAACAAGCTCTGGTATTATATACTCCCCCTCACCTATGATAATGTTTAATTTATTTTTCACATCCCATTGCAACAATTCTTGGTAAATATTCCGGACAACCTGTCCTCCAATAAAACATTCACAATCAATTTCAATATTTTCAATAATATATTTTACCATTGCATAGTTTTGCGTAAAAATATTAATGCCGATACAATCAGGTTTAACCTTATTAATAAGATTCACTATCTCTGAAACTGATTTTGATTCTTTTACGCAATCTACAATTTCAACATTAATACCTGCCTTCTCCAAATATGTTGCAATATACCCTAAACCTAACGGTGACAGATACTGTTCTTTTTCTTTTGTGGCATCCCAAAAGATGGGAGAATTGAATAAAACAAACTTTTTCATGTAATCCTCCAATTATCAACAATATATGAAGCTACTTTTTCCACATTGAATTCTAGATTGTCATTATTGTAAATACGCATAACATTTATCTTTTCTTTTTCTAACTCGACAATCCCTTTTTCCATGTAATAAAGTTCACTATTTGATTGATTTCCTTTTTCAAATCTAGTCAATACGTTTCGCTCAGCTAATCTCTCCTGTAAAATATTTTCTTCAGCAAATACTGCCAATTGCAAATCCGGTTTAATGATTTCAGCATTTGAATTTAAAATAAATATGTCGCTTACACCATCCATTTGCTGCAAGATCAAAGAAGATAGGACGTATCTATCTGTAATAACCAACTTTCTTTTCTTTAATTCAGGAATAATTTCATTCATTAAATGTTCATATCTATCCGCCGCGACTAAACAAGCTAAACTTATCCCATAATGCCCCTCGGCAAACCTTCTTATAAATCTACCTAGCTTTGTATCCGTAGGCTCTTTCGTAGTATACACAATATAACCTAATGATTCCATTTTTTCTTTAATAGCTTCTATAAGTGTAGATTTGCCTACACCATTTGGTCCGTCTATGGCCACAAAAAAGCCATCCAAATTACTTTTTTCCAGCATATTGTCACTCTCCTTGATAGTTACAAACCACTCTGAAATGAGATAATAATATTATCTTACTCAACCACCCTCAAAGACCAGCCAATTTGCTCTAATTTTTCTTGTGTTTTTTATCTACAAAATCAATCGGTATCGCAAGACAAATCAAAGCCCTTGCACGGGTCATTGCGACATACTGACATTTTAATCTCTTTTGATGAGCAGAATTCTTATTAGGTGGCGTGCCGCACAAATATTTTATTATCGATTTCATATTATGTGTATGTAAATATGTTTCTAAAATTAAAGTAGCTAAATGGGTTCTCCCCTTCACAGAATGAATGCTACCGAATTCTATATCTATAAACCGATTTGTATGTAAATCGGTTTATAAATAATGATTTGGCAGTAATTTAATATCTGTCTCCTCTTCCAAGGGTTCCTTTTCTTTAGCTTTTTCTATCCACCGACCAAATTTTTTTATTTTATCATAAGAAGTGATATTAAATAGATTTAAAATCTGTTTTATGGTTTTAACCATGCTTTTCCATTCATCTTTGCCAATTGCCCCTGAAAATTTGCCAACTCCATAAGCATCCTTCTAAAATTATTTTTTGGTCATCAAATAATAGCTTAAGCAACGCTGCCATTGCATTTCCCGTAGCAGCAATATAATTACATTCTTTAGCTTTATTAATTAATCTTCTGATTCCTTTACATATCCATTCAACCTGTGCTGCTTTTTCTCCGGTGTTTTCAAATTCATATATTCCCATCCTAAAATATTCAATCAAATATTGAGGTAAAATTCTTTTATCTGATTTCTTTGCCTCATAGGTACTCCGGTAATCATAAATACCTTTCGGAAATTGTTTTTCAGAAGTTTCATCCTTTTTAACATGAATCATTCCTACAACATGGCATCCTTCTTTTTCGTACTTACGTATTTCTTCATCTGTAAAAGTATCTAAAATAAGTTGTCCAAAATCATCTATAACTTGTGAAGCCCTTTCTTTTTTTAATAAGAATATCGTATGAGTAACGCTTTTACCTGAGAAAATATTTTCAGTACCATTCATTTGCGCTTTTGATAAAGCAACTGTATTCGCCAACTTTGCTATTGAAGAATCAAATCTTCTGCTTTCATTTAAAACTAACGCATTCTCTCTTGGAAAGTTACATAATTCATCATCAACTATTAAATTACTATAGATTGCTTGATTACTGTCTCTATATCCCTGTCTAATACTTTTTATTCCATCATCACTAAAAGTCTTTTTTTATCAATTCCCACTGATTTCAATCCTTTCTCAATGCTTTTAACGGTCAATCCGTAACATCAACTCGACACTCTCCACATGAGTACCAAATTAAAACATATACACACAACCACAGAAATATGAACAATATCTTTCAGTACAAATACCGTTCATACAACCCTTTTCCCATAGAACCATAAGCAATGTCTATTTTATAATCCTTTAGCTAACTGACCTTCTATAAGAAAGCATTACTACCGTCACGATATAAATAAAACTCCATTTTAATCATGCAATTTATTCTCATCTAATAAAATCACGAAAAATACCTATCTATTACAACTTTAATATTAATTCTCCATCATCATAAAAACCGATACCATTTCCACTCTTGATTCGAGTTTTAATAATCAACTCATCATTACTAAAATGCAATAAATTATATGTATTTCTTCCAATAACATTTATTTTTGATTGCTTAACTCCACAACTACCTCCCCCAACAACACTCAGTATACCATCTAAATTTACCTTTTTGCCAAATTGATCAATATATTCTGGTATGATTCTTCTAATCTGTGAATAATATGGCTGATGTTGATGCCCATGCAATATAACATTAACTCTATTTGCTATTAAAGTTCTAATCACTAGTTCGGCATCTAACATCATACTTATCTTTTTTTCATTTGTACTAACTTCTTCAATATAATTAACTGGTAATAAATGATGATGACATACTGCACAAATCATATCTATATCTTTATTAGCATTTAGATATTTCTCTATTTTACCTAACTGTTGATCACCAACATATCCAAATCCTGCATTCGACATAGATTCTAATCTACAGCTATTTAATCCAATAATACATATAACTTTTCCATCTACTTTAAATTTACCAATACGCATAAAAGATTTCTCAGGAAGAACATTATAAAATGAATGATAGAAATTGTAATAATTTAACTCTGCATTTGAATCAATATTTCCATTTTCATCTACCCACTCTATATCGTGATTACCAGGAACAATGATAATTTGTTTATTACTTAATCCAAAATAATTTTTCAACTTTCGTAAAAAATCTAAAGCATTAGAAAATTCATGTGGATTTGCTTGCCACGTTAAATCACCGCTAATAATTATAATAGCGATATCTGCTGTGGAAATTCCTTGTACCTTTAAATCTTCTAAAATCACCTCACACAACTCTTGCTTTGCGACTAAATCTTGTTTCCCTCCTAACGGATTTTTAAATCCATGATTATCTCCAAAATGAATATCTGATAAATGTAATATATATTTACCTTTAGTAGGCCAAACTCCGTTCGAAATATTTAAGGCATAGTAATCATTCTGTGCAACAAAATCTTCTACTTTATTTATAAACCAAAGACTAATATTTTTTTCTAAAAAATCAACATCTCTTACTATTTGACCAATTTCTGATTCTGATAAACACGAACTACTATTTGGAATACATCTATTAGATTTTGAAAAAACATATTGTGAAAGTTTCTGAAGTCCATTAGCTACTTTTTGAATCTCCCCCAATTCAAACCATGCCGGTAATTGTTCTGTAGAATAATATTTTGGACAAAGTTCAATATTATCTGGAATTTTTTTTGCTCCTCCTAAATCATAATGGATTCTATAGAGCGCAGCTTCATATAATTCATAAGTTCCTGAATTAACGATAAACACTTTACTTATAGATGAATTCCTCTTCATCTCTTCCGCTATTTCAAACAAATATGGATCTGGCATCTGCTCAGAACCTTTCTTCCACCATCCCCATAAAACTCTTCCTTTTTCTTTTACCACCTTATTATGCTCATCAATAGTATTTATACTAGGTGTAATATCTCTGTATCGTAATAAAATAATATCTAACATCTTACCCCTCCAAATATTTCAAACAATATTTTTTTACTTAAATTATCCATATCAATAGATTCTAAGACATTTTTAATATCTATTCCATTCTCAACTTTCTCCTTTATTCCTCTTAAAATAAACAATAATTTTTCTGTAGACTCTACGATATATCCCTGTCCCCTTGAAGTCAACATATTTGCCAACTTCAATTCTTGGTTTCGTCTACTTGGATTCTTTAAATATGCAACATTTTTTGCTAAATATCGAATTGCAACATTTTCATATCTATTACTTTCATTTATATTGATAAAAATTCTTATATTGAATATATCTACTTCATGCCACTTATTCAAATCTATTTCTTCATCTGTCATTATATATTTATAATCCTTTATTCCATTTGCTATAATCAAATCTGCTTTCTTCCATAATTCTTCTAATATAACACCATGATTTTGTAATTCACCATTCTCAAATGTTGGTATCTCATACTCAATAAAATCAGATACTACCAAATAGTCTTTTGCACACTCTCTAATCTTACTTAATAAATATTTCCTTTGTCCTTCCGCATTTGGTCTAGTTAATTCTTGAAATAAAGGAAATATTATTATACCTCCCTCTTGATTCAACATTTTATAAGATTGAGAAATCCATCTGTCATAATATTCAATATACCACGGCGGATCTAAAAAAATAAAGTCGTAACTTTCCTCAAATCCAAAATTCAATTTATTTATGTTTGCATAAATAATCTTATTACTGTGGTCATAAGTATAATTTTCTTTTAGCTTATTTACTACATAATAATCCAAATCTATCAATGTCAAATAAGCATTTTTAACATTTTTGGCAAAATATTCAAACAATCTCGGCATTCCTAAAAATAATATTCTTTTATTTTCCCATGAATATAGAGCTACTATTTTTTTACAAGTAGGTATGGAAAAATACCATGAACATAAGACAGGATTATTATCTATTTTTTCTGTAATAAATTCTTTAGTATAATTAGCATTTGACCTTTCATATATAAATACTTGCTTCTCTGCTTGCAAATTTTTTTTTGACTTAAGAATCTGCAATACATCTATTGGATAAGCTCCTTTACATTCTCTAACTATTTCTTGAAATGTAAGTTTATTATGTTGTAATGCCCAGTCAATTCTATTTTCAAGTTTATGATAATAATTTTCATTCATATAATTACCCTATTTCCTTTTAAATAAGCACAACATATCTTAAATATATTATACGCTTATATCCCCAGTTACCCCAATAATTTCATCTAAAGAAATTTATTTCATTATCTATTATCTCAAAATGTGCCAAAGCATCTTTTATTGCTTCTATTTTCTCTGCTGTTAAATGTTTCAACTCCTTTACCACATTAGGAGCATACATACATCGGTAATCCTAAATTTCGCTTCTATGTACTTTTTAATCATCTTATATGTAACTCGCTCTTTCGGCTCTCTTCGCAATATTATCAAGTGGCACTTTGCCCTCACCCTCGCCAAACTCCACTTTTACATCAATAACACTATCGAACTTATGCGGGAAAGCATTACAACCGTCTCCACATGCACCGTCATCCCGAACTGGTCCACCCCTCTTACCTTCTTCACCTCATACCCGCCGTCGCACAGCACCTTCAGATCCCTTGCCAGGGTAGCGCTGTCGCAGCTCACATATACGATCCGATCCGGCTGCATTTTCAGCATTGTTTCAAGGCAGGCCCCATCGCAGCCCTTCCTGGGCGGATCCACCACGATCACATCTGCGGAAATTCCTTCCTTTTCATATTTCTCCGGCAGAACTTCCTCTGCTTTTCCCACATAGAACTGTACATTTTCAATATTATTGTTCTTTGCATTTTCCCTGGCGTCCTCTATTGCCTGAGGCACGATCTCCACGCCGTATACCTGTCTGGCCTTTCCTGCCAGAAACAGGGAGATTGTTCCGATTCCGCAGTACAGATCCCACACATTTTCCTTCCCGGTAAGTCCTGCGTACGCAAGAGCCAGACTGTACAGCTTCTCTGTCTGAACCGGATTGACTTGATAAAAGGACAGAGGGGAAATGGAAAAAGTAATGCCCTTATCCGTTGGTGCAAAGTCATTTAAAGTATCCCTTACATGAATGGTATCCCTGATACTCTCTTTTCCCCAAATGGTATGGACTTCCTTACCCATAATAACATTCGTGTTTTCCATATTGATACTGACAGATATGCTTGTCATTCCCGAAATGGCAGCAAGCTCCTTCGTCAGTTTCTCCTGACTTGGTAGATACTGCTTCAGAGCCTGATTTCCCTTCCCATTGATCACCAGACAGACCATCAGCTCCCCGCTGGTAAATCCTTTCCGAATGAGCGCATGACGGATCAATCCTTTTCCTGTGGTTTCATCGTATGCACTTACATGATTCTCCTTCATGTACTGCAGGATGATCTCCAGAATTTCCTTATTTTCCTCCGCCCCCAGGTAGCAGTCCGTATTGGCGATAATAGAATGAGTCCTGCCTGCGTAAAAGCCCGCAACAGGATTTCCTTCCTTGTCAATTCCGATAGGATACTGAGCCTTATTTCTGTACCGGAAAGGATATTCCATTCCTACGATTGGCTCCATCACGCTGTCCACAAATTCTGGTGCAAATCCGCCGATGCGGACAAGATTATTTTTGATCTTGGATTCTTTGAACTGAAGCTGCCTTTCATAGTCCATTGCCTGAATCTGACAGCCGCCGCACTGTCTGTGGATAGGGCAGACCGGCTCCACACGAAAAGGAGAAGGTTCTATCACCTTCTCTAACCTCGCAAAGCTGTAATTTTTCTTTACCTTGGTGACGCGTACCTGCGCCACATCGCCGATAATAGCATCTTTAACAAAAAAGGGATAGCCCTCAATCTTTCCTATCCCTTCTCCTTCATTGCTGATGTCCTGTATTTCTACTGTAACTATGTCGTTCTTTTTATATTCCATATCCATACCCGTATATACTGTAAACGATTATTCCATTCTGGTTCCCTTCAGATTGGAATCGAACAGCCTGTTAAAACCAAGCCAGTTAGTATCTGTTGTATTTTCCATGATCTCTGTAAAAGTCTGCAGCTTGGCGTCCGTGTTATCCGCATAGCTTAAAGCCACTGCCTCCATAATGGCAGGCTTTTTCGGGGAACCGAATTCATATTCTCCATGGTGAGCCAGAATACAGTGCTTTAATTCATTGGCAAGCACCGGCGGAAATCCCGGTATCTGACGGATCTTTTCTCCCACCATTTCCACGCCTATCACAATATGGCCCAGGAACTGTCCGTCGTCGGTATAGTCATTTTGGGGAAAAAGGGAGATTTCCTTTGTTTTTCCCATATCATGACAGATAGCCGCTGCGATCAGCAGATCCTTTTTCAGTAAAGGATAGGCTGTGCAATAGTAATCGCATAATCTGGTGACGCTTAATGTATGCTGCAGAAGCCCGCCTACAAATCCATGGTGAATGGTTTTCGCTGCCGAGGACTGTTTAAATGCTTTGATGAAATTCTCATCCTTTTTAAAGAATTCCTCCAAAAGCTGTTTCAGATATTTGTTTTCAATTCTGTCAATATATCCAAGCAGTTCCGTGTACATTTCTTCAATATTGAATTTGCTCACAGGAAGGTAGTCTGCCGGATCATACTCTCCTTCCTGGCATTTTCGGATCCTCTTTACATTTACCTGCAAAGTTCCCTGAAAATTGTTGATCTCTCCGTAAACCTCAATATAATCAAGAGAATCAAACTCTGCGATCCCCGCGTTATTGGGATCCCAGATCTTAGCGTCTATGGTTCCTGTTTTGTCCTGAAGAACAGCAGTATCGTAAGGCTTTCCGTTCTTTGTCACTGCCGAAGTTTTATGTTTACAGAGATAAATATCAAAAACTCTGTCTCCGTCACTGTAATCTTTAATAAATTTCATTTACTTAAACCTTTCTCTTCCTTCTATCTCATGGAAAGCACTGCATTCAGTTCTATTTCCGTATAGCCCTCAGGCCCCTGCCTTAAAAGTCCGATAGAAATACTCTGTTCCGGATCATATTCCATAAGGCAATTGACCAGTTCCTGATAAGTAGTGATCTCCTTGTCTTCTATCTGAACGAGGATATCTCCGCTCTGAATGCCCGCCGCCATTGCAGGGGAATCCATATCTATCTCCATAATATATGCGCCGATAGGAACTTCCAATTCCTCATGGACTTCCTGTGTGACATCTGCTCCATGGATACCAAAATAAGGAATACTCTTATCATTGGACAAGCGCTGAATGACGCTTCGCAGCTCTGTAATGCCGATAGCTCCGATCAGATTTCTGGTATCACTGGTACCGTTATCCGTATCAATGACCCCTATGAGATTTCCTTTCAGATTGATCAGAATGCCAGTAGCGCTGGTACTTCCATAGATATCGGTAGTCATCCGCTTATATCTGGAATCAGGCAGGTTAATAACATTTCCCGATGAAGTAATAAATCCATAGCAGACAGAATTTACGCCCATAGGCTGTCCAAGTGCAATAACAGGAGTACCTGCCATGTTGCTTCCTGAAGAACTTCCAAGCGTAATCGCTTTCACTTCTTCTAATGTATTTCTGGTCATATCTGACTTAGGTACAGCCAGAACTGCCAGCCCTGTATTACTGTCCTTCTTTTTTAAGAAAGCCTCATATTCCATATTGTCGGAAAATGTGATCTTTAAGGAATCTGCTCCCAGGATCGTGTTTACATTGGCAAGGATTAAAAGTTCTTTTCCGTTGTCTGCCACAATAACGCCTGAGACAATACCTTCATTTTCATAAGTATTGTTAAACCAGTCCACATCGGAGGTAACGCCTGCTACAGTGACCATGGATTTTTGTGCCTCCTTGGCTATATCCGACAGGGAACTATAAATAGAACTATAATCCTCTGCTCCCAGCTTTATTTCCGAAAGCACCTGAGCCACCAACTCGTCCTCACGTACCGGCGGCGGCGTGGGTTCAGGATTCATTTGGGAGTCATCCACGATCATATCTTCCGGAAGGATCTCATTTTCCTCAGGCTCCTCAACAAAGACCACCGTAGAGGGTTCTTCCTCCGGGTACAGCTTGTTGCTGATCACCGGCTCAAGAATTAAAAAGGTAAGACATGCCACCAGACCGAATATTACCGCCATAGCCGCGGTCACCAATGTACGGCGTATCAGCTTCCTTCTGTTCAGGGGACGCTGCTTGATCGTCTCCTTCATAAAATCAGTTTCCTGATTATGCTTCTCTTCCATTTAAGGCTCCTTTAATCTTTCTTTTTAAAAGCAAAGAATCTCTGACCAAAATAGTTTAAGATCACAAATAATCCCATACCGCAGATCATGGCGATATTATCCTGCCACTGTTTCGAAAAATCAGACAGCAATAGCAGGATCAGCTTTTGGGCTCCGCCATATGCGATCAGATAACATATGGTGATATTTATAATGAATTTAATAATAATAACCGGTGATCTGTCTTTATTCTGAAACGTAAAATATTTATTTAAAAAATAACTGCAAATGCTTCCTATTACATAATTTGCGGCAGAAGAGATCCAGTAGGACAAATGGAATAGATTATAGGCAAGAAACATAACGGCTGTCCCTACCAGTGTATTGACGATCCCTACCAGTATGAATTTGATAAAAGTAATATCAAATTTATCTTTCAGTTTCTCTATCATTTCTCTTTCCCCCATATACAAAAAGAGAGCCTGTTTACTGGCTCTCTATAGTCGGCGCGACAAGATTTGAACTTGCGACCTCTGCGTCCCGAACGCAGCGCTCTACCAAACTGAGCCACGCGCCGAAGTGCTACGACATTACATATCATACAATTTTTCTCTGCAATTGTCAATGTCTGCATGGAAAAAAGGAGCAACGGTTTCACGCTGCTCCTTTTGTCTATCTGTTATTTCTGATTATTAATTTGGGGCTCAGTCCTAAGCTTCACTTTCGATCGGCACTGCATCATTTGCATACAGTTCCGATAACTGGTCTTCTAAGTCTTTCTGCTCATCTTTAATTTTATGATGTTTCCAGACAAATGCTACAATCACAACGATCAGTACGATCAGTGCCAGTAAGTCCCACCAGCAAAAGCCGAGCCTGGTATGTTCTAAAATATATAACATATTCATTCCTCCTTCTCGCTACCTGGAAGTTACGGGCTCGCCCGTAACCTCCTGCTGTATGGTTTCAAGTTTCTCTTCTCTGTCCTCTTCGAACTTCTTTTCACGTTTTTTCTGTTTGTAGCTGTGTACGCCAAGTTCTACCAGAACAATAACTCCTGTAAGGAGCGCCGGCAGTTCCCAGAAGTGCATGCCTAAGCTGTTGTGTGTAAAGTTATATAAATTCATCCACATATCACTACCTCCTTATGCCTGTGCGCTCTTTCCTGTATTAGTATTTTCATCTGTAATGCCAAGCTGTCTCTTCAGAGTTACCTCTGCCAGTTCATCTTTCATTTCTTCCAGCTTCTTCTGGTTCTTCTTCATGCTGTGTGTAAACCATGTATAAATGATCAGGGTCAGCAGCATCAGCAGGAAGCTTAAGATACAGCACTTATGGTCATCCAGTTCCCTGTTGTCCAAAGGAATTTCATCCTCTGTGATCGGTATCAGTGTTACATTTCCATCATCGTCAACATCTACGATAGCTCCCATAGGTACAGGATCATCATTTATAGCAACTACTGTAGGTTCTACCGGAATGATTACCGGAATAATTCCGCCAGGTGTAGGCTGAACGGGTATTACCGGAGGCGTATCCTGTGTGGGCGTGGGCGTAGGCGTTGCGCTCGGTCCGGGTGTTCCGGTAGGTCCGGGCGTTGGATCGGGATCAGGATCCGGATCTTCACCGCCTGTCGGAGGTGTTACCACTGCTGTATAGTAAACAACTAATGTAAGATCTCCTTCAGGCATTTTACCTGTTACAAATGGAGCACTCCAAGTATATCCCGATATAGCAGGCGAATATTCCGTATAACCATCACCAGCTAAGTACTCTTTTACGACAGTAGGTGCCGCAGTACCGCCATTAGTATACTGATAATAAATTGTTAAAGTATAAACCTTTTCAACATTAGACGGTCCTACAGGATCTGTTTCTTCATCCGGAACTGGCGTTGGATTACCAGGATCGACTGTTACTTTTGCCTTATTTTTTATTCCTACCCCATTTGGATCCGTTTTCCCGATTTCGTTGTTTAAAAAGCAATCTTCTCTTGTTACGGTATACTCACAATTCAAAGTTACTATCTCTGTGGGTGCTAAAGTAGTAATTGTTACTGTATTTTCCTTAGAATCAAATTTAATTCCTTTCATGTCATCTAATCCAGTAAATACTACTCTTCCTGTTGCGTTGATCAGTTCATCACTAACCTTTACATTCTCAAGAGGTACGCTTGCCTCGCTTGTTACAGTAATCTGATAATGAATCACATCATCTACTTCATATACTTTATCAGGATCTGCATCTGTGATCACCTTATCAACGGTATATTTTGTTGATAATTCTTTTGTTTTCACTTTATCTTCTGCTTCATACTCTTTTCCATTGAGAGTGACTGCTGCCTGGTTGATAAATTCACCTGCTATGATATCGCCTATATCAATAGTATAATATACTTTTATCTCTTTTGTTTCACCTGCCGCTATTGTAAATGTTCTCTCATTAGAACCAGAAATTTTACTCTTGGCATTCTTCCACGCAGCCTTCAATTTACTGGAAATAGTATCATCATTCTCAATATCACCAAAAACAACACCTTCTAATTCTTTAAGAGTCACTGTCACAGATTCCTCAAATATATTGGTGATGGAGATTGTAAACTCAACAGTATCACCATATTCGAATCCACCTAATTTTGGCGTATGAGTTTTGGTTATTACCAGCTCATTTTCTACCGGACCATTTTCATCCGGATCATCGGTTACAGTAATCTTACCAGGCATTAAAGTAATAGTGTAGTTTCCAGTTACATTCTCATTACCGTCCATGATCACAACAGTACCGGGAACAATATTACTTTCACTTTCACCAACAAGTGTCTGGCTTCCTGAAATCTTTGCTTCACATGACTGTCCGTCAATCATGCCTTCTACCTGTATATTCGTATCTTCTACAGTTAAAGGACGACCTGTATATTTACCTGTAGCATCACCTGCTGTGATCGTTACCGGAATAGGATTAATGGTCAGCTTTCCAGGATTAATAGTTACATCAAAGTATGCAGATAAATCTCTTCCAGACTCATCGGTTACAACAGGAATTCCATTTCCATCAATACTCTTACTATCAGTAACATTCTTTCCTGATGCGTAAGCTGTTAAGTTGCTTACATAATATGTTTTACCTTCATATACAATCGGGATACGTCCATCAGGCATCTGGTCAACAAACCCTTCTACTACATGCTCCTGACCATTATAGTCTTCTGTTGCAGAATTTACTGTTACAGAAATCTGATGCATTGCAGGTGCTGTCAATGACCAAGTTCCTTCAAACTTCACATCATTAGGCGGCATTGTAAATGATCCGTCTTCTTCCAGAACTGTATCTGTTGTAGACCAGCCGCTAAATGTCCAAGTTCCTCTAATATCTGTTACAGTTGAGCCT
Source organism: Lachnospiraceae bacterium (assembly GCA_014803415.1). Taxonomy (GTDB): domain Bacteria; phylum Bacillota; class Clostridia; order Lachnospirales; family Lachnospiraceae; genus Suilimivivens. Next base: position 59,353 of record JAAVBZ010000043.1, read on the forward strand.
TTCTCATAGGTTTTATCCACAGTTAATGGCGTTCCATATGCCTTCACCGCTGCTGTCGGCGCTGATTCCGCCCCGTCAGGCACATCTCCGTTGTAGCTGTAACTTACTTCATATTCTGCTGCTGTCGTTAATTCCCAGCTTCCTGTAAATGTTACATTATTCGCAGGCATTTCAAACTTTCCATCCACTACTGTCACATCTTCTGTGATCCAGCCGTTGAATGTCCATATGCCTCTTGCATCTGTTACCGTGGAATCTACTTCATAAGTTGTATCTACATATGCTTCTAATCCATAGGTTCCTTTTACATCTTTAGGTGCTTCCGCTGCTGTTGTCGGTACATCTCCAACATATGTATAAAGGATATCATATGACTTTCTGCCGGTCAGTTCCCAGCTTCCCGTAAACGCTACATTCTTTGCAGGCATCTTGAAGCTTCC
>JAAVBZ010000044.1 GCA_014803415.1 Lachnospiraceae bacterium
ATTAACAGAAAAGAAATTCGACAACATAAAAGTGATGAAATTCGACAGCAAATTTCTACATATCTGATTCATATCAGGAAAGATTATTTCCCCATAGACACAAGATTTTTTACAGCCTCTATCTATATGGAACTGGATATATTGCTTGTCTGTAAAATATACCTGATTAGATAATTCCATTTTCAATCTGTCTAATACTTGCATTGTGAACTCCTTTCTATAAATGGGTATTAAAAAATGACTACGGTGTTTTGCCGTAGTCCTTCACATAACATAATTCTTACTGTTTAATATATTCTTCATCTTCTTCAAGAAAACTATCAGAATGAATAAGATTATATCCTTCTCCAGCCTTTATTCTTTTAAACTTTTCCTTCTTTGTTGATCCACCTATGTACGTCCACTCCACATAAAATGTATCACCTAATATTTCTTGAATGGTTCCTGGTGTATTCCCAATCGTTACATTTTCTCCAGAAACTTTTAATTTACGAGGATATGCATCACCTAATATTTCCCTTATATATACATATTCTCCTTGAATACTGCTAATAAATTCTTTTCTAGCTTGAATTACTCTTTGCTTTTCCTGATATGATTTATATGAATTAATACTAACTGGAATCATTACTATGATAAAAAGAAATAATGAAAAAATAATGCCTATTTTAAGATTTCTTTTTCTTTTTTTCTCTTGTATTTTTTCTTGCTGCCTTAGTTCACCTATTCTATCATTGCATTGTTTTAAATATGTATCAGAATCTTTCCAACCTGAAATAGTTGAGAACAACTCTTCTGCCTTTTCTACATTAAGAGAGGAGGCACTTGTGTACTTATTAACCGCTTCATTATATATACTATTCTTCCTGTTCTCTTCTTCTCTTTTTTTTCGTTCTGCCGCTTCTTTCTCTTCTTTCTTTTTTTGCTTTACATATAAATAAGCTTCTATTTCAGTTTCTTCTTGAATTTTTTCTATTTTATTCTGCCTTACAATATACCTTGCTACTCCAAATCCACAATTAGGACATACCTCTGCTTTATCTGAAACTTCTTTACTACATTCAGGACAATTTATTAAGGCCATAATATTCACCTACCAATTAGTTTTACAATTATTACAGTGCCACTGATATTTTCTTTTATTGCCCAAAATACCAAACATCGCTATATTAACTGCTTTATCAAAAGATGTTATTCTGGTTAAATTTTCGCTATTACAATAAGGGCATCTCGGTTTATGTACAGAATTTGCTTGTGTTTCTACAGTTTTATATACTATTTGAGGTTGCTCCCTAGCCATCTCTGATTTGTTTAATTCTTGTATTTTCGTCTCATAAATCTTTTTGTATGCCTGCTTGTACAACAATAAATCAAATCCACATTTCTCACATAACTTTTTTTCATCATCTATTTCACATTTACATTCCGGACATTGAATGAGTTCCATTTCCTCACCTCTTCCTTAATAATCCTCTATTTCAGACACTATAATATTAGTATTATATGGTATTTCCATAGTGCACATCTTTGCTATTCTCTCATCCCCATCATTTGAATTATACAATTTAATATTTGTAATACTGATATTTTTTATCTTAATATTATAGACATAATCGGCATTATTGTATTCTGTCATAATTATCTTTGCTTCTAAATTAACATTTTATTCCTTATGAAAAGTCGTATCAGAATCCTTAACAAACAGTTCGTCTATTCCCACTTTAACCATGCTATCAACTTTACCATTTGATATATATTTCCTCATATAATCATAAAATCTATCATCTTTCGATATTCTAAATTTGTATTCCTTTCCTGATTCAACAGAAACAAATCTCCCCTGTGTAAAACGATAATCATTGCTCATATTTAAATTTAAAACCATAATTCCAGTCCTCCCATAAGATAAAATTTTTCTATAATTATACCTTACCAATGTTCCAGATTCCACAATTTTCTACATGAACTAAAAATCTTGTGCCATCTGTAAAATAAACATTCACAATATCGTTTCTATCATCAACCATTATATCCTGTATCGGCAGATTACCTGTGTCATCCCACACATCAAATAATCTATCCTTAATTTCGTTCTTTTCCATGTTTATCCTCTAAATACCTAACACTTTTATGAATGGTATATCTGTGAATTATATTTCTGTTACCCATTATATAAAATAATGAGAGAACAGTAAAGGAGAATCTTATATGGAATATGGAATATGGTAATTTGCATATGCGTATAAACGAAATATTAGAAGAAAAATGTATTAGCAAGAACAAGATTTGTAAAGAACTTGATATTCCCCGAACCAACTTCAATAAATACTGTCGTGATAGTGTTACTCGTTTTGATACTGGACTAATCTGTAAGTTGTGTTGGTATCTTAATATTAAAGTAGGAGATTTGATTGAGTACAAACGTCCCGAAAATTAAAACGCTTTCGGGACTATGTTCGATAATAACTAAAACCCCTATTCTTTTGCAAGTCTGCCCATAAAAATATATGTTCGGCAAACTAGCAAAACGCCATTTCATAAGGCATTTAGGATAATTCCACTATAGTTATTATATTTTTTAGGGTAGTTCGGTAGAATCCTTTATTTTCAATACTTTCTGCCATATTTTATATTGTATTCAATTATGCACAACTCCTAAAAAGCTTGATTTTCCTTATGTTTTCAATAATGATACACTTTATCTTTGTTCGGTAAATTTTAACAACGACCGTACAAAAGAATAATATTAACGCTTTAACATTTCCTTTTTAACTTTGATACATGAACACAATAGATATGCCCTTTTTATAAAATACTGCTGCCAGATCAAATGTAAACTATCCCGACATATAAAAATACGTATATCTATACTCTACAGATAAACATACTGAATCTTTCATTTCTCAATATAAAAAATACACTAGAACTTCTCAATTTATAGTTCTCTGTAAAACCTCTGTAAATTCATCTTTGAATTAGCATTTTTTCCTAGAAAATATCAGCATCTCAAGTCTTGTGTTCACTTCCTTCGTGAAAGATTACCGCAATGAGGGAAATTGGAAACCCCTGACCCTGCCGGGCGTGGAATTCGTGCGCCGTTTCCTGATGCATGTACCACCGAAAAGGTTTGTGCGGATAAGGCATTACGGGCTGCTTTCTGTCAGGACAAAAACAAAAGAGCTTGCATTGTGCCGTAATCTTCTTGGGTGCAAAAATATTTGTCTGAGCTGCGTGACATGAGTAGTGCTGAGATTTTGAAGCATCTTTGGGGAATTGATGTCTGCGTCTGCCGTTCCTGCGGAGGACATCTTGTGGCATCTGTGGGCAGATATCCACTCCGGATTTAAAAGCAAGTATCTTTATACAGATTTTCAGGCTTCCGGCAGGAGGTCTGTTTTTCGTGCGGAAGAACATGTTTCCCTGTGCAATTCATGGTTGGAATCACTGCCGGAATGTGTTAAAGTCTTGTTGGAGGGCAAAGATTGAAAGTCCATAAGAAATGGCAAAAGGGACGCGACTTTGTTCACCAAAGAAAAATCAAAATTGGTGCAAACGATAGGGCAGTTCAGACAATATCTAGGCTGCTTTATCGTTTACACCAACTTCGATTGATTCCTTGTCAGTTTGTAAAATAAAACAACATGTTAAATAGTATCAGAAAAGCCGTCCTATTCCGCTGTTTGGCGACCGGACGGCTTGCTTTTTTCGATAGCTTTAATTCTAATTTAAGCACCACCTTATGGCTTTATTTTTTCGTTATTTAATAATCTTTTTGTCATCAATACTATTCTGTTGAAAATACATATAAACATATCTCTATTTTGGGCTATAAATTGTTGTTCTCGTGCTGACGCTGTTTCAAGTGTCAAGGCGTATGCTTTATATGCTACTTCAGAGATTTCTAATAGTTCTTGCTTTTCCTTTTCTGTCATATACTTCTCCTTTCCGCTACAATATATTTATGGTTAATACCTCTTACAGCCAGTAAGGAATTATCCATCTTATTACTTAAGCTGTTAGAATAATCGGTGCAAGTGATCTGGCCGTCTCTTCCTAGGACTTAATTATTATCTGTTATACATTACTTTTTTTATTTCTCATTCTACTGCCATTCCTGTTATTTTCGTTTAACCATAGATACATTTGTAAGTATATGCATGCGAAATTCTGAACTCCATAATATTTTCATGGAGGGGAAGAAAATGGTTAGTTATAAACCGCTTTGGAAAACTATGGAAAAACAGGGAATTTCAACATATGTCCTCATAGAAAGACATGGACTTAATCCCAGAACGATAAACAATTTGAAGCATAACAGAGGAATTACTGTTTACACTTTAGAACGCCTATGTAATATCTTAAATTGTAGCCCGAATGATATTTTAGAATTTATACCAGATAAGCAATAAGAAGGATACTGTTTTCAAATAAATCCTTACTGATAATGAAATTCACTACATTCATTCCACTTCTTCTGTACCCCCCAAGTCTGGAGAATCCAAGATACTTGCTCCTTGTCGGTCTGACTACCTTCGTTTTGGTTGCATTCACTTTCAAAAACAACTTTCGCTCCGACCATCTGCATACCTTGTGGCACTCCGGTTGTTGTTGCTTTTTCGGTACACAAAGTCGAGAGGTTTGCACCATATTGCGGGGCAAACCTCTTTCTAAATAAGAGTTTATGATAAATGTGGACAAAATCATTTTTCATTTTATCCTTCACAGGATATTTTCATTTTGGATCATAGGGCTTAAAATTCACTTCTCTCTATCTCTTTTTGATCATCAAATGATGCAAAAACGCAATATCTTTATATCCATCCATATCAGACACACGCATCTCTATCTCTACCATCTTATCCTGCCAATCGGCATCCTCTTGAATCTCCTGATTCTGCTGCATGTCCCAAAATGTTCTAATTCCAAGCGTCTTTGTAATCGTAAGTTCAGGACACCATTTTTCAATATCCGAATCCTCATAATAATGAATGGCTCCGTATTTGGCGGACATTCCATCACTTCCATTAAGCAGACTATGTGCATGCTCAAAATCATTTAGCAGAACAACCATCTGCATAACCCTTCCTGCACGGTTATGTTTCACGATTGAAATCCTTCCATCCGGTTTAAGAATTCTGGCAAACTCTTTAACAATATCTGCTCTATCCTCCGCATATTCTAAAACGTTGTGACAAATGATCATATCAAATGTCTCATCAGCAAGTTTACGCAATTCATCAGTACTTCCTGTTATTTGTGTATACTGATTATCTGACCATCTTTCCCTTACGCTTTCTTCGTCCGGTTCAATGGCCGTCACATCGTTATGCTCTGCCAGATAATTTGCGGTCACTCCTGTACCACTGCCAAAATCAAGTATCTTCTTATCATGAATGTCCCCTAATTGTTTCCACATAATTCTCTTCATCAAACATTCCCATGGTTTTAAATCTGTCACTTTTCTGCTCATTATATCCTCTCCCATAAATATTCCGTTATTTTGTGGTTATCATTATGCACTTGCTGCACTTTGTAAATACTTTCCGATTCCATCATTGTCATTGTCGTCTATCACATGATCTGCTACTGCTTTTACCTCATCAATTGCATTTCCCATAGCAACTCCGATACCGCATAACTTCAGCATCCCTATATCAGCATAATCATCACCAAACGCTATGATCTCATCTGTGGTGATTCCACACTCTTTGCATATATGTAAAATCGCATTTTCTTTTGTAGCAGTTTTCTTAGTAAACTTGTACCAGTAGCCATCTGAAAAGCGAACGCAATCACAATCCGGTAAATTTTGCTGCAGCTTTTCTGCTGCCTTTTCATCAAATATTTCCACGCACATTTTCAAGGACTCTTGCATAAAATCCTGAAAATCAGTGTAAATACTGTCTCCCCAGCTTCTGTCTTGTTGTTTCGGATCTATTTTATAATTCCAGTAATGTGCATCTACTGTATCTATTGTTATCTCACAGTCATCTCCACATATTTGCCTTGCCTTTTGTATCAATTCCATTGTTTCTGTTTTGGTAAACTCTGCTTTATAAATATATTCCTGTTTGCATTTTACCAAAGCTCCAGCACTGGAAATCACTAAATCAGGATTTAATTCTGCAATAAATTCCATAGAATTTTGCTCACTTCTTGAAGTGGATACTCCAATCAGGATCCCCCGTTCTCTGCATTTTTGCAGCTCTTGCATTGTAAGTTCTGAAATTGTTTTATCACTTCGCAATAATGTTCCATCCAGATCAAATAATAACAGCTTATATCTCATACTCTACACCTCTGCGACCACTTGAATATAGTGATCCAGCAATTCATATATCCAGTCTTTTAATTCGGTAAATTGATATCCCAATGATTTTGCTTTATCCGTACATATACTATATTCCGGTTCTCCATTATAGGGTGCAGTCTCTCCTTCATCATTGATTATCGCTTTTGTTCCTGTCTTTTTTTCAACATATTCAATTATCTCTTTTATAGAAATTGTTCCAACTGAAGCGCCATTAACTGCTCCTGTAACCTCCTTGTCGATTAAAAATGCAAGAAATTCTCCTGCTTCATCTGAACGAATATAGCTCATCTGGCAATCAATATTGTCTATGCTCATAGGAATTGACTTCATAGTATGTTCTACATAAAACAACAGCCTGTTCGTATAATCGTCCTTTCCAATAACAAACGGATATCTGACCGCAACCCAGTTTCTCTCTGAATACTTCTGCCACAATGCATACTCTGCCTGACGCTTTACCTGCTCATAGGAAAAAGCATTTCTGTTACACCATATAAGTTCATTTCCAGCTCCAGCAAAGTCCTCCTCAACGGTATTGATATGTTTTGGAGCATACACTGCTGTACTTGACATATAAATATACTTATCGCAATCCACAACGTCCATCACATACTTAATATCATTCGAACAATATGCAATTTTATCAATTACAACATCATAATGGATCCCGCTCAAAGCATCTCTGACACTGTCCTCCCTCGTCCTTTCCAAATAGATTCTTTTAACCTTATCTCCAAATGAATCTGACGCTTTTCCACGTGTTGCAATCGTTACCTCATGACCTTTCGCTAAAAGCTCATTAACCATATGGATACCAAAAAATCTTGTTCCGCCAATGACTAAAATTTTCATTACGATACCTCCGTTTTGATCGACTCTCTACATTGATAAACTGCAGCTTATCTGTCTTTTGGCATTTAAGAACGCTTCTCTATCCATGGAAAAAATATAGTCACCATTTTCGTAAAAGGAATTTTGAACCATTCCTGCTTTTTGCATTACCCGATACGATTCTACATTGCTTCTTGCACATCCCCCATAAATCCGGTCATACTCCATATCTTCAAACGCATAATTTAACAATTCAATAGCGCATTGTGTTGCATAACCTTGATTACGGTATTTTTCATCGATCATGTAAAAAAGAACTGTTTTTCCTATTTCGGCTTCACTGTCCAACTCACACCAGCCAATTATTACATTAGGTTCTTTCTTTTGAAAAACGCCCAGACATAAATGGCAAATTGACTTCCGCCGATTTTTACTATGGGTCGCTTCCATGTACTTTAACGCTTCATAAGCCTTATCAATCGTTGTTTCTTGTGGGTATTCCCACATTCTGGCTATCTCCTTAATGTCATTTTCAGTCACAGTTCGTAATATTAAATCATTTGTTGGAAATTCCATTATTCATTTCCCTCATTATCTATAATAACTTTCATTTCATCAACTATTTGCTGGACACTTTTGTTGTCCGTATTAATAACATGATCACCTTCATATGGTTTTAAATGCAGCCAGAAAAAAGAGCATTCATTTGCATCTCCGCGTTTTTTATGACGTTCACGCAAAGTTTCCTCTGAACAGGTCAAAGTAAAACCTAAGACAGAAAAATCTTTTGCAGTTACATCTTTCAATATCGCTTCACGAATTGTTTTATCCACAACAACCACCGACGAAAAAAAGACATAATCAAAATCTGAATTTAAATATGTAGACAATGCAAATGACATTGTTTTGTCACCATTTCGCAGCCTTGGATCATCAACTGAAAATGGATTAACGCACCATGCCCAATCGCCATCAAAAAAAGCACTGTTTTCATAAGAATCAAAAAGCTTCTGAGTCACAGTGGTTTTTCCCACACAAGGTGAGCCTGCTATAATAATTAATTTTTGCTTTGACATTTATATTCCTCTCTTTATTATTTGCTATAGTAATCTGCCACAATATTTTCAATTGACGGAACGCCTACCCATATATTAACCGGATGATATTTCTCAATTAATCGTGTGCATAATACACTTGATTCCTTTACGACTCCCTTATAGACGATCTTCCACTTAAGCTCTTCTACACCAGCCAGCCGGAACCCTTCCATATCTGTCCATGCAGGACAGGCATCTGAAAATTCAAGTACAAATTCAAGACCTGCCGCATAGGTCTCCCGAAACATATTCATGCTTCCATCAAACAATTTTTTGCCTTTGTCAATTAAAATCAGTCGATTGCAGACGGCTTCTATATCATTCATATCATGGGTAGTCAAAATAATAGTGGTCTTCTTATCCTGATTAATTTCTTTAATACATTCTCTCAGTTTTCTTTTCGTAACAACGTCTAAGCCAATCGTGGGCTCATCCAGATACAGAATTTTAGGATCGTGCAGCATCGATACCATGATGTTCGCCTTCATTTTTTGCCCTAAGCTCAATTGTCTGGCGGGTTGATTTATAAATTCCTGCATATCCAAAAGTTCCACAAAATAATGGTAATTCTTCTTATAAATATCATCCGGAATATTATACATTTTCTTATAAAGATTCAGAGTATCTCCAAAAGGCAGATCCCAAAATAACTGAGAGCGCTGTCCGAATACTACGCCTATTTGAGAGGCATTTTGTTTTCTTTTATTATAGGGAGAAATACCGTCTACACGCACTTGTCCCTTCGTCGGATATAAAATGCCTGACAAAAGTTTTATTGTGGTTGACTTTCCAGCACCATTTGCACCAATATAGCCTACCACTTCTCCGCTTTCAATGTGAAAACTGATATCGTCTACAGCCTTTTTTATTATGTACTCCCTGTGGAAAAGCGATTTGATCGTCCCGGCTGCTCCCTTTTCAATATTTGCTATTTTAAATTCCCTTGAAACATTATCAAATTCAATCAAACTCATTTTCTGTCTCCTTTATGCACCTGCGCTGCTATAAACCTTTAAACTTTTATTCCATGCAAAAATGCTTATGGAAAAAAGAAGAACTGATATGATCGGGAACAATGTTCCAAGTACAGAACCGCCGAATGCCAGCTCCTGCTTATGAAGCAGATTTACCACAGGATAAAAATTGATAAAACCATACGGTAAAACAAAAGTCAGTAGTAACTGAATACCCTTAGGATAAATATTTAACGGATATTGAATAAATCTCCTTGCCTGTGACACGATAAAATTTAACGCCGGATTTCCATTTACCATTATAAAACTGAACATGGAAGCAAATAGCAGCAAAGACGACTGAATCAATGCGCCGCAAATGACAATGACAATAATACGGATCACTGTTATAGCAGATATTTCTAAAGACATTTTTCCTACAGCAATCACTACTAAAACAATTCCCAGAATAATATGACTGATGTATCCTATGTTAAAGTTGGATACAATTTCATAAGTCAGCGCATTCATAGGCTTTGTAAGAGTCTGGTCAAAGTCTCCATTCAGGATTTTTGTTCCGAGCACCATGCACGGGCCATAAAAAACACTGGCGGCCAGTGCATATGCCAAAAGAGATAATGCATAGATAAACAACATTTCTCCCGCAGTCCAGCCCTTTATGCTCCCCAAAGAAAGAATAACAATATACAAGGATAAAATTGTTGCACCATAATTCAAAAATTGTCCAAGCACGCCTAAAAGCCATGTTCCCCGGAAAATCATTGACTGTTTTATGGATAATTTCAGAAACTCAAACAGCAAGTCCAACTTCTTTTTCATTTTCTTCAGCCCCCATTGATCTCCACACGTTTTTTTGCATGCTTCCATATGACAGCGCCAACGATCCGCAGCGCGATGATCCAAAGAATACTTATCAGAATCTTTGTAATACATACTTCCGCATTATAATTTCCCAGATAAATATTGATCGCCTCATAGGACACATAGCGAAAAGGAAGAATAACGCTGATCTTTTGCAGAATCTCCGGATAGAACCACAAAGGAACGGCACTTCCTCCAAAGAAAATAACGAAAGCCTCCAAAAACCACTCAATAAACCATGTCCTTTGCAGCCAGAATGCTGACAAACCACATACATAGGTAATCTCAAACATCAGCAATACGCCGAATGATAGTGAAATCGCAAAACCCAGTACACAAAGAAACGATTTCGGAACATAGATGCCGTACACAAATATACTTGCAGCAAAAATTATGAGTGTATTAATGCACGCCTTAAAAGTATTTTCTCCTATCATACTGCATAAAAGATATCTTCTGTGATTAACGGGTCTGATCAGATTATACAGAATAGAACCGTCTCTGATGCTGTCTTCAATAGTAGTTGCAATATTGATACGCGTAAGAGCTGCAGAAAAATATGTAATGATCACATACGGAACCATCACCTCAAAGGATAGACCGCTCACATAATTGCCGCTTAATAACGCCTGCCACAGGCTCGTCTGAATAAAGCAGGTCAACAATGCACTGATCACATCGATCAAGAAGGTCATACGATACATTATTTTAGATTTAATTGTATAGCCAAATAGGTATAAATAATACATTTTATATTTCCATTCTATTATTAATTTTTTCAATCATACTATATATTGCTGTTCTTCCTTGCCCTAATAACAAAGACCGTGGGAAGCATCAATGCTTTTCTGCCAAAATCATTATTGGCGGCGGCTGCTTTTTCCCTATCCGTTTCTTCAATCAGTTTTTCAATAACAAAGCCGTTATCTGCTAAAGTGTTGATATAGGTACTCAACATGCGGTTGGACAGCATAATTTCTTTGTCACTCATATGGGCGCGATACCAGGTCTCGTTAAAATAAGAATTACTGAAAACAAGTTTACCATTCTCAACTGACACACACTTATGAATAGGATGTGACCATCCGAAAACGAATATGCCATCCTTTTTCAAATATGAATGAATATGCTTAAAGGTTTTGTCTAAATTGGTCGTCCAGCCAATTCCATAAACAGAGTAAATTAAGTCAAAATAATCAGTTGGCAGTTCGCATGCCTCTTCCATAGGAGAACAGATAAGTGTTGCACTGACTCCTTGCGCTTCAAGATATTTTTTTGTACGTTCAATTTGAGCGGCAGATATATCCAATCCCCATAAATCCGATGCGCCCTGCTCTGCAGCATATTTCAATGAGTGGCCGTTACCACAGCCAATTTCAAGAATTCTTTTATCAGATAAATTCCCAAGCAAATGCAGCTTGTCCTCTGATGGAAAAAAGCCGCCCCAACTTGGCAAAGCGGTCGCGCCTAAGAATTCACTGCCTATTGTGCTCCAGAACTCTGTATTTGTTTTATGCGCCTCGCTGATATTCAGCTCAATATTATCTGCACAGCCTAAAATTCTTCCGCCGACAATATTCTTTTTTATTTTCTCAGCTTCTTTTACAAGTGTCAACATATTTTCCTCAGCCTTCTTTTTGTACTCAGCGTCCGTCAGTTTTTCTCCCGAAAACAATTCGTTCAGATCAATCTTAAGAATTTTGCAAATTGACTGCATAAAGGATAGATCCGGTAATCCGTTTCCACATTCCCATTTGCTTATGGTTTTATCACTAATGCCAAGCGCATCAGCAAATTCACGCTGCGTTAAGTTCTGCTGTTTTCTCATTTCGGCAATAAATCTGCCAATTTTAACTTGATCCATACTAACCTGCCCCTTTCTTGAAAATATTATATGATAAAAACTTGCAGAACCACACCCACGAATCGTAGAGTTTGATCTGTTTTTATAGTTTCCGTGCCTTTATAATGACTGCCTTATTGAAACCATCAGTAAAAAAACTCAATGATTTATCCTTTGACTTTAGATATATGAAACAGTAAACTCTATCTTGTAAAGCGTAATCGAAAATATTGCCAAGGCGCCATCTGTCGAGACTCGCAATTTTATTCATGTCGAAGGGAACCAGTATGAAAAATGTAACGTATCATGGAGTGGCTTTGGGCGGAAAAATATATTCTCTACGCATGGCAAAGCGGATGAGTCAAGAGCAGCTGGCAGCAGTACTCAGCATCAGTCCGGCAGCTATTTCCAAGTGGGAACGAAATTTGTCAAAGCCAAGCATCGAGACGCTGTGGGCACTGGCTGATTTTTTTGAATGCAGCATTGATGAGCTGGTAGGCAGAACCCCGATACAGGTTGACAAGGTAGGGGCATATGACGAGAAAAAGCTCCGCCTTGCCATGATAGGAGATGACTTGCTAAAATGCAGTGAAATCAGCAGGGCAAAAGGACTGCTAGCCATGGAATCTTATATCCCGGAACTCAAAAGCGGGAGCAAATTTCTTACTTTTGCAATTCCTTATATCCTGAATTTGTTTGTGAAGCAAATGGAAGTGGATGAGGCATTTCAATTCCTTAAAAATTATGTTACGACTCTGCCGGAGACGGAGCAGCCGGAAGGGAATATGGTTGCAGCAGTACTCCAAAAAATTTTCTTCGGAGCATCCACGGAGATACTTCAGGAGCTGATCGCATCTTTTATTGGCATAGATTACAGAGAAAAAAAGGGGAGGATGAGCGAAATGCTGAAATATACGCGGCAGGAAATTTTAAACCAATACAATGACAAAAAAATGTATTCTGACAATACGAATTTATTAGAAGAGTTCATACATGTAGGAAATTTCGAAATTCAGTCAATCCTGCGAAACCTGGATAATCTGACCTTAACGGCAGCCTTGGTAGGTGCGTCCGGCGACGTTGCCAGAGCTTTCATGGCAAATCTGTCAGACAAAATGCTATACTTTATTCATGAAGATATGAAACAATGGAATGGCACTGAAGAAGAGATTCTGACGGCGCAAAAAAAGGTGTTGGAACTTGGAAACTTTTGCCTAAAACATAATAAAGCATAGTTACCCTAAGAAGGCGGGAAGGCGGAACTAACCTTTATCCGCCTTCTTTTTAATATGATTTCCAATAATCTCTGACACATCACTAACCGTAATAAAAGCCTGTGCGTCCACCTCTTTGATCAGCTGCTTCAACTGATAGATTTCAAGTCGGTTCAGTACGCAGTAAAGAACCGCTTTTTTTCCGCTGATCAGACCCTCACCCTCCAGTATCGTCACGGTGCGTCCCATCTTCTTATAGATCTCATCCGCAATTTTGCGCCCCTCATTCGTGATTATCATAGCGGCTTTTGCCTGCTCCACGCCTGCCTCTACAAAATCAATCACTTTCGACGTGATGAAATACGTCAACAGACTGTACATAGCCCGGTCAAATCCAAACAGAAAGCCTGCGGTCGTATAGATCATGATATTGATAAACAGAACTGTCTGTCCTACCGGAAGATTAAAACGTCGGTTCAGAAAAATAGCCACCGTTTCTGTTCCGTCCAGGCAGCCGCCTGAACGAATGACAAGCCCCACGCCTATTCCCAAAAACACTCCTCCGAAACAGACGGCCAGCAGATAATCCCGCGTCATATCCGTAAGCGGTGCAAATATTTCCAGAGAGCTTGAAAATACCGCCATGGCAACTGCAGATTTGATAATAAACTTCGTCCCCAGCTTCCGCATACCGGCGATCAGGAACGGAAGGTTGAGTACCATAGTCAGCACTCCCAGAGGAATCCTGGTAAGATTATTGATCATGATCGAGATTCCCACCACCCCTCCATCCAGGATCGTACATGGAACCAGAAACTCTTCAATGGAAAGAGCGGCGATCATCGCACCTACCACCAATGTCACATAACTAAATATCTCCTTCATATTTTCTTTCGACTTTGCCATATTTTCTGACATAGACATTACCTCCAACTGTATTTTCTTCATTATACGAAAAAATTCCGATCCGCGCACTGATCTCTTTTGCATCAGTAAACTCGGCTTTATATTATCTCTCACCAAACATTTTTCTCAACATCGGCTCATCATCTAAATGCACATCCTCAAAGCTATGATAAAAATTGTCTGCATCAGGATTCGTCGCACGAATCAGGTAATATTGGTCAATGTTATGCTTTATGCACTCATTTTCAAATTCCTTGAAAAGCTGCTGTGCAATGCCGTTGTGCCGATATTCGGGCAAAACGTAGACCCAGTCCACATAAGCCATGCGATGGCCGTCCTGCAGACATCCATAAAAATGATACTCGATTCTGCCCACCACTTTACCTTCGTCAATAGCCAGGATCGAGGGCGTATTTTGGTAGAATGGGTCGTTAAGCCTCTCTATAATACCCAACTCATCAACGCACTCTGCAACCATTAAATCGGGTTCAATGGATAGCGCTTTTTTCAGATACTGTATGTATTTGTCTACATTCTTTGAAGTTAAATTTTCATAAATCATACTGTTTCCCTTTCTGCTGTATTTTTCCGTATTTTCTAATATAGCTATTACTTTCAATATTATCATATGAATGAAAACTGTACCAGCAATGGCGGTCATATTAATAGATATTTAATAGAAATATAAGTATAATTATGATACAATTAATTGCGAAAGGTACAAAGTTTATGGCATCATGGATAATACATTTAAGAGTTGCACAACAGATCTACCAGCAACTAAATATTGAATCAATAAACGAATTTGTTCTGGGAAATATTGCACCTGATAGCGGTATTCCATCAAAAGACGGCTCCGGCTTTATTCCTGATGCAGCTATTTCCCATTTCCGCTCGTTAGATGAAAACGGTATTAAGAACATACATGAAGAGCAGTTTATCCGGCAATACTTTACACCTGCCCATTGTCTATCATACAGTAAAAAAGAATATGCCTTCTTCCTCGGCTATCTGACACATCTGCTCACAGACAAAATCTGGGCAAGAGAAATCGTATATTCTGCAAAGGAAAAGCAAAATGCGCTTTTTAACACCAACCCCGAACTGTTCTGGCAGACAATAAAGAAGGATTGGTACGACCTCGACTTTATGTTTCTGAAATCCAATCCCTCATTTGAAGCTTTCCGCATTTATTGCGAGATCAAAGATATCAGAAACACCTATGTCGATTTTTTCTCGGAAAATGCTTTTGCAGAACGCAGATCATTTATTATGAACTTTTATGCAGATGGTGTTGCAAATATTGAGGAGCATAGTACTTATCTATCAAAAGAGGAATTAGATGTGTTTGTAACTTCTGCCGTAAACGAAATTATCGCACAATTTCCGGTTATGGGAGCATGAGATGTAATTTATGCACGAATATAACCTATAGATGATTCAGCCCCGGCTTTACCAATATCTTGAATTTTTAGCCAGCATGAGTTTGCTAAAATTGTTGTTTTTGTAAAATACACGTAATATTTATTATGACCACATCATAACCAGTTTGGTTATGATGTGGTCATGAACTTAATTATGAATAATACTTTTGATTTTTACTTTTTGGCTTATTCGGCAATGTCATTTTTAATCTACCCTCTATTACCAACGCGTTTAAATACTTTCTTCTAAAACTCGTTCTACTATTAAATCCAAATTTTTTCATGATTTCTGGTACGGATCTTGCTTCTTTACAATAATCCAAAATCATCTTGGTCATATCATAACCATCTTGGTCATGATGATCATCATCTTTCAGCAACTCCAAATACTTATCACACGCCTTACAAAGCACCATAATCCCCGATGCACTTATATTATATTCCGGCAATGGCGCATCATACTTTGCACAAGCCTCTCTGATTTTGTCAAATCCTCTTCCCCACGCCTCAATCATTCCGCTCTTAAAGAAAACACCCGCCAGTTTAGGATTATACGGCTTAGAAGAATGCTTCATGAACAGCTTATCTGTTGAATCTAATCCTAAAGGCATCTCACCGTCATTCCAGATATATATTTTATCTTCGTACACGCTGATCTGTATAGGATTGCAACTACTGTAGTCCTTATGCACAATTGCGTTTAACAATATTTCACGAAAGGCATCCTGATGGAACATAAACTGCTCAACTCTCTGAATACCCTCATAAAAAATCAGTGCCTTCAAATATTTTGTGTAGACTAAATCAACCGTCTTATCCACCTGCTCAATCAAAGAACCATGTATTTCATCCTGATATTTCAAATCAGCATCGGAATTTCCAAAATACCCAATCTTAATATAGGAACCGGTAACCCACTTTTCCGGATCTTTATAGAAGGCCAACATTGCTGCCCTTATCAGATACCCGTCTTCATCTATTAAATGTAGGTTCTCCATCAATATTGTATCATCAACCCTAGTTTCTTCCTCTGTCAGCCTTCCTCTTCTTACAGCCTTTTCTTTCAGCAAATCAATTGCTTCTCTTCTTAAATCTGTCACTTTCAGCTTCGGAATCGGTATACCATCCCATGTTCTGCCCTGTGATTTCAGAATCGCTTTATCCAGCTCTTTTCCTGTTATCGTTCTCATCGTGCTGCCGGAGCGATAAAAATATTTGCCATGATAACTGATGAGCGAAGGGTACTTGTCCACAATAATCTCAATGTATTGCAATTCATTCTCATACAACAAGTTGACATCTACTACAATGCCCATTGTGTCTGTAATCTTATTTGGAATAGCTTCCAATAGTCTCTTTCTATCCTTATCGCTTAGTCCAATAACATCGCCGCTATCATTTTTGCCGATATAGAGCGTTCCACCATAAGCATTTGCATATCCGCAGATCCACTCTAAGAACTCATCATGCCATGATTCTTTCCATTCTATTGTCTGATGCTCTGGCATACAATTCACCTGCTTTCTATCGACATTTATTCGGTCATTAATACATTACTGCCAATTCTGCAATAACATTTTGTGTTGTGCTTTATCTTTGTGTCTATATATTATCATATAAACGCTCACTTTTCTACAAAAATCTGAACTTATTACACAATACGCTTTGCAATAATTCTCTCAAAAGCATGCTCATGGTGGATATCACCAGGGTGTGAATCCGTAAAAGTTCCCTCAAGATGATGAATGATCTCCCAATCTTTGTATTTCTCTGCATTTTCGCAATAAAATTATCCCTTACCTCTTTATATGGCAAATGGAGTACGCCATGAGACAGGACTACATCGTATTCTTTTTCAAAAACGAACTTTTCTAAATCACAGCAAAAATAATTGATCTGAACACCCGTTTGTCTGGCAATCTTTTTTGCCTTCTCAATGCCATTTTCAGAAATGTCAAATGCATCTACTTTATTTCCCAACTTAGCCATAAAGATAGAGTTTCTTCCTTCCCCACATCCAACATCTAATACCTGAGCGTTATCGGAAAATACATTATAAAATTCATTTACATCCATAGTAGGGCCTTTGGAAAAAGTAGAAACCTCCATATCGGCATAAAGCTGCTCCCAAAATGGTCTCTCTTGCATCACATATTCCTCCTTATTTAACAAAATCTGCTAAGTCCATTGTACCACTTCTGGAAATTGGAGACTACTTTTCATAGTATTGTGCCTGAGCACTCCACAATCTATAATACATTCCGGATTTGTCGCTTACCAGCACATCATGGCTGCCGCGCTGAATCAGCCTGCCCTGGTGGAATACTGCGATATCATCACAGAAACGGCAGGAAGACAATCGATGCGAAATGAAGACGGCCGACTTCTGCTCTATCATTTGATTCATTCTGCTATACACCTCAAACTCCGCGATCGGATCAAGGGCTGCTGTAGGCTCGTCAAGTATGATGAACGGCGCGTCTTTATATAAAGCTCTTGCCAGCGCAATCTTCTGCGCCTCTCCTCCCGAAATAGTAACACCTTTCTCATCAAAGTCCTTATAAATTGCCGTGAAAAGCCCATGTGGCAGCTTGTCAAAACGTATTTCAAAGCCCGCGTCACGAAGGCATTGATCCGCTTTGTCTAAGTCTACGTTCCTGCTGCCGGCAACATTTTGCCCCAGCTCAAAAGAGAACAGCTTGAAATCCTGAAACACAACAGAAAACAAATGCATATACTCATGATAAGCGTATTTTCGTATATCAATTCCATTCAGCAGTATCTCGCCTTCCGTTGGATCATACAATCGGCACAATAGCTTGATAAAAGTGGTCTTCCCGCTTCCGTTCATGCCCACTACAGCCAGTCTCTGACCTGTGTGGAAAGTCATCGATACATTACGCAGTGCATAATTCTTCTGACCGGGATACTTAAAAGAGACATTCCGAAATTCGATCTCATATTCCTTGTCGCTGTTTTGGCCGACAGCCATGTCCCCTTGTTCCATTTTGTTTGGCATATCTAAAAATGCAAACACGGTACGTAAAAAAGGGGTATTATTCCTTAACTCACCCAGCGTTTCAATCAGCATGGACAAACTGCCGGATAATGCGATAATGGCACCCACATATTGCACAATAGAGCCCACACCAAAAGCTCCTCCCAGCGCTTTTAAGGTTACAAAGATATATGCCACTCCTACAAAGATCTGTGATACAGCTCCGGACAAGGCGTGGTATCCTCCCATCGGCCCTCTTGCTGCTTTGGCCAGTTTTGAGGAGGGAATAAATGGGTTATACTTTTTCAAATAGTTTCTGCTCAGAATATCCTGTCGATAGATACGTACATCCAGCGCTTTAGAACGGTCATTCCCAAGATTACCGAGCCAAAACCCGAAAAGCCGATTTCCCAATTTGTTTTCATCTGCATACTTTACCCAGTAGGAACCCGCTTTGACAGATAATAGAGGCGCGGCAAGTGTGACGCCAAACATGACTCCAATAATAAGCAGAATGAAAATAGGATGATTTAGTATTGTCAGTCCTTTGCTGCTTGCTTTGACCGGCAATATGAATAGTGAGGCAGTTAGCAGGATCGCGCTGATAATGGACATTATGGATCTGACAATGGCATCAAAACTATAGATAAGCTTATATAACCCCCATCCTCCTGAGTCTGTATTTTGCCATATCCGGGAACGAAGCTCCTGTACATGGCCGTCATCTATATCCGCAAAATCCATGGACAGCAGCTTTTTAATGAAAACTTTATTCTGAGTATGCCAAAGACAGGCTAAGTGAACATTCTTCCACCTGGATAGTCCCGCACAAAGCAGTGAGAGTACCGCTCCCAGGCTCATCAACGCCAGTATAAATGTTGTGAGTACCTGAGGATCACGTTCTCCGGCGATCTCATCGATCAGACGGGCTAACAGCCAAATGTCTGCATAAGGTGTCAGGGCAGAGACCACTCCGCAGATCAGTACGGATAGGATCAGTTCGGGATTCTCTTTCCACCAGATCCTGAATCCGCGCAAAGTAAGCTGCATCATTTCTTTAAAAGAAACAGGGGTTTTCCTCTTTGTCATTGAACTCCTCCTTCTTTATAATATCTGCTTTGAATCTCAAAGAGATCCGCATAATGCCCGTTCCGGATAATTAATTCATCGTGTGTCCCCTCTTCATCAATACTCCCTTCTGAAATCAATATAATACGGTCGCAAAATCTGGTGGAGGCAAGACGATGCGAAATATAGATGGCCATACGTCCCTTTGTAAGTTCGCTGTACTTGTTATATATTTCGCTCTCAGCAATTGGATCGAGCGCAGAGGTGGGTTCATCCAGGACGATGATAGGAGCGTTTTTATACAGGGCCCGGGCCAGCATCAACCGCTGCAATTCTCCTCCTGATAGATGAATACCATCTTCAAACACTTTGCCCAGATGCGTATCCGCTCCGTCGGGCAGTCTGCCTATTTTCTCCGTGAGTCCTGCTTGGTCAATGCATCGCTTCATCCGCTCTCTATTTATATTTACATCGCTCTGCGCAATGTTTTCAGCGATCGTCACATCAAGAACCGAAAAATCCTGGAACACTGCGGAAAAAAGCCGATAATAATCCCGCCGATTGAAGGTTTGTATGTCTGTATCATTTAACAACACTTTTCCTTCTGTAGGGTTCAGGAACCCGCATATGAGTTTTATAAGTGTCGTTTTCCCGGCGCCGTTTGGACCAACAATCGCTAACTTTTCTCCCGGTCTGATTGTCAGATTGATATGGGAGAGGGTGTCCTTTTCGGCCCCCGGATAGCGGAAGGAGACATCCTGCAGCTTGATCTGATAAGAAATATTCAGGTCCGGAGTTATGGGGATACCTTCCTCCATCTTAAAGGTTTCAGGATAATCCAGGAATTCCCGAACTGCAGAAATGTCAAGGCTTTGTTTTCGGAGGGCTGCAAGATCGGTCATAATTTTACCTATGCCTCCGGTAAAAGCATTTACTGTATTAAAGTACAACACAAACTGAGCAGCGGTCATCTCTCCCTTTAGCACGGCCTGGATCAGGAAAAAATAGACGATACCGTTTCTCATAAATGCAAGTATCACATCTAAAATATTGCCGCAAATATAAACACGTTCTCCACGGACAACAAAGCTCCGATACAAACGCAGCGTGCTGTCAAATACATCTTCTATCCAGCCACGCATTTCAAAGATACGGACATCCTTCGCCAATGTATAATCCCTGGACTTTTCGCTGAGATAATTCATACGGCGGGAATATTCCGACTCCTCATCTCTGTGCCGATATCCCCAGCCGCCTAAATAATTGCTCACGAAAAAGCTGATAATGGTAGTGACCAAAACAGTACTGAGCATGAGCGGATTAAGGGCAGTGAGCAAAGAGAGAAAAACCATAAATTCAACCATGTTTTTTAACAGGTTCATCAATGTTGTCCAGATAGCTTCCGTAGCCGCCGAGTTACTGGCAACAAGCATGGAAGCCTTATCCATTTTCTTCCGAACATTCTGATCCTCAATATCTGGATAAGACATGGTCAGCGCCTTGTTTTGAATCATCGATCCGATGATGAGACGAATCTCTATACGTCCAAACTGTGCGCATGATGAAAAGTATGCCTCGGCTGCGCTAAGCAATATTAATACTCCTGTATACAAGAGTATGATCGAAGTAAGTTCTTCAACAGAAACGTTAACGGTGGCAGCTTCGAGTATGGACGGTACGATAAAAAGCTGCGTAAGACTGAGTAATATGGAGACAGCCGCCATTGCCAGAGTAAGCAAAATTACGCTGCGACGTTGTCTCCATGCAAGCGATATCATATATACCATTCTATTTCTCCTTTTCCCCTTTCATGTTTCTCAACAGCCGCGGTTAATTTAATCTCTTCATAATCATATAAACATATTATGTTTGAAAGGCCATCCCTTCAATACACCAAATGTTTTGGTAATATTTTGTACATAAAGGAAACCTTGCGACAACCTTAAAGCGCAAAAAAAGAGACTGCATTTCTGCAGCCCCCTTCGTTACTTCTGGTAAATTATTTTCCGGATCGTATGAATCGAAAGGCAATATTTATCAGCTAAATCATCAATGGAAACACCTTTTTGATATTCATCCGTAATTCTGCTGTTTCTTTGCTGTAGTTCCCTACGATAACCGGATAATTCTCCCCAACATTTTCTTTGTTCCTGAATTGCAGGTATATAAATATATCCTCCCTGTATATACCCTTGCAATTCTTCAACCAATGCATCGGGAAGAAGTGTTTTTGCATTAACATATTTCATACAGGCTTCCTCCTTGATCATAATAGTCAAGCGGCAAAACCTGCGATCAGTATTCAAGTGACTTCGATCACTCCATGCAAGCGTCACTTTACGCAGGTCTTGCATGGAGCCAAACTTGCTGGCATCTAACATTTATCTCCATAAAATTTCTCCTCTTAACTTGTTTATATCAACTTCAAGGGTTGCAAATATTGTAACATTCTCTTAGCCCGCAATCAATATTGCTTATTTATTTTTGTGAAATCATTAAAATTATCTTCAACTAATTCATAATCAACGGAAGATTGCAGCTCACCGAGTTGGTTTTTCCATGAATTATTTTTTACTCTGATTTTTTTGAAACCTAATTTTTCATAAACGTGTTGTGCACGTATATTATTTAAGTTTGTATCAAGTATAATTTTTTTATATCCATAATTTGAAAACAGAGAATGGATAAGCATACTTAATAAAATTTTTCCATAGCCTTTGTTTTGTTTAGAAAAATCACAAATTTTAATTCCTATTTCAGCCGTATCATTTCCGACGTTGTAATAGCTCATTTCCCCGATCGGCATTTTGCCATACTCAATTATCAATCTCCTGCAAATATTATCTTCATCTTTCGATATTTTTTCAGCTATACATTGTGATGTTTCGCCCGTTCCATTGGGAAATCCCGCATGAGCCATAATTTTACCGTCATTCCACCATACAGATAACAAATCCGCATCTTCGACAGTTGCATTTCTTATTGTTAGATTTTCAAATTGTTCAAACATTTTTTTCTCCTGTTATTTATAGTTACCATACTTATAATAACATTTAAAACCAATCACAACAACCTTATTTCCTGTCAATGTCACCAGTCACACAATAAGCCGACAAACTGTGATCACTCACAAATTCATCGGCTCTGTGTCTGTGCGTTTTATCTGTATCTGCTATTTTTCATCCCTGATCATCTTTATTTTTTTCCTTCTTAGTCATTCCACCATAAATTAACATAGCACCAACTGATGCCACTGTGCCCGTTGATACCGAATCTAACTCATGACCATTCATATTACAGATCATATTGATTATAATTAAAACAATCATTACTACTA
>JAAVBZ010000045.1 GCA_014803415.1 Lachnospiraceae bacterium
CAGTTCCTGCTAAATACGCAATGGATTCACCCAATTTTTTTCGTACTGAATCAGCACCCACGATGTAAAAATCTTCCCCGTCCTGCTCCAAAGAGCAGCCGTTTAATTTATTATTTAATTCAGTAAAAAAGCAAATTAATAAAGTTAGAGCCTATGAGCCGAATATGAGAAATCATATCCGGCTTTTAGCTTATAAATACAAAACAGAAGGAGGTAAGAACAGAAATGGAAGAAAAGTACATTTCATTACGGGAGCATGAGGCTTTCGAGAGAAGGATGGATGAGGCGAATGAGAGGCAAAGTAAACGTATCAGCATCCTCGAAGATGAAGTAAAGGAACTCCGGAAAATCTCCAGTGACATCAAATCTCTTTTAGTAGAGATGAAAGGCATGAGGGAGGAACAGGAGAAACAGGGAGAAAGGTTGGCAACGTTAGAGGGGCGCGATGGTGAGAAGTGGAGAGATACGGCAAAAGATGTTCTCTTTACTGTAATTGGAATTATTCTTGCCTATGTCTTTATGAAGGTAGGGATAGGTACATAATGGAGCTATTTAAGTTAATTATTGCCTTTGTTATTGGAATGATAGCCGCATTTCTGATTGTGGCTATCATAAACCTTAGAACAATTAAACGTATGCGGGAAAAGAGAAAAAGAATCGGTCTTAACACTTATACGAAACTTATTACAACGGCAGTAGTAGCGCACGGAATGGTGCTAACGTCATGTTCCTACATACTTGCATATATAGGAATGGATCCCGTTGTTGACGTTTCGAGTACCATCGTAAAGGAAATTGTTGCCCCTCTGGTGGTATATCTTGGAACGAATACAATTATGAACATTTTTGAAAAAAATAAGCTAAGTTTTTCTGTTCCGCTTAATACGGAACTTATTAACAAAGAAAATTCAAATGCCGACAATGGAGCGGCAGGATAGGAGGAAAAGTTATGAGTTTAGAATTTTTGGTAATTGCACTGTTGGCTATATCAATTCTTACCAACCTGACGGTAGAGGGTATCAAAAAGATTGCCGACAAGAAAGAAAAAGATTATTCCGCAAATGTGCTTGCGGCAATCACATCGGTTGTCATATCGGTGGCGGTATCTGTTGGGTATCTGGTGTGGACGGAAACGGCGTTTAATGCCAAGATCGCAGTTGAATTGATCGCGCTTATGTATCTTAGCTTTTTAGTTGCTACAAACGGATATGATAAGGTTATTCAGGCAATCACGCAGATAAAGGAAGCAAGAAAAGTAAAGTAGCAGCAATTCCGCTGTGAAATGAATAAAGAGCCATTGAGCCGGGTGTGTAAAGCATCCGGCTTTTCTTATTGGAGGTGGTCTTATGGCATTAAAAGGAAATACACGAGAGGAACAGATCTGGAATTTCCTTAAAACGGAGATAGAAAATGATTACGGAGTTGCCGGACTCATGGGAAATTTGCACGCAGAAAGTGGTTTGAATCCACAGAATCTCGAAAATCTGTGTGAGAAACGGCTGAAAGAGGCGGGGAAATCCTATTGCACGGACGAAACCTACACAGCAGCAGTAGACAGTGGAAAAATAAGCCGTGATGAATTTTTGAATCCGCTTCCCGGAAAACAATATGGATACGGACTGGCACAATGGACCTCTGCAGGACGGAAAGCCGGATTATATGATCTGGCAAAGTCAAAAGGTAAATCAATCGGGGATCTGGAAACACAGCTTGAATTTCTGTGTCAGGAATTAAGAAATGGCTATAAGTCTGTTCTTTCTGTGTTAAAGAGTGCAACCGAGATAAAAGCAGCATCGGATATGGTCTTGATAAAATTTGAAAACCCAAAGAACAAAGGTGATTCGGTAAAGAAAGAACGGGTCGGTTATTGCCAGACATTTTTCGACAAATATGCGATGGGAGGCAAAAAGATGAGCATAAAAGTAGGAAGCGCAAGAATAGATGAAAACGGAAAAATTTCCGGTGGAGCTGCAGGCGACCAGACCGGGAAAGAGGTCAGCACGCAGGATTATTACCTGCACTCAAAAGGCTGGTATCTTCTCAGGCCAAAGAGCGTAGAAGATGCTAACAAACTTGCGGCTTCAATGCTGGCAGCTTGTGAAAATGACAATATCGGTTATTGTCAGGGTCATAGGACGACAGTAATCGCAATGTTACAGAAATATGGAAGCATGGCGGCTATTAAGGAAAAGACCGAGGCAGACTGCGGAACACTCGTTAGAGGGTGCTGTATCGAATCAGGATTTGACCCCGGAAACTTCACAACCGCAAACGAGGCAAGCTGTCTTGAAAACACTGGAAGATTTGAAAAAAAGATTTCCGTAACATCTTCCACTACATTATACAACGGAGATGTCCTTGTAACAAAAACAAAGGGGCATACAGTTGTGGTTGTCAGTGGAAATCCCAGAAGCGGATCTTCTGCCGGAAGTTCAAATGCGGCATCCGTCAATAATGGAAATGCCCTCATAAAAAAGATGCAGTCAGCAAAATCAAAAAGTAGCAGCCTTTCCGGTACATATAAAACAACCGCGAACTTAAATCTGCAGTATGGTCCGGACAAAGATAAGTATGACTCCATAGTCATTCTCCCCACCGGAACAAAATGTCAGTGCTATGGATATTATACATTAGCATCCGATGTAAAGTGGTTATATGTTACTACTTCTGTGAACGGAAAGCAGTATACAGGATTTGTTAGCATGAAATATTTGGCAAGATAGCTGTTGAATTGTTGCATTACAGAAAGATATATTTGAAACATACGATTTTGATTATTTATGAGGCCACAATGTAAAGAGTTTTGGATATAAATTGAAATAATCGAAGATAAAATGAAGTAGTAATATACGCGTAATATGCAATGTGTCCCGAAAGCCGCATAAACACTGAGAACCTGTGCTGAGGCTATGACTGCTCAGGGTATTGTTTAGTCATTATTAATAAAATAAGAGATTATCAGGGAGGGCTCTGGAAATACTATATTTTCAGAGCTTTCTTTTTTTATGGGCGGACCAAAGTCATATAGGTTTGTCCGGCTCAGGGTATTGTTTTATCATGCAGTTGTGGTAAAATTGTACTAGGAAACGGAGGCATGAATATGAATATTGAATTTGTTTTAGAACAGCTTGATTCTCTTTTTTCAAATCATCAGGTAGACCGTGTGGAAAAATTTTTGACGGGAAAAATCGAGGAAGCAGCCATGGAGGGTGATAAAAGTGCAGTGATCACCCTGATGAATGAGCTGATCGGGCATTTCAGAGAAACAGGAGAGGCTGAAAAGTCAGTAGAGTATTGCCATCAGGTACTTCAGTTAATGCAGAAGCTGGGACTTGAAGGGACTGTTCCTTATGCCACCACACTGATCAATGTGGCCAATGCATACAGAGCAGCCGGACTGCTTCGGGAATCTATGGCAGCATATCAAAATGTAAAAACTATTTATGAAGGCAATATTGCTTATAATGATTTCCGTTATGCAAGTCTATATAATAATATGAGTCTTCTGTTTCAGGAAATGGGAGATTACGAAAGTGCCTGTGACTGTCTGGAAAGAGCGCTGGGAATTGCAACTTTATATAATGATGCAAGAATAGAGGTGGCCATTACCTATACAAATCTGGCGGCATCACAGCTTAAGCTTGGCAGATATGAGGAAGCTATCATCAATCTGAAAAGAGCTTTTTCTATTTTCGAGATGGATGAAGACAGGGATTATCATTACAGCGGCGCATTGTCAGCTATGGGAGAAGCACAGTATCTGGCAGGTAATCTGGAAGAATCAGCCAGATATTATAAACTGGCTTTAAATGAGATTGAAAGAAATGTAGGAAAAAATAAAGCGTATGAGATCACTTTGCAGAATCTGAATGCTGTTACTATGCAGATGCACAATCCGCCGGTCAATAACAGAAGTTTCCGGAACGGGCTGGAATTATGTGAAGCATTTTACAGGGAGTTTGGTATTCCCATGATCCGTTCGAAATTTTCCGCTTATGAGTCTGCTATCGCAGTAGGTCTTGTAGGGGAAGGATCTGATTGTTTTGGTTTTGACGATGAAGTTTCAAGGGATCATGATTTTGGCCCGGGATTTTGTATGTGGCTCACAGATCAGACCTATGATGAGATTGGGGAAGAGTTACAGAAAGCATATGATGAACTGCCTCATACTTATATGGGAATTACCAGATTCACTACGGCCAAAGCACAAAAGCGAGTGGGAGTATTCAGAATCAGTGATTTTTATGAAGGGCTGATCGGGCTTACAGATGTTCCCACTACTCAGAGTCAGTGGCTGTTCCTGGAGGACTACAGGCTGGCGGCAGCTACAAACGGCAAGGTATTTAAGGATGATCTGGGTGAGTTTACGAGGATACGTAAGGGTATCCTGAGTTACTATCCTGAGGAAGTAAGGCTTAAGAAGATCGCAAGAGAAGCAGCGCTTATGGCGCAGTCCGGACAGTACAATTATTCACGAATGCTGGGAAGGGGAGAGACAGTAACGGCGCAGATAGCGCTTGGCGAATTTTTAAAGCACACCATGGCTATGGTTTATCTCCTTAACAGAAAGTATGCTCCTTTTTATAAATGGATGCACAAGGGACTTTACAGTCTGCCCATTTTAAAAGACATCAGAGATGTTTTAAGTGCATTGGTTGAAATGCCGGCAGGAGATGAAAGAATTCCCCAGACCATAGAACTGATCGTTGCCATGATCATAGCAGAGATGAAAAAGCAGGGACTTACCAGCGGAGAGGACAATTATCTGGATCATCATACGGATAATATACTGAAATGCATTCCGCAGAAAGATGAGGATAATGTATCTTTTCATAAAGCGCTGATCAATGAAATGGTGACTCTGGAATGGGAGGCTTTTGACAAAGTAGACAATGAAGGCGGCAGAGCGGATTGTCAGAATGACTGGAATACCTTTTCTATCATGAGGACCAGTCAGTATTATACATGGACCAATGAAATGCTGAAAAGCTATATTCATGATTTTCATGTGGCTAATGAAAAAGGGTGGAATCTGATCACTGAAAAGTATGGACGGATGATGGAAAGTACCGCACCTTCAAGATATGCGGAAATCAAAGGTTCACTTCCCGCTATACCGGAAGTTAAAAAGGAGATTATAGAAGAAATCGTAAAAATACAGGTGGGCTGGATGGAAGATTTTGCGCAGAGATATCCAAAGGCTGCCGGAAATGCCAGAAGTATTCATACCTATGAGGATAATCTCTATAATACCTCCTATGAGACTTATCTGCGGGGAGAGATTTCTACTTATTCCGATGAAACGCTGGATCTGTATGGAAGGTTTATTGCCGGTCTGTTTAAGGAAGAAAAAAATCTGGCAGAGATGACCATGCGGAATACAGCACTTCTATATGGCTATGAATCACTGGAGGATCTTGAAGCTAAATTATAATAGAATAATCTGCCGGGTACGGTCTTTCGATACTGACTGTATCCGGCAGAACTTTTGAAAAGGTGAATGAAAATGAGTGCAAAAGAAAAAAAATCATTTGAAATAGATATGTGTTCCGGAGCCCTGCTTCCGAAAATACTGTTGTTTACATTGCCCCTTATTTTATCAGGCATCCTTCAGCTTCTGTTTAATGCGGCAGATGTTGTTGTGGTAGGGAGATTTGCTGGAAATGAGTCACTGGCAGCGGTGGGTTCCACAGGTTCTCTGACAAACCTTCTGGTAAATCTGTTTATGGGATTGTCCGTCGGGGTTAATGTGCTGGTATCCAGATACTATGGCGGTAAAAAAGAGGAAGATGTCAGCAGTACGGTACATACTTCCATGATCGTCAGTGTGGTGGGAGGAATCTTTCTGGCGATTCTGGGATTTGTAGTTGCCAGACCGATGCTTAAGCTGATGGATACGCCGGAAGATGTTATTAATCTGTCTGTATTGTACATGAGGATTTATTTCATGGGAATGCCTGTTATGCTTTTGTATAATTTTGGGAGCGCCATCCTCCGGGCAATAGGTGATACCAGAAGACCGCTGTATTATCTAATGATAGCGGGTGTTATCAATGTGGGATTGAATCTTTTGTTCGTAATTGAATTTCAGATGGGAGTAGCTGGCGTTGCTCTGGCAACGGTGATCTCTCAGTGTGTATCGGCGGGACTTATCGTAAGATGCTTAATGATGAGCGAAGGCTGCTTTCAACTTTCTTTCAGTAAACTGCATATGGATTGGGATAAATTTGGAAGAATCGCGCGTATCGGCCTGCCGGCAGGAGTACAGGGCTCTCTGTTCTCTATATCCAATGTGCTGATCCAGTCATCAGTGAATTCCTTTGGCTCTATTGCAATGGCGGGAAATACGGCAGGAAGTAATATAGAAGGGTTTGTATATACCTCTATGAATGCGGTGCATCAGGCAGCGGTAAGCTTTACAGGACAGAATCTTGGAGGAAAGAAGTTTTACAGGATCAATAAGATACTGATAGAATGTCTGCTCATCGTTACGATAATCGGTCTGGTCATGGGAAATGGGGCCGTGCTTTTGGCTCATCAGCTGCTTGGGCTATATTCCCCGGATCCGGAAGTGATTGCATATGGAATTGGGAGAATGAGTATCATTTGTGCTACATATTGTTTATGTGGTATTATGGATGTTATGGTGGGCAGTATCAGGGGGCTTGGATATGCGGTCATGCCTATGATCGTATCGTTGATGGGAGCCTGTGTATTTCGGATCATATGGATATATACCATATTTGCATGGAACAGAAGTCTGGAAACACTTTATATTTCCTATCCTATCTCATGGGCATTGACATTCTTTGCTCATGCAATATGTTTTCTGATCGTCAGGAAAAAAATGGAAAAGAGAATGTGCTGAATAGGGAAATGGAGATTTATAAGTATGAATGATTTATTTAAAGTGGAGAAGATAGAGGAGATCGATAAAATTGAGGTACAGGTTCCGGGATCTAAAAGTATTACCAACAGAGCTCTTTTACTGGCAGCCATATCAGGTAAAAAATGTGTTCTTCATGGGATTCTGTTCAGTGATGATTCCAGGGCTTTTCTTGACAGCCTGCAGAGGCTGGGCTTTGAAGTTGAGATCGATGAAAAAATAAAAGATGTTATCATAACCGGAACAGGCGGGAAAATACCAAATTCCCATGCATCAATTGATGTACGGAGCGCAGGTACGGCAGCCAGATTCCTTACAGTTATGCTGGCGCTGGCAGGAGGAGAGTATGAAATGAATGCATCTCCCCAGATGTGCCGACGTCCCATGGAACCCTTACTTACTCTTTTGAAAGAAAATGGCGTGGAATTTACTTTTAAAGGGGAAGAAGGACACTTTCCTTTTTCCATGAAGTCAAAAGCTGTTTCTATGAAAGAGGTCAATATTGATACAGGGATCAGCAGCCAGTTTGCCAGTGCATTATTAATGTCAGGGGTTTTACTGAAAGATGGCCTGAAAGTAACCATGTCAGGAGACAGGACAGAAGGCGCATATATTAAAATGACGCTTGCCATGATGAAACAGTTTGGTATTGGTGTGCAGAAAGAAGGAAATTACTGCATGGTACCTCACGATACCGGATTTGGACTTTCAGAGTACCGGATCGAACCGGATGTATCAGGGGCATGTTACTTTTATGCTATGGCTCCATTATTAAAAACAAATGTTATTGTTAGAGATGTACAGATGGATTCTCTTCAGGGAGATATTAAATTCCTTGGGATTCTGGAGCAGATGGGATGTATATTAGAAGAGACGTCAATAGGGATCAGGGTACAGGGAAGCAATCTGAATGAATATCCCGGAGTTAGTGTTTCCATGAAGGATTTTTCCGATCAGACAATGACTATGGCGTCTATTGCACCTTTTGCCAAAACCCCTACTTTAATTCGGAATATAGGTCATATCAGGTTTCAGGAATCTGATAGGATCAGCGCCACCATCACAGAGCTGACCCGAATGGGGATCAGGTGTGAAGAAGCACCGGAAGAAGATGGAATTCGTATCTATCCCGTTTCTTTGGATGAAGTGAAAGAAGCGGAAGTGGAAACTTATGAAGATCATCGAATGGCCATGTCTTTTACCTTGGTGGGACTTAAAACGGGTAAGATCGCTATCAAAGATCCGGGATGCTGCAGGAAAACATTTGAAAACTATTTTGAACTGATCAGTGCGTTAAGCAGATCAGGAATATAGGGAGATTTAGAAATATATGGATAAAATATCGGGCGATATTAAAAAAGAATACAGGGAAAGGGCCGTTCTTGTAGGAGTAGATCTTTCAAAGGGAAACGGGAAAGAGTATAGTGAGTTTGAACGTTCCATGGAAGAGTTGGAGAATCTGGCTAAATCCTGCTTTATGGAACCGGTTGCCATATTAACCCAGAAGATGGAGAGTATCAATAAAGGATTATACATTGGCACCGGTAAGGTAAAAGAGGTGCAGGAGGTGGCAGAAAGGCTGGAAGCAGATATTATCATTTTTGATAATGCGTTGACGCCGTCTCAGCTGCGTAATCTTCAGGATGAATTGGGAAAGCCCATCATAGACAGAACTACTCTGATCCTTGATATTTTTGAAAGCCGTGCCAGAACAAGAGAAGCAAAACTGCAGGTGGAATCAGCCAGACTTCAGTATCTGCTTCCAAGGCTGGTAGGAATGCATGAAGCCCTGACCAGACAGGGAGGCACCAGCGGAAGTATGAGCAGCCGCGGCGCCGGAGAAAAAAAGCTTGAACTGGACAGAAGAAGAATAGAGCAGCGGCTCTCAGAACTGAGAAAAGAGCTTGACCAGGTTTCCAAAGAGAGAACGGTACAGAGAAAGAAACGTCAGGAATCCAGAATCCCTCTAGCTGCATTAGTGGGGTATACCAATGCGGGAAAATCGACTATTATGAATGCGATGATAGACAGATATATGGGGGAAGAAAACAAGCGTGTTCTGGAAAAGGATATGCTTTTTGCAACCCTGGATACTACCGTCAGAAGGATCAATACAGGAAATAATAAAGACTTTTTGCTGTCAGATACGGTGGGATTTATCCATAAGCTGCCCCACACTCTGGTAAAAGCCTTCCGTTCTACCTTAGAAGAGGTTCGGAATGCTGACATATTGATTCAGGTAGTGGATTATTCGGATCCCTTTTATCCGGAGCAGATGAAGACCACTGGCGAGACACTGGCAGAATTGGGAGCAGGAGATATTCCTATGATCATTGTATATAATAAGGCGGATCTGTGTGCGGAAGAGATCTCATATCCCAGAATTCACGAAAATAAGCTCTATATTTCTGCCAAAGATGATACTTCGGTTCAGATGCTGGTTCAGATGATCATTGAGCGTGCATATTCTGATTTTGTGGAAGTAAAACTGGAAATTCCCTATGATAAAGGAAATATTGTGTCATACTTCAGGGAAAATGCCCATATTCTCAGTCAGAAGTATGGTGAAGACGGAACTGAAATCCTGGTAAAGTGTCATAAGGCTGATAGTGATAAGTACAGAGAATATATAAGGAACTGATAGGATGGAAAAAGAACGTTTAAATAAGTACATGGCATCATGCGGTATATGCTCAAGGAGAGATGCTGACAGGCTGATCGAAGAAGGCAGAGTCACTGTAAACGGAATAACGACCGTTATGGGTACCCGGGTAAGCGATCATGATAGGATAGAGGTAAATGGGAAGCTGCTTCATGGCAAAAATGAAAAGGTGGTATTTGCTTATTATAAGCCGGTAGGAGTGACCTGTACCGAAAGAGATAAGTATGCGGATAAGAAAATTTCGGATATGGTAAAGTTTCCGGTCAGAGTGACTTATGCGGGACGGCTTGATAAGGATTCAGAAGGTCTTATTCTTCTTACTAATGACGGAGACTTAATTGATGCCATGATGCGGGGAAGGGCCGGGCATGAAAAAGAGTATATTGTTAAAGTAAATAAAGAGATAACAAATGAATTTCTGCATGATATGGCTTCAGGCGTCTATTTAAAAGAGCTGAATCTATCTACGAAACCTTGTAAAACAGAGAAAATAGGTAAGTTTACCTTTAAAATAGTGTTAACTCAAGGAGTCAATCGTCAGATCAGGAGGATGGCAGGAGAACTGGGGTATCAGGTGAAGGCGATCAAAAGGATCAGAGTAGTAAATATTGAACTTGCAAATTTGAAGCCGGGTGAATTCAGAGAGATCAAAAACGGCGAGCTGCAGACGTTATACAGCAGCTGTTTGCAGAAATAATGTAATAATTTGGTAATATTTTAGTGAAAAGCACAAAATCTTGTGAAGACCGGTCATAGATATTGTGGAAGAATAAAAAAGATGATTTATATAATATTTAACGTAATATTGAAAAATAAAGGATGAAATATAATAATCTGCAAAAAATATTAAAAAAAAACAGGTTTTATTGAATTAGGTCTTGAAGGGGATTAAAAGATATTTGACGGAAAACTTGCAAAACTTCCAGTCCCCAACCATGTTTATTCGGTTATAATAGTAACAATTGGGATCATAAAGAAAAGGAATGAACTTAGTATGGATGAATTAAGAGAAAAATATGAAGAACTGGTTCGAAAATTAAATGAAGCCTCAGAAGCTTACTATGGTGGTCAGGAAGAAATCATGTCCAATTATGAATGGGATGCCATGTTTGATGAAGCGGCAGCCCTGGAAGAACAGACCGGCTATATTCTGCCCGAAAGTCCCACGCAGAATACCGGTGTGGAGGAGAACAGCGGGGACAGGGAGCCTCACGAGTTTCCCGCATTGTCCCTTGCTAAGACAAAGCAGATTTCCGAACTCCAGAAATGGGCGGAAGACAGGCCCATCTGGCTGTCATGGAAGTTAGATGGATTAACATTGGTTTTAACTTATGATAATGGTAAGCTTGCCAAAATTGTAACCAGGGGAAATGGAAGTGTTGGAACCAATATTACTTATCTGAAAAATGTGATTTCGGGTTTCCCGCTGAAAATAAAGTATAAAGGTCACATGGTAGTAAGGGGAGAAGCTACCATATCATATACGGACTTTGAGCTGATCAATGATACCATAGAAGATGATGATGAGAAGTATGCCAATCCCAGGAACCTGGCTTCAGGCACCTTAAGTCTGGACGATCCGGAAAAAGTAAAGGAACGCCGTGTTCACTTTAATGCATTTACACTTGTTCATCTGGATGATCCTTTAAAATCATGGGGAGACAGAATGAATCTGCTGAAAGAAGAAGGCTTTACGGTAGTGGAAAGTGAAGCCGCTACTGCACAGACCCTTCCTTCTGTTATAGAAAAGTGGACAGAAAAAGTGGAAACCGGAAAAATGGACATCCCGGTGGATGGTCTGGTCATCTGTTTTGATGATACAGAATATGCAGCAACCGGCAATGTGACGGGACATCATGCCACCAAGGCAGGATACGCTTTTAAATGGCAGGATGTATCGGCAAAATCCAGGCTTTCTTATGTGGAATGGTCCTGTGCGGCTTCCACGATTTCTCCTGTGGCGGTATTCGAGCCTGTTCAGCTGGAAGGAACTACAGTTTCAAGAGCTTCCTTATGTAATATCAGTGAGATGGAACGACTGGGAATCGGCAAAACCTGCACACTTGAAGTTATTAAGGCCAATAAGATCATTCCCAAGTGTATAGCTGTAACAGAGGCGGAAGGAGAATTTGAAGTACCGAAGATATGTCCGGTTTGCGGTGCGGCTACGGAAATACACATCAGTGCAAAGAGCAATACCAAAACACTGCATTGTACCAATCCGGAATGCAGTGCAAAACATGTAAAGAAATTTACAAGGTTTGTCAGCAAATCGGGCATGGATATTGATGGACTCTCTATACAAACCATGTTAAAATTTATGAATGAGGGATTTATCTCAAAGTTTGCCGATATTTATCATCTTTCAGAACATGCCGATGTAATTATGGAAATGGAAGGATTTGGAAAGAAGTCCTGTGACAATATGATGCGTGCCATTGAAAAGAGCAGGAAGGTACATCCGGTGAATTTTGTTTATGCATTGTGCATTCCCATGTTTGGCATCGATGCCGCTAAAAAAATAATGGCTGTTATTGGATTCGATGGTTTTCTTGAAAGATTAAAAGACGGAACCGGATTTGAAGATATAGAGGGTATCGGTCCCGAAAAATCAGGTTCGGCTATAGAATGGTACGAAAATCCAAAGAACCGGGACTCTTTAGAGGCTTTACTTAAGGAAGTAGAAATTGAAAAGGTAAATCTGACGGTAGCAGCCGGGGGAAAATGTGAAGGACTTACCTTTGTCATTACAGGAGATGTGCACTATTATAAAAATAGGGATGAATTTAAAGCCTATGTAGAAGCATCAGGCGGTAAGGTGACGGGAAGTGTTACTTCCAAAACAAATTATCTGGTAAATAATGATGTGGATTCCACATCTTCCAAAAACCGTAAGGCCAAGGAACTGGGAGTTCCTATTATTTCCGAAGATGAATTCGTGGAGAAGTTCGGAACGAAATAAATTAATAATAAAAGGAATGGAGCAGATAAACTATGCCTATTAAAGTACAAAGTGATTTGCCGGCAAAAGGAATACTGGAAAATGAAAATATATTCGTCATGGATGAGAACAGGGCGATGCATCAGGATATCAGACCTTTGGAGATCTGTATTTTAAACCTGATGCCGGTAAAGGAGGATACGGAGCTTCAGCTTTTAAGGGCACTTTCCAATACTCCTCTGCACATTGATGTGTCCTTTATGAAGATGAACAGTCATGTTTCCTTGAATACGCCGATCCAGCATCTGAACAGATTCTACAATACATTTGACGAATTGAAGGATAATAAATATGACGGACTCATTATTACAGGAGCGCCGGTGGAACAGATTCCTTTTGAGGAAGTGGATTACTGGCATGAACTTTGTGAAATCATGGACTGGAGCATAACACATGTTACGTCTACATTCCATATCTGTTGGGGAGCGCAGGCAGGACTATACTATCATTTTGGACTTGATAAGATCCTGCTGCCTCAGAAATTGTTTGGGGTATATAAACATAAAGTCATGAATCGAAAGATTCCCTTAGTGAGAGGTTTTGATGATTATTTTATGATCCCCCACAGCCGCCATACGGCAGTAAGCTCTGAGGATATTCATAACTGTAAGGAATTGACAGTTTTAGCGGAATCGGATGAAGCAGGAGTGCTTTTATGTATGACAGAAGGCGGAAAGCAGATCTTTGTCATGGGACACCCGGAATATGACAGATATACCCTTCATAATGAATATGAGCGTGATAAAAATAAGGGATTGGAAATCCAGATGCCTAAAAATTATTATCCCAATGATGATGATACAAAAAGACCGGATCTGCAGTGGCGTTCACACAGTAATAACCTGTATTCCAACTGGCTGAATTATTACGTATATCAGGTAACGCCGTATGAGTTGTAAAAATTAAAAGGATCATTAAAATATAGTTTACGAAAAAGCAATACTGTTTTGGGTATTGCTTTTTTTAACGAACAGTGAAATGTGACAGAAAAGTATATTTATGACAGTTTACACTCATTTTTCTCTTTGTTAAAATGGAGGCAGGCTGACTGATGTTGAACAAAAAATTTATTATAGGATTAAAGCAAGAAGGAGGCAACGGTATGGATTTTCATTTTGACGGTTCTATTTCAAGAGAGGTATTGAACAACTATCTTTCCCATGCAATTACGCATACAGGAGTTGGACAAGATTGCTATGCGCCCAGTCGGACATTTGAGGATGATCTTCGAATGTTTAAAAATGAGGGAGCTAAATTTATCGGAAGGGCGGCTTTTGCCTGGAGTAAGACCAATGAAGAGGAACACTTTAAAGTAGCGAAAGAGCGTGCACAGCGTGCTCATGAAGTGGATCCGGACTTTATTTTGCAGGCTTGTGTTTTTGAGTGTATCTTGAAATCATTTATTGATACAGTACCGATTCCGGCATGGGTATTTGAAGCTTTTGAACAGCCCGTAGAAGAAAGATGTTTTTCTTATGAAAAGATGCTGAATCCCAGAGGCCTTTATGTGAATCACTGGGGAAAGGATTGTTCCGTACAGGATATTACGCAGCTGGAAAGTCGTATGTGGATCTATTACAGAGCCTGTTCCTACATCAGTGCAGGATATGAAGGGATTCATTTCGGGCAGGTGCATCTGATCGGAGGTGCAGATGAAGGATTCCGTTACTGGAAACAGATCATGACTATGATACGGGATTTTGCATCTAAGAATGCCCGTCGCCACTATGTGCTCTGTGATGCGCATACACATGGAATAGAAGTGGATGGGGAGATGCTGTTTGATTATAATGCATGGCCTATCCGCTTAAAGGAAATATTGGATCATCCTATGGAATCTATTGTGGAAGAAGGATATTATGACAGCATTTTCGGCAGGAGCAAGGGTGGTAAGTCTCCCAGTGGCTGGACGGCGGAAAGCATGCCTTTTATTGTAGAACTGGATAATTTCGGAAGAAGCAGTTTCAGGGGAGTTGCAGATCATTTCAGTCATTTTAACTGGGGATATGATGAGATTACCTGGTTTTCCCTGCAGACCGATGAATACAGACACAGGTTCCTGAAATACTTGTGGCGCTGGGTCAGAGACAGATATCCGGAAGGCTGGGTGGAAATGCCTTCCCGCCGCTGTCTGACGGAAGAGATTCCATTTATATGGGACAATCCGGATGTAGATTGGCTTGAGAAAGTAAAAGAAGATGAATTCCTAAAATATGAGATAACCAAGGATAACAGAGCTATTATACGACGCAGCTATTACAGTGCCAATAGAAGAAGTGACGCCTGTCCCTTTGGATATGGGGATGAGGATGTGATCAGAGAATGTTTTGCAAACCCGTAAATACCAGGAGGAATAGGATTGACAAAATCAAATCAAATTATAGATTGTATTTTTAATGAAGCTGAATCTTTAAAAAAGCTGGCTAAAGATGCTGTATTTACCCGTAAGATCTGTAAAGAGCATCCGGGTGGTATGGGAGGTCCTATCATGGGGGATTATCCCAGGATCACTTCCAAAACTACCAAGGCAGCCCTTTGGGGAGGCGGGGAAAATCTTACACTAAGCCTTTTAAAGACCGATGTTATAGACCGCCGTTATGTGGACAAAGATCATTTTACCATGAAGGATCTGATAGAAGCGGCGTATTCCGAAAAGAATAAAGACCTGAATGATATGCCGTTAGCAGGCATGACAAGACCGCCTTTTGCAGTGCAGCATATGAAGAACGGAATGGTTACGGTAAGCCTCGAAAAAGACCAGCAGAAAATGGAGGTCCGCTATCTGATGAGCATGGTAAAGAATGTTACTGCCATGGAAGTGGATTATGAAAAGCTGGAGGGGCCTTTGGCATTTCGGCTATACCGTAATCTGGATCAGGAACACCGTTGTTATGAGAACGAAGACGGAACTTATAAAAAATTCGTGGTGTATACGCCGGCTGACGGTGATGTACTGGTAGAATATTATGATTTTGAAGCAGACAAAGATATTAACGGACATTTTGAACCGCCTACCTGCGATCAGGAAGGCAGATTTTTCTGGATTCATCAGGTCTTTCCGGCAGAAA
This sequence comes from Lachnospiraceae bacterium, assembly GCA_014803415.1. Lineage (GTDB taxonomy): Bacteria > Bacillota > Clostridia > Lachnospirales > Lachnospiraceae > Suilimivivens. Next base: position 15,618 of record JAAVBZ010000045.1, read on the forward strand.
AGACATTTCCGGAAGGCTTCCGGTATGTAATGATGAGTCTGGTATCGGGAGAGGACGCAGAATTGGTATGTTATGATCTGGCCCAAAATCTGGGATCTGCTCCGCATATTCCCAGAGATGGACAGGGAGTTTTGAAAGTGCCGGGTATTCGTACAACGACCCATTCGGAAATCTTTGAAATGATGGCACAAAACTATTCCTATGTTGCTGCGGCACCGGGGGTTGTGGCGGAAGCAAAACTGGGAGAAAAGGGATCGAGAAAGATTAGGATCTATATGGCAATTGTAACTGTCAACGAAACAGAAGACTATATGGAACGGGCGAAAGAGCTGCTTTTGGAAGCTGAGAAGCAGGGCTTTGAAGGACTGGCGGTGGAAAACCAGAACTGGTATGATGCTTTCGTAATCAGTATGAGCCCAAGAGACAGTGACCGAAGCTTCTGACACTGTCAGAGTCCCTGGTACATGGAGAATAACTGTCTGGACTTTACTATGGAAGTTCCGGCACAGATCATGAAAGTTGTATGGAATTTCTGGGATTATACAGGCGACGAAGAATATCTGAAAAATACTGCTTATCCACTTTTAAAAGATTTGGCCGTTTTTTATGAAGCATTTGCCAGACGAGGCTGGGATGGTAAACAGTTTAATTTAGAACCTGTGGTGGAAACGGAAAGCTACGGTATTTCATATCAGCTGAAATATACGAGAAATACCACAGGCGCTCTCAGCATGTTCAAATGGACCTTAAAAACAGCTGCAGAAGCGGCAGAATATCTTGGAGTGGATGCGCAGGCCGCTGCCGGTTGGCTGGAAGTTGCAGGACGGCTGGTACCTTATCCTACGTTTTTGGTAGGCTCTGGTCCGGTCATTGGCGGAAATGAATATAATCTGGACAGTCCACAGGAAATTAAGGACATGATGATCCGAATGGGAGATGTACTTGGAAACGCGCGTAACTGGGAGCCATATGTGCTTTTGGGGACCTCAAAAGATTATATTCCGCGTTCCTATGGAAAGGGAGCCGTTAAGATTGAAAATTATGAAATGCTGGCGAAGGACCTGAAAAAAGCACCGGAAAGACTGATGAACAGCAGAAGCGGAAGAATCCATCTGTTTCCTGCACTGCCGGACTGGACATGCACCGCATTTAAGGATTCCCTGCAGAGTTATGAATCCATGGCTTGGCAAAAAAGTGGCGGTTATGGATCTTACGAACGGAGAAGTGATCCCGGCAATAATCGATAACACAAACGGAGAATGTATTGTGTTCCAGGCGGAAAAGGGACATGTATACAGTATTGATGTATTGTAATATTCTATATCTAAACATTTAGAAGATAATTCATTGACAAGGCTGTACAACGATTTTTATAATAAAGTCAGAATATGAAAGATATTATAGAAGGATATGATCATGAGATATCACTGTCGGATATTGCAAATTACGGCAGGCTGAGTGGAAATTCCATCTGCAATCCATTTGGAATGTCAGCTATTCAGGATTTTTAAGAATAGACTGAATATGACACCTGAGCAGTTGTTTCAGAGATATTATTAATAAGAAGGAGGAAGTCAGCAATGAATGTAATAGAAGCAATTGAAAAAAGAAGAAGCATCCGCCTGTATGAGGACAGAGCAGTAGAGCTGGAGAAACTGCATCAGGTATTGGAAGCCATGCGTCTGGCACCGTCAGCGGTCAATGCGCAGAAATGGAAATTTTTTGCAGTTTCAGATCCTGTGGTTAAGGAAAAAATAGCTTCGGTCTGTATGGGAGGACCGAAGTGGCTGAAAGATGCTCCCGTCATTTTGATCGCAGCAGGATATGGATCCGGGATTATGACCTGCGGACATGATGCCAGCAGTGTGGATCTTACGATCCCCATGTCATTTGCAACTCTGCGGGCAACGGAACTGGGACTTGGTACCTGTCTGATCGCAAGCTTTCATCAGGAGGAGATCTGTGAAATCCTGGGACTTGATGATACCTGGCGTATACCGCTTATTTCACCCTTGGGTTATCCGGCAGAGCATCCGGACGCACGTCCACGTAAGGAGGCAGAAGAAGTAGAATGTCTGATTTAAATCGAGTTGTTTTAATTACCGGTGCAGATCGGGGACTGGGATTTGCCCTGACAAAAGATTTTTTAAACAGAGGAGATACCGTATTCGCCGGACAATATATGGAAGAATGGCAGGAGCTGAAAGAGCTGCAAAGGCAGTTTGAAGGAAAATTGTATCTGGTTCCGTTGGATATTTCAGACAGGGATTCCATAAAAAATGCTTATAAACTTGTAGCCGGCCAGACAGATCATGTAGATATTTTAGTCAATAACGCGGGTATTTCAGGTAAATTCTCTAATATTGTGGATGAGGAAAGCGTACTGGACGGTGTGAGAGTTTTTAAAACCAACTGCATGGGACCGCTTACTATGGTGCGCACCTTCTTTCCGTTACTGAACAAAAAAGATGCGCTGAAAAGATTGTGCTTTGTATCATCCGAAGCCGGCAGTATCAGCGTATGCCACAGAGAGGATGGTTTTCCATATACAATGTCCAAAGCAGGACTGAATATGACGGTCAGACTCTTGTTTGAAGAGCTTTATCAAGAAGGTTTTACTTTCCGATTATATCATCCCGGCTGGATGCGGACTTATATGCAGGGAACCAAAAGCACTATGGGAAAAATAGAACCGGAGGAATCTTCTGCAAAAGCAATGGTCTTTTTTTCCGAGCCTCAAAAACATGAGGACGTGTTGCGTTTAATTGATAATGAAGGTACCGTGTGGCCGTTTTAGGAGGAAAAGAAATGAAATACAGCGTGATCACAGCAGGGGCTGAAAATGAGTATATGAAACAGCTGACGGCTGTGCTAAAAGAAGATGGACATCAGGTTTCTGCACAGAGAGATAAAGCGGATATGCTGATATTTGCTATTGATCCTTCCGAATGTGACGGAAACGATTATGAGAAATTTCTTGAAAATTATGAAATATACAGTATGGGGCTGGTACGTACGGTAAACGAAGTACTGCCTTTTCTTAAGGAGAGCAGTATCAAGCGTTTATGTTTTTTGACAACGCTTTCTTCCGGTATTAATAATGTTTCCTCAAAGGATCACTGGGAGCGTATCATCGGGGCATCCTGCAATATGGCTATCCGTACTTTTTTCAATCATTATAGCAGGGAGGGTTATACCTTCCGGGTATTTGGAGTGAATGATTTTTCGGAAGATTCCGCATCCAGAGCAGCAGAATATTTCCTGCAGAATCGGAGCCTGGAAGAGGAATCCGACCTGCATTCGGATGAAAAACGTCTGGTCATGCGGGACCGCTATGAAAGAGAATATGCCTGGTGAGCTTTAAGCGGAGAAGAACGGTTCTAAAAGATCTAATTTCAGTCTGGTCAATGCCTGAAGAATCTCTTCGTCAGAGGGTATGTGTCCCTTTCATAAAGTCAGCCCAAAGAGCTTTTGCCCTTTGAAGCCTATCTTATTCTTTGGGAGTTTTGCGACAGTTTCTTCAAACAAATTCCAGAGTGGAAGCGTGACCCGAAATGAAAAGAGTATGATCGTCGATAGAGTGATTCTGATCGAGCAGCATACCTGCCCACCCGCCGCCTCGCTGGAAAGTGCCGGGTCTTCTGTTATTGGGCATTTTTTCATCAAATATCTGACAACGATCCATCTGTGCGTCCAGATTCAGAGCACCAGGTTGATCCAATCTGACACGGATACATAAAACCTGTGCCGGATGACTGATAAACATTTCTCTTTTGTAGGTGACGCCGTTTTTGGTATGAGTCAGGGTGTAAACACCGGTCATAAGATCCAGACTGGAATGGTAAGCAGCTGCATCCTTTCGGAGAGTACACATTCTGTCATAATCTGTTTTCTTCCTTATGATAAACGATTAATTTTAAATGAGTGGCACTTAAAATTGCCATCGCAATAATTATGATCTGAGCCGTATAGATAGGCCACGCTGCACCGGCAGGTTGTCCGGAGATTTTTTGAAGCAGGTGGCCTGTTAGTGTGCTGATCAGGGAAAACGGCAGCATAGCAAGGCTTTTACATACAATGTGATGTACTTTTTCCCTGGTTTTACAATTTCCAAAAGATGAGTCTGGTAACCCATATAGCCGCTCTTGGAAAAACCGATCATAAATACGACAATATCAGCCGAAAAGTGATGAGCGAATATATCAAACAATGCCAGTGTTTACGGACTTTTCAATGAATATCAAGAAATTGACAAAGAATAATAGGAAAAAAGTCTTATTTGATATACTATATACAAAAGCAAAGAGATGTGATACGATAAATCTAAATTGGAAATGAAAGACAGGCGGACAAGCCATATAAGAAGGAGGGTTATATGTATACAGAAAGACAGATTGAGCAGACGCTGGAAAAATTAAAGCGTCTGGAAAAAATGTTAGAACCTCATTTATTTGAGAAGGTTGATGAGATGGAAATGGGTTCCTGCCAGATGGATATTAACTGTCATGAAGTGCCTGAAAAGGAAAAGTTTTCACCTTGTGAAAAAGGTACCGTGTATCCGGGAGAAGCAATTTATATCTGGTTCCGCGGCACCTATCAGGTACCGGAGCGTCTGGCCGGAAAGACACTATATATCTGGCCAAAGGTACAGGGACATGAGGGAATGCTGTGGGTGGATGATGTTCCTTATGGTAACTTTGCATCAAAATTTGCAGGCAGTCATTATTGTGATCTTTTAAGAAAAGATGTAAGGGCCGGGGAGACTATGGATATTGCAATGGAATACTATTCCAACCACTATGTTATCGGTACTCAGCCTTTCCAGAAGGACGAGAGAGCAGATTACAAAATAGCTTATGACGGCGTGGATATCTGCTTAAAGAGAGAAGAACTGGCATCTTTTTATTATGATTTAAAGATTGCAAATCAGATGGCGGAGGCGAAAGAACTGGAAGGATTCAGACGTGCGCAGCTCATACGTACTCTATTGGATATCCATCAGTTTATTTATTATGATTTTGAACATGTGGCACCGGAAGTTTTTATGGATGGCGTAAGACGTGCAGATACAATGCTGCAGGAAGTACTTTCCATAAAGAACGGTGATGTAGCGCCCAGTGTGGGCTTTATCGGTCATTCCCATATGGATACGGCATGGCTGTGGACCAGAAAAGAGACAGAGAAAAAGTGCGCCAGAACTTATGCTAATCAGATGAATCTGATGGATATGTATCCGGAATATACTTTTATGCAAAGCTCTGCATATCACAGCTTAACAATAAAGAGATTATATCCTGCATTATTTGAAGCAATTAAAAAGCGTGTTGCAGAGGGCCGTTATGAGCCTAACGGCGGCGTTTTTGTAGAGTGCGACTGTAATATTCCTTCAGGAGAATATATGGCCCGCCAGTTTGTATGGGGACAGCGTTTTACCAGAGAGAACTTCAACTATACTTCAGATACTTTCTGGCTTCCCGATACTTTCGGCTATTCGGCGGCGCTGCCTCAGATCATGAAAGAATGCAACATCAAGTATTTTCTGACCACTAAGTTGAGCTGGAATGATACTAATGTTTTTCCTTATGATACATTTATCTGGAAGGGTATTGACGGTTCTGAAGTACTGGTACATTTTAATGTGGGTCATTCCTGGACGGATCCCAGAACTTTGCTTCAAGTCTGCTGTGGCAGTAAATTCGGCATTCAGGAAAAAGAAGTTGCGGATATGAGGCTGGTTTCCTATGGATTCGGAGACGGCGGCGGCGGTCCGGAGCTTGGAATGGTGGAGATTGCTAACAGAGTCAAAGACATAAACGGTCTGCCAAGAACCTTTCCTACTACGGTAAGCGGTTTTATGCAGAAGCTGGAAGAGAAGCTTTATCATCCTTCTGTTTATGCAGGAGAATTGTATCTGGAGTTGCACCGCGGTACACTGACCAATCAGCATGTGATCAAGAGAAACAACAGAAAGGCAGAATTTGCACTTCGTGATCTGGAGTATCTGACAGTAAGAGAGGCGCTTGCCGGCAACAAAGAAGCAGATGCTGAAAAGATCAATCCGCTGACAGAACTTTTACTGATCAATCAGTTCCATGATATACTGCCGGGAACCTGTATTCCGGATGCGCATGATGCTGCAATCAAGGATGTGTCAGAAGTTATTGAAAATGCAGGCAGACAGACTGCAGAAATTTTAAGCAGTCTTTCCAAAGACGGTAAAAACAGCATAACGGCAGTCAACAGTCTTTCCTTTGACAGAGATGATGTGCTTTATATTCCTTTTGAAGGATCTTTCATAGAAGGTGGTTATGCGCAGCAGGTGATTACGGATATGGAAGGCGTACAGAAGCTTGCGGTAGCAGAAGCTAAAGTGCCTGCTTTTGGAACGCTGACACTTTCCATATCAAAGGAAGAGCCCCGGACAAAGTCGGTATTTACTGTAGACGGCAATTGTCTGGAAACACCTTTCTACAGTGTAGTATTTGATGAAAAAGGATATATGGATAAGCTGACAGATAAAAGAAACGGCCGTCAGCTTCGGGGAGACGGTTATGCGCTCAATACCCTTCTGATTGCGGAAGAGGTTTCCCTGGGGTATGATAACTGGGATGTAGATGCCGACTGTGAATGTAAGTTTACAGATACGCCGGAACTTATCTCCCGTGAAGTAGTGGCAGACGGTGCAGTGGAATACAGGATCCGCAGTACTTATAAGCTGACAGAAAAATCTTCTCTGACACAGGATATGATCTTCTATGGCAGCCGTCCGGAAATTGTATTTGAAACCAAAATGGACTGGCAGGATGACCACAGATTCTTAAAGGCGGCGTTTGATACTAACATTCATGCGGATTTTGCCTGCCAGGAGATCCAGTTCGGTTATATCCGCAGACCTACTAACCGCAACACCTCTATAGAGAAAGCTAAATTTGAGGTTTCCAATCATAAGTATACGGATCTGTCAGAAACACGTTACGGTATTGCCGTGCTCAATGACTGTAAATATGGAATCAGTCTGGATGGTTCTTCCATGCGTCTGTCCCTTCATAAGGGCGGAAACGTTCCGGATTATAGAGGAGATAAGGGCATTCACTGCTGTACTTATGCGCTGTTGCCTCATATGGGAAGTATGGATGCGGAAAATGTTATCCGACCTGCATATATGCTCAATGAAAAAGCAATGGTGGTGTCTGGTGACCTTGGCATGGAGAGCCTGGTGCGTACAAATGTGCCCAATGTGATCGTAGAAACTGTAAAGCCTGCAGAAGATACAGGAAGGTCTTATGTACTCAGACTGTATGAAGCAGAAGGAACACAGACCATAGCAGATCTGTCCTTCGGTCTTCCTGTAACGGGAATAGAAGAGACGAATATGCTGGAAGAAACAAAGGAAGTTTTGGGGGCAGAGCAGGAAATCACCCTGACATTTAAGCCTTTCGAGATCAAGACTTTGAAAGTTGCCTATTAAGATCAAAACACAATATATATAAATAGTGGAAAGGACTTTTTGCAAATTGAAAGCAAAAAGTCCTTTTTCTGTGGTATACTACTGCTAATAATTTATTTAGGCAGGGAGAAATGTAAAATGGGAAATAACAGGGAAATTAAACCGCCTGTAGAGGTGCGGTATCAAAAAGAACTTGATGCGCTCAAAGCACTGGATGCCGGGAAGAAGCCGCCGGGCTGGAAGATGTCGCCGAAAGCGGTACGGACATTCATTTTAGGCAGCAGAGAACCGCTTAAGTGGAATGGAGAAGAGATTCCAGTACGGAAAAAATACCTGGGAAATGATGCACTGGTGGAAAGGTGTATCATAACGCTGGCGGGCAACCGGGGTCTGATGCTGGTGGGAGAGCCGGGTACGGCTAAGACCATGTTGTCGGAACTTTTATCGGCAGCTATCAGCGGAAGCAGCACCAATACCATTCAGGGTACGGCAGGTACTACTGAAGATATGATCAAGTACAGCTGGAACTATGCTCTTTTGCTGGCAAAGGGGCCTGTGCGTGAGGCACTGGTGCCTTCCCCTCTTTATGTGGGCATGGAGCAGGGGATCCTTACCAGATTCGAGGAAATTACTCGTACGCCGGCGGAGATTCAGGACAGTCTGATCAGTGTGCTCAGCGATAAAGTGCTGAATGTACCGGAGCTTGGAGAGGAAGGGCTGCTTTTTGCAAAGGCAGGTTTTAATGTGATCGGAACCGCCAATACCAGAGATAAAGGCGTCAATGAGATGAGCAGCGCCCTTAAGCGGCGATTCAACTTTGAGACGGTAATGCCGGTGCAGGATGTATCGCTTGAGAAGCAGATCATAATAAATGAAGTAGAAGCTTTGGCAGGGGAGAATCAGATCGATATGCCGGTTGATGAAGATGTGGCAGAAATTCTGGCCTCTACTTACCATGAACTGCGGGAGGGAGTATCTTCCATGGGGCACAGGATCGATCGTCCCAGTGCAGTGATGAGTACCGCAGAAGCAGTGTCGGTATACTATCAGACCATGATGACAGCATATTATTATGGAGATTCCCGCATGGATATGGGCTGTCTTGTACAGAATCTTGTAGGCGCCGTACAGAAAGAGAATGGAGATGATCTAGAGAAGCTTCGCAGCTATTTTCAGACCGTGGTGCGGGATAAAGGAGGAAAAGAGGGAAGTCTATGGAACAGCTATTACGAGGCGAGGAAATACCTGAGATAGATCCTTATGACCTGGCCAGGCCGGCTCTCTATGTTCCGGTGCGTCATCACAGTCCGGCATGTGCGTACCATTTGACGAAAGCGATTGATGAATATGAACCGGACTGTATCCTGATCGAGGGACCTGAAAATGCAAAGGAGATGATTCCGGCATTGTCTCATCAGGATACCAAAGCTCCTGTTGCATTATATTATTACTATAAAGACAGCAAAGGGTTCTTAAGTGAGAAAAAAGAAGATTATAAATGTTATTACCCCTTTCTTGACTGTTCTCCGGAACTGACAGCGCTTCGGAAGGCAAAAGAACGAGAAATTCCTGTGAGATTTATTGATCTGTCTTACGGGGAGATCCTGCTGGGGACCGCGGAAAACAGAGGGATACGAAGAGAGGGAGAAAAACAGACTTATAATGACGACTATCTTTTAAGCCGCAGCAGATATTTAGAGATACTTTGCGAAAAGACGCATCTTCGCAGCTTTGCGGAAGTATGGGAAAAATATTTTGAGATCGGCGGACTTGAAAAAAGTACAGCTGATTTTATCAGGCAGATGTTTCTATGGTGTACTCTCTCAAGAATGCACACGCCCAAAGAAGAGCTGGAAGAGGATGGCTGTCTTTTGCGGGAACGGTATATGGCACAGCAGATTTCTGAAGCTTCCGGTAACTATCAGAAGATCCTGGTAGTGACAGGAGGATTTCATACCTATGGACTGATGGAACTGCTGCAGGAAAATAAGGGCGATACAAAGAGGCTTAAGTTTACGGGAGTGCCGGTCAAATTACATAATCTTTCAGATGCAGATCAGGGAGTTTATCCCTTGGCTTATTCCATGGAGGCAGCAGATGCGTTAAACGGCTATGCCAGCGGTATGCAGTCGCCGGGATTTTATCAGAAGGTATGGGAATTACTGGAAGAAACAAAGAAGGACGAAGGAGTCTATGAAGCGGCAGTGCTCCATCAGCTGATAAGTGCAGGAAGAGGAGCCAGAAGGAAAAAAGAAAATCTGTCTTCTTATGATATTATCTGCGCTCTTTCCATGGCAAAGGGACTGGCGGCGATTAGAGGCAAGCGGGAGCCGGGATTATTTGAATTACAGGATGCAGCACTTTCCTCTTTTGTTAAGGGAGAGTGCAACCCTTCTACGGATATGCCCCTTCGGATCTTGGCAGAGCTAAATACGGGTAAACAAGTGGGAAGTCTTTGTGCGGAAGCACTTAGGCCTCCGCTTCTTTCGGATTTTGAAGATCAATGCAGGAAATTTGGCTTAAAAATACAGGCGGCGGCAAAACAGGAAATCACACTGGAGCTTTTCACCAAAAAAAAGCACCTTGCTATGAGCCGGTTTTTATATCAAATGGATTTTCTGGGAACCGGTTTTGCTAAGAGGAAGAAAGGTTCTGATCTGATAAACAGAAGGGATAGGAGCCGTATCCGGGAAGTATGGACTTATCATTTTTCCAGCCAGGTACTGGCAGCCCTTGTGGATGTATCTATGCTTGGCGGTACCGTAGAGGAAGCAGCGAAAGCCTGCCTGATCAAATGGTCTGCTGCAAGTGAGAGCAGCAAAGAAGCAGCCAGACTGATGACACAGGGATTTTTGATGGGATTTCTTAAGGAACAGACTAAGATGGGGATACATGTCAGGGAAGTACTGGCTAAAGACGGTGACTTTTTTTCATTGGTGGAAGCTTTCTCTTATTTGAAGACGTTGTATGAACTTCAGGAGCTTTATCAGGTGGAAGACGGACCGGAGCTGGAAGATCTGATCGGTATCTGCTTTCAGAAAATTGTACAGCTCTTACCTTCTATGGCGCAGATTAAGGATGAGCAGCTGAATGCCTGTATGGAGAACTGTCTGTCTCTGTATCAGATAACGGGAAAGCAGAATTTTTCTCACTTCCGGCAGGTATTATTAGAATCTTTTGAAAGGCTTCTTGAAAAGCAGAACATACATCCCGGACTGGAAGGAGCAGTACTGGGGCTTTTATATGGTTATGACAATGCCTATGATGAGCGCATCAGAAAGACTGCAGCAGGCTACTTGCAGGGGACTGAGGATATGCAGATGAAAAGTGCTGTATTTTTACGCGGATTGTTTTATACGGCCAGAGATTTCGTATTTGTCAGGGATAGCTTTTTATCCATGATAGACGAACTTTTAGCAAAGCTTTCTTCCGAAGCTTTTATGAAGCTTTTACCGGAACTGCGGATGGCCTTCGGGTATTTTACACCTTTGGAAACGGACCGGATCGCAGGTAAGGCAGCAGCGCTATGCGGGGTAAAGAAACAGGAGCTTTTGCGGGGAAGAGAAGTCTCTCCGTTTACCTATGAATATGGAGAACTGTTAAATGCTTATGCTGTAAGTCAGATGGAGGAGTAGATGTGAATACCGGTCAAATAAACAGATGGCGGCTGATCCTGGGAAGTTATGCAAAAGAACAGCTGCAGTTTACACAGGGTGCTTCCCTTGAGAATGGGATTTCCTGTATGGATCTGGAGGAAGCATTGGATTTTTTATATAGCAGAGAGCAGGGTGAAGATGTTCGAAGAGAAGGCGGAACAGGAAAAAGCAGGCTGACTGCCGCCACTTGGATCACCCGTATCCGGAAATTGTTTCCCAAGGAAACTGTGGAGATCTTAGAGAGGCAGGCTTTGGATCATTACGGAATGAAGGAACTGCTGACTGACAAGGAAGTATTGGAAAAACTGGAGCTCAATCAGGAACTTTTAAAAACCATATTGCAATTGAAACATTTGATGAAGGGGGACGTCTTGGATGCGGCCAGGCGGATCGTAAAAAAGGTGGCCGATGAGATTGCCGAGAAGTTGAATCATGATATCCGCCGTTCACTTCTGGGTAAGATCGACAAAAACAGCAGCAGTCCGATTCCCTCCATGCGGAATCTGGATATCCAGAAGACCATACGGAAAAATTTAAAAAACTTCGATATGGAAAATCAGAGACTGATGCTGGAACAAGTGTACTTTAACAGTCGTACCAGAAAATACAGTACATGGCGGGTGATCATTGCGGTAGATGAAAGCGGATCCATGCTGGATTCAGTGATACACAGTGCAGTTATGGCGGGGATTTTTGCAAAGCTCCCCATGCTGGATACGAAGCTGGTCATATTTGACACGCAGGTGGTGGATTTAAGTGCGCATCTGGAAGATCCGGTGGCAACGCTGATGAGCATTCAGTTAGGCGGCGGTACCCACATTGCGGGAGCACTGCAGTACTGTGAGACTTTAATTGAAAATCCCCATAAGACTATGGTAGTGCTTGTTTCCGATCTGTGCGAGGGAGGCGGCGTCCAGGGACTTTTAAGTGTCAGTCGGGGGATCATAGAAAGCGGCGCCAAACTGATCTGCCTGACAGCGCTTGATATGGAAGCCAATCCTGTCTACGATAGATATACGGCGCAGAAGATGGCAGATCTGGGGGCACATGTAGGGGCAATGACTCCGGAAGCATTAGGAGATTTTATGGGAAAGATTATGAATGGTTGATAAGAAGGAATGCAATGGATACACTGAATACTTTGATTGAAAAAGTGGATGATGATTATCTGACAGGCCTATGTAATAAGGGTACGGTCAAGCGTGCCTATAAAGATCTGGAACAGGAATCTCCTCATCTTGAGCGAAAAGGAGAGGAAGTACAGATATCTTTAAAAGAGGAGACCTGTAGGATCAGGATACCTTTAGGGGAAAGCACATGTTCCTGTCCCTCAAGAAGTATCTGCAGACATATCATCACAGCAATATTATGGTTAAAACATGAATTCTCAGAGAAAATTCATGATGAATTCCCAGAGGAAATTCATGATGAGATCTCAGAGGAAACGTCTGGAGAAGAAAAAGCGCATCCATCAGGGCCCTTACAGGAACTTTTGCAGATTCCGGCTGAACGCTTAAAACGTGCCTGCAAAATAAGCCGCTTTCGGCAGTTTATGGGACATATGAAGGCGGGAGAATTACCGTCTGTTAAAGAAAGCTCCATTGTAACCGTGTACCTTCCATGGGAAGAAGCTACAGTAAAATTGCTGGAGCCATTTGAATATTCCACGTGCACCTGTCACAGCAAGGAACTTTGCGCGCATAAGGCGCAGGCGGTATTGGCTTATCAGATAGAAAAAGGGAAAATCTCTTTACAGGATCTGGAGAATCTGAAAGAGGCTGAAAACGTATATGATATTCCGTTGGTGAAACAGACATGCCAAAGTGTCCGTGAAGATATCAGCGGGCAGATCTGTGTGGGATTGTCAAGGCAGTCGCCGGAAATAGCAGAGAGCCTTGAACGGCTTGCCGTGATCGTACACAGGGCGGGACTTCCGGATCTAGAGAGTTTACTTCGGGAAGCTGCATCTTTATATGGTCAGTATTTTGAACGTTCAGCAGCATTTCGAAGTGAAGAACTGCTAAAGAAGCTGCTTCTGATTTATAGGAAAGCGGGTAAGCTTGAAAATGCGGAAAATCAGGAAGAAATCCGTACGCTTGCGGGAACCTTCCGGGATACTTATGAACCGGCAGGAAAGCTGCAGCTGATGAGTATGGGCGGACGCAGCTTTACAAGTAAGAACGGATATGAAGGGGAAATTTATTATTTTCTGGAGACACAGAAAAAAGAGTGGTATACCTGGACAGATGCAAGGCCGGTATTCTATGAAGGAACACGAAGAAGGCCGCCCGGTAATTCTGAAAATGCACTGGCGCCATGGGGCCTTAATTGCAGCAGGGAAAAAATGCAGGAATTGGAGTTCGAGCTTCAAAATGCCAAAGCAGCTTATGGAGGAAGGCTGTCTGTCAGTCAGGATTCAAAGGCCGAGATCATGGGAATGAGAAGTCTTCAGAAAGAAGAAGTCCGGCAGATGATAGTATGGGATTATGAAGAACTTCTGGACAACAAAAAGAAGACGCCGGAAAAACTTGCACTTGTTGGAACGGTCCGTTGGGATGAGACTTCTTTTGACACAGTGCAGCAGCGTTTTTCGTGGAGAATTTATGACAGGCTGGGAAGATCATTATATATTTCTATAAAATACAGTAAAGAAGAACGGATCACCATCAATTTTCTGGAACGGCTTTACCGGAAACTGAAAGAGAGGGAGCAGAAGGCGATTATTTTCTTTGGTTCCTTGTATCTGGATGAAGAAGGGCGTTTGTGCTTGTTTCCCATTGAGTTTTTCTTAAAAGAGGCAGAGGAGCTTTTGCAGTATGAGATAAGCAGGGATACTGGAAGTAACGTTGAAGCTGCAGCAAAGACTGGAACTTTAAAAACAGAAGATCTTAAGATCATGAAACAGTATCATAGAGAGGCCCTTCATCAGTTGTCAGATTTATTTGCCAGCGGTCTTGATTCTGTACAGGAAGATACGATAGAACAGATTACACAGCTGGCAGAGGAAGGAGAGAGACTGGGACTGCATTTTGCCGGAAAGAATTTAGAGAATATCGCAGAACATTTAAGAGAAAAGAGGCATCGGCTTTTATTTTCACCAGAGCCGGTTCTTATAACAATGGGACAGATGGAAGCTTATCTGAACTTATGCAAAGAGAAGCTGTCCTATGATACAGCCCTTCTTGCTATGAGGGAAACAAAGGAAATAGAAAATAGAGAAGGAGATAGACCATGAATTTAAGTGAAGAGCGTAATTATCAGAAACTGTTAAGTACATTGGAGGCTATGGAGCTGTCACAGGTAAACATGCATCTGGCGCAGCAGTATCTGGATATGACCAGGGAAAAGCAGCCGGAGCTGCTTACGCAGGCAGAGCATCAGGATTTTTCCGGGCTGGATAAAGAAAAATGCAGAAAATGCTTAGAATATATAGAGCATTGTAATAAGCGGGGACGGAAGGAAGAGGCAGAACGTTTTATACGTTTTGCAGCAGCGGCAGGAGGTTCTACGGCTTATTATGTTTTGTTGTCGTATGGCTGGAATCTGGATTCAAAACAGGAATTTTTAACAAGGCAGCAGGCAGCAGCCATTCGGGCGGAAGGTATCGTATGGAATATTTACGGACTGAAAAAAGCAGTTGATAATATTAAGGAGAAAAATCCGGAAGTATTGAAGGAGGCAATGGAGCTTTGTTATCATAAAGAATGTAATTCCAGGGTATTATTATCAGGTATCTATCTGTATTATACCAAGCCGGTAAAGGCAAAGGGCGGATTTTTAAAGAATCTTTTTTTCAAGGAAGAAACGAATCATGAGGTGGAAAAGATCGTGCAGTATCTGGAAAACACTATCATTGACAGTATTCCCGGTCTCTTTAGCGGGACAGCTGCACAAATGGAGGTACAAAAGCTTCAGGAATATCTTAAAGATGCAGATATAAAGGCAGGATTCCCTAATGAAATCCTTACTATCCTTTCAGGAAAAGCTCCATCAGATTACATGCTCACGCTGCTTTCAGGAGTGTCATTTCTTGCTGTTGCACATTCGGATCTGTTTGCAAAATTTATCTGTCTGGCATCAGTTATGGACAAAGGTGCACCCAGCCAGAATATTGCTTTTGGCAGAAGAACTCAATATCAGAATCCGGCTCTGGATACCTGTCTGGAGATTGGTGGCAGAAACTGGTTTTCCGCACATTTGGAAGAACTGGAAAAGTATCTTCCCATATCCAGAGAAAATTATCTGACCTGGTGTCTGATCCGTAATGAATATGAGCTTTTAGGGCATGCAGTCAAAGATTATCCGGAAGCTGTCCGTAATGTGGCTGAAAAAGTATCTGCGGATGAGTATCAAAATCTTATGAACAGAGTGCAGAAAGAAAATATAGCTCTGTACCGGGAAATGAGCAGTTCTTATTCAGGTGAGTTCCGCATGAAAATAGCAGAGGAACTGACTGACGCCTATACTGTGGGAAAAAACGAGGCAAAACAGTATCTTCTCGGAGAAGCGCAGCTGGATATGCTGTATCCTTTTGTGGATGAGTGGAGAAAAGGCTGGGATTACGGTACGAGAAGATCCTTGAATATCCAGAGATTAAAAGACAACAGTCAGGAAAAACAGATGTATCGCAGGGCAGTAGTGCTGGAAGGATTATGGATGAGGGCACAGTATTTCTGTTCTTACTGGCACGGAACTTATCGCAAAGTGAAACGGGACGAGATCACAGGGATATTAAAGATCTTTGAGGAAGAAAAGCTTCCGATAAGATATCAGCTGGAATCCCTCAGCAGCATTCATGACAGCTTTTATCAGGATAAGGATAAAACGAATTTTATCAATGAGTGTGTGCTAGTAATACGTCTGAAGAAAAAAGACTGGGGAGAGGAGCTTGCTATACTTGCCCGGGAGGGATCGGCAATGGTACGTTTCTTATGCATCCGTGTGTTAGATGAATTCTGGCAGGAGAATAAGGAGGTATTGCTTGGCTGCTCCATGGACAGTTCCAAACAGGTGAGGGAGCTTTTAACGGCAGTATATACAAGTCACAAAGAATGGGAAGAAGATATCAAAGCCATGCTGACTTCGAAAAAATCTCAGGAGAGGGAGATTGCAGTACTGGTTCTTAAAAATTGGGGCGTCTCAAAGTACAGGCAGGAATTTGAAACAGCTCTTGCTATAGAGAAGAGCAAAAAGATAAAAGAGCTGCTGCAAAGCTGTCTGGGCATTGAAGAAGAGGTTAAAGAGAAGGCAGAGGTCCGGACTTCGGAGGATCTGGCAAAAGAAATTTTGAAAGGCGGTAAAAAGCGGAAAGTATCATGGGTATGGGAAGCAGCGCTTCCCCAGGTACATAAATCAGACAATACATTGGCTTCGGAGGATTATCTGTCCGCGATTCTGGTAACTTATGCGGATATGGGGATTCCGGGTATCAATGAGAATGCGGTGAAAATGGCGAAGGAACTGAATCAGGAAGAACTGTCGGATTTCGTAAGTATGATCTTCAGTAAATGGCTGGAGGGTAATGCGGAGGCAAAGAAGAAATGGGTTCTTTATGCCGCATCCATTCACGGCGGAGAGAGTATAATCCCTGCTCTTTATTCCCAGATTCAGGAATGGCCCCAGGCTTCCCGCGGCGCTATGGCGGCAGAAGCTGTGAAGGCTCTTGCTTTAAACGGAAGTTCCACAGCGCTTCTTATGGTAGATCAGATTTCCAGAAAATTCAAGTTCCGTCAGGTCAAGGCTGCGGCTTCGGAAGCTCTTTCCTTTGCTGCGAAGCAGCTGGGTATCACCAGGGAGGAATTGGAAGACCGCATTGTACCTAATTTAGGATTTGATGAGCGGATGGAACAGATTTTTGACTATGGAACCAGAAAATTTAAGGTTCTTTTAACCCCTGCACTGGAACTGGAAATATTTGATGAAACCGGAAAGAAATTGAAAAATCTGCCCTCTCCCGGACAAAAAGATGAGCCGGAGAAATCAAAAGCTGCAAGCGATGCATTCAAACTTCTGAAAAAGCAGTTAAAGACTGTAGTGACCAATCAAAAGCTCCGGCTGGATCAGGCCATGAGTACAGAGCGTATGTGGCCGGTGGATCAGTGGAAAGAACTATTTGTTAAAAATCCTGTGATGCATCAGTTTGCCATGGGTCTTATCTGGGGCCTGTATGATAATGGAAAACTTATGGATACTTTCAGGTACATGGAGGACGGAACTTTCAATACGGTGGATGAGGACGAGTATGAATTTCCGGCAAGCGGCATGATAGGTCTGGTACATCCCATTGAATTAAGTGAAGAAGATCTGAAAGCATGGAAGGAACAGCTGTCCGATTATGAGGTGACGCAGCCCATCGAGCAGTTGGAACGTTCGGTCTATCAGATAACGGAAGAAGAGAAAAATCAAAAGGAGCTGACTCGTTTTGGAGGCAAGCTGCTGAATGGACTTTCTTTTTCCGGTAAGCTTCAGGGCATGGGCTGGTATCGGGGAAGTGTATTGGATGCAGGCTGTTACTATACCTTTTACAGGGAAGATGGGGAAATGGGTGTGGAACTTGAGTTCTCAGGTTGTTATGTGGGAGATGAAAATGACGAGATCACGGTTTATGGCGCTCAGTTCTATCAGCCTGGTACTGTAAAGAGAGGAAGTTATGTTTATGATGCGGTAAAGAATGAGAACCGGTATAAGCTGGGAGAGGTAAGTCCCAGGTATTTCAGTGAGATGGTACTGCAGCTTACCAAGGCAACTGCTTCCAGTAAAGAACAGCTGGCGTATCCGGAATGTAAAAGAGCAAATTGAGCCGGCGTTTTCTGAAAGGAAGTCCAATGAAAAGCAGAATTAAATGAATATATTTTAATCCTTGTCCATATACTATATTATCTTTAGACTTTATCGGAGGTAAATTATGGCAAGAGGACAGAGAAAATCTATTGAGCAGAAAATTGAAGAAAAACAAAATATCATAGATTCTTTAGAAATAAGAATCGAAAAAGAAAAAGAAGAGCTTCAGGAACTGCTTAACGAACAGAGGCTTACGAAGCTTGAAGAAATAGGAAGTATCATTGAAAATTCCAATCTATCCATGGAAGAAGCAGAAAGAATACTTTCGGAATATGCAGCCAATATAGCATAATGGAGAGGGATTGATGTAAGTGGGACTCCTGTAGGTGGGATTTCCCGCAAATATATCATTCACACACCAGAAAAAATACAATAACCGGAGGTTGTATGTCACTTTCGGACACGTGTGTCCGCAATTGCCACACAACTTCCGGTTATTGTATTTTATATGGTGCATTTCATGATATATTTGCGGGAAATCCCTTCTACATATTGGCAACCCTGAAAACAAGAACTGGAATTTTAGCTATTGAATGCACTTTAAAAGATGCTATAATTTTAGTATGATGATCTGATCATCATATAGAAATTCTGGGAGAGGTGCTTATGAATATGATAGTAATTATTCTGTGTTTTCTGATCGTTCTTTTTTTGATCACACTTGTTGTGAGTTCTATGTTCATTAAATTTATTCTGGAGGCTGTTCCGGAAAAAGACAGGAAGAAAGACCTACCGGCAGATGAAGAACCGGCGTCTTCAGATCCTGTCAGGGCGAAGTATCTTGAAAATAGAAAAATACTAGCAAAGATCGGGAAAAAGTTTGAAGAAACAACCTCAGAAGCGGAGATTACAAATACGGATGGGTTAAAGCTTCGGGCAAGATACCGCATGCAGGAAAAGGAGTGTCATAACTGGATCATATCCATTCACGGATATAAAGAAAGTCATGCTTTTATGCTGCCGTATGGAGCTGCCTTTTATAAAAAGGGCTATCATGTACTTCTGCCGGATAACAGAGCTCATGGCAGAAGCGAGGGTAACTACATAGGTATGGGCTGGCTTGATAAAGAAGACATAAGCGAATGGATCAATTGGATAGTGGAAAAAGATGGGCAGGCAAAGATCATTCTGCATGGAATTTCCATGGGCGCAGCTACGGTCATGATGACTGCCGGTAAAAATTTAGACCATGTTGCGGGATATATTGAGGATTGCGGATACACAAGTGTCTGGGATATTTTTTCCTGTGTTATGAAAAGGGACTATCATTTGCCGGAGTTTCCGATTCTATACTGCTGCAGGGAAATTGGCAGAAGACGGCTGAAGTATGATTTTGTAAAGGCATCCAGTATCAGCCAGCTGAAAAAATGTGAAAAGCCCATGCTTTTTATACATGGAGAAAAGGACGGATTCGTACCTACGGATATGGTTTATCAGGTATATGAAGCATTTACGGGAACAAAGGATATTTATGTGGCAGAGAATGCCGGTCATGCAGAGGCCATGGATTATGATCCGGATACTTATTTTGACAAAATATTTGAATTTATTGATACAAAAGTGATGGTTCCGGACCTGAATAAATCAGCTTCAGACAGATAAGAGGGGTTAAGAATGATCGCTTTTACTGAGGAAAATATAGAAAAACCGAACAAAAACAGAGAGAATTTTCAAATTGCCCTTAATATGGCGTGGCCCTCAATTATTGAATCATTTTTTACGGCATTTGCCGGTCTTGTGGATTCCCTGATGGTAAGTTCCCTTGGCTCCTATGCGGTTGCAGCAGTAGGACTTACCACACAGCCGAAGTTTTTGGGATTATCCTTATTCTTTGCTGTAAATGTGGCGATTTCTGCTTTGGTGGCCAGAAGAAGAGGAGAGAAAAAGCAGGAAGATGCCAACAAGATCTTAAGTACGGCCATTCTTTTTATTTTCGTGGCAGCTGTCATTCTCAGTCTCCTGTTTGTGATATTTGCAAGTCCCATTATCCGATGGTGCGGTTCTACGGCAGATACTCATGACAGTGCGGTAACATATTTCAGAATTATAATGGGCGGCATGATATTTAACTGCTTTCAAATGGGAATTAATTCTGCTCAAAGAGGTGCCGGCAATACGAAAATAACGATGCGTACCAATGTGACTTCCAATACGGTGAATATTATATTCAATTATTTACTGATCAACGGACATTTCGGATTTCCGGCTCTTGGAATACAGGGAGCAGCGCTGGCAACTGTGCTTGGAACGGTGGTTGCATGTATTATGAGCATTATTTCGATCCTGAATCCGGAGGGATTTATCAGCATTCCCTATATTTTGGAGCATAAGATCAAACCTGCATCCAAAAGCTTTGTGAACCTGGTCAGGGTAGGTTACAGTGTTTTCTTTGAACAGATTTTAATGAGGATCGGATTTATGATGACTGCGATTATGGCAGCCCGCCAGGGGACAGACGCCATGGCTGCCCATCAAGTGGGTATGAATATTATGGGCCTGTCTTTTTCTTTTGGGGACGGGCTTCAGGCTGCAGCGGTGGCACTGATCGGGCGGAGCCTTGGCGCAGGAGATGAAAAGCTGGCCAAGGAATTCGGGAGTATCTGCCGGAGAATGGGAGCCCTTATTTCGGTATGCCTTGCTGTGATTTATTTTGCAGGGGCAAGGCCATTATACGGGCTGTTCTTTGAAGAGGAGCATATTGTTGCGATCGGTGTAAATATTATGCGAGTCATTATTCTGGTTGTGGTATTTCAGATCAGCCAGGTGGTTTATATGGGGTGCTTACGGGGAGCAGGAGACACTCTCTATACGGCAATTGCCTCAACGATCAGCGTTACAATTATCCGTACGGCAGTATCTTATCTGGGAGGCTATGTTCTGGGACTTGGCATAGTGGGAATCTGGCTTGGCGTGCTGGGAGATCAGGTATCCCGTTTTATCTTTGCATCAGTTCGGTTCAAAAAGGGAAAATGGACACAGATCAAAATTTAAGGATACTATTATGAAAAAAGATTTGACACAGGGAAGTGTGACGAAAACCATGCTGTTGTTTGCAGGGCCTATGATACTCGGAAACCTGCTGCAGCAGTGTTATAATATAGCGGATACTCTGATCGTAGGAAGATTTTTGGGGGCAAAAGCGTTGGCAGCGGTAGGTTCCGCTTATACGCTTATGACTTTTCTCACCTCCATCATTATAGGATTGTGCATGGGAAGCGGTGCCGTTTTTTCCGTATATTTTGGCAAAAAAGATTTAAGACAGATGAAAAAAAGTCTGTCAGTTTCATTTTTGTTTATTTCTGTTGTTACAATTATGATGAACGGGGTTGTGTTCCTCTTGATCAATACTATTTTGCGGCTTTTGCGTGTACCGGCGGATATATTTCCGTTGATGCATGAATATGTATGGGTGATCTTCTGGGGGATCTTTTTTGTTTTTCTTTATAATTACTTTGCCTTTTTACTAAGGAGCATAGGAAACTCAGTGGTTCCTCTGTGTTTTCTTGGAATTTCGGCATTTCTCAATATTGTTATGGATCTGCTCTTTGTGATCGTTTTCAAACTGGGCGTGGCAGGAGCAGCATGGGCTACCGTGATATCACAGGCAATATCAGGAATCGGTATCGGAGTTTATACATGGTTTACTGCGGGAGAATTACGGCCGGTAAAAGCAGAACTGTCGATAGATAAAAAGACTTTAAAAGAAATTGCCCGAAATTCAGTGGCTGCCTGTGTGCAGCAGTCGGTAATGAATTTCGGCATTCTTATGATACAAGGGTTGGTAAATAGTTTTGGGGCAGTGGTCATGGCAGCTTTTGCAGCAGCGGTAAAAATTGATTCCTTTGCTTATATGCCTGCACAGGAGTTTGGCAACGCATTTTCTCTGTTTATTTCTCAGAATCATGGAGCGGGAAAAAGAGACAGGGTGGAGCTGGGGATGAAAAAAGCGGCAAAGGTATCTGTTTTGTTCTGTCTTTTGATCTCTTTGGGCATCTATATTTTAGCGCCGGAACTTATGGAACTGTTCATAGATGGAAATGAGAGGGAGATCATATTAACCGGAGTAGGGTACCTTAGGGTAGAAGGCACTTTTTACTGCGGAATCGGTCTTTTGTTCTTACTTTATGGATTTTACCGGGGAGTGGAGAAACCGGAAATGTCTTTGGTTCTTACGATCATTTCCCTGGGAACCAGAGTGTTTCTGGCCTATACACTGGCCCCGGTTCCGGCTATAGGCGTATGGGGAATCTGGTGGGCAATTCCGATTGGCTGGTTTCTGGCCGATATGGCAGGAATTTTCAGTATCAGAAAGATCAGCGGTTATCGTGTGAGAAAAAGTTAAATAAGGAGCAGCATATGATAAACATAGAGAAGCAATATTTTTCCCTTAAGCAGATCAGTGAGTCGGGACAGTGTTTTCGGCTTGAACAGCTGGGAAATGAAAGATACGGTCTTACTGCTCTCGGAAGATATTTGGAAGCGCAGGAAAATCAGGAAGAAATAAGTTTTTTCTGTAGCCGGGAGGAATTTGAATCCGTATGGAAGGATTACTTTGATTTAGGCAGAGATTATGGGAAGATCATCGCCTGCGTGGAAGAAGAGGATGATTATCTGAGGAAAGCAGTTTGCTATGGGAGCGGAATCAGGATTTTGAAACAGGATCTATGGGAAATGATCATCAGCTTTATTATCTCCCAGCAGAATAATATCAAGCGGATCAGAAAGTGTATTGATTACTTGTGCCGGAAATACGGAGAAGAAAAGCGAACGGAAGAAGGAAAAATTTACTATACCTTTCCGTCTCCGGAAAAGCTTGCCAATGTTCCGTTAGAAGATTTATATGCCTGTAATCTGGGTTATAGAAGCCGTTATATTCAAAAAACGGCACGAAGTGTTGCTGAAGGTGAGTTGGATCTTCGGATAGTGCAGTCCATGGAATATGATGTGGCAAAGTCTGAACTATTGAAACTTTATGGGATAGGAGAGAAGGTAGCAGACTGCATTTGCTTATTTGCCCTGCATCAGCTGGATGCGTTTCCCAGAGATACTCATATTAATAAAGTACTTGAAAGGCAGTATACGGAAGGATTTCCCTTTGAAAAGTATCGTGGATTTGCAGGAGTACTGCAGCAGTACATATTTTATTATGATCTGAAGAATTAAGTATCTGCGGCTTTTACGAGGAGAAAATATGTTAAACCGATTACTTGGAATTATTTATATTTTGATGAATAAAGGTACTGTGACTGCAGGAGAATTGGCGAAGAGATTTGAGGTATCTGTCCGTACGATCTACCGCGATGTAGAAAATCTAAGCATGGCAGGAATTCCGGTCTATGCAAGAAAAGGGAAAAACGGCGGCATCAGTCTGACAAAGCAGTTTGTTCTTGATAAAATGCTGATTACAAAAGAGGAACAGCAGCAGATATTGGCGGCTCTTACAAGTCTTCAGGAGACCAGAGCACTTAAGGAAATTGAAACGATAAAGAAACTTGGCGAGTTTTTTAATACGGATGCTTATCCCTGGGTTTCCATTGATTTTTCGGACTGGAGCGGGAGAAGAAAGGAATTATTCGAACAGCTGCGGGAGGCTATTTTGAGTAAGAGAGTACTTCAGTTTGATTATTATGGGCAGTACGGTGAAATGACTAATCGTATTGCAGAGCCGGTGCAGCTTCTATTTAAGGATTATACATGGTATCTTAGAGGTTTTTGCAGGGTCAGGCAGGAAATGCGGCTGTTCAAGGTACTCCGAATGAAAAGGGTTAAGATGCTTTCTGAGACTTTTGAGCGGTCTGATCACAGGGATTTGGAAAAGGGAGAGCATCATAAGGAGAATGAGCAGAAGTTATTAGAAGAAAAAAATGCAGAGATAACTTTTATCATAGATAAAAAGGAAGCCTATCGCATATATGACAGGTTTGAAGAGGATGAAATTCATGTGCTTTCAAACGGAGATTTTCAAATTCATCTGAATTACTTTTTGGACGACTGGGTGTATGGAATGATCTTATCTTTCGGTGCTGCGGTTAAAGCGCTTGAGCCGGAAGCGGTCAGGCTGGAAATGAAAAGCAGAGTGGAAGAGATGATAAAAATATATAAATAAATTTCATAATATGACATGTAGATGTCATATTAATGCTGGTATAGTAATCCTATCAATAAAAATAAATGGAGGATTACGAAATGGAAATGAAAATTTGTCAAAGCTGTGGTATGCCGATGCAGGAGGAGCAGTACGGAACGAATCAGGACGGAAGTGTCAATGACAAGTATTGCTGCTATTGCTATAAGGACGGTGAATTTGTTCAGCAATGCACAATGGAAGAAATGGCAGATTTCTGTGCGCCTTTTGAGGTAGAGGGCGGACGCTGCAAGACAGTGGAAGAGGCAAAGGCGGGCCTGATGGCTTATTTTCCCACTTTAGAAAGATGGAAAGAACAGTAAAGAGACAACAGGAGGTCAGTTATGTT
Organism: Lachnospiraceae bacterium; assembly: GCA_014803415.1. GTDB lineage: Bacteria > Bacillota > Clostridia > Lachnospirales > Lachnospiraceae > Suilimivivens. The sequence continues at coordinate 40,034 of JAAVBZ010000045.1, forward strand.
GGAAATACCTGAAAGTACCGTAATTGCCAGACAGCTGAATGAGACGGTAAAAGGAAAGAAAATAAAGGAAGTGGAAGCGGAGCATACGAAACATTCTTTTGCATGGTATCATGGTGATCCTGCAGATTATGCCGCTAAAATGGAAGAAAGAGAAATAGGAAATTCCACAGGAATCGGAAGCATGATTGAAACAGAGCTTTCAGAGTATAGTTTTATTACGGGAGACGGTGCAAATATCCGCTATTTTGCACCCGGAGAGAAACTGCCGGATCGTTATCAGACAAGGATCACGTTAGAAGATGACAGTTCTCTTATCATTACAGTCCAGATGTATGGGGCTATGTTCCTGATAGATCCTGAAACCTATGATAATCCTTATTATCTTGCAGGGAAAGAAAAGCCTCTTCCGGGAACGGAGGATTTCGATTATGAGTACTTTACAGCACTCAGGGAAGACTTATCCGGAAAAATCTCCGTTAAGGAATTTTTAGCTACACATCAGAGGATACCGGGACTTGGCAATGGCGTACTTCAGGATATTCTGTTTGAAGCAGGACTTTATCCCAAAAGAAAGATCAATACTTTAAAAGATGCGGATTTCAGGAGAACTTATGAAGCGATATTACACGTTCTTAAGCAGATGACGGATCTGGGAGGAAGGGATACGGAGAAAGATCTTTTCGGACAGCCCGGCAGATATCTCACAAAACTCAGCAAGAAGACGGCTGGAAAACCCTGTCCTTATTGCGGAAACTTGATACAGAAAGCAAATTATCTGGGCGGGACAGTATATTACTGTCCTTCCTGCCAGGAATAAATTGTGATTCGAGAAAATGTCTGCTATAATAAAGTACTTGAATATAATTCTTAAAAGGGAGATAAATACATGAAGACGACAGTACTTTGTTATAAGAAATGCACAACCTGCCAGAAGGCATTAAAATGGCTTAATGAAAATAAGATCGTTTACGATGAGCGACCAATTAAAGAGGAAAATCCTACAATAGAAGAGTTAAGGAATTGGCATCAAAAGAGCGGACTTCCGCTAAAACGCTTTTTCAATACCAGCGGAAATCTTTATAAAGAGTTAAATTTAAAGGACAGGCTGGCAGATATGACGCAAGAAGAACAGTTAAAGCTGCTTGCTGCTGACGGCATGCTGGTAAAACGTCCTTTGCTTATTACAGAAGATTTTGTTTATCCCGGATTTAAAGAAACAGAGTGGGAAGCTCATTTGAAGTAGTGTAAGAAGACAGTTATTGGAGAAACGTGTAATTATGAAAAAGTATGAAGTGATTAAGAATTACCGTAACGATGATAAGCTGAGGGCAAGCTTTAACGATCTTGCCAAAAAGACATTTGACCTTAAGTTTGAGGACTGGTATCAGAATGGGTATTGGGGGGATAACTATAATCCCTATTCTATTGTTATTGATGGGAAAGTGGCTTCAAATGTATCGGTCAATAAAACTGACTTTATCTGGAATGGTGAAAAAAAGCATTTGATTCAGCTTGGTACGGTCATGACAGAAGAAAAATACAGGAACCAGGGACTTGCCAGGCAGATTATGGTGGAAATCGAAAAGGATTATACGGAAGCCGATGGTATATATTTGCTGGCAAATGACAGCGTACTGGATTTTTACCCTAAATTCGGCTTTAAAAAGGCAAAAGAATTTCAATATGAAAAGCAAGTCATGATCAGCAGGGAAAAGAGTATGATCCAAATCCCCATGGAGGATAAAACAGCATGGGATAAACTGGAAGAAGCAATAAAATGCAGTGTTTGTTACAGCAGTTTTGAACTGACAGATAACAGCAGTCTCATCATGTTCTATGTTACAAAATTCAAGCGTAAAAATGTGTATTATGATGAAGAATTGAAAGTATATGCTATTGCAGAAATTGAAAATGGTGATCTGCTGATCCATAATATATTTTCGGAAAAAGAAATATCAGTTGATAAAGTGATTGAAGCATTTGGAAAAGAAATTACCGGAGTAAGTCTGGGATTTACTCCGAAAGATAAAGAAGGGTATTCTGTTTCAGAGAGAAAAGAAGAGGATACCACACTGTTTTTGAAAGGAAATGTATTTGATCGTTTTGAACAGGACAGGCTGATGATTCCTCTTTTAGCCCATGCATGATAACGATATTTTAGGAAAATCTATGAAGAAATTAGCAAAAATTTTTATAATGACTGCAGTGGCTGCGGCAGTGTTTATTTCCCTTGGGTATTATAGGACTTATCATATAATCGGTACTGTTACGCTAATTGTAAATGGAAGCAAAATAGATATTGACGGCAGTGAAATAGGCATACAAGATCACGTTGGAGATAGATTAGTAGAGGCTTGTGAAATACGAAACGGGCGGTTTCGATTTAAGAGGAAGCAGTATGGTAAGGTAAATATGCTGCTGATGATTCCGGCAGATCATCTGCAGGAATTTAAAGAGGATATAGCAGTTGAAATCTCATTTTATAACAATGCAGTCGCATTTACCAAAAAACATGATATTAGGATAGATATTTCGGATATCACAGAAGATTCCTGCCATGTTTTTCTTGAAGATAACTGGAAACCCGCCTATGATATAGGTGGGCTGATCCGTAACGAACTGGTGGGAGAAACCGTCATTACGCAGGAAAAAGAGATTAGGGCAAATATGTGCGGGAGTATGAGATAATATGAAGAAAACAGATTTAAAATATAAAATTTTGCATGAAATACTGGATTGGTCCAAAGTAATCGTAACAGCGCTGTCGGCCGCATTTCTGATCAGCAATACATTGATCGTCAATTCTCAGGTTCCTACAGGATCTATGGAAGAGACTATCATGCCGGGCAGCCGTATTATTATCAATCGACTGGCATATAGGACGGAAGAACCGAAAAGAAAAGATATCATTTCATTCTATTTTCCTGATGATGGGAAGACAGTATTTTTGAAGAGAATAATTGCATTACCGGGAGAACAGATTGAAGGAATAGACGGCAGGGTCTATATTAATGGCAATGTACTTGATGAACCCTATGTAAAGGAAGCGCTTAATAGCGATTTCGGTCCCTTTCTGGTACCGGACAATTCATATTTTGTGATGGGAGATAACCGTAATAATTCATGGGATTCAAGATATTGGGAGGACAAGTTTGTAGAAATAGATGAGATTATCGGAAAAGCAGAAGTTGAGTATTTTCCGGAGTTAAAATTATTGAATTAGAGAAAATCCCCCGTAGCTTGCTACGGGGTGTTCATAGATGTTCTTACGTTGATTCCGTTTACTTCTATCTGATCATTAATTTCAATTACCAGACAGCGTTTTCCATCAACAACCATAGTATTCACAAGATCTGCTCTTTCCGGATTGACCTTGATCACTACATCGGGTGTCTTTACCTCAAAAGAGCGCATGCTGGCTACATTGCTTACAAAAAGAGCAGTATCTTCGCCGGCTGCGGCATCATAAAGTTTATCAAAATCTGCCAGTTTTTCCTCCGGTGCTCCGCTTTTTTCAAGGAGATCTTTCACTTCTTTTTTATCAAGGGTCAGAGGTTCAGGTATTTCCTTATGTTCTTCAATCATTTCTGTCAGATTTTCATGAATGTTTTTAATTACTTCATATTCACAATCCTCACCAAGAGTCTCTTCAATAATAGTCTGAAAGGTTTCTTTTTGACCTCCTGCAGAAAGGGGAAGGGAACAACCTAAAATACCGTCTACAAATTCTTCATGAGGTTCTTCCGGATTTTTATTAAAGAATAATGTACTGTGAATATCAGTGCACCTGTCGTTAAAAGAAGGAAACAGAAATCCGGTTTCCGGCATATTGACTACCCAATCCCTTACCCGATTGTGGAATTCATTGATTTCGGCATCATAACTTAATCCGGGCTTGGAAAGAGCTACCGGACAGATACAGCACATAATATATTCAAATACGGTATCGGAAGCATCGTCCATGGTAAGACCGTCTGTAGTCTTGCCGGGTACATCATAAGCATCATGAATTAAAAGAATCAGATAGTTTCCTACAAATTCATAAGAGTTTATAATGCGGTCATAGAATTCTGTGAGGAGAGCATCATCTTTTAACTTACTGTTTCGAAGCCGGAGCAGAAATTCCTGACTGCCGCCTTCTTCCTCCGTATTCATGGGAAATTCCAGGTTCAGCAGATTTTTACCGATATTACCGGACAGAGTTTTTCGAAGCAGCTCAAAATATTTGAAGATCTCTTCTTCGGGGAGGGAGAGAAAAGCTTCTTTAAATTCGGTTTTCTTATTCTTTTCACCATCCACGTAGCAGCCGCAGATTCTGGTAATGGAGCAGCTGCTTGGGGTGAAAAGACGTTTGATTTCATTGATTTCCTGTTTGATCATTTATGATTCTCCCTGCTGTGTTTTTAAATTTTTCTGAGCGGTGGAAAGCATTAACTTGATGCGGTTCAGCTGGTTGACTTCACTGGCACCGGGATCATAGTCGATGGCTACAATATTACTTAAAGGATATTGCCTGCGAAGCTCTTTGATAACGCCTTTTCCGACTACATGGTTAGGCAGACAGCCAAAGGGCTGCGTACATACAATATTGTTAACACCGCTGTGGATCAGTTCTATCATTTCCCCAGTCAGGAACCAGCCTTCTCCGGTCTGATTGCCGATGGAAACAATGGTTTTGGCGTATTCTACAGTTTGATAGATGCTGATAGGCGGTGTAAAGTGCTTACTCTTGGCAAAAGCTTTCCTTGCACTGCCGCGAAGGAATTCAAGGGCATCAATACCGATTTTGGATATAAAAGCGGCTTTTTTGCTCATGCCAAGTTGATCGGCTTTATAAATCTGATTGTAGAAACAGTAGAGCATAAAATCAAGAAGATCGGGCACAACTGCTTCAGCTCCTTCAGCTTCCAGAAGTTCTACAAGGTGGTTGTTGGCAGCCGGGGCATATTTAACAAGAATCTCGCCTACAATGCCCACTTTCGGTTTTGCCTTATCTGTTAAAGGAACAGAATCAAAATCGGCGATCATTTCCCGGCACATTTTTTGAAATTTAATAAAACTCATATGTTTTGCAGAGACAAACTTTCGGCATCGCTCCAGCCATTTTTGATGAACAGCTTCAACGCTTCCTTTTTCTTTTTCATATGGGCGCATGCGATAGATACAGCGCATGAAAATATCTCCGAATACGGCGCCATAAGCGGCTCTCATCAGCATAGCAAGATTTAAATGGAAACCGGAATTACTTTCAATTCCTGCCATATTCAGGGAAATAACAGGTATCTGCTGCATGCCTGCTTTTTCAAGGGCACGCCTGATAAAGCCTACATAATTGGTAGCACGGCAGCCGCCGCCTGTCTGGGTCATAATGACAGCTACTTTGTTCAGGTCATATCTGCCGGATAAAAGTGCATCCATGATCTGGCCTACTACCATAAGAGAAGGATAGCAGGCATCATTATTTACATATTTAAGACCAACATCAACAGCATGTTTATTATCATTGGGCAGAACTTCAAAGTTATATCCACAGGCACTAAATGCAGCTTCCAGAATATCAAAGTGAATCGGTGACATCTGTGGGCATAATATGGTGTAGTTCTTTCGCATTTCCTCGGTAAATTCTACTTTTTGAATGGCAGAGGAACGAATGGTGCGTTCTTTGTGCTTTTGCTCTCTGACGCGGATTGCCGACAGAAGAGAGCGGATACGGATCCTGGCGGCTCCAAGGTTATTGACTTCATCGATCTTCAGACAGGTATATATCTTGTCTGAACCGGAGAGAATATCATTGACCTGATCCGTAGTGACGGCATCCAGACCGCAGCCAAAGGAATTCAGCTGGATCAGATCCAGATTATCCACTGTCTTAACATAACTTGCAGCAGCATAAAGCCTGGAATGATACATCCACTGGTCAGATACGATCAGGGGGCGTTCCGGACATGCCAGATGGGAAATGGAATCTTCTGTCAGTACTGCAATATCATAAGAGTTGATCAGTTCAGGAATACCATGATTGATTTCAGGATCAATATGGTAGGGACGTCCGGCAAGGACAATGCCTCTTTTCCCGGATTCTTTTAAGTAAGCAAGTACTTCTTCCCCTTTCTTTTGCATGTCGCTGCGTGCCAGATCAAGCTCTCCCCATGCTTTATGAACGGCTTCAATGATCTCTATGGAAGGAATTTCTTTAAATTCCTTAATAAGTGCATCACTGATGGTTTTTTCATCCCTGAAAGACATAAAAGGATTGCGAAGGATGGCTTCACCTCTGCCGATTTCTTCTACATTGTTCTTAATATTTTCAGAATAAGAAGTAACAATAGGACAGTTGTAATGGTTATTGGCATCCGCAAATTCATTCCGTTCATAGAAAAGGGCAGGATAAAAGATAAAATCCACCTTTTGATTGATCAGCCATTTTACATGGCCATGAGCCAGTTTGGCAGGGTAGCATTCCGATTCACTGGGAATGGATTCAATACCAAGCTCATAAATATTGCGGTTGGATAATGGTGATAAAACCACCTGATAACCAAGCTGGGTAAAAAAGGTGAACCAGAAGGGATAGTTTTCATACATATTGAGAACCCGGGGAATACCGACACGTCCTCTTTTGGCTTCATCGGCAGGAAGGGATTCATACCCGAAGACCCGCTTTAACTTATAGTCAAAAAGGTTGGGAACGCCGTTCTCATTTTTCTGTTTACCCAGCCCACGTTCACAGCGATTGCCGGAAATATACTGACGGCCGCCGGTAAATTTGTTGATAGTAAGACGGCAGTTGTTGGTACAGCCCTTACATTTGGCCATACTGGTCTCAAACTGCAGTGTTTTGATCTTTTCAATAGGGAGCATAGTGCTTTCATAGCCTTCATTGTAACGTTCTCTTGCAATGAGAGCAGCACCGAAAGCGCCCATGATACCGGCAATATCAGGACGGATGGCTTCACATTCTGCAATTTTTTCAAAACTTCTGAGAACAGCATCATTATAAAAGGTGCCGCCCTGGACTACAATGTTTTTGCCCAGCTCAGAAGCACTGGATACTTTAATAACTTTGAAAAGTGCATTTTTAATAACGGAATAGGCAAGTCCTGCAGAAATATCTGAGACAGAAGCACCTTCTTTCTGAGCCTGCTTAACCTTGGAGTTCATGAATACGGTACATCTGGTACCGAGATCAATGGGATGCTCTGCAAACAGAGCAGTATAAGCGAAATCCTCAACACTGTAATTTAAGGATTTGGCAAAGGTCTCTATAAAGGAACCGCAGCCGGAAGAGCAGGCCTCATTCAGCTGCACGCTGTCTACAGTCTGATTCTTTATTTTAATGCATTTCATGTCCTGGCCGCCGATATCCAGAATACAGTCTACATCAGGATTGAAAAAGGCTGCCGCATAGTAATGGGCCACTGTTTCCACTTCACCGTCATCCAGTAAAAAGGCTGCTTTTAAGAGAGCTTCTCCGTAGCCGGTGGAACAGGAGCGTACGATTCTGGCCCCCTCAGGGAGTTTGTCATATATTTCATTGATGGAACGGATCGCTGTTTTTAACGGACTTCCGTCATTATTACTGTAAAAAGAGTAAAGCAGTGATCCATCCTGTGCAACAAGAGCGACCTTGGTAGTGGTACTGCCTGCATCAATACCCAGATAGCAATTTCCCTGATATGCTGCAAGATCTCCTGTAGCAATATGGTGTCTGGAATGCCTTTCCTTAAACGTTTCATATTCAGATTCGGAAGCAAAGAGGGGCTCCATACGCTCCACTTCAAATTCCATCTTGATATCAGAAGCAAGTTTCCCTACCATTTCTTTCATCGTGTAGGAAACCTCCTCTTTGGCATTCAGGGCAGAACCAATGGCAGCAAAAAGATGAGAATGATCCGTTTCAATAATGTGTTCATCGTCCAGCTTTAAAGTTCTGATAAATGCTGCTTTTAACTCAGATAAAAAGTGGAGCGGACCGCCCAGAAAAGCAACATGTCCGCGAATGGGCTTCCCGCATGCAAGCCCGCTGATGGTCTGGTTAACCACGGCCTGGAAGATAGAAGCAGATAGGTCTTCTTTGGTGGCGCCTTCATTAATGAGAGGCTGGATATCTGATTTGGCAAATACACCGCATCTGGCAGCAATAGTATACAGAGAATTATAATCTTTGGCATATTCATTTAAGCCGGCAGCATCTGTCTGCAAAAGAGAAGCCATTTGATCGATAAAAGAACCGGTCCCACCGGCACAGATACCGTTCATTCGCTGTTCAACGTTACCGCCTTCAAAGTATATGATCTTGGCATCTTCACCGCCCAGCTCGATAGCTACATCGGTTTTCGGGGCAAATTCCTTAAGGGATGTAGCGACAGCAATTACCTCCTGGACGAAAGGAACCTTTAGATGATTTGCAAGGGTGAGACCACCAGACCCTGTGATCATGGGGTGGAGAGTAATATCTCCTAATTTGCTGTAAGCATCCTCTAACAAGGAAGAGAGTGTTTCCCGTATGTTTGCAAAGTGCCTTTTATAATCTGAAAATAGAATATTATGTGCATCATCTAAAATGGAAATCTTTACCGTTGTGGAACCAATGTCAATTCCCAAAGTATAATGCTTATTATTCATGAAATAACCGCCTTTCCATATTTTGGAGTTTCTTCTTATTAAATGCAGCCAGTCTGATCTGACACATTTAGTTATTATACGACACTCATTTACAAAATGCAACGCGCGAAAATAAACTATTTGTTAAGAAAAAGTAGGTAAATTCTAAAATTTTTTTGCCCGAGTTTACAATTTGCCAATGTAATGGTAGAATGTCAACATAATCTGTGTGGAGGATCCTTTCAATGAAACCTATGAGCAATTTTGAAAAAAAATTCGGTAAATATGCCATTAGAAATATATCACTTGTGTTAATTTTGTTTTATGGGTGCGGCTATTTGATCACCTGGATCAATGCTGATTTTTTGAATTATCTTACTTTGAATCCCTATGCAATTTTGTTTAAGGGACAGATCTGGAGGCTGATCACATGGTTGATCATACCACCCGGAAGATTTGATTTTTGGACATTATTTATGTTGTTTTTTTACTATTCTATCGGCAATACGCTGGAGAATACTTGGGGGACATACAGGTATAATCTGTATTTGTTCCTGGGAATGATCTTTACGGCGCTGGGAGCTTTTGCGCTGATGGGATATGTTTATCTGTTTCAGAGAGAAATTCTCATCGCATACGGCGCAGCAGCATATTTTGCTGACATAGCAACCATGTTCAGCACGTATTACGTAAATATGTCCATATTCCTTGCGTTTGCAGCTACATTTCCCAATATGCAGTTACTGTTGTTCTTCTTTATACCAATTAAGGTAAAGATCCTGGGCATTATTTATGGTATCTTACTGGTGTATGATTTTATAGTGGGTTATGTGGATAGATATGTGACAGCGGCCAACCGTTTTGTTATCGGAGCATCGCTGCTTAATTTTATCGTATTCTTCTTTACCAGCAGAAATATGATTCATATGTCGCCAAGGCAGGTGAAAAGGCGGCAGGAATTTAAACGGGAAGTTAAGCAGTCTGCTAAGATCACAAGACACAAATGTGCTGTATGCGGCAGAACAGAAGAAACCAATCCCGAGCTGGAGTTTAGATTCTGTTCTAAATGTGATGGTAATTATGAGTATTGCCAGGATCATTTGTTCACACATGTACATGTGAAGCATCAATAGGAGAAAGGAAATGGAAGCAGATCAGGAAATATTGTTTGCAAAAACCTTAGAACAGGTGAAAAAGAGGGCTAAGGAACAAGGCAATTGTATTGAAAAAGAACAGGTAGAAGAGGCGTTTTTGGCCCTTTCTCTGTCTGAGGAACAGATGGAGCTTGTGTTTGATTATCTGGAAAAGCATAAGATCGGTATAGGAGCGCCTGTAGATCCGGATGATTATCTTTCAGAGGAGGAAGTCAATTATCTGGAGGAATATAAAAAAGAATTGGCGCTTCTTGAATCTTTCAGCGACGGGGAAAAGGAAGCGATCACACTTTCAGCTATGGCAGGAGAGTCAGATGCCCAGAAAAAGCTGATAAGTATTTATCTGCCCTATGTAATTGAGATCGCAAAGCTCTATACAGGCCAGGGTGTTTTTTTGGAAGATCTGATAGGAGAAGGAAATGTGGCGCTTACCATAGGAGTTACTATGCTTGGCTGTCTGGAGCATGCAAAGGAAGCAGAAGGCATGCTGGGGAAGATGATCATGGATGCTATGGAAAATTGTATCAGTGAAAACATGGCACAGGCGGATAAAGATAAAAAGGCGCTTGAAAAGGTCAATAAAGTTGCAAAGCAGGCAAAGGAGCTTTCCGAAGAACTCCACAGAAAGGTAACGGCGAAAGAGCTTTCTGAAGAAACAGGTATGCCCCTGAAAGCTGTTCTGGATGCCATGCGTCTAAGCGGTTACACCATTGAGGAAATTGAAAATCCGTCATAAGATTTGAGGAAACAGATGAATAATAAAGCAGAATTGCAAGACAATGATTTTAAATATGTTATGGCAGATGTAGGAAATATCTATCTGGGGGCAAGATTTACTTATGAAGAGCTTCTTGATCAGGATATGACCCCTTTTAAGCTGAAAGCGATCATACGACAATATATATTAAAAGAGGCTGCAGCAGATACTTCCCTGGAAAGCCAGTTTTATTATCTGGAAAAAGATACTTTCCTTTACGAACTGTTCAGTCAGCTGAAGATCAAAGTTAAGATCAATACACAGGCGGAAAAAAAGTCTTTGTTTGGGAAAGTGAGCAGCAGATATGAAGAGCGGGTATTAACGTTAAAAGAACTGACAGAAATCAATCTTGCCAAAAAGAAGGCTTCGGGCATGATCATTCGTGAAGTGATCATCTCCAAATTGGGATTAATGACTTTCAGTTTATAATTTATGAAATATACTGAGTTTAGAAATAAAAAAAAATATTGATTATCACCACAACATTTGATATACTCATTTTAGCGTCAGACAGGAGATGTTAAACATCATTTTCAGTCCGGTCTGATTATTGACATTCGGTAAAATTCCCCTTTTACACTGAGCGGGCACGAACTTTGTTTCGGCCCGCTCTTTTAATTTTTCTTGTTTTAGGCTATAATGTATCGGAGAAAAGCTGATCGATACAGATCATGATTGTAGGAAAGGAAAATATGAATATGACAAAACAGATTGAAAAGTTATCAGCCTATGAAATTTTAGAAAAAAGAACCGTTGCCGATCTGAATTCGGAAGGATATATTTTAAGGCATAAAAAGACGGGAGCTCATGTTACATTATTGTTGAATGATGATGAAAACAAAGTGTTTTATATCGGTTTTCGCACCCCGCCTACAGATAGTACGGGAGTAGCGCATATTCTGGAGCATTCCGTACTTTGCGGATCTAAGAATTTTCCGGTTAAGGATCCCTTTATAGAACTTGCCAAGGGATCTCTCAATACCTTTTTAAACGCCATGACTTATCCTGACAAGACAGTTTATCCTGTAGCGAGCTGTAATGACAAGGATTTTAAAAATCTGGTACATGTATATATGGATGCAGTACTTTATCCCAATATTTATAAAGAGGATAAGATATTCAAACAGGAAGGCTGGCACTATGAGATGGAGGATGAGCAGGATGACCTGACCATCAATGGAGTTGTTTATAATGAAATGAAGGGTGCTTTTTCTTCCCCTGATGATGTGGTAGAAAGGGAGATCATGAATTCTCTGTTTCCGGATATTACTTACGGACTGGAATCGGGAGGTGATCCGGATGTGATCCCAACACTTACTTATGAAAATTTCCTGGATTTTCATAGAAGATATTATCATCCATCCAACAGTTATATATATCTTTACGGTAATTTTGACCCGGAAGAATATCTTACCTTTTTGGATGAGAAATATTTAAATGATTTTGATGCGCTTGCAATTGATTCGGAAATCAGGAAGCAGACTCCTTTTGTATCTCCGAAAGAGTTGGTAAAGGAATATTCCATTATGGAAGATGAGCCGGTAAGTGACAATACTTATCTGACTTATAATATGTCCATGGGAACAAGTCTTGATAAGAAGTTATATATTGCTATGGATATTCTGGATTATGTGCTCTGTTCCGCGCCGGGAGCGCCCATTAAGCAGGCGCTTATCGATGCGGGGATTGGAAAAGATGTATACAGCACACTGGAAAACGGTATCTATCAGCCTTACTTCAGTGTTATTGCTAAAAATGCCAATGAAGATCAAAAGGAAGAATTTGTAAGGATCATAGAAGAGGAACTTACAAAGCTTGTAAAAGACGGGCTGGATAAAAAAGCGCTGAAAGCGGCAGTAAATTATTTTGAGTTTAAATACCGGGAGGGAGATTTCGGTTCTTATCCCAAAGGGTTGATGCTGGGACTTCAGGCCCTTGACAGCTGGCTCTACGATGATGAAGCTCCGTTTATGCATATCGAGGCAAACGATACTTACAAACAGCTCCGTGAAGCCATTGAAACTGATTATTTTGAATCTCTGATCAGCTCCATGATGCTGGAAAACACACATAAAACAGTTATGACAGTTAAGCCCGTGCCGGGTCTTACTACTAAAAAGGATGCTGAGCTTAGTCAAAAGCTGCAGGCTTATAAAGATACCTTAAGCAGTGAAGAGGTTCTGAAAATTGTAGAGGAGACCCAGGCGCTTCGTGCTTATCAGGAAGAACCCAGTTCCAAAGAAGCCCTTGAGACCATACCTTTGCTGACCAGGGCAGATATGAAAAAAGAAGCGGCTCCTTTTGTGAATGAGGAAAAAAAGGTAAAAGATACCACATTGCTTGTGCATGATATATTTACCAACGGAATCGGATATTTAAACCTGGTTTTTGACCTTGGAAAGGTACCGGCGCAGCTTTTCCCTTATGTAGGAATTCTGAAGTCTGTACTGATGATGGTCAATACGGAAAATTACAGCTATGGCGAGCTGTTCAATGAAGTAAATATCCACACAGGCGGTATCTGTTTCGGAGTTAATGTATATCTGAATTCAAAGAAGCAGGATGAATATAAGGTAACGCTTGAAATGAAGTCGAAAGTTCTTTATGAGAACAGAGACAAGGCGCTTGAATTGATGAAAGAGATCATTCTTACTTCTGATTATGAAGATGAAAAACGTCTTCATGAGATCATTGCGGAAGCTAAATCCAGAATGCAGGCGACCATGACAAGCGCAGGTCATTCTTTGGCCGCAATACGCGCCATGTCCTATTTCTCACCTTCGGCCGCAGTTTCGGAGCAGCTCAGCGGTATCCCACAGTACAGGCTGTTAGAGGAATTGGACAGTAATTTTGAGGAAAGAAAAGAAGAACTGAAAAAGAATCTGAAGGCTCTTGCAGAATGCATCTTCAGGCCCGAAAATCTGTTGGTAGATTACACGGGGACAAACGAGGGACTTGCAGGAATAGAAGAGCAGATAGAAATCCTGAAAAAGGATCTCTTTACAAGCGAAGTGGAGGGAGATGCTTTTGTACCCGAGTTTGCAGTTAAAAATGAAGGATTTATGACCGCTGGACAGGTTCAGTATGTATGCCGGGCTGGGAATTTCAGCAGAAAAGGACTGCCTTATACAGGAGCTTTGAAAGTATTGAAGGTGATGATGGGATATGAGTATCTTTGGAATCAGATCAGGGTCAAAGGCGGCGCTTATGGCTGCATGAGTAATTTTTACAAGAACGGAGATGCTTTTTTCGTTTCCTATCGGGATCCCAATCTGGAAAAAACAGTGGAGGTTTATAAACAGGCTGCAGAATATATTAAGAATTACGAAGCCGATGAACGTACCGTTACTCAGTTTATCATCGGAGCGATCAGTGAAATGGATACACCTATGACGCCGCAGACAAAAGGAAGCTATTCTCTTTCAGGATATATGACACAGCTTTCCATGGAAAAAGTGCAAAAGGAGAGAGACGAACTTCTTGCTACAACAGAAGAAACGCTGAAAGGTCTGCATCGTTATGTGGAGGCATTTATGGATGAGGAATGTTTGTGCGTAGTGGGAAATGGTGATAAGATCAAAGAAAGTAAAGAGTTGTTTGGAAAAACAGAACAGTTATTTCATTCATAAAATTCCATAAAAAAATGGAAGCATAAACGTATCTTTATCAGAAAAATAAAAAATCGGGAGGATAAGTTTATGAAGAAAAAAAACAGACAGGTAACAATAATGGCTTTTGCCATATCGTGTGCAATTTTACTCGCCGGATGCGGAAAGGCATCAAATGGCTCGTATGCGGCAGGAGCTGCAGCAGATACAGCTGCAGCAGCGCCGGCTTATAATAGTTATGCCACGGATGATATCTATGCAGGCACTGTGGAGATCGCAGAAGAAAAAATGGCTGACATGGAAGAGGATGCAGGGGAAAGCGGAGAAGTTCAGGTGAAAGATACTTCCAGAAAGCTGATAAAAAATGTAGATCTTTCAGTGGAAACGGAAGAGTTCGATGTACTGATGCAGACGATAACAGACAGAGTTGATAAACTTGGCGGTTATGTTGAGTCCAGCAATACGTACAATGGAAGTTATTATTATGGAAATAATAACAGGAATGCGAATCTGACCCTTCGTATCCCGGCGGAAAGCCTGGACGAATTCCTGTCAGCGGTAGCGGAGATTTCCAATGTGATCAGCAGGAGTGAGAATGTTACGGATGTTACACTTCAGTATGTAGATATGAAAAGCCATAAGGAAGCTCTTGAAACAGAACAAAAAAGACTTTTGGAGCTTTTGGACCAGGCGGAAAGTGTGGAAGATATCATCACCATTGAGAGCCGGCTTTCGGAAGTGCGTTATCAGATCGAGAGTATGGAATCTCAGCTTCGGACTATGGACAATCAGGTTTCCTATAGTACGGTATATCTTTACATAGAAGAAGTGACAAGACTTACCCCTGTAAAAGAACAGTCCGCATGGGAAAAGATAAAGACCGGTTTTGGAGAAAGCCTTTATAATATAGGAAATGGAATAAAAAATTTCTTCATCGGTCTGATCATCAGGCTTCCTTATCTGGCAGCATGGGCAGTTGTTATTGTTATAGTGTTGATCATTATAAAACTGTTCAGAAAGCATTTAAGGAAAAAGACTACTGTAAAGAATGAAAGACAGAAAGAGGAAAAATAATTATGAATGACCAGTATAAATCCGGGTTTGTAACACTGATCGGAAGACCCAATGTAGGCAAGTCCACACTGATGAATTGTCTGATCGGGCAAAAGATAGCGATCACTTCCAATAAGCCTCAAACTACCAGAAACAGAATACAGACAGTGTATACCTCTAAAGAGGGACAGATCGTATTTGTGGATACACCGGGTATTCACAAGTCAAAAAACAGGCTTGGCGATTACATGGTAAATGTGGCGGAACGTACCTTAAAGGAAGTGGATGTGATCCTGTGGCTGGTGGAGCCTGCAAATTTTATCGGCGCAGGTGAGAAACACATTATTGAGCAGCTGTCCAAAGTAAATATTCCGGTAATACTGGTGATCAATAAAATCGATACGGTAAAAAAAGAAGAATTGCTGGGCTTTATAGATACTTACAGGAAAGAAATGGATTTTGCAGAAATCGTACCGGTTTCTGCTCTGAAAAAAGATAATACGCAGGAGCTGATCAAGTGTATCATGAAATATCTTCCTTACGGACCGGCCTTTTATGATGAAGATACCATAACTGATCAGCCCCAGCGTCAGATCGTGGCCGAGATGATACGTGAAAAGGCGCTTCGCAGCCTGGACGAAGAAATTCCCCATGGAATTGCCGTTACTATTGAAAAAATGAAATGGCGCAGGAATATTGTGGATATTGAAGCCACCATTATCTGTGAAAAGGAGTCTCACAAGGGGATCATTATCGGAAAGCAGGGAAGTATGCTGAAAAAGATCGGTATGAATGCCAGAAAGGATATTGAAAATATGCTGGATAACAGGGTCAATCTCCAGCTTTGGGTGAAGGTAAAAAAGGACTGGCGTGACAGTGATTTCCTTCTTAAAAATTTCGGCTATAACCGGAAGGAGTACGAATAGAAAAAAGAAAAAAGTAAACCCTAATACTATAGTTTTTGATTAGGGGGCAAGAGATGAAAGAAGTAAATTACTGGCAGAAATTTTTAGAAACAGGAAAAGTGAACGATTATCTGTTCTATCTGAGACAGAAACAGGCGAAAGAGTCTGTAAAAGAGGGAGATCATTCAGGTGCAGGATCTATGCAGTGTTACAGGGATAATATTGAAGGCGGAACCTTTCGGGGAATATGACCGAAGAGTAGTCATACTTACAAGGGAGTGGGGAAAAATAGCAGCCTTTGCCAAAGGGGCAAGGAAACAGGGAAGCAGGCTGTTAGCATCCACCAATCCCTTTTGCTTTGGAGAGTTCAGGCTGTATGAGGGAAGGACCGCTTACAGCATTTCCGAGGCTTCTATCAGCAATTATTTTGAACAGTTCAGGGAGGATTTTGAGGGAGCCTGTTACGGCATGTACTTTCTGGAAGTGATGGATTACTATACCAGGGAAAATAATGATGAAAAGAATATGTTAAAGCTCCTTTACCAGTCTCTTCGGGCGCTTTGCCATGAAAGTCTTGATAACCGTTTGGTAAGATACATATTTGAAATTAAAGCGCTGGCGATCAACGGAGAGTATCCCGGTCTTTCTGCCGACAATATCTATCAGGAATCTACCATATATACAGTTTCCTTTATTGTGAACACTTCTGTAGAAAAACTCTATACTTTTATTGTTACAGACAGTGTGCTTGCAGAACTTGGAGAAATAGCCGATAATTTCAGGAAACGGTTTTTGGACAGAAAATTCAAGAGCCTTGAAATACTGAATGAAATTCCATGTTGAAAATCCATAATAAGTCATATATAATGTATTGGGTATAAATAGAAGCGGAGTAGAAGAAAAGCAGGAGCCAGAATGAAATTAAGCAAAAAGTTTTTACGCAAATCAATGATTCAAAAGACAACAGCGATGTTGCTTACGGCGGGAATCATGACTATTACCGCATGCAGCAGGGAAGATGGAGGAAGCTCGGTTTCAATTTCAAATGACGGAAAAGTCAATTCCCGGATCGTAGAGAATTTTGATAAATCATATTACGATCAGGAAGAACTGAAGCAGAAAATACTTAGAGAAGCAGATGAGTATAATCTGACAGCAGGAGAAGGAGCTGTTTCGGTTGAAAAGGTGGATGTGGACGAAGATGTTGTGAAAGTGGAAATGACATATGCCACAGCAGCGGATTATGCGGCCTTTAACGATGCGGATTTTTTTGTGGGTTCGGCAGCGGAAGCACAGGATGCCGGCTATAATCTGAACAGAGTACTGATTTCTGCAAATAACAGTCTTGAAACGATAGGCATGTCTGATATACTTGGCATGACGGATGCAAAGATCCTGATCACGGATGCGAAGGACCCTGTGGTTTTAAACGGCAAGGCTGAATATACAAGTAATAATGTAACGATGGATGAAAAGTTAAAGACAGCTTCTTTCGATGAAGAATCAAAAGAACTGGCTTATATAATATTTACTAATTAAATTAACGAAAGGTATGTGCGACATGGAAAAAACAATGGAAAAAATCGTTGCCCTGGCGAAAGCAAGAGGATTTGTATATCCGGGTTCAGAAATCTACGGAGGTCTTGCCAACACTTGGGATTACGGTAATCTTGGCGTGGAACTTAAAAACAATGTAAAAAAAGCATGGTGGCAGAAATTTATCATGGAGAATCAGTACAATGTAGGCGTAGACTGCGCGATCCTGATGAATCCCCAGACATGGGTGGCTTCAGGACATCTTGGCGGATTTTCCGATCCTTTAATGGACTGCAAGGAATGTCATGAGCGTTTCCGGGCAGATAAGATTATCGAGGACTATGCGGCAGAACATAATATGGAGCTGGAGTCTTCTATTGACGGCTGGTCACAGGAAAAAATGAAATCATTTATTGAGGATAATCAGGTTCCCTGTCCTACCTGCGGAAAACATAACTTTACAGATATCCGTCAGTTCAACCTGATGTTCAAGACTTTCCAGGGAGTTACCGAGGATGCAAAAAATACTGTATATCTAAGACCTGAAACAGCACAGGGTATTTTTGTTAATTTTAAAAATGTACAAAGGACTTCAAGAAAGAAGATCCCATTTGGTATCGGGCAGATCGGTAAATCTTTCCGTAACGAGATCACACCCGGTAACTTTACTTTCCGGACCAGAGAATTTGAACAGATGGAACTGGAATTTTTCTGTGAGCCTGATACAGATCTTGAATGGTTCGCTTACTGGAAGCAGTTCTGTATTGACTGGCTGAAGTCCCTTGGTATGAAAGAAGAAGAGATGCGTGTGCGTGATCATGACAAAGAAGAATTGTCATTCTACTCCAAGGCTACTACGGATATTGAATTTTTATTCCCCTTCGGCTGGGGTGAACTTTGGGGGATTGCAGACAGAACCGATTATGACCTGACACAGCATCAGAATACTTCCGGTCAGGATCTGACCTATTTTGACGATCAGAAGAACTGGAAATATGTGCCTTATGTTATCGAACCTTCGCTGGGCGCTGATCGTGTGGTACTGGCTTTCCTGTGCGCTGCTTACGATGAGGAAGAAATCGGAGAGGGAGATGTACGTACTGTGCTTCACTTCCACCCGGCGCTTGCGCCTGTTAAGATAGGAGTGCTTCCGTTGTCCAAAAAATTGAATGAGGGCGCTGAAAAGATATTTGCCCAGCTTTCTAAGAAATATAACTGTGAATTTGATGACAGAGGTAATGTCGGCAAGAGATACCGCCGTCAGGATGAAATTGGAACGCCTTTCTGCGTGACTTATGATTTTGATTCGGAAACGGACAACTGTGTAACGGTAAGGTTCCGTGATTCCATGGAGCAGGAGCGCATAGCAATTGCGGATCTGGATGCTTATTTTGCAGAGAAGCTTGCGTTTTAAGCAGCAAAAGTGCAGATAAGGAAGAATGAGGAGAGGAAAATATGAGACAATTCACTTCAGATGGACTGAGAAGAACCTGGAAGCAATTTTATATAGAGCGCGGACATGTAGATGTAGGAGCAGTTTCACTTGTATCTGACGGTTCTACAGGAGTTCTCTTTAACGTAGCCGGAATGCAGCCGCTGATGCCTTATTTATTGGGACAGAAGCATCCGCTGGGAACAAGGCTGTGTAACGTACAGGGCTGTGTCCGCACCAATGATATTGATTCGGTTGGTGATAAGAGCCATGTAACTTTTTTTGAAATGATGGGAAGCTGGAGCCTTGGAGATTATTTCAAAGAAGAACGCTGTAAGTGGAGCTTTGAGCTTTTGACCCAGGTGTTCGGCTTTGATGCAGACCATCTTGCCGCAACAGTATTTGCAGGAGATGAAAATGCCCCCAGAGATGAGGAAGGGGCGCAGTACCGTATTGCTTCCGGATTTAAGAAGGAAAATATTTACTATCTGCCGGCAGAAGATAACTGGTGGGGATTGGAATATGGTCCCTGTGGTCCTGACAGCGAGATGTTTTATGTGGCTGATAAGCCGGATTGCGGACCGGATTGCGGACCGGGTTGTCACTGCGGAAAATATACCGAATTGGGAAATGATGTTTTCATGCAGTATGAAAAGCATCATGACGGAAGCCTGACTCCTTTAAAACAGAAAAATGTGGATACTGGGTGGGGATTAGAGCGTATTCTGGCATTCTTAAACGGAACCAGAGATGTTTATCAAATTGATTTGTTTTCCCCTGTGATTGCTTATATTGAAAAGGTTTCGGGAACGAAATATGAGCAGGATGAGAATTTGACAAGATCTATGAGAATTCTTGCTGACCATATCCGTACCAGCGTGATGCTGATCGGTGATGAAGCAAAGCTTTTGCCATCCAATGTGGGTGCGGGTTATGTGCTGCGCCGTCTGATCCGTCGTGCGGTAAGACACGGGCGGGTGCTTGGTCTGAACGCTGAAAATATTGTAAAAATAGCAGAAATATATATTGATGATATTTATGCGCAGAGCTATCCTCTTTTAAAAGAGAATAAAGAATTTGTGATCACAGAGCTTATGAAAGAAATTAACCGTTTTGAAAGCACTGTGGAAAACGGTATGAAAGAATTCCGTAAGATTCTGGGAATGAAGAAGAACGCCGGCTTAAGTGAAATTGACGGTAAGTCTGCATTCTATTTATATGATACCTTTGGCTTCCCCATCGAGCTGACTGTGGAAATGGCACAGGAAGAAGGACTTAATGTGGATGAAGAAGGATTTGCGCAGGCAATGGAGGAGCAGAAGCAGAAGGCAAGGGATAATCAGAATTTCTCAGCAAAGCTTTCTGTAGAAAATGCGGGGCTTTATGATAGTCTGGAGCCTTCTGTTGTCAGTGAATTTGTGGGTTATGATGCATTAACAGTAAAGAGCGGCATTGCAGCCATGAATATCGGCAGTGAATGGAAGGATTCGTTAAGTGAAGGAGAAGAGGGAACTATTATTACCTTCAAGACGCCTTTTTATGCGACCATGGGCGGTCAATGTGCCGATACCGGAATCATTACCTGCGGTGAGAGTGAATTTCAGGTGGAAGATACCGTTAAGCTTCCCGGCGATAGGATCGGACATGTCGGTAAAGTAATAAAGGGAACATTTAAAACAGGAGATATGGCAGCTTTACAGGTAAATGAAGAAAGCCGCGGCGATACCTGTAAAAACCACAGTGCCACCCATCTTCTTCAGGGGGCGCTCCGTACAGTTCTCGGAACTCACGTGGAGCAGGCAGGCTCCTTTGTGAGCGGAGACAGACTTCGGTTTGACTTCAGCCATTTTTCTGCAATGACGAAGGAAGAATTGGATAAGACAGAAAAGATTGTTAACGAGCAGATTGCCCGGGGACTGTCTGTTGTAACTCAGGTTATGTCCATTGAAGAAGCGAAAAAGACAGGGGCAATGGCGCTTTTTGATGAAAAATATGGTGAGACGGTGCGTGTGGTTCGGATGGGAAACTTCTCCACAGAGCTTTGCGGCGGTACTCATGTGGCAAATACGGCGGAAATCCGGTTGTTTAAGATAATATCCGAAAGCGGTGTGGCTGCCGGTGTCAGAAGAATCGAAGCTTTGACAGGAAGAGGCGTTTTAAATTATTATGCCGATATGGAAAAGACCATTCAGCAGGCGGCTGCTACAGTAAAGACCACTCCCGCAGAACTGACGGATAAGCTGGCGCATCTGATGAGTGAGATCAAAGCCCTCCAAAGTGAAAATGAGTCACTAAGGAGCAAGGCTGCTAAGGAAGCGCTGGGCGATTGCATGGATCAGGTAGTGGAAGTAAAAGGCGTCAAACTGCTTGCTGTCAAGGTTTCCGGCGTTGATATGAACGGACTTCGTGATCTGGGCGATCAGCTTAAAGCAAAACTGGGCGAAGGTATGATCGTGTTGATCTCCGATCTGGATGGTAAGGTCAATATGGTGGCCATGGCTACACAGGAAGCCATGAATAAGGGTGCTCATGCAGGTAATCTGATCAAGGGCATCGCAGCCTTTGTGGGCGGCGGTGGCGGCGGCCGTCCGAATATGGCGCAGGCGGGCGGGAAGAATCCCGCGGGAATAGATGCGGCCATTGCAGAAAGCGCTAAAGTATTAGAAGGACAGATTAAGTAACAGTTCAGCCCTCACATTCATAAAAGCGTCTGCTACGCATCCGTCGCCGCATTCGCGGCTCATCTTTTATTTCATTTGAGGGCGCTCCGCTCATGAAATAATGACAAAGATGCTTTGTGTGCAAGCACCCACACATCTTCATCATTATTTCATGGCTGAACTGTTACGATTAAATAAAAATAGTAAAAATTGGGTTGACTTGTGCCGGCTTTATGTTATAATCATATATGTGCATACGCAGGCATATATGCTGAACGTTGCATTAATAAAAACCCAATCAGTCGTGTTACTAGGAAGGGACTGAAGGGAGGTCAGGGTGTAAGATGTCAAACGTAATCGTTAAAGAGAATGAGACTTTAGATAGCGCTTTACGTCGTTTCAAGAGAAGCTGCGCAAAAGCTGGTATCCAGCAGGAAATTCGTAAAAGAGAACATTACGAGAAACCCAGCGTAAGACGTAAGAAGAAATCTGAAGCTGCAAGAAAACGCAAATACAACTAATCATAACGCAAGTGAAGTTCCTGATATAGCTATCAGGAACTTTATTGCGTCATGAAGATAATATTTACTGTCTTTCGTTCTATATAATGTAAATGAATAGGAACAGGAAGAAAGGAGAGTCATCATGTGGACAAAAGAAGTATTTGGAACAGACGTATATCATTTAACAGCCGCCTTTATTATTTTTAGTATGCTGGGCTGGCTGGTGGAATCTATTTATATGTCATTCTGCAATAAGAAACTGACAAACAGGGGATTTGGAAAGGGGCCTTTTTGCCCGATCTATGGATTTGGAGGTGTGATCGGGTATTTGATTTTAAAACCCTTAAGTGGACATTACATACAGTTATACGTTGCAGGAGCTCTGCTGGCTACCGCCTTTGAATATATGGTAGGACGCCTGATGCTGAAAGTGTTCGGTGAGGTATGGTGGGATTATAATGAAAAACCTTTTAATTACCGTGGAATCATCTGTCTGGAAAGTACAGTAGCCTGGGGATTTTACGCAGTCATTATCATTATGTTTCTGCATAACCGGATCATAGAGTTTATCGATCGCTATGATACCGGAAGAGGAGTATTACTGTGTAAGCTGGTGCTCTGTATTGCTACTGTTGATTATCTCATTAGATTTTTTATTATATTTAAGGAAAATCTTTTAGAATATAAAGAAAAGATTGCAGACAAATATCAGTCGTTTAGAACTAGATGGTATTAATGAGAGTAAGGGAGGTGCGGAAATTTGCACTCCCTTTTTTGGTACTTGCATTATAAATCAGGGAAAAGCATATTCATGGTAAAAGAGTACATACACAGGAGAGTACACCGTGAATAAATTATTAAAAGCAATTTTATGCCATGTGATAAGCATAACTGTTTTCCTGATGAGTTTTATGACAGTGAAGGCTGCGCCCGAAATAGAGGCTCCTTCCTACATCCTGCTGGAGGCTTCCACTGGGCAGGTCATTTGTGAGGAAAATGCAACAGAAAGAAGGAGTCCTGCCAGCATCACGAAAATAATGACGCTTCTGCTTATTTTTGAGCATCTGGATACCGGGCGCGTTACCTTAAGCAGTGATGTAGTGACCAGTGCTTATGCCAAGTCGATGGGAGGTTCCCAGGTCTTTCTGGAAGAAGGGGAAGTTCAGACACTTGAAACTATTATCAAATGTATTGCGGTAGCTTCTGGCAATGATGCCAGTGTGGCAGCCGCAGAATTTATAGCCGGAAGTGAAGCGGAATTTGTAAAATTGATGAATGATAAAGCACAGGAACTTGGAATGAATGATACTCATTTTGAGGACTGCTGTGGGCTTACCGACTCGGATAATCACTATACTACCGCCAAAGATGTAGCGATCATGTCGCGGGAGCTGATCACCAAATATCCGGAGGTATTTGATTATACCCGGATCTGGATGGAAGATATTTACCATACAACGGCAAAAGGGACCTCCACGTTTACTTTATCAAGTACTAATAAATTGCTGAAAATGTATGAATGGACTACAGGATTAAAAACAGGTTCTACCAGTAAAGCATTGTATTGTCTTTCTGCTACGGCAAGCAAAGATAATATTGATCTGATAGCAGTAGTTATGGGTTCTCCTAATAATAAGACCAGATTTCAGGATGCCGTGACGCTTTTTAACTATGGTTACAGCGTCAGTGCACTTTACGAGGATGTGAACGAAGATACTCTGCCGTCGGTGCCTGTAAAGGGCGGCGTAGAAGAGGAGGCAGCACTTGTCTATCAGGGGCCCTTTAAGTATCTTGATATCGAAGGAAAGAATTTAAACACCATTGAAAAAGTCATCAGTCTGCCGCCTGAGATCAGTGCCCCCGTTAACAGAGGAGACGCCATAGGTGAAGCAGTATATCAGCTGGATGGCAAAAGAATCGGCAGTGTATCCATCCTCTCTGATGTAACAATAGAAAAAGCCCGCTACAAAGACTACTTGGGAAAAGTCTGGAAACTGTTTTGTAGTTTTTAAGCGGATATGATATAATAGTCGCAAAATAAAAATAAGCGACTGCTTCGCAGTCATTTATTTTTATTGCGACATTAACGAGCAAACGTCCGATGAAATCGGACATAAAGCGCTGCAAGCGCGGGTTTGCGAGTTTTAACGCACCTGAAGAAATGACCCTGAAGGAGCGGAAAGGTTCATGGAAAGGAAAAAAACGTGATAATATTTTTGGAAATGATCGCGGTGCTTGCATTGTTTTTTATAATAGTAATGATAATTGACTGCAACCGCTTTATTATTAGAGAATATACCTGTGCATCTGATAAACTGCATAAAGATGGCAGATTTATTCTTTTGTCGGATCTGCACAATAAATCATTCGGAAAGAACAATGATAAACTTTATAATGCAATAGTAAAGCAAAAACCTGATGGGATTCTGATAGCGGGAGACATGTATACTTCTGAAGTGAATGAACGTTATCTTGAAACAGCTGAATTTGTAAGCCGACTATCCAAGAAGTATGCGGTGTATTACGGTAACGGAAATCACGAACATAAAACTCGTATAGAGCCCGAAATTTTTGGTGATATGTATGAAGATTATATGGGGAGGGTCAAAAGTGCGGGAACAACCGTGCTGATCAATGAAGATGTGATGCTTCCGCCTTATAATATGAATATATATGGACTTGAAATGGAACGTTCTTTTTATAAGAAGTTTTCAAACCGGCAAATGGAGACAACTTATCTGGAAAAGCTTCTTGGGAAGCCGGATCCTGACAGTTTTAATCTTTTAATAGCGCATAATCCGGAGTATTTTGAAACTTATGCAAAGTGGGGCGCCGATCTGACGGTGTCCGGTCATGTACACGGCGGCTTGATGAGACTGCCGGTACTTGGCGGCGTAATTTCACCAAAACTCCGGATCTTTCCGCGCTATGACGGCGGACGATTTGAAAAGGAAGGCAAAATAATGATTCTGTCGAGAGGACTGGGTACACATACATTGCCCATCAGAATCTTTAATCCCGGCGAATTGATAGTGATCCATTTAGTAAGGGAATAGTTGACTGGAAAAACGTATCATGATAAAATTTAAAACTGCATGAATGAAAGAGAGGGACTTAAGATGTTGAATACTAAATTATTTGATCATACAATTTTAAAAGCGGATGCCACGAAAGCAGATGTGGAAAAAATCTGTAAGGAAGCCAGAGAATATCAGTTTATGTCAGTCTGTGTAAACAGTTATTATACAGCCTTTGCGGCTCAGCAGTTAAGTGGCAGCGGCGTCAGAGTCTGTACGGTAGTAGGATTTCCTTTAGGGCAGATGAGCACGAAAGCCAAGGCGGCAGAAACTAAGATCGCTGTAGCAGACGGAGCAGATGAGATCGATATGGTCATCAACGTAGGAGCATTGAAAGACCAGAACTATGATGCAGTGTCAGATGATATTAAGGAAGTAAAAAGAGCATGCGGACAGGCTCTGCTCAAGGTTATTATTGAAACCTGCCTTCTGACAGAGAAAGAAAAAGTAAAAGCCTGCGAGATAGCAAAAGAAGCAGGGGCAGATTTTGTGAAAACATCCACCGGTTTTTCCACAGGCGGAGCAACTGCTGAAGATGTTGCCCTGATGCGCAGGACGGTAGGCGATACTATGGGAGTGAAGGCTTCCGGCGGTATCCGCAATAAGGAAACGGCCCAGGCCATGGTGCAGGCAGGTGCAAACAGGCTGGGGACAAGCGCTACCATTTCCATTTGCAATTAGAAAGGTTAAGTTATGGCAATACCGGTTAAGCTGGAGGTATTCGAGGGCCCCTTGGATCTGCTGCTCCATTTGATTGAAAAGAATAAAGTGGATATTTATGATATTCCCATTGTGGAAATAACGGCCCAGTATCTTGAATACATACAGCAGATGCAGACAGAAGATATGAATATAATGAGCGAGTTCCTGGTCATGGCAGCCACACTCCTGGATATTAAGTGTCGTATGCTCCTTCCCAAGGAAGTAAATGAAGAGGGAGAAGAGGAAGATCCCAGGGCTGAGCTGGTTCAGAAACTCCTTGAGTATAAAATGTATAAATATATGTCTTATGAGTTAAAAGACAGGCAGGTGGATGCTGCCCATACTCTTTTTAAGGGGAAGACACTTCCCAAAGAAATTGAGGACTATAAGCCGCCTGTTGACTATGGGGAGCTTTTAGGTGATGCAGATCTAAACAAGCTTCAAACATTGTTTAAATCTGTAATGAGGAGACAGGAGGACAAGATAGATCCTGTCAGAAGTACCTTCGGAAAGATTGAAAAGGATGAAATCGACATGAATCTGAAGACTTCTTACATTGAGGATTACATCCACGCGCATAAGACTTTTAGTTTCAGACAGCTTTTGGAAAAGCAGCACAGCAAAATGGAGATCATTGTTACATTTCTCGTTATACTGGAAATGATGAAGATCGGTAAGATATCCATTGTACAGGAAGATACTTTTGATGATATCATGATTACTTCAAGCGTAGCATAGGAGGTTACCAAGTGGAGAGACAGAAGGCAAAGGCAGTACTTGAGTCCATACTTTTTACTATGGGGGAATCTGTGGAAGTGGACAGGCTGGCGGCAGTAATTGAAGAAGATAAAAAGACAACCCGGGAACTTCTCATGGAGATGAAAGAAGATTATGAGGAGCGTGAATGCGGCGTTACGCTGATGGAACTGGATAACTCCTTTCAGATGTGCACGAAAGGAGAAATGTATGAGTATCTGATCAAAATAGCCAAAACGCCAAGAAAATATGTACTTACAGACACACTTCTTGAAACTTTATCCATAGTGGCGTATAAGCAGCCCATTACCAGAATAGAAATCGAAAAGATAAGAGGAGTCAGCTGTGATCATGCGGTGAACAGGCTGGTAGAATTTGGCCTGATCACGGAAGTGGGGAGAATGGATGCCCCGGGACGGCCGCTTCTTTTCGGAACCACAGAAGAGTTCCTGCGCAGCTTTGGAGTAAAATCATTGGAAGAATTGCCTGAATTGTCTCAGGTGCAGATCGAAGAATTTAAAGAGCAGGCAGAACAGGAAATCAGTTTAGCGGTGGATGTATAGGGATATTTGAAGTCCGGCAGACATACAATGAAAAAAAGAGAAAAGCCGGACACAGTATGATACATAGATTAGAAAGAATAAAAGCAGGACTGATACTGATCGTAGTGTTAACTTTCACTGCCCTGACCACGGCAGTAAGAGCACAGGAAAGCACCGAAAATAGTACAAACCTGCAGTTATACGCCCAATCGGCTATTTTGATGGATGCCGGTTCCGGGCGTATTTTATATGAAAAGAACGGACATGAAATAAGACCAATGGCAAGCACCACCAAGATAATGACTTGCATTCTGGCATTGGAATATGGCAGCCTAGATGATTATGTAGATGTATCCTCTTATGCAGCAGGGATGCCTAAAGTAAAACTGGGCGTACAGCCGGGAGAAAAATATCGTTTAAAAGACCTTTTATATTCACTGATGCTGGAATCCCACAATGATTCGGCAGCGGCCATAGCGGAACATATCGGAGGGAGCATAGAGGGATTTGCCTCTATGATGAATCAAAAAGCCAGTGATATCGGATGCTTTGATACTTTTTTCATAACGCCGAATGGACTGGATGCCACGGCGGTAACGGAGAGCGGGGAAACCAAAAGCCACTCCACCACAGCCGCAGATCTTGCAAGGATCATGTCGTACTGCATTATGGACTCACCGAAAAAAGAGGAGTTCCTTACTATTACAAGAACCCCATCTTATCAATTTTCTGCATATAAGGAAAAAGACGGAGAAATGATACCCAATGGACGGAATTTTAATTGCAGCAATCACA
The DNA here is from genome assembly GCA_014803415.1 of Lachnospiraceae bacterium. GTDB lineage: Bacteria > Bacillota > Clostridia > Lachnospirales > Lachnospiraceae > Suilimivivens. The sequence goes on from JAAVBZ010000045.1 coordinate 68,118, forward strand.
ATGCTTTTCTTTCCATGATGGAGGGGGCTCTGTCTGGAAAAACGGGATTTACTGGGAATGCAGGATATTGTTATGTGGGAAGTCTTCAAAGAGATGACCGTACTTTTGTAGTTGTCCTTCTTGCATGCGGCTGGCCTAACAACAGAACTTATAAATGGAGTGATACGAAAAAACTGATGGAGTATGGACTTGATAATTTTGAATATCATTCTCTGGAAGAAGTAAAAATAGATGAGGACAGCTTAAATCCTGTTCTGGTGGAAGGCGGACAGACAGAAAGACTTGGTGAGAGCGCCTATGTTCCTGTTAAGATTGTGGATAAGGAAGATGCTGAAAATACGGAAGGAGTACTTCTTGCAAAAAATGAGAAATTTGAAGTGAAAAGAGAACTGAAAAATTCTCTGGAAGCTCCTGTGGAAGAAGGAACGCAGGTAGGGACTGTCAGTTATCTTTTAAATGGCGAAGTGTACGGTGTGGATTATATCGTCACAACAGGAAATATTGATAAAATAGATTTTAAGTGGTGCCTTGCACAGATATTAAGATATTACATCATCTGCTGATATTGCCGAAAGTATTTATTTTGAATCTGTAAAAAGTGAAAACATGTAAAAAAAGTGTGAATTTTAAAATTCCTGCTATGCTAAAGCGCCCTTTTGTGGTATACTGCTATAGACGCATTTATGGGGAAAGTCTGCCCCTGCGAATAAAGTTATTATTTATTTAATATAAAATGGAGGGCTGAAAAATGAGTACTACTTCTCAAGCGAGTCAAAGAATCACAGCTTTGCTCGATGAAAACAGTTTCGTTGAAATCGGTGGATTAGTTACAGCTAGAAGCACTGATTTTAATCTGAAACAGACAGAAACTCCTTCTGACGGTGTTATTACCGGCTATGGAGTGATTGGCGGCAGCCTTGTGTATGTTTACAGCCAGGATGCATCCGTACTGAACGGTTCTGTTGGTGAAATGCATGCAAAGAAAATTGCCGGCCTCTATGATTTGGCACTTAAAACGGGAGCTCCCGTTATAGGTCTGATCGATTCTGCCGGACTTAGATTACAGGAAGCAACAGATGCTTTAAACGGATTTGGAGAAATTTATCTTAAGCAGGTCAAAGCATCAGGAGTGATCCCCCAGATTACTGCAATCTTCGGAACCTGCGGCGGCGGTCTTGCACTTATGCCTACTTTAACAGATTTTACTTTTATGGAGAGCACCAAGGCGAAATTATTCGTAAATTCACCTAACGCTTTAGACGGAAATGTAATTACTAAATGCGATACATCTTCTGCTGAATTCCAGGGAAAAGAAGCTGGTATTGTAGATGTGGCTGCAGATGAAGCTACTGTTCTTTCCGAGATCAGGGAGCTGGTATCCATGCTTCCCGCAAACAATGAGGATGACCTTTCTTTTGAGGAATGTTATGATGACCTGAACAGGGCATGTGAAGGGATCGAGGCATGCGTAGGAGATACATCCATTGCACTTTCCCAGATCGCTGACAATGGTATTGTATTTGAAGTTAAGCGTGAATATGCAAAGGATATGGTAACCGGATTTATTAAATTAAACGGCGTTACTGTAGGTGCAGTTGCAAATAGAACGGAAGTTTACGGAGAAGACGGAAAAGTTTCTGAGAAATTTGATGCTGTATTATCAGCAGCAGGATGTGAAAAAGCAGCAGATTTCATTAATTTCTGCGATGCTTTTGAAATTCCTGTATTATCGCTTACTAATGTTAAGGGATTTAAAGCAGATAAATGCAATGAAAAGAAGATTGCCAAAGCGGCAGCCAAACTTACATATGCATTTGCTAACGCTACTGTTCCGAAGGTAAATGTTATTATCGGACAGGCATACGGAAGCGCATATGTAACGATGAACTCCAAGGCGATCGGTGCAGATATTACTATAGCATGGCCGGAGGCTGAGATCGGAACTATGGATGCTAAACTGGCAGCCAAGATAATCTGCGACGGACAGGGAGCAGATGCTATTGATGCCTGCGCTAAAGAATATTCAGAACTTCAGACAAGTGCCGCAAGTGCAGCAAAGAGAGGTTATGTTGATCAGATCATTGAACCTGCAAGCACACGTAAGTATGTGATCGGGGCATTTGAGATGCTGTTCACGAAAAGGGAAGACCGTCCGGCTAAAAAACATGGCACAGTTTAGAAAGGATGATACTTAATATGAAAAAATGGTTATTGATATTAGGTATGATTACCTGTATGATAGGGCTGACCGCATGCGGACAGCAGAAAGAGGATGACCTGAACCTTATGACAACGGAGGAAGCAGAGTATCTGGCGCAAAGCTGTGTTGAACTGATCAATCAGGTAGTTAACCAGCAGGGCGAAAAAGACTATGTTGCCATGGTTGAACAAAGCGGCATGGATGGCACGGTATTTGAGAATGCTTTTGCCAGCTGGAAGAGCGCCTCTGAAGATATGGGTAGTTATGTAGAAATAATTGAAGTTACTTCAAATACCATGGTAATTGATGTTTATCAGGGCGTTACTTATCCGTCAGAGGGCGTTATTACCGTTAAGATCAAAGGTGAGGAACGTGATGCTACAGTGGAGATCGTATTTGAGGACGAGATGCCTTCCAGCATTACTACCAATGTAGAATATACTTTTGGTGAAAAAATGGAAAAGGCTGGATTAAATACACTTCTTGGCATGGGAACTGTATTTGTCGTTCTGATCCTGATCAGCGCAATTATCAGCTGCTTTAACCTGATCCCCAAGATCGAGGCTAAGTTTACCAAGAAGCCTGCACAGGAAACCAGGAAAGCTGCAGTTGTAAGTGCACCTGCACAGGAGGCTGAAGAAGAATTATCAGATGATCTGGAACTGGTTGCAGTTATTTCAGCGGCGATCGCTGCAAGTGAAGGCGCTGCATCTGCAGACGGATATGTAGTAAGAAGCATTAAGCGTGCCGGCAATAAATGGCAAAGAGCATAATTTCAAATAATGAAATGATAAGGATATTACAGGAGGAAATTAATCATGAAAAATTATACAATTACCGTTAATGGAAACGTATATGATGTAGTAGTAGAAGAAGGCGCATCTTCAGGAGCACCTACAGCAGCTCCTGCCGCACCCAAGGCAGCACCGAAAGCGGCTCCCAAAGCGGCAGCACCTAAGGCGTCAGCCGGAGCAGGCAGCATTAGGGTTGAAGCCGGAGCAGCCGGCAAGGTATTTAAGATCGAAGCAAGTGTAGGCCAGGCTGTTAAGGCCGGAGATGCTGTAGTTATTGTGGAAGCCATGAAAATGGAAATTCCTGTTGTTGCACCTCAGGATGGTACTGTGGCAAGTATTGACGTAGCAGTAGGCGATGCTGTTGAGGCCGGCGCTTTACTGGCAACACTTAACTAATACGTCACCGGTACATGCGGATTCATTTCACCGCATAGTGCAGAATAACAACAGGAGGTAAAAGAAATGGATTATATCGTAACTACACTGTCCAATCTGATCCATCAGACTGCTTTCTTTAATCTGACCTGGGGCAATTATCTGATGATCGTTGTGGCCTGTGTATTTCTTTATCTTGCGATTGCTAAGGGCTTTGAACCATTGCTTTTAACACCTATCGCATTTGGTATGCTGCTTGTTAATATTTATCCTGATATTATGATGAGTATCAAGGATTCTGCAAACGGAACCGGCGGCTTACTGTATTATTTTTATCTCTTAGATGAATGGGCAATTTTACCTTCCCTGATCTTTATGGGAGTGGGTGCTATGACAGACTTCGGTCCGTTGATTGCCAATCCTAAGAGCTTCCTGCTCGGTGCTGCAGCACAGTTCGGTATTTTCGCAGCATATTTCGGAGCAATTGCCATGGGCTTTAATGATAAAGCGGCAGCGGCAATCTCCATTATCGGTGGTGCTGATGGCCCTACCTCCATTTTCCTGGCAGGTAAACTGGGACAGACTGCATTGTTGGGACCTATTGCGGTAGCAGCATATTCTTATATGTCGCTGGTACCTATTATTCAGCCGCCTATTATGAAGTTACTTACAACTGAAAAGGAAAGAAAGATCAAGATGGGGCAGCTTCGTCCTGTATCCAAGCTTGAAAAGATCCTGTTCCCTATCGTTGTTACTATTGTGGTTTGTATGATCCTGCCTACCACAGCGCCCCTTGTAGGTATGCTGATGTTAGGTAATCTGTTCAGAGAATCAGGTGTTGTAAGACAGCTGACTGATACAGCTTCCAATGCACTTATGTATATTGTAGTTATCCTGCTTGGTACTTCTGTAGGCGCTACTACAAGTGCGGAAGCATTCCTGAATCTGGATACATTAAAGATCGTTGCGCTTGGTCTGATCGCATTTGCATTCGGTACCGCAGCAGGTGTATTATTCGGTAAACTGATGTGCATAGCAACGAAAGGAAAGGTCAATCCGCTTATCGGTTCTGCAGGTGTATCTGCAGTGCCTATGGCAGCCAGAGTTTCTCAGAAGGTCGGTGCCGAAGCAGATCCTACCAACTTCCTGCTGATGCATGCTATGGGACCTAATGTAGCAGGTGTTATTGGTACGGCTGTTGCTGCCGGAACCTTTATGGCAGTATTTGGAGTATTTTAATATAAACAAGGAGGATAAATCCACCCCTCACCGGGGGTTCGGGTTTTTCTTCGAAAAACAAGGAGGATTTAGAAATGGCAGAACAGGCTAAAAAACCGGTTGGAATCATGGAAACCGTTCTTCGTGACGCACATCAGTCTCTGATCGCTACAAGAATGCCTACCGAAATGATGCTTCCGATCGTAGAAAAAATGGATAAAGTTGGTTATCACGCAGTAGAGTGCTGGGGTGGTGCTACATTTGATGCTTCCCTTCGTTTCTTAAAAGAAGATCCCTGGGACAGACTCAGAAAATTAAGAGATGGATTCAAGAATACTAAGTTGCAGATGCTTTTCAGAGGTCAGAACATCTTAGGATACAGACCTTATGCAGACGATGTTGTAGACAGCTTTGTAGAAAAGTCTATTGCAAACGGTATTGATATTATCCGTATTTTCGACTGCCTGAACGATCTTAGAAATTTACAGGAAGCAGTTAATGCTACCAATAAGATCAAAGTACAGGAAGGAAGAGGCCATGCGCAGGTTGCTCTTTCCTATACATTAGGTGATGCTTATACCATGGAATACTGGATGGATATGGCTAAGAAGATTGAAGAGATGGGTGCAGATTCTATCTGTATCAAGGATATGGCAGGACTTCTTGTTCCTTATAAGGCATCTGAGATGATCTCAGCTATGAAGTCTGTTACCAAACTTCCTATCCAGCTTCATACACATTATACATCAGGCGTAGCCAGCATGACTTATCTGAAAGCAGTTGAGGCCGGTGTGGATGTAATTGACTGTGCAATTTCACCTTTTGCAATGGGTACTTCTCAGCCTGCTACAGAAGTTATGGTTGAAACCTTTAAGGGTACTCCTTATGATACAGGCTATGATCAGAGTATTTTGTCAGAAATTGCTGATTATTTCAGACCTTACAGAGACGAGTGCCTTGCAAGCGGTCTGTTGAATCCCAAGGTTATGGGTGTAGATATTAAGACATTATTATATCAGGTACCGGGCGGTATGCTTTCCAACATGGTGAGCCAGTTGAAGGAGCAGAACGCAGAAGATAAGTATTATGATGTGCTGAAAGAAATTCCTCAGGTAAGAAAAGACTTGGGAGAGCCTCCGTTAGTTACTCCTTCCTCACAGATCGTTGGTACACAAGCTGTATTTAACGTACTGATGGGTGAAAGATACAAGATGGCAACCAAGGAAACCAAGGCAGTTCTCCGCGGTGAATATGGACAGACAGTTAAGCCTATGAATCAGGAAATCATTGACAAGGTCATTCCCGGCGAAAAGAGAATTACCTGTCGCCCTGCCGATCTGATCGAGAACGAAATGGATAAGTTGGAAGCAGAAATGAAGGAATGGAAACAGCAGGATGAGGATGTATTATCCTATGCATTATTCCCTCAAGTAGCAACTGATTTCTTCAAATATCGTCAGGCTCAGCAGGAAAAGGTGGATATGACACAGGCTGATACCAAGAATGCTGCTTATCCTGTTTAAGCAGAAATAAAATAGTATGAGCTAGATAAAAAACAGCTAATGATAGAGAAATAAATGTCATTAGCTGTTTTTATAAGCTTAAAGTAAAGGGAAAATGAGGTATGGTAATAGAAAATAAACGGTTTGCACTTTTGATCGATGGGGATAATATTTCGGCAAAGTATATTGGGGATATTTTAGAAGAACTTTCTACTTATGGCATCATAACATATAAGCGGATCTACGGAGACTGGACCAGTACACAGTCATCTAAATGGAAAGAAAGGTTGCTGGAAAATTCAGTTATTCCCATTCAGCAGTTCAGTAATACAATTGGAAAGAATGCTACGGATTCTACTTTGATCATTGACGCCATGGATATTCTATATACAGGAAACGTAGAAGGATTTTGCATCGTTTCCAGCGACAGTGATTTTACTCGTCTGGCAAGCAGACTGCGTGAATCCGGCATGGAAGTTATTGGTATGGGAGAAGAGAAAACACCTCGTTCTTTTCGTGTTGCCTGCAGCAGATTTATAAATCTTGAAAATCTGGGGAATCAGGACGAAAACACCGAAAGCAAAGATAAGCAGGATGATACTAACACAATTAGAAGAGAGGCAGTTTATAATGCAATCATTAATATCATTACTGAAAATGAAAATAAAGGTAAAAGCGTGGAACTTGGTTCCGTAGGAAATCGGCTTGTAAATATGTATCCTGATTTTGATGTGAGAAATTATGGTTACAGCCTTCTGTCAAGATTTCTTGAGGATTCCGGATTATTCCAGATGGAGAAAAAACACAGTATCATTACCATTTCCTTAAAGGATGATAAAAAATCCAAGGAGGAGATCAAAGAATATATAAACACTGTTATTTCGGCATCAGGAAAAAAAGGGATTGGGTTCAGTGAACTCAGCAATCTTGTTCATGGAAAGTATAATAGTTTTAATGTAAAAGATTACGGTTACAGCCAGTTTTCCAAGTTTATACAGAGCTTTGAGGACGTTGAAACTTTTGATGAAGGTAATAATCAAAAGCGTGTAAGGAAAATTTGATATAATTATAGTAGAATAAAAACAGCTGATGATCAATTCTAAGCAAAAGATCATCAGCTGTTTTTGTGTTCAGCAATGCGATTCTTTTTCTTAAGCTGCATGAAAGAAAGAATATCCTTTTGATCTCGGCTGTCCAGATGTTCGTAATAATAGAGCAGCAGCCGTTCTTGTCTATCCAAATGTTTCATCTTTTTGCTATTTTCAGGAGCATTTATAAAGTTTAAATACTGATCTAATTCGTCGGAATCAGTTGAGGATGATGGTCGCTGAGGATTTTGGGCGAAGTCCATATTAATATTATAAGTTACAGCTAGATCCAGAAAATTTTCAACAGGAATACCATATAATTTGGCAAGATTATAAAGCGAATTGACAGGAGGCGTAATACGCCCTGTTTCATAGTGTGAATAAGTCTGACGGGTAATATTCAGATGAGAAGCGATAAACTCCTGAGAATAGTTGTACGATTTGCGAAGCTTCTTTAAATACTGTTCCAGAGTAATGTTATCCATTATTATACCTCACAATTTAACTTGTTAATATTGCATAAAATGCGTAATCCCCCTTTTACAAATATAGTAAAAAAAGCACTTGAAAATATATTGATAATAGCATATTATATTAAAAGAGCTATTATAAATAGCAATTTGATGCAAATAAGTTTGCACCAAAAATATGATGAGAGGAGAAAAGAGATGAAAGCAAGTATCATCAAAAAACTGATGGCTGGAGCGCTTACAGTTTCTTTAGTGATGGCTCCTGCATTTAGTGCATTTGCTACAACTATCACTAATGTTGAGTCTAAAGTTGAAGAAGCCATATCTTCCGGCACATCAGGCGAAGTAACTACTGTTGCAGAAGTTCCTAACACCAGTTCTGTTGCAGGCGTGAAGACAACTGTTGGCGGCGTATATCTTGCAACAAAAGTTAACGGAAGTATTGTTTCAACCAGCGCAGCTGCTATAGCTGAAAGCTATGGTCTTGCAGGCAATGAAAAGGCTTATGCTAAGTTTTCTAACTTAGATGCAAAGAAGAGTCCTCTTGCTATGCAGGCTGTTGTTGCAGCAGCGGCATCACAGGGAGCTGAAGTAGGTCCTGTGCTCAATGTAGAATTGGGAAAGATGACAGCAGGCAAATACAGCTTACTGCCTTCTGACGGTGCAGCGATCAGATTGTCATTTGGCATTCCGAAAAGCTTTGTTCAGGCTGGCAAGACATATGCTGTAGTGGTTGTTCGCGCAGGCGGCGCAGTATCTATTTTACAGGATATTGATGAAAATCCTAATACTGTTACATTTGATACTACCGGTGGAGCAGGCGCATACGCTATCATCAGATATTAATAAGAAATAGTTAATTTCATGTGAAGCGTAAATGTATTATGGGGAAGCTGCTGTAACAGGCAGCTTCTCACATGAAAAGGGACGAATGAATTTGAAAAATAATTTGCAGAAGATCAAAAAAAATAATAGCTATTCTCTTTTTGTTTTGTTATTGATCTTTTGTATTTATCAATATGGGATTCAAAAAATATGTGGCTTTACCCTGTATCCGGACGAATTCGGATACTGGGCCAGTGCAGCCAATGCCATAGGATATAACTGGTCAGAAGTAGCCTCAATGAGCTCTTATTATTCTTTTGGCTATAGCCTTATTTTAATGCCAGTATTAAAAATTTTTGTAAATAGTGTTGCTGCATATAAAGCGGCAGTAACTGTCAATATGCTGTTAATGTGTATCAGTGTTTTGCTGATGCAGAAAGTTATTTTTAAGTTATTTCCGGATATAGAAAAGGTAAAAAGTGTTTTTTTGAGCAGTATTGCAGTATTATACCCTGCATGGATATTTTATATGCAGATGACAATGACAGAATCACTTTTATTTTTTCTGTTTGTGCTTATTAGCTATCTGTTTTTATATATGTTGGAAAAACCGAGAGTACTGACGGCAGTAATGCTGGCTACAGCGCTTATATATATATATTGTGTACATATGCGAACAGTTGGTATGGTAATCGCCTGTATTTTAACATGTGTTCTTTGGGGAATAGTAAATGCCGGGGAAAAGAAGCGGGCAGGATATACGATTCTTTTTTTTATCACACTTGCTGTAGCAGGATGGATTGCATTAAAAATGAAGAACAAAACTATATTGGAAGTTTTTGCTTATGCGGAAAAAGATGTTCTGGCAGGAAATGATTACGGCAGTCAGATTGCTAAGTTAAATAAGATTCTTACATTTCAGGGAATGATTCAGTTGCTCAAAGAGATGGTCGGCAAAATTTTCTATCTGGGTCTTTCCAGTTTCGGATTCTTTTATTGGGCTGCCATATGGTGTATGAAAGAGTGTACTAACTTACTTAGAAAAATAGTATACAGAGAAAGCCCTTTTCTTAAGCAATGGATGGCATTGTTTCTGCTTTTGTCTGCACTGGCTGAAATACTGATAAGCAGTATTTACATGTATGGAGCAGGCAATGTGGATTGCTTAATTTATGGAAGATATGATGAATTTGTTCTTCCTGTCATGATAGCAGTAGGGATTATTGCCATGGAGAAAAGCAGCTTCCTGTTTTTGGGCACAGTTTTTGCAGGTATCTTTTCAGGAGTGCTTTCTTTCATGCTTCTGAATGTAATTGAAATAAGAAATATGAAGGGGCTTCGCGGATATCATATCGCAGGACTTAGCTATCTGATAAAAGAAAATAGTATCGATATTTATTTTTTCTTTCGGGATACATGGATTCTATGCTTTGGAATCATGTTGATTGTGTGTTTCCTTGTATGGCTGAACAGGAGGTTAAAAAGAAATTCTTGGATTCTTGCAGGTATTATGGTCATTGAAATAATAGCTGGATTGCAGATTAGCGAGCATTATGTCTATTCTGCCAATAATGTGAATTTTGAAAATCAGATTATTGTGGAGACGATTCTGGAAAATTGTAACGATAAAGACAAAATTGTTTATCTGGATGAGGGATATCCGGAGTTTATAGACTTTCTGCAGATGCAGCTTAGGGAAAAAAGTATATCAGTGGTGACAGAGAGAACTTTAAAAAGAGAAGCACTACCCGAATTTATAGTGACACATGTGGATACACAAATGGGTGATTTCCTGCAGGAAGTTTATGACAGTAAAGTAACAGCAAATACGTTAAATGTATATTTCAATAAAAATACATGAGAGGTGGCTTATGAAACTGATTATTCAGATTCCATGTTATAACGAGGCGGAAACGCTGGAGATAGCATTGAATGATCTTCCCAGACAACTTAAGGGAATCGATGAAATCGAATATCTGATTATCAATGATGGAAGCAGGGATAATACAGTGGAAGTTGCCAGGAAGTGGGGCGTTCATCATGTGGTGAATTTTAAACAGAACAAAGGACTGGCCAAAGGATTCATGGCTGGACTGGATGAGTGCCTTCGAAACGGAGCGGATATTATTGTAAATACCGATGCGGATAATCAATACTGTGCAGAGGATATTGTAGCTTTGATACAGCCAATACTGAATGGAAAAGCAGATATGGTAATCGGTGCGAGACCCATCGATCAGACAGAGCATTTTTCTTTTATTAAGAAAAAACTTCAGCATTTCGGAAGCTGGGTAGTAAGAAAGGCTTCTAATACAGACATACCGGATGCGCCCAGCGGATTCAGGGCTTTTTCAAGAGAAGCGGCTATGCGGATCAATGTGGTAAATGATTATACATATACACTGGAAACCATCGTACAGGCAGGAAGAGAGAAGATTGCTATCACCAGCGTTCCTGTCCGAACCAATGCAGAACTTCGTCCTTCAAGACTGTTTAACAGCATTTTTGGGTATGTGAAAAAGAGCATGCTGACAATCCTCCGGGCTTATATGATGTATAAACCTTTAAAATGCTTTGGGTATTTGTCAGTCGCACCAATAGCAGTAGGAATTTTGATTGGTTTTCGATTTCTATATTATATGGGGATCGGGCAATCCAGTGGACATGTACAGTCGCTTATTTTGGCTTGTACTTTGATCATTATGGGATTTCTGACATTTATGATTGGTCTTGTAGCAGATGTGATCGCAGCTAACCGGAAACTTTTGCAGGATACTCAATACCATACGAGGAAGACGGAGTATGATGCGATTTATATGCAGATGAAAATGGAGAAGGAAGCTGTGAAGACTTACAGGGTTTTAGCAGATTCAGAGAAAGAAAAGGAGAGCTTGGGAAGTGTTAGCATATCCTTATGACTTAGATTTGAGAACCTTGACAATTTCCTTGTGTCAGGATTTTTTATGTGGAGATAAAAATGAATCGAAAGAAGAAATTACTTGTAACAGCATCAACATTTCCCAGATGGGAGGGAGATACTGAACCGAGATTTGTATTGGATCTTTGCTCACATATGGCGGATAAGTGTGATGTGACAGCGTTGGTTCCCGCTGCGTCAGGGGCAAAAGACAGAGAAATATTAGAAGGCGTTGAGGTGATAAGATACCATTATTTTCCGATTCATAAATGGGAAACTCTGTGTTATCCGGGAGCAATTGTTTCGAGGATAAAGGAAAAGAAAATTAGAGTATTATTAGTTCCTTTTTTATTACTTTCGTTGTATCTTCATTTATTTAAACTGTTACCACAATTTGACATGGTACACGCCCACTGGCTGATTCCGCAGGGAATTGTACAGTCTTTTTTTAAGACACCTTATATTGTGACGGGGCATGGCGGGGATGTTACTTCTATGAATCAAGGAATACTACGGAAATTGAAAATAAGATGCCTTAAAAGAGCAGATCATGTAACGGTAGTGTCAGAGCATTTGAAAAATATAATACAGCAGATGGTACCTGAAATACATCCGGATATTATTTCTATGGGAGTAGATGCAGGCAAGTTTGGCGGACAATATTATGTCTCCAATTATTTTGGTCAAGGGAATAGAAAGGTTGTTCTGTTTGTTGGAAGATTAGTAGAGATCAAAGGAGTGGAATATCTAATTGAAGCAATGAAAAGTGTGGATGCACTTCTGGTAATCGTGGGGGACGGTCCGCTTAAAGATAAATTGCAGTTAAAGGCAGATGGACTGGGAAAAAATGAAGTAAAGTTTCTTGGCGGAAAAACTCATGAAGAATTAAAAAATATTTTTGCATCTGCGGATGTGTTTGTTATTCCTTCAATTACTGCTGCGGATGGCGCTAAAGAAGGATTTGGCCTTGTAATACTTGAAGCAATGGCCTCTGGACTTCCTGTAATTGCAAGTAATTCCGGAGGGATACCGCAACTTATCCAAAATGGTATAAATGGTCTATTGTGTGAAGAAAAAGATATAGAGGCATTATCCATAAGTATCAATAAACTTTTAAACGATAAGCAATTGTCACAACAATTAGTTGACAATGGGAAAAGAACAATAAAGCAATATGATTATAGCTTGATTGCCAAAAAGTATGATGAAATTCTTAGAAACAAATGAGGAAATATGTAAATGGACACAAAATTACTGATTAGTGTTATTATACCGGTTTACAATGTACATTTGTATTTAAGACAATGCCTTGACAGTGTAATCTTACAGACTTATCAAAATCTTGAAATAATTTTAGTAGATGATGGTTCAACAGATGAGTCTGGGATAATATGTGATGAATATGCAAAAAAGGATATGCGCATAAAAGTCATCCATCAAGTAAATGAAGGTCAGGCATCAGCCAGAAATCATGGTTTGCAGTATGCACGTGGAGAATATATTACATATATAGATAGTGATGATTATGTAGCAAATAATTATATTGAATGTATGATAACCATGGCTGAAGAGTTTAAAGCCGATCTGGTACATTGCTGTATGGAAAAATTCTGGAAACATAGAAACGAAAAAGGTATATCGGAAAACTTTAATATAAAAGTTTATACAGCTTCAGAAGCCCTCAATGAATACTGTTATCAAAATAGGTTTATGCCATCGCCGTGTTGTAAACTTATTCATATTTCTTTAATTGAGAATATTAAATTCCCTGTTAATATGGGATATGAAGATGCGGCAACTATGTATAAGGTAATAGGAAATGCAAAAAAGATAGTGTTTATGCAGAAAGTGATGTATTACTATAGGCAGCACAATATGTCGACTATGCATGCAGGATTTTCAGATAAGAAGGTAGATAGAATTAGAGTCGCAGAGCAATTAAAGCAATATATTGATATTAATTTTCCTGAAAATAGTAGGGCAGCTAATACCAGATATATCTTAGCAAATTTTCAACTTCTTATGGATCTGCCATATAGTAAAGAATATATAGAAATAAGAAAAGAAGTTGAAGAAAATATTAAGAATGTGCGGCGGAGAGTTATTTTTGATAATAAGTCAAAAATAAGTATTAAAATAATTGCAATGATCAGTTATTTAGGATCGCCAGTATTAATTTGTTTGGGGAAAATCTATAAGAAAATGAATTACTGATCAAAAGGATAGATAGTAATGAAAGTAAGTTTTATTATACCATTTTATAATTCAAAAGAATATCTGGAAGGCTGTATACGATCATTAATGAGGATAAAAAATAGTGATATTGAATTTTTGTTTATCGATGATGGGTCAGAAGATAAAGGAAAAGAAATAATTCAAAAGTATCAAAAAATAGAAAAACGAATGAATGTCTATAGCCAAAATAATCAAGGAGTATCTGCTGCAAGGAACTTTGGAATACAAAAGGCAAAGGGTGAGTGGATTTCGTTCATAGATAGTGATGATACAATTGAAGCGGAAGCATACGATATGGCAATAGACAGTCTTAGAGATGATATGGATTTATTTATCATGGGATTTGATATTGTCAGTGAGAATAAACAAATTCAAAAAAAAAAGGAAGAAATTAGTATATATTCTTACGATAAATCAGATTTACAGAAAATCCGTTATGGCATCATTGATAGAGATTTTAAGTTATACAAACCGTATAGATATAGAGAAACACACATTGATTTTGCGGGTCCCTGTGGAAAATTCTATCGTCATCGAATAATTGAGAAATACAAAATTTTTTTCCCTGTAGGTATAACAATAGGTGAGGACAGAATATTTAATTATAAATATTGTGGACTGATTTCAAAGTGCTTTTATAGTAATAATATTGCATATCATTATTTTCAGAATGAAGAATCAGCCATGCATCAATTTAAGGAGGGGAAAGGAAGGGATGTAATATGTTTGGTAAATGAATTTCAAAAAACAATCGAAGATGATTTAATATCTAAAAAGTGTTTATGGCAATTAGGAATACGATATTACCTGGTTTCACTTAAAATGGAATTTTGTAATTTAAATAATCAGAAATGTTATCGTGTTAGAAGAAAAGAAGCTTTAGATGTAAGGAAGATGGATCTGGTTAATCAATGTTTCCATTATGGGAGTATATGGAAGATAAGGATAGAAGCAATTCCCCTTGCGCTTTTTGCAAAATATAAAATGTTTTTTATATGTGATATGATGCTCAAATTGAAAGAGTTTTTTCATATAACGGCTTCAATTTAATACCGATCGAAAACTTAATAATTGAATCAAAAAGTGAAAGGTGGATTATTAATATGAAAGTTATAGCATTTTATCTTCCTCAATTTCATGTTATTAAAGAAAATAATGAATGGTGGGGAGATGGATTTACAGATTGGGTGAATGTAAAAAGAGCCATTAAGTATAACGAAAAACAATATCAGCCAAGAGTCCCATTAAATAAAAATTATTATGATTTGTCAAATATTGATGTGATGAAATGGCAAGCAGAGATGGCTAAAAAATATGGAATATATGGATTTTGTATGTATCATTACTGGTTTAATGGGCATAAGCTTCTGGAAAAGCCAGTAGAGAATTATTTGAAACATACAGAGATAGATTTGCCTTTTTGTCTGTGCTGGGCTAATGAAAATTGGACAAACCAGTGGGGACCGGGCGCTAATCAAAAGATGTTGATAGAGCAAGTATATGGAGATGAAAAAGATTGGAAAGAGCATTTTGACTATATGTTACCGTTTTTCCGTGATAAACGGTATATAAAAGAAAATGGAAAACCGCTACTCGTAATATATAGACCAGATTTAATTGATAGATTAGATGAAATGTTGGAAAAGATGGATTCTTGGGCAAAAGATAATGGACTTAATGGTCTTTGCTATGCATATCAGAATGCGATAAGTACCTTGTTTAATTATAAAAATGGCAGAGACAGAAAATTTGATATACAGATTGAATATCAACCAGGAGCTGCTTTTGAATGGCAATGGAATAAAATAAGTATGTGGGCAATTAAGATAAAACGCGAGTTTATTAATACATTAGGAAAATTATTACATACTAAAAAATTACCCACAACCCTTCATGCTAAAAAACTTGAAAAAAGAAATTACGATAAAACTTGGAAATGTATTTTAGAACACATACCTGTGTCAGAAAAGTGTGTACCAGGTGCATTTGTTGATTGGGATAATACCCCAAGAAAACAGAAGAGAGGTTCTTTTTATGAAGGAGCATCACCTGAGAAATTTGCATATTATTTTGATAAGCTGATCAAAAGAACAAAGGAAGTTTACCATAAGGATATGATTTTTATATTTGCATGGAATGAGTGGGCTGAAGGTGGATATCTCGAACCAGATGAAAAGAATGAATACAGCTATTTGGCTGCAGTATATCAAGGTTTGAAAAAAAATAATGAACTTCCAAGGTGATTATATGAATACAAAAATAATTGCATTTTATTTACCTCAATATCATGAAATCAAAGAAAATAGTGAATGGTGGGGAAAAGGCTTTACAGAGTGGACTAATGTGAAAAAGGCGAAACCATTATATAAAAGTCATTATCAACCTAAAGTACCGTATGAAAATAATTATTATTGCTTATTAGATTCTAAGGTTCAGGAGTGGCAGGCTAAAATAGCAATAGAAAATGGTATTTTTGGATTTTGTTATTATCACTATTGGTTTAATGGAAAACTTTTATTAGAAAAGCCAATGGAAAATATGCTTGCTAATGAAAAGATACACATTAATTTTTGTATATCATGGGCAAATGAGCCATGGACCAGAACATGGACAGGAGAAAATCAAGATGTATTGATGCCGCAGCAATATGGTGGCATAGAGGATTGGGAACAACATTTACAATATTTATTGCCCTTTTTTAAAGACGAAAGATATATTCTAAATGAAAACAAACCAATGTTACTGATTTACAGAGCTGAGAATATTCCGCAATGCCAGGAGATGATCGCATATTGGGATAGAAGGTTAAAGGAATACGGTTTTACGGGTATTTGTGTTCTGGAAACTTTGACAGGGTGGCAGAAGGAAAAAAAGGTAAAAAACAGCGCTGGAGTTGTCGCAATGGAACCAATGCATTGCATGGCAGAAGATTTGTCTATATTGTGTAGATTGAGACATCAACTAATAAAAAAAATGAAATTACAGAGATTTGGAATGCTAGATGAATATAATTATGATTATATTTGGAGAAAAATACTTAATAAAAAATTTACTCAATATAAAGTATCTTACTATGGTGGATTTATGAACTGGGATAATACAGCAAGAAAAGGGAAAGATGCTATTTTATTACGAGGATTTTCATTAAAAAAATATAAATATTATATTCGAAAAATGTACGAAAAGTGTAATGCTGAAAAGAAAGAATATTTGTTTTTTAATGCATGGAATGAATGGAGTGAAGGAACTTATCTTGAGCCAGATGATCGATATGGATATGAATACTTAATAGGGATTAAAGAAATCGTAAAAAGTAATGGAGAAAAGGAAGATGGGCAATAAATATATTTTTGCAACGCATATGGGAATTGGAAATCGAGGGTGCGAAGCTTTAACAAAATCGCTATGTTTATTGCTTGATTTACCACGAGAAAAGACACAGATATATTCTGAACATTATAAGGAAGATAGAAAAAGTGATCTTCAAAGGTATGGGAAGATCATGAAGACAGATCGATGGAGTAAATGCTTTTTTCTGAAGAAAATATTCTACAAAATGCAAGCAGCTATTAAGGGAGATATACAGGCAATTGAATTAATGAAATATGACTTAAGTGATATAAATTCTGAATCAATAGTGTTCATAACAGGCGGCGACTTATATTGCTATGAAGGAACTATTAAATTAATGAGATTTATACATGATTATTCCATCAAACAGTCTGCAAAGACATTATTGATTGGTTGTTCCATAGATGAAAAATTTTTGATGCCGAAAGTAATAGAAGATTTGAAACGTTATGACTTAATAACTGTTCGGGAAAGTATGACATATGATAATTTGATAAAGCTGGGAATTAGAAAAAATGTATATTTAATACCAGACAGTGCGTTTACGTTATCTTCTCAGGCGGCGGGTGTATTAATGCAGTCAAATGATAATATAGTCGGAATTAATATCAGTAAATTTATAAATGGAGGAGAAAAAGACGATACACTGTTCTTTCGAAATATTGAGAAGGTAATAAATTATATTTTAGATAATACAAAGTATGATGTCATGTTAATCCCTCATGTATTTTGGAAAGATCAGGATGATAGAAGACTGATTAGAATATTGAAAAGAAAATTTCCTACAAAAAGAGTATTTATATTTAATAGTGAAAAGTTAAATTATTGTCAAATTAGATATGTGATTTCACAATGCAGATTTTTCATGGGAGCAAGAACTCATTCAGTTATTTCAGCATATTCGGAGTGTGTACCGGCCATTGCTTTAGGATATTCGGTTAAATCTATTGGAATTGCAAAAGATTTAGGTATGAGTATTCAGACAGTTATTGATTGTCGAAATTTGAAACATGAAGATGAATTGTTAAAAGCTTTCCTTTATTTAGAGAATAATGAAGTTGAAATAAAAAATATACTAAAAGAAAAATTACCTTCTTATATAGAACAGGCTCATAGTTTAAAAAAAATAATAGAAAAAAATAAATGAAAAATATTAATTATAATTATCGAAAAATTAAATATGCGATCATTGTATTTTTAATTGCTTTTGTTCCAAGAATGATATGTACTTTTCTCATGGATCCTGTGAAAGTGCTTATGGATGAAATATGTACATTAAATGGTGCTGCATATTTTGCAGGACTTGACTGGAGTAATGTAGTTGGAGAAGGGAGTTATTATGGATTTGGATTCTATGCATTAGTATCCTTTATATTTAAAATTACAGATAATCCATATATCATATATCATTTAATATTATTGGTTTTAGCTGTAGTACAAAGCTTAACGTCAGTATTTTGTTTTAATATATTACTGAAATTTTTCAATATAAAAGAATATAGATGGTGCGTAATTGTATCAGTAATATGCTCATATATGGTTGTAAGTAGAGCAATAGCTTTTGTAAATGAACATCCATTAATACTTATTACATGGATTCTTGTATGGCTGATTCTTTTATTATGCAAATATCAAAGTGATAAAAGGAAAAAAGCAATTTATACATTATTGTTAATATTATTTATGACATATTCATTGCTAATTCATACCAGGGCAATCACATATTGGATAGCATTTTTACTTTTAGTAATTTTGTATGGATTGGTTTACAGGAAATGTTTAATTTCTATTCCGGTTTTTACAGGTATAACAATTGCTTTAGTACCGTTAGGACAGTATTTCATTAAAAATTACCAGAGCAGTATATGGGATAGTACGAAAGCAATTGTCAATGCAAGTATTGATATTTCGGCAACAAGTCAGGTCTTAAAGGCAGAAAATTTGAAAGCTATATTAGATATTGTCTTAGGGGAAATTAATACAATAGGGGTATATACTGGCGGAATTTCATATATTGCAATTGTCGTCTGTATTTATATATTGTTCATATGTTTGAAGGAAAAGAAGAATAATACTGAAGAAAACAATAAGTTGTTTGCTGTTATTATATTTTGTAATGCATGTGTAGGAATTAGTATAGCGGGGATGGTAACTTCATGGGGTAACGGAGTTATTTATGGATTAGCTAAAAATATTACATATGATTATTATTCATATAAAGCATTGACTTATATCAGATATTTTGGACCTTACTTGGGACCACTATTAATGATAACACTTATATTTGCAAAGAAAAATAGAAATGAAATATGTTGTTTGTGTTTTTGGGCAATTTTAGCCATGATTCCAATACAATTCTATTGGTTAGAAAATATTATCCCTATTATCACTCAAAATTCAACAACAAACTCAGCATTTATGCTTTTTACATTATGGAATGAGAATAAAGAATTAGAAAGCGGTGTTTATTATGCAGGAATCATGTTTATGGTTTTATTTTTAATTATGTATAAATGGTGCCTTAGTTGTAAAAAGGAAGTGGTGTCATTGATGCTGATAGGCTGTATTTTGCTTTCACAATATATATATGGGGTATATGCACTGGATACGGTTTGGGCAAAAGAAAATTTTATTCAGGCAGACAGCGGATATGAATGGATAAAAAAACTGGAAAAAAATGTTAAATTACCTGAAAAAATATATGTGAAAGATAACGTAGCCGTTTCGCACCATAAATCATATTATATTTATCAATTTATGTTGAATCGATATACTGTTGTTCCTGGTGAGCCAGGAGAAGAAGTAGAGGAAGCAATCCTGTTTGAGAATACGGATATAAATATTCCTATGTTACAAAACATGGAATTTAAATATTTACAATTAGATGAAAATGAATATGTATTTATAAAAGGCGATGAGCTGTTAAGAGAATTACAAAATATAGGTATAAATTTAGAAGGATAGTGGTTGAAATGTATTCAGTAATTAGAAATGTTAATATCTTAGTTTCACTTTTAAAAAAGTTTGATATAAGGAATATTGTAGTATCTCCTGGATCACGTAATATTCCAATTGCTGTTTCAATAGAGAAAGATGATTTTTTTAAATGCTATTCTATTGTTGATGAGAGAAGTGCAGCTTTTTTTGGAATAGGATTAATACAAAAATTAAAGCAACCGGTGGCCATTTGCTGTACATCAGGAACGGCTGTATGTAATTATCTTTCTGCAGTTACAGAAGCATATTATCAGAAGCTGCCGCTTATCGTAATTACTGCAGATCGAAATATATATTATTTGAATCAATTAGAGGATCAAGATATACCGCAAATGAGTTATTTTGTGGAAGTTACTAAGAAATCGGTATGTCTTCCTATTGTTAACGATGAAAAAAGTGAATGGTATTGTTGGAGATTGGTTAATGAGGCATTATTGGGATTAGATCATCATGGAACAGGGCCGGTACATATTAATGTTCCGATTGAGATTGGGCCGGAAGAAATGGATTTTAGTTTAAAAGAATTGCCTGAACTAAATTGTATTACCAGGCTAACAGTAGAGTCAAAGAGAGAGGAATGGAAAAGGTATGCTGAAAGATTAAAGAAGACTCGGAAAATATTAATAATTTATGGACAAAGCTTTAGGGCTTCCGCAGAATTGTCCAGTATCATTGGACAGTTTTTTAAAAAATATAATTGTGTCATAGCAACAGAATTGATTTCTAACTTGTGGAGTGATGGAATAGTAAATCTACACAGAATATTTCAATTTCACTCAGGAGATTTTTTAGATCAGGCAGAGCCGGAAATTGTTATTACCTTAGGTGGTAATTATGTCTCTGATATAAAAGGAAAATTGAAAAGTAATAAATGGAATTTTGAACATTGGTTAGTATGTGAGGAGGGTTTGATAGCGGATCCATATAGGAAGCTGACAAATGTTTTTGAATGTAGTCCGCAAGTTTTCTTTAGTAATATGACAGGATTAGGAGGAAATGATATTTTAGAGCATTCCTATTATGACCTCTGGAAAGAAAATGAAAAACAATTTGTAGAACCGTTTCGTGAATATAATGATGTATATGTAGTTAGTGAGTTTATGAGAAAAATTCCCGATCATGCATTACTTCATGTAGCAAACAGTACAAGCATTAGAATAGCGGAGCTATTTTCTGTAAAAGAAACAGTAGATGTGTTTTGTAACCGGGGAACAAATGGAATCGACGGTTCATTGTCTGCTTTTATAGGAGCAGCATCAGTATCAGATGAATTATGTTTTTTGCTGATAGGTGATTTAAGCTTCTTTTATGACATGAATGGATTATGGAATCGGTACATAGGAAAAAATATCAGAATTTTATTAAATAACAATAGTGGAGCTGGAATATTTCATTACATTCGTTCTGAAAAAATCATTCCTTCGCTGGATAATTTAGTAGCTGCAGAACATGATGCTATGGCCAGGAAATGGGTAGAGTCAAGAGGATTTTTGTATTTATCTGCATATAATATGAAGGAATTTGAAGATAATATTACGAAGTTTTTTGATGCAAATTTGGATTCACCTGTCTTTTTTGAAGTCTTTACTGATAAGAAAACAGATGCAGAAGCATTAAAAAGATATTATGAGAGTAATAAAACAGCAATGAAGGGAATGAAAAAAATAGTAGGTAAGGTATTTAAAATATAGCATTGCGTTCAGCAAAATAGATTGGGAGGAATACAGTTGAATATAGACAGGAAGAAAAATGCGATTAGAAATATAGTCTGGGGCATTTTAAATAAAGTAATACTTGTTCTTTTTCCGTTTATTACAAGAACGATCCTGATACAAAAATTAGGGACAGAGTATTTGGGAGTAAGCAGTCTTTTTTCATCAGTATTACAAGTATTGAATCTTGCAGAACTTGGATTTGGAAATGCATTAGTGTTTAGTATGTATAAACCGATTGCTGAAAATGACGGACAGATGATATGCGCTTTGCTAAATACATATCGAAAAGTTTACCATGCAATAGGAGTAATGATTTTGATGTTGGGATTACTAATATTGCCTTTTGTTAAATACATAATTAAAGGAGATTACCCAGCTGAATTAAATATTTATATTATTTATCTAATTTACTTATTAAATTCAGCAATCAGTTATTTTGCTTTTGTATATCGATCATCATTACTATTAGCGCATAATAGGAATGATATTATTAGTAAAATATCCTCCAGTATAATGATATTTCAGTATCTTGTGCAGGCTGCAATTTTATATTTTGTTTCTGATTATTACTTATACATTGCAGTGTTGCCGATTTTTACAATGGCATTAAATATTGCCCAGGCATTATGTGCAGTAAAAATGTACCCTGAGTATGTATGCAGAGGGAATATCAGCCGTGAGATGCGTGCTGATATTAAGAAGAGAGTATATGGACTTGCTTCCTACAAAATATATGGTGTGGTATTTTCTTCCGTAGATTCAATTGTTATTTCAATGTTCTTGGGGTTGGCTCCGCTTGGAATATATAATAACTATTATTATATCATTACATCTGTTGAAGGATTCCTTGTTATATTAATTAATTCGCTGACAGCAGGAATTGGAAATAGTCTGGTTCTTGAGACAAAAGGAAAAAATTATCATGATTATAATCAATTAGTATTCTTAAATACATGGATAGTAGGGTGGTGTGCCATCTGTATGTCAGTTTTATTCCAACCCTTTATTGAAATATGGATAGGGAAGGATTATTGGATGCCGTATAATACTGTATGTTTATTGATAATTATGTTTTATGCATCAAGAGCAACTACTATTTCGTACTTATATAAAGAAGCTTTGGGATTATGGTGGGAGGATCGAATACGGCCTTTGATATCAACTATTGTTAATTTAACAATAAATATTTTATTAGTACAAAAAATAGGATTAAATGGAGTTATAATCTCAACGGTGGTATGTACTGTATTTATCAATGTTCCATGGGGAACGCATATTTTATTTAAAAATTATTTTAAGGAAGGCGAAAAAACCTATTATATTAATATAATTAAATACGCAATGATTACAATTCTAATTGGAATTTTTACATATTATATTTCTTCAATATTTAAGAATAGTGGCTTTGAAGGTATAACGATAAGAGCATTGATATGTTTAATTATACCTAATCTATGCTTTGTTTTAGTATATCATAGGAAGAATGAATTTAAAGAGACTTGTGTATTAATTAAGTCGATAATGAAAAGATGTTTATAGGGAGAATATTTATGGCGTTAAAGAAAAAAATAAATGCATACCTGACATTTAATAAGAAAAGAGAAAATCAATATGTACTTAAAATAGATGAAGGGAAACGATTTCAGGGAAAGATTGTATTGGTGACAGGAGGATCAGGTGCCATAGGAAGAGCAGCTTGTATCAAATTTGCTATGGAAGGAGCAATGGTATATGTCGCAGGAACAAATCAAATAAAAATTAATGAGACATTGGGGCTCATAAGAATCCAGGGAGGAAGTGCTGCCGGAGTCGTTATACATGTAGAAGACTTTGGGAACATTAAGAAAGTTATTGAGCATATTTTGGAAAAAGAAGGACAGATTGATATATTAGTAAATTGTGCAGGGGGATCAGCAAGAGAAAAAGGAACGGCATTAGATCTGCAGGAAGTCGACATTATTGAAAACGTAATCAATACTAATTTATTGGGAACAATTTATTGTTGCAAATGTGTAATACCAATAATGAAGGAAAAAAGAAGTGGGAAAATTATTAATATATCTTCATTACTCGGTATACAAGGGAAAAAATATCATACTGAATATTCTGCAGCTAAGGCAGGAATTATTGCAGTAACCAAATCCCTTGCAATGGAGTTAGGTGAATATGGAATAAATGTAAACTGTGTGATTCCGGGGCTCGTACAAAGGGAGGAGTTTGAAGCGAAGGATGCATATAATTATAGTAGAACAAATTATTTGGATAAAATATGCAAACCAACGGATGTTGCAAATCTTATTTGTTTTTTGGCATCTGATGAATCAAGTTTTATAACTGGAAGCAATTATGTGATTGATGGTGGAAGAAATTTGGGGTGTAAAGGCGATACTTGATTGCAATAATGTCCTCCTTCTGAGCAATAACATGCTGGTCATTAAGGATATCCAGATAATATTCTTCTCTGTCTCTGCAGCGTTTTGGATTTCATGTTGAAGGTAAGCGGACCGGAAGCCTCCTGAAAAGATGTGAATGTGGGGTGAGAGTTCATAGAAAGAATTTATTAAAAATGAGTATATATAATTTGATTTATCATTTATTACAGGAGCATGCAGATGAAGAATAGAAAAATTTCCTTTCTTAATATATCAGAAAAGCTAATGTTTATTTTATTTGGAATATCTATGCTTGTTCTTATACACCCGGATATTGGAGAAATTTCATTACAAACTTTCCTCATATTTCTCATATCGCTGGGCTGGGCAGGAACCGGGATGTTTTTCTTCAGGCAGGGTAAACTGACGATTAAAAAAGAATTTTATAAGATGGATCTTTTGGCAGGAATTCTTTTTATTTGGGAATTTTTATCTGTAATAGATAAGATGATTCGAAGTACAGGGGAAACGATGGTTGACTATAGTGTTAATGCAGCCTTAATGTCATTAGTTATTTTATATTTTTTGTTTATGCAGGTACTTTGCTTTAAAAGAAACTATCTTGATATAATTCTGTACATTGGCCTGCTGGCAATGACCGCAATGCTGTTCTGCTTTTTATGTGACATAGGATTTAGTTGGATAATGGCAGAAGGAAATGAAAATTCAGGTCAAATTGCTTCATTTTTGATGTTGATCAGTATGATTGGTATTTACCAGTATTGTATGTGCCAGGACAAATTCCGATCCTGTTTTTATCTGCTGACTTGCGGAGTTACATTTTTCTTACTATTTATTAATTACAATATTATCAGCCTCTGGATAATGGTATTGGTATTTTTTATGATTCCGGTATGGTTTCGGCCCACAGCTGAACTGGTAAAGAAGGACATGCAGATAATGTTCCTGTACCTGTTCATGCTGAGCAATATGAGCCTTTTGACGAATTATACCGCATTGTTAACGGTAGAACTTACTTTAGATCTTGAACACAGTGTTTATCTAGAGCTGCTTTTAGCGATTGGAGCTGTGGCATTTTTCCATTATTGGGACAGAATACCGGAGGGAACTGCTTTGGATAGGCTGGTTCTTAGAAAGCTGAGAAGGGTTTATCAGTCTTTAACAATATTTATCATAGCAGTGTTTATTGGCTTTTTGTTTAGCGGCAATAAATGGGACAGATTAGGAGCAGGAGTTAGCTTTTCTTTAATAAAAAGTTTTGCGATCCCGCTTACTAGGGATATTTCTCAAAATGATAATATATTTATCATTGGAATTGAAAAAATTGGTCTGATAGGAATAGTTTTAATTTTAGGTTTTTTGATTATGGCAATAAGTCGTATTGGAAAGAACAAAGGATTTGATAAGCCTATGACAGGATTATTCAGTATGATTACAATCATATTTATGCTTCAACTCTTGTTTTGGGTGCCGGCAATGAATGTCCTGCCAGTCTATCTTTACTTTATGGTTTTGGCACTATTTTATAAAGAAGAAAGAATAAAGGTAAAAAGTACCGTATTCAATATAGAAAGAAAAGAGGTAAGTGATCAATGAAAAAGTTAAGGAGGATCTTATTAGGTCTGATGCTGGTAGTGTCTGTGGGAACAGGAGTTATGATAGTCCATGGGGAAGAAAACACTGCATTGGAAGTAACAGAATTATCCCAGTTTTTGATAGCAAAAGACAAGATAGAAGCTAAAGCGGAACCTGATGAAAAGGCCGAAACAGTCATTACATATGATGCAGGTTCAACTATATACGTAACTGGTCAGACTCAAGAAGGGTGGATTTCAGTATCTTATCAGGGACAGACAGGCTATATTAATATGAATATACCGGAAATAAGAGATAATCTGGAAGAAAATGAGATCGATGTGGCGGCACTTGATAAAGAAATGGAAGCAGAAATAGCAGAGGGTAAAATGATCATTGAAGAGGTGGAACGGTATCGGGCGGAAAAGAAACGTTCCAGAATATGGGGAACTGTCATTGTACTTCTGGTAGCAGGGATTTTTGCAATGGGTATTGTGTCCGGTATCCAGGCAGAAAAAGCAAAGAAACAAGAAGGCGAAAACAATGATTCAGAATTAATTCCTGATGCGGAAACAGATATAATTGATCTTGACAAGGAAGATTAAAAATCTATTTTAAAATTTTCTTGAGATTGCAAAATAATTGTGTTATAGTAATTTTATGAATCAAATCGCGCACATGATAATCTTTTAATTCTTTGCGCAGTATCGGTTACCCGATGTCTTGGCTTTTCGCCAAAGATTCATAAAACAAAAACATTTGTGATAGGCGAAAAGAGAGATTTCGCCGCATCTGCGATCAAGGAGGATTAAATAATGGTAGACAAAGAAATGCTGTCAGCAATGGAAGAACTGCTGGAGAGAAAACTGGACGAAAAACTGGATCAGAAATTTGATGAGAACCTGAAACCGGTTAACATCAAATTAGACAGGCTGGAAACATCAGTGGAAAAGCTGGATGAGAGAACAGCGAGTCTGGAAACATCAGTGGAGAAAATGGAAGAAAGGACGACAAGTCTGGAAACATCAGTGACTAAGCTGGAAACCTCGGTAGAGAAACTGGGAGAAAGAACAACCGGCTTGGAGATGTCAGTATCCAGATTGGAAACCTCGGTAGAAAAACTGGATGAAAGAACCGCTAAATTAGAAACTGATATGAATTTTATTAAGGTAGTGCAGTTGGAAAATAATGTAATTCCGAGATTGAATACAATAGAGAAATGTTACCTTGATACATCAAAAAGATATCTGGAGCGGACCGAACAGATAGACAGAATGGATTCAGATATCAGTATTTTAAAACAGATAGTTACGAATCACAGTGAGAAGTTAAAGAAAGCACAATAGAGGGTCTGCTTACAAATTATACCCATCACTGATTTTAAGAAAATCTTCAGGTTTCATTAAGTAAAACACAAGGCTTATGTGATAAAATGAATATAAGCGCGTTGAGCTGCTTTCAGAATGTATGAATTACAAAGGAAGAAACTGATGTGGAACTGAAGATGATCGATATTTCAGAAGAAGATAGACAGGAAAGGACAAGAAGACAGAGAGAAATCCAAAGGCGTAAGCAGGAAAGGTACAGGAAGGAATTACGGAGAAAAAAGCGTAAAAGAAAGATCATGATGATCAAATTGGGATTGTTCGCCTGTATGATATGTCTGATCTTCATTTTATGTAACTGCATTTATCATGTTATCAGATCCATGAATAAGACAGAGGAAGTGCAGCCGGTATTTTCTGAGGAAAATGAGATAAAAAGAGAGATCGTTGAAACGAATCATGCTTCTAAACCTGTTATCACGGAAGATTTTCTTACACCGAATGAATATTCAAGACCGGGGGAGATGCTGCCGGAAGTAAATAATATCTTTGTTCATTATACGGCAAACAAGGGAACAAGCGCAGCTCAGAACAGAAGCTATTTTGAAAATCTTGGGATTACGGGAGAAACTTCGGCCAGTGCACATTTCGTGATCGGTTATGAAGGAGAGATCATTCAATGTATTCCTCTTAACGAAATTGCTTATGCCGTGCAGAAAAGAAATTATGATTCAGTTTCCATCGAGTGCTGTTATCTGGATAATAGTGGTAAATTTACAGAAGATACTTATGAATCGTTGATCCGTTTGAGCGCATGGCTGTTGAAAGAATATGATTTAACTCCGGAAGACATGAGAAGACATTATGATGAGGGCGGTAAAAAATGTCCCTTATATTATGTAGAGCATGAGGAGGCCTGGGAACAGTTCCTTAGAGATTTAAATGAATATATTGCACAATAAAAGCCCTTTCGGGCTTTTTTGTATTCATGACAATAGAAAGTTCGTAAAGCTTGCGTTCTATTGTATGCAAATATGCGGTTTTATTTATTGACATGCGCTAAAAATCATTATAAAATAATAACGTATGTTATACAAAGGGAGGAATCATTCGGGATGGCAAGAAAAGAATCAATCACCAAAGATGATATAGTGAATGCAGCATTTGAGATTTTACAGGAAGAGGGCATTGAGCAGGTAACTGCCAGAAAGCTTGCTGCAAAGGCAGGATGTTCAACACAGCCCATATTCCGGGTTTATAAGAATATGGATGAACTGACAGAGGACCTTTTTGTCAAGGCATGTGACTTTTTTCAGGAGTATTATGGGCAGTTTATAAGACAGACTGTGACCCCGTTTGTACATCTTGGAAATATTTATATTAAGTTTGCCAATGAGCATAAGAAGTTGTTTTCATTTGTTTTTCTGTCAGAGAACAGATTTGGAAGAAGTATGTACGATCTGATAAACGGAAGTTCGGGGAATGTAAGCCGTGAAATACAGACAGCTGCATCGCAGGGATGCCGTAATGCCAGTGAGCTGTTTATGAAAATGTGGATTTTTATACATGGAGCAGCATGTATGTCGCTTACCGGTGATTATGACTTGTCGGAAGAAGAGACCATAAGAATGCTTAAGGATTCTTATCAGTCATTTAAATAGTGGAAGGAACAGGAAATGTAATGGAACAGAAGGAACTGGATATTATTACCCGGATGAATGATAAATATATTAAAATGAGCAAGGGGCACAAAGCTATTGCCGCTTATATTTCAGATCATTATGAGCAGGCAGTGTTCATGACAGCAGCCAAACTGGGGGAAACTGTAGGCGTCAGTGAATCTACGGTGGTGCGTTTTGCTATGGGTCTGGGGTATGCCGGTTATCCGGAATTTCAGAAAGCCTTGGAGGAATGGGTCAAAAGCAAGCTGAATTCTGTACAGAAGATAGGGGCTAAGTATGGAAAAAGTACACAAACGGAAATCCTTCATTCTGTACTGAACGCTGATATTGAAAAAATAAAAGATACGATTGTGAATTTGGATGCGGCGGCATTTGGAGCAGCAGTTGACATAATTCTGGAAGCAGAGACCATTTATCTTGTAGGAGTAAGAAGCTGTGAGCCTTTAGCAGATTTTCTGCATTTTTATCTGAATATGATCCGTGGTAATGTGGTACTTGTTAAAACCACCAGTGTAACGGAAATGTTTGAACAGATGATAAGGATTGGAAACAAAGATGCGATTATCGGAATCAGTTTTCCCCGATATTCCATGCGTACTTTAAAGGCTATGGAGTTTGCCAATGACAGAAATGCCAAAGTAATTACCATTACAGACAGCATTCATTCTCCCATGAATCTGTATTCCTCCTGTAATCTGCTGGCTAGAAGCGACATGGTCTCTATTGTTGATTCCCTGGTCGCACCCCTCAGTGTGATCAATGCATTAGTGGTGGCTCTTTGTTTAAAGAGGCCGGAGATGGTAAAGCAGAATCTGGAAATGCTTGAGGAAGTATGGAATAATTATCAAGTCTATTTAAATGATGAAATTAATTTTATAGATGAAGAACCTATGCTGAATTATCCTTTGATGAAGCAGGAAGAGGAGTTGTCATAAGGATGGGAAGGAAGCATGTTATTGTAATCGGAGGCGGCGGCGCAGGTATGATGGCGGCTATTGCCGCATCGAGGCATGGAGCAGAGGTGACTTTGCTTGAAAAAAATGAAAAGACAGGCAAAAAGATATATATTACAGGAAAGGGCAGATGTAACCTGACTAATTCCTGTGATAAAGAAGCATTCTTTGAACATATGATCAGTAACGGGAAATTTCTGTACAGTGCTTTTTCTCAAATGGATAATCAGGCCGTAATGAAGTTCTTTGAAGACAGTGGCTGCCGATTGAAAGAAGAACGGGGAGAAAGGATCTTTCCGGTAAGCGATCATTCATCAGATGTGATCGCGGCTTTGAACAGGCAGATGGCCAGGGAACAGGTGAAGGTGCTTCTCCATAGTGAGGTAGAAGAAATTATAATAAAAGAAGGTGACGGCCGGGAAAATGGCAGCAGAATAGCAGGTGTGAGGCTGTCAAACGGTAAAAAGTTTTATGCTGATGCAGTGATCATAGCTACAGGTGGCAGATCTTATGAAGCCACTGGCTCTACCGGAGACGGATACCGGTTTGCAGAAGAACTTGGACATACCATAAAAGAGGTAAAACCGGCGCTTGTACCGCTTACCGTTCAGGAAAGCTGGTGCATGGAAATGCAGGGACTTTCCCTTAAAAATGTGTCAGTAGCATTAAAGAGCGGAAATAAGAAAATATACGAGGGATTTGGGGAGATGCTGTTTACTCATTTTGGTGTCAGCGGACCTTTGATCTTAAGCGCCAGCAGCTTTTATGTTAAGAAATATAAAGATATGCCGGTAAGTCTTTCCATTGATCTGAAGCCGGCACTTACCAGAGAGCAGCTTGATAAGCGCCTTTTGAGGGATTTTGAAGAAAATAAAAATAAACAGCTAAGAAACAGCTTAGGCGGACTGCTTCCATCCAAAATAATACCGGTTATTATTAAACTTACGGGTATTTCGCCGGATAAGAAGGTAAATGAGATCACCAGGCAGGAAAGAGAGAGCCTTATTATGTGCCTGAAAAATATGACCATGACAGTTACAGGAACAAGGGGCTTTACAGAAGCGATCGTTACACAGGGCGGTGTCAATGTGAAAGAAGTAAATCCCTCTACCATGGAATCAAAACTGGTCAGGGGGCTTTATTTTGCAGGGGAGGTTTTGGATCTTGATGCCGTAACAGGAGGTTTTAACCTGCAGATCGCGTGGTCTACCGGATATTTGGCAGGACTTAGTGCAGCAGGAGAAAGAGGAGAAAAATGAGTTATCAGATAGCAATAGACGGGCCGGCAGGAGCCGGTAAAAGTACCGTTGCCAGAAGAGTGGCAAAAGAAAAAGGATTTATTTATGTAGATACCGGGGCTATGTATCGTGCCATGGCATATTATCTTTTGACAAGGAAGATAGATCCGGCAGATGGAGAGGCGATAGAGAAAAGCTGTATAGATGCAGATATTACCATTCAGTATGAGAATGGGGAACAGGTGGTACTTCTAAACGGTGAGAATGTGAATGGTATGATCCGTAGTGAAGAAGTAGGCAATATGGCCTCCATAAGCAGTAAAAATCCCAGAGTGAGAGAGAGGCTTACTCATTTACAGAAAGAACTGGCAAAGTCAAATGATGTGGTCATGGATGGCCGGGATATAGGAACCTGTGTGCTTCCTGATGCCGATGTAAAAGTGTACCTGACAGCCAGCGCAGGGGTGCGGGCGAAGAGACGTTTCCATGAACTGACCGCTAAGGGAGAAAGGTGTGATATCAAGAAGATCGAAGAAGATATCATCACAAGAGATAAGCAGGATATGAACCGGGAAATAGCACCGCTGCGGCAGGCAGAAGATGCGGTTTTGCTGGATGCTTCAGATATGTCTATTGACGAGGTGGTTTCTGCAATTCTGGAACTTTGCAGATAGCAGGCAGCCTTAGGTGACAAAGAGGAGAAGGGAGAAGAAAAGTTTTAACGTATGGAGATTATACTTGCAGAAAGTGCAGGCTTTTGCTTTGGAGTAAAGAGGGCAGTGGAGAAGGTTTATGAACAGACCGGCTCCGGTAAGAAAATATACACCTTTGGCCCTATCATACATAATGAAGAGGTGGTAAAGGATCTTGAAAATAAAGGGGTATCGGTGATTGAGACGTCAGAAGAGCTTAATGCACTGACGGAAGGTACCGTTGTGATCAGATCCCATGGCGTTTCAAAGAACATCTGTGATCTGATAGAAAAAAGAGGGTTGGAATGTATTGATGCCACCTGTCCTTTTGTAAAGCGCATTCATAATATTGTGGAAAAAGAAAGTGCTGCAGGGAAAAAAATCATTATTATCGGAAATGCAGGACACCCGGAAGTAGAGGGGATTAAGGGCTGGTCACATACGCCTGCGGTAGTGATAGAATCGGCGGAGGAAGCCGAAAAATTTTGTTGTGATAAGCAGGAATTTTTGTGTATTGTGTCGCAAACGACATTTAATTACAACAAATTTAAAGAATTAGTTGAAATTTTTCAAAAAAAAGGTTACAATGTTACTGTTGTTAATACTATCTGTAATGCAACGGAAGAAAGACAGACACAGGCCCGTGATATAGCGGCCAGGGTCGATGCTATGATAGTAATAGGTGGAAAGCATAGTTCTAATACAAGAAAACTTTATGAAATTTGTAAAGAGAAATGTGCAGCCACATATTTTATACAGACACTGGATGACTTGCATTTGGAACTGCCTAAAACTGCTGCTCTGGTGGGTATTACTGCGGGGGCTTCCACCCCCAACAATATAATCGAGGAGGTTCAAAATTTCATGTCAGAATTAACTTTTGAACAAATGTTGGAAGAATCATTAAAAACAATACATACAGGAGAGGTAGTTGAAGGTACAGTCATTGATGTTAAGCCTGAAGAGATCATTCTTAACATTGGTTACAAGTCAGATGGTATTTTGACCAAGAATGAATATACCAATGAGCCGGGCGTTGATCTGACAGCTGTTGCCAAACCGGGAGATACCATGGAAGTTAAAGTTCTCAAGGTTAATGACGGTGAGGGACAGGTTCTTCTTACTTATAAGAGGCTGGCAGCTGACAGAGGAAACAAGAGAATTGAAGAGGCTTTCAATAATAAGGAAGTTTTAACAGCTAAAGTATCTCAGGTGCTTGAAGGCGGTTTAAGTGTAGTAATGGAAGAGGTAAGGATCTTCATTCCTGCAAGCCTTGTATCAGATGTATATGAAAAAGACCTTTCCAAATATGCAGGTCAGGAAATACAGTTCGTGATCAGTGAATATAATCCTAAGAGAAGAAGATATATCGGTGACCGCAGACAGCTTTTAGCCGCTGAAAAGGCTGAGAAACAGCAGAAGCTTCTTGAGAGTATCAATATTGGTGATGTAGTAGAAGGTACAGTCAAGAATGTAACTGATTTCGGTGCATTCATCGATATAGGCGGTGCAGATGGATTACTTCATATTTCTGAGATGTCTTGGGGACGAGTAGAGAATCCTAAGAAAGTATTTAAGGTAGGAGATCAGGTAAAAACATTTATCAAGGATATCAGCGGTACCAAGATAGCACTCAGCCTTAAGTTTGAAGATGCAAACCCTTGGAAAGATGCAGCTGCTAAATATGCAGTTGGCAATGAAGTGACAGGAAAAGTTGCCAGAATGACAGATTTTGGTGCATTTGTTGAACTGGAAGCCGGAGTGGATGCACTTCTGCATGTATCTCAGATTTCCAGAGAACATATTGAAAAGCCTGCAGATGTGTTAAAGATAGGTGAAGAAGTTACTGCTAAAGTAGTTGATTTCAATGAAGAGGATAAGAAGATCAGCTTGAGCATTAAGGCGTTACTTGCACCGGAGCCTCAGGAAACAGTTGAAGAAACAGTGGAAGAAGATGCAGATGTTGTATCTGTAGATATTGATGCTGTAATTGCAAGTGAAGAACAGTAATTTTGGATATGAATTAAATATTATGTAAGGTAAAAATAACAGGGAGTACGTATATGTACTTTCTGTTGTTTTACATAGAAACAAAATAAAAATTGATCAGGAGTGAGTAATCAAATGGTATACGATTATGAGAAATTTAAGAGTGTAGTTTTGCAGCTTACTAAAATCGATTTAAATGCTTACAAAGAGAAGCAGATGAAAAGAAGAATCGATTCCCTGATTGCCAAGAATGGCTATAAGGGCTATGAGGACTATGTAGAAGCGCTTAAAAAGAATAAGCCGGTATTTGAAGAATTTGTCAATTATCTGACGATCAATGTTTCTGAATTCTACAGAAATCCGGATCAATGGAATTTATTAGATAAACAGATCATTCCCGATCTGATCTCTAAATTTGGTAAGAATTTGAAAATATGGAGTGCTGCATGTTCTACAGGAGATGAACCGTATTCTCTTGTTATGGCATTATCAAGGCATATTCCGCTTAGTTTAATCCGTATTGCGGCAACCGATATTGATAAACAGGTAATAGCCACAGCTAAGGTAGGGCTTTACAATGCGAAAAGTATTGCTGCCGTACCGGAGGATTTAAAAAAGAAATATTTTACAAAGATAGGTCTTTCTTATCAGATTTCAAATGATGTGAAAGCGAGAGTTGATTTCAAAGAACATAATCTTTTGGAAAATAATTATGCTACCGGGTATCATATGATCGTATGCAGAAATGTTCTGATTTATTTTACAGAAGAAGCTAAAGATAAGGTGTTCAGAAAATTCTATGCATCTCTTGCACCGGGCGGAATCCTTTTTATCGGAAGTACTGAGCAGATTATCAATTATAAAGAAATAGGTTTTGAAAAGAAAGGTTCATTCTATTACGAAAAACCTAGAAAGTAGTGATATTATTAAAGGCATCCTGAATGGATGCCTTTTTGCTGTAAAAATAAATTCTTATTATGGCTGTACGGCCATTACATTCAGCACGTGGCTGGCGTAATCGGAAAATAGCTGTCTGTCCTTCTTGATTTCATCCGTTAATTCAAAGAACAGCTCATTGCTTTTATATTCCCTTTTGAAGAAAGGTTCTGCCAGAATATCCCACTGAGGCAGATAGCTTGAGAACTTACGGGTGTAGCAGGTAGAAGCTGTAGCCTGTTCGCGGTATTCTTTGTCAACATAAGATGCAATTGATTTATGCATGGCAGCATCTTCAACAGGGAGATAGTAGTAATCTTTGTAGTTTGCATAAAAATATTTTAATTCTTCTTCATAAATCGGGACGATCAGAGTACCTTCGTGTCCTTCTCCTTTAAAATGACAACCCTTCGCCATGGCACTGATCATAACAGGGAGAGGGGAAGCAAATACCAGTTTCATCAACAGTTCCTTACGAGGAATACCATGGATATCATTGTAATAATTGGCCTGTACCTTACGGGCCTTTATACTGTTATTGAACAGATCATAATAAGACAGGACAGGAAGGATCTCCAGCATGCCTTTTATGTCTTCGGAATTGTGAAGCAGAAGCAGATGATATAAATTATAGTCGTGGGAAGAAAGGTAATCTTTATAGATACTGATCAACTCCCGTCCGCTGTAGGTATCTTCCCGGGAAATACCGAGAAAATATTCAATGGTCTTCTGCTTACAGTTAGGCAGCTTTAAAAAGTTTTTGTAAGGAGCGATTCGCCTGTATATGTCGATGCCTTCAAAGTTGCCGAAACTATAAGGGAATCCATATTGAGCGGATTTTTGCTTTAAATAGGGAAGGTCGAAGGCATTTCCATTATAATGCATAAGATAGGAAAAATCCTTTGCAAAGGCGAAAAAGGCCTTCAGCAGCTCGGGCTCTTCTTCAGCAGACTGCGCAAACCATTGTTTGATCTGCCAGTTGCCCTCTTTATAAAATGCGCATCCTATCAGGTAAAGCTGAGAGGTTGCCGAAGTAAGTCCGGTAGTTTCTATATCCAGAAATAATATTCGATCCAAAGGGGCAAGGCGCTCTAAAGGATATTTTAATGTAAAATTATTTAAGATTATTTCTTCATATTTCATAAATGTATCTCCTGATAAAATTAAGCAGCCTAAACATGCTTTTTAATTAGTGTAACACATTTTAAGAAATTTCTGTAGTGCTTTCGACAAAAAACTTTCACGAGGAAAGGTTGTAAATCCGACAAAAAAATAGTATATTTATATGAATAGAGAGAAATAAAAACTAGGGAAAGAAGGGTAGTTAATGGCAAGGTTAACATTTGTGGGTGGTATTCATCCCTATGATGGTAAGGATTTATCAAAAGATAAGCCTATCCGGGAAGTCCTTCCGAAAGGAGATCTGGTTTATCCTCTGTCACAGCATATTGGCGCACCGGCCACGCCTATTGTAAAAAAGGGCGACAGGGTACTTGCTGGACAGAAAATAGCAGAAGCTGCAGGGTTTGTTTCTGCACCTATTTATGCCACTGTTTCAGGCACGGTCAAAGCGGTTGAGCCCAGGCGTGTGGTTACAGGTGACAATGTTATGAGTATTGTGGTTGAAAATGATGGCCTGTATGAAGAGATCGACTGGCCGGAAGTCAGACCTTTCTCAGAACTTAACAGGGAAGAAAAGATCAATATCATTAAAGAGGCCGGTATTGTGGGCATGGGCGGAGCAGGATTTCCTACATTTATTAAACTTTCACCCAAAGAACCGGAGAAGATAGACTATGTAATTGTAAATTGTGCAGAATGTGAACCATATCTGACTTCCGACTATCGAAAGATGCTGGAAGAGCCGGAAAAGCTGATCAGCGGTCTTAAAGTATCTTTAAGTCTGTTTGAAAATGCTAGAGGTATTCTGGCTGTTGAAGATAATAAACCTGACTGTATAGAACTTTTAAAGAAGCTTACAAAAGATGAAACAAAAATTACGGTCAAGGCATTAAAGACCAAATACCCTCAGGGGTCTGAACGCCAGCTTATTTATGCTGCCACAGGCCGTGCCATAAGCTCAGAAAAACTGCCTGCAGATGTGGGCTGTGTGGTAAATAACGTAGATACTGTTATTTCCATACATAATGCAGTGATCGAGGGAAGGCCTCTGATGCATAGAATTGTTACAGTGACAGGCGATGCTATAAAAGAACCCTGTAATTTTAAAGTTAAGATTGGTACCAATTATCATGAGCTGATAGAAGAAGCCGGCGGTTTTAAAGAGAATCCGGTTAAGATTGTTTCCGGCGGTCCTATGATGGGCTTCGGTATTTTTGATCTGGATGTACCTACTACCAAGACGTCATCTGCCCTTCTTTGTCTTACAAAAGATGATGTTTCGGCTATGGAACCAAGTGCCTGTATCAATTGCGGAAAATGTGTGGAAGCATGCCCGGGAAGGGTAGTGCCGAGAAAACTTGCGGATTATGCAGAGCATTATGATGAAGAGGCATTTGTGAAGAATAATGGTATGGAATGCTGTGAATGCGGGTGCTGCAGCTTTGTCTGCCCTGCCAAGAGGCCCCTTACACAGGTGATCAAATCCATGCGCAAGATGCAGCTTGCAAAGAAGAAAAAGTAGGAGGAAAGAGTAATGAGCGATTTGATGAAAGTGTCATCCAATCCCCATATCAGGTCAAAGATAACCACGTCAAACATCATGCTTGCAGTGATAATTGCTTTGCTTCCTGCAGCCGGTTTCGGTATCTATAACTTTGGATTGGATGCGCTGATATTGATACTGATAACAGTAGCCACTACAGTGCTGACAGAATACATATATGAAAAAGCCATGCATAAACCAGTTACAATAGG
Source organism: Lachnospiraceae bacterium (assembly GCA_014803415.1). Classification (GTDB taxonomy): domain Bacteria; phylum Bacillota; class Clostridia; order Lachnospirales; family Lachnospiraceae; genus Suilimivivens. The sequence continues at coordinate 105,465 of JAAVBZ010000045.1, forward strand.
AGATTTTTCGGCAGTAGTAACAGGACTTTTGCTGGCCCTTAATCTGCCATCCACAGCGCCCTGGTGGATTGGCGTGATCGGTGGTATTTTTGCAATTCTTGTTGTCAAAATGCTGTTTGGCGGTCTGGGACAGAATTTTATGAATCCGGCCCTGGGTGCCAGATGCTTTCTGTTGATTTCCTATACCTCAATTATGTGCAATTTTGAAACGGATGCATATACAGGAGCAACCCCTCTTTATGCGCTAAAGAATGGGGAGAGTGTGAATATTCTGGATATGGTGGTTGGACGCATCCCAGGAACTATCGGTGAAACTTCTATGATAGCGATCGTGATCGGGGCTTGCTTTTTGATCCTTCTTGGAATCATTGATTTAAGAATTCCCGGAAGCTATCTGGTCAGCTTTGTGATTTTTCTTATCTTATTCGGCGGTCACGGACTTGATCCTGCTTTTATCAGTGCGCACCTTGCAGGAGGCGGGCTGATGCTTGGAGCATTTTTCATGGCTACTGATTATGTAACGCGTCCCGTTACCAAAAACGGACAGTATCTATACGGTATCTTCCTTGGTATTCTGACAGGTATTTTCAGGATCTTCGGACCTTCGGCGGAAGGAGTTTCCTATGCCATTATTATCGGTAACCTGATCGTGCCTCTGATCGAGAAGATCACACTTCCTAAAGCATTTGGAAAAGGAGGGGAACGGACATGAAAAATATGATTAAGGATGCAGCGGTGCTGCTTATCATTACAGTGACGGCCGGTTTGCTCCTGGGCTTTGTATATCAGATTACCAAAGAACCTATTGCACTTGCGCAGGAGAAAGCTGCCAATGAAGCCTATGCGGAAGTCTTTCCGGGAGCAGATTCTTTTGAAGCAATTGCATTTTCAGTGCCGGCTGGGGACAGCACCTGGGAAGAAGAGTATGGAGCGGTAGATATTGATAAAATTCTGGAAGTCAAAGACGGACTGGGAAATAATCTCGGATACGTACTGACAGTTACCAGTCATGAAGGCTATGGCGGAGATATTACTTTTACCATGGGAATACAAAATGACGGTACATTAAACGGAATTTCCATCTTAAAGATTTCAGAAACGCCCGGTCTTGGTATGAAAGCAGAAGCAGTATTAAAACCTCAGTTCGATAATAAAAACGTGTCAAGCTTTACCTATACCAAATCCGGTTCTGTCATGGACAGCCAGATCGATGCCATCAGTGGAGCAACCATCACTACCAATGCCGTTACTAGGGCTGTTAACGGCGGACTTTATATATATCAGACACAGTTAGGAGGTAATGTACAATGAAAGAAGGCAGCGCAGCCGAACGATTAAAAAACGGTATTATTACTGAAAATCCTACCTTTGTACTGACGCTGGGCATGTGTCCTACGCTGGCGGTTACAACGTCTGCAATTAACGGACTGGGAATGGGACTTACCACGATGGCGGTATTGGCACTCAGTAATATGTTCATATCCATGTTAAGAAAGGTGATTCCTGACAAAGTAAGGATCCCTGCGTTTATCGTGATCATAGCTTCTTTTGTTACGATGGTGGAGCTCTTATTGGAGGGATATCTCCCATTCTTGTATAATGCACTCGGGCTATATATTCCGCTCATCGTAGTCAACTGTATCATTCTGGGCCGTGCAGAGAGCTATGCTTCCAAGAATGGCGTGATCTCTTCTTTGTTTGACGGTATCGGCATGGGACTTGGTTTTACCTTTGCTCTGACGATCATCGGAGCGGTCAGAGAGCTGATCGGTGCTGGAGAACTGTTCGGATTCAAGATCATGCCGGAAAGCTATGTGCCCTGCAATATTTTCATACTGGCTCCGGGAGCATTCTTTGTTCTTGCAGTACTGACGGCAATCCAGAATAAAGTAAAGCTGGCGGGAGAGCGCAAAGGAAAAGATATGTCAAAGATACAGTCAGGATGCGGAAGTGACTGTTCACATTGTAAGGATACTGGCTGTACGGGACGCACAGCAGAAAAGGAGGGAAAAGACATTGATTAAGGAATTACTTATTATTCTGATCTCATCTTCACTGGTAAGCAATGTTGTTTTAAGCCAATTCCTTGGCTTATGTCCGTTCCTCGGTGTCTCCAAAAAGATCAATACGGCGGCAGGTATGGGGACCGCGGTTATTTTTGTCATTACCCTGGCTTCTGCAGTAGCCGGCATGATTTATAAGTTCATTCTGACTCCTCTTGACCTGACATATCTGCGGACCATCGTATTTATTCTGGTCATTGCGGCACTGGTACAGTTTGTGGAAATGTTCTTAAAAAAATTTATGCCCTCTTTGTACCAGGCGCTTGGTGTTTATTTACCTCTGATCACGACCAACTGTGCAGTACTTGGTGTAGCCCTTACCAATGTTCAGAAGAATTACGGAATCCTTGCAGGTATTGTAAACGGTTTTGCCACAGCAGTGGGCTTTACCATTTCTATTGTGATTCTTGCGGGGATCAGAGAAAAAATGGAATACAATGATATTCCGGAATCCTTTAAAGGAATGCCCATCGTGCTGATCACAGCGGGACTGATGGCGATCGCCTTCTGCGGATTCTCGGGACTCTTGTAGGAGGTGCTTAGGTGAGTATATCAGGAATTATTTTATCGGTTGCCGCAGTAGGCGGTGTTGGATTATTTGTAGGCATATTTCTTGGAATAGCCGGAATCTGCTTTAAAGTAGAGGTAGACGAAAAAGAGGAGGCGGTTCTTGCGGCACTTCCCGGCAATAACTGCGGCGGATGTGGATTTCCCGGATGCAGCGGTCTTGCGGCGGCCATTGCCAAAGGGGAAGCGGCTGTGAATACCTGTCCTGTAGGAGGAGAAGCAGTAGGAAAGAAGATTGCCGAGATCATGGGCGTGGAAGCGGAAGAATCCACGAAAATGGTAGCATTTGTACAATGTCAGGGAGATTGTGACAAAACAACATTTGATTATGACTATTATGGAATCGAAGACTGCCGTATGCTGTCTTTTGTTCCAAACGGCGGTGCAAAAAGCTGTAATTACGGCTGCCTTGGTTATGGAACCTGTGTGCAGGTCTGTCCCTTTGATGCCATTCATGTTGAAAACGGCGTTGCAAAAGTAGATAAAGAAGCATGTAAAGCATGCGGTAAATGTGTGGAAGTCTGTCCTAAGCATCTGATCAGCCTGATTCCTTATGATGCAAAATATGCAGTAGCATGCAGCTCTCTGGAAAAAGGACCTGTTGCCATGAAGGAATGTACCACAGCCTGTATCGGCTGTCAGCTCTGCAAGAAAAACTGTCCAGCAGATGCCGTTACAGTGGAGAATTTTAATGCAACGATCGATTATGAAAAATGTGAAGGCTGCGGAGCCTGCAAGGAAAAATGTCCCAGAAAATCGATTATTGAGCATGCTTAATGAAAGTGAGGTATGGTTGTTCTATGAATCAGGTACAGGTACGATTGGGAAAAACAGAAATTTTAGTGAATAAAAATGGCTTTGGAGCCCTTCCCATCCAGCGGATCAGCGATGAGGCGGCAGTTCATCTGCTACGTAAGGCTTATGATGGAGGTATCCGTTTTTTTGATACTGCAAGGGCATACAGTGACAGTGAGCACAAGGTAGGACTTGCTTTTGAAAAGATCAGGGAGAATCTGTATATTGCTACCAAATCCGGTGCGCAAACGGGAGAGGCCATGCGAGAGGACCTGAAGAAGAGTCTTGAGAATCTGAAGACCGATTATATTGATATTTATCAGTTCCATAATCCGGCATTCTGTCCCAGACCCGGTGATAACAGCGGTTTATATGATGCTGCGCTGGAAGCCAAAAAAGAAGGTAAGATCCGTCATATCGGCATTACCAATCACAGACTGGCAGTAGCCGGAGAAGCAATAGAAAGCGGGCTTTATGAGACACTGCAGTTCCCGTTCTGTTATCTTGCAACAGAAAAAGATGAAGAACTGGTCCGTAAGTGTAAGGAAGCAGATATGGGATTTATTGCCATGAAGGCATTGTCCGGCGGTCTGATCACTAATTCTGCCGCTGCGTACGCTCATGCGGCCCAGTATGATAATGTACTTCCTATCTGGGGAGTTCAGAAAGAAAAGGAGTTGGATGAATTCCTTTCTTATGTAACGAATCCACCTGCTATGACGAAACAAACAGCTGAGCTCATTGAGAAGGACAGGGCAGAACTTTCGGGAGAATTCTGCAGAGGATGCGGGTATTGCATGCCGTGTCCCGTAAATATTGAGATCAACAACTGTGCCAGAATGTCCCTTCTGCTGCGGCGTTCACCGTCAGAAGCCCAGCTTACACAGGAAGCACAGAAAAAAATGCTGAATATCGAAAACTGTCTACACTGTAACCAGTGTAAGGGCAAATGTCCTTACGGACTGGATACACCGGCGCTTCTTCAGAAGAATCTGGAGGATTACAAGAATGTGCTGGCCGGCAAAGTATCTGTTTCATAAAAAGATATCATAAAACAGTTCCATCTTCTGAAATAAAGACGGCCTCCACCCCTTGGAGGCTGTCTATCAGTTTTTTCCCCTTTTCATATCCTAAAATAAAACAATATGTGGACAAAGCATCCCCATCTACGGAGCGTTCACTGATAATGGTTACGCCGGAAAGACCGCTGTCTGCCGGATATCCGTCTGAAGTAGACAGAATATGATGGTAGAGGACATCCTCCTTTAGAAAAAACCGTTCATAATTGCCGGAAGATACCAGCGACCTGTCCTGCACATCAAGAATGAGGATAGAAGTGCCGGCATCAGCAAAAGGTTTTTGAATTCCAACTTTAAAAGGAGTATGATCAGGCCGCCCGCCAATCGTTAAAACATTTCCGCCAAGATTAATGACAGCGCTTTTTACATTGTTAGCGATCAGGTATTCTTTCATTCTGTCGGCAATATATCCTTTGGCAACAAAACCAAGATCTATCATGGCCTGGGGATCTTTAAGAGTTACCTGATTTCCTTCTATCATGATATTCCGGTAATTCACATGAGAAAGTGCTTCAATGATGGCATCTTCTGAAGGAACAGTGCCCTGATCATCCTCACCGAAATTCCATAGACTTGACAGAGTGCCGATGGTGGGATCTACCAGACCCTCTGACATTTCGGCGTAAGACAAAGCGATATTTAACAGATCACGTGTTTCATCATGAACAGTTACTGGCATTCCGCCGCTGTGATTAATGTTCCAGACATCACTGCCCTCTATAGTGCGGCTCAGCATATGCTCATAAGAATCCGCCATTTCCATACAGCCTTCAAACAGTTCTTCACGTCCGGTTCCATAGAGTGTGATGGATATAACTGTATTCAGATAAAAGCCGGTTCTGGTCTCTTTTGCCATATTCTGTCCGCAGCCTGTAAGATTCGGGAATAAAAGCAAGACAGCAATAGATAAAAAGAAACACAGAATAGACCCGGTAAATTTTTGCAGTTTTGGTAAAAAACATGAAAACATGAAAAGATTCTCCTAAATGGAATTTGTTTATAGTTGTCAATTATCAGGTAATTATAGTATACTCTTACAGTAACAATGATTAAAAAGGTGAAAAATCGAAAGAGAGTAGTGATATAATGCGGTTACCTGATGAACAGGATGAAAAAGGAATGAGCCCTCGGGTCACTTATACTATAGTGGCAGTATCAATTCTGATTCTTATTATATTAGCCTATGTGCTTATCAGCAATAGCAAAAATAAATCCAATCATATATACAATCAGAATACGGCCACTGCGGAGCCGTTGCCAACAGCAACAGTGTCAACGGAAGGAACTGTAAAATTTACCGATGGTGAGACAGACTTGGAGACTCTTTACAAAGAACATAAGCTGACATCACAGGATCTTGAATTCTGGGATATGTATGATGAGGAAGAAAAGGATGTGGAGGCGCAGGCTTCACCGGCTGCAAGTTTGGGCCCGACGCCTGTCCCTTCCCATGAACCTACTGACGAGGAAAAAGCAGCCGACGGCAACCATATTCTGGTTTCTTATAAAGACGGAACCCAGGAGTGGGTGGAGATTGATGATAAGATTCCCAAAAGTGATTATGATTTTACCAAAATGAAAACAGTCAATGGAAAAATGACTTATTATGACGGAAACAAAAAGCTTTCAAGGCTGGGAGTGGAGATTTCGGAAGAGAACGGAACAGTAGACTTTGAGACTCTTCGGGATGAAGGAATTGATTTTGTAATGTTGAAGGTTGGAGCAAGGGGATATGGAACAGGACTGATCACCCTTGACCAGAATTTTATCACAAATATAGAAGCAGCTTCAAAGGCGGGACTGGAGATCGGCGTTTATTTCTGCTCTCAGGCAGTGACTGTGGATGAGGCCGTAGAAGAGGCACAGTTTGTTGCCGCTAATCTGATTCCTTATAAGATCACTTATCCGGTAGCCCTTCGAATGGAGAGCATTAAAAATGATACTGCCAGAACGGATATTCTGGATACAGAGCAGAAGACGCAGATTGTAGAAACCTTTTTGAAAGAAGTAGGAAGAGAAGGTCATGATGCGATTTTATATGGAGACAGAGATTGGCTGCTATCAGAGATTCTTTCCTCCGAAATACTGAAGAAGTATGATGTATGGCTGACAGATCAGTCGCCTGTGCCCGATTATCCTTACCAGTTCAAAATGTGGGAGTATGCAGGCGGTGAAAGCATTAACGGAGTGGGAAGAGAAGTCAATTATACCATCAGCTTCGTAGATTATTCCAAGCGTTAGTCCGATACCGTATAATTTAATATTTTAGAAGAAATATGCAGTTTTGAATAAATGTCGGCGTAGACGGAAGGAGAAAGATCCTCTAAGTAATTAGGAACGAAATTCTTTGTTACGCCGGCTTTTTTCAGTATATCTATCGCTTTATTATAAGCGATGGCAGCTTCTGTATCAGTAACATAAGTTCCTACTGTATAATTGCCGTTAATATGGATCTTTGTTACATACTTAACACCTTTTTTAGATTCTTTTCTTATAACGCCATGATATTTATTAAAGATCTCAATATTTTCATATCGGAAGTCACAGGGATCCCCGTTTACAAAGCGGTAGTCTCTGCCCTGTACGGCGTAATTTTTAATGCCATATCGGTTGGCAATATTTACCTGCATGCCATAATCAGCCACAAAAAAGTGACGGCCCCTTTGCATGATCTTTCGGGAAGAGTAATAGAAAAGATCATCAATGTCAAACTTTAATACCTGTTCGGGAGAAAGAAAATATTCAAAATAGTTCTGACGAAGATAGATAGGAGTAGCTATATATATATTATTGTCTCTGAAATTGATCAGAGTGACCCACTTGCCAAAAGGCAGGACACGGTGAATGGAATAATCATTTAATGAAAGAGATTTTTTTTCAATGATAGAAGAAGCTTCCAAATATGCACCAAAAGCCTTGGATGGTGTATCATAGCTTCCAAGGCTGATATGCTTTTGCTTATACGTGATAGAAGAACGGTAATAAACAGTACCGTTCTTTTTTGTTGCCGGAAATACGCCGGGCAGCTTCTTTTCCATAAAAACCACCTTGTATCAGGTTAAAGTTTGCAGATCAATAATTATTATCCATTTTAACATAAAACATACAAATTTGAAATATTTTACCCATAAATACAAATTTTAGAAATATTTTAAGGCATGTCTGTATAAAATATTAAGGAAGTATTACACAAGTGTAACATTTTGAAAGAAAGGAATATGGAATAAAATGTATAAAAAGTTTGTAACCCAGTTGTTTCTTTGCAATATGCTTTTTCTGGCAGGATGGTTCTGTGTAAAGGGAATACAGGTAAACAGACTGGCTTCTATGCCGGCTTTTCAGATCAGTCTGGCGCAAAATTATGAAGAGCCAAAGGCTGACAAGTTCTTTGGGATTTTAAAAAGAGCTTCTTCAGGGCAGAGAGTCGTAGATTATGAGGTGCTTGAAAGAGAGGATATTTATAATCTTTCGGACAAGGATTATGAAGTTTTGTTAAAAATTGTACAGGCAGAGGCAGGGAATGAGGATGAAAAAGGAAAGATGCTGGTGGCAGGCGTAGTGATGAACAGAGTGAACAGCAGCAGATTTCCCAATACGGTAGAGGAGGTAGTATTCCAGCATAAAAACGATAAATATCAGTTTTCGCCTGTGGCCAACGGCAGCTATTATTCCGTAAAAGTGAGTGAGGAGACCAAAGAGGCTGTGGGCAGAGTTCTTAAAGGTGAGGACATGACAGAAGGCGCGCTTTATTTTGCGGCCAGAAAATATGCTGATGACGAAAACATGAAATGGTTTGACCGTTCCTTAAAAAGATTGTTTGAATACGGCGGACATGAATTTTTTACCTACGGATAAGGCTGTCTTGTCAAGTGCCGGGGTTTATGATAATATCTAAAAGGATAAATCACTGCCTGCAGAGAAAGAAAGGAACGAATATGGAAATTTTATATAATAGTACCAGATCGAAGAAAAGTCCGGTAAAAGCTTCAGAAGCAATCTTAAAGGGGCTTTCAGAAGACGGTGGATTGTTTGTACCGGAAAGGATTCCGGCGCTTGATAAATCCCTTGAGGAGCTGTCTCATATGACATATGGACAGGTTGCTTATGAAGTAATGAAACTGTATCTGACTGATTTTACGGAAGATGAGCTGAAGAACTGCATTGAGAAGGCTTATGATGCTAAATTCGATACAGAGGTCATAGCGCCTTTGGCAGAAGCAGATGGTGCATTTTACCTGGAGCTTTTTCATGGTGCAACCATTGCCTTCAAAGATATGGCATTATCAATTTTGCCGCATCTGATGATAACATCGGCAAAGAAAAATAATGTTGAGAATGAAATTGTGATACTGACAGCAACTTCCGGGGATACCGGCAAGGCTGCACTGGCAGGATTTGCTGATGTGGATGGGACAAGGATCGTGGTGTTCTATCCGAAAAATGGCGTAAGTCCCATTCAGGAAAAACAGATGGTGACCCAGAAGGGTAAAAATACATATGTTGTAGGTATTCATGGTAATTTTGATGATGCTCAGACCGGTGTGAAGCGGATTTTTGGGGATAAAGAACTGGCAGCTTATATGGAGACAAAAGGTTTTCAGTTTTCTTCAGCCAATTCCATTAATATCGGAAGACTGGTACCTCAGATTGTTTATTACGTATATTCTTATGTGAAATTACTGGAAGAAGGCCGTGTTAAAGAGGGAGAGCAGATCAATGTAGTGGTTCCCACGGGTAACTTCGGCAATATACTGGCTGCTTTTTATGCAAAACAAATGGGTCTTCCTATTGATAAACTTATCTGTGCGTCCAATGAGAATAAAGTACTGTATGATTTCTTTACATCAGGTACTTATGACAGGAACAGGGATTTCGTGCTTACCTCATCGCCTTCTATGGATATTCTTATTTCCAGTAATCTGGAGCGTTTGATCTATAAGATAGCAGGTGATGATGCTGAAAAGAATCTGGATCTGATGAATGAGCTGAAGCAGACCGGTAAATACAGTATTACAGAGGAAATGAGTTTACAGCTTGCAGATTTCTATGGTAATTATGCAAGTGAAGAGGAGACAGCACAGACCATCCATGATCTGTATGACAGGACAGGATATGTGATAGATACCCATACAGCAGTTGCTTCCTGTGTTTATAAGAAGTACAAAAAGGATACCGGAGACGAAAAGACAGCTGTGATCGCTTCTACAGCAAGTCCCTACAAATTTACCAGAAGTGTTATGAATGCCATTGATAACAAATATGATGATATGGATGATTTTGAACTGGCTAATAAGCTTTCTGAACTTTCAGGGGTAGCAGTACCTGAGGCGATCAAGGAGATTGCAGCAGCACCGGTTTTACATGATCACATCTGCGACAGATCAGAAATGAAACAGACTGTAATGGATTTTTTGGGAATATAAACAAATAATACGGGAATAAAAAAGCGGTTCGAGGTGCGAACCGCTTTTTTGTAATATAGGAAATTCCTCCTAAGAGCGGAAGGACCGAAGGTTCTTCCCAAGATAATCGCGTAGCGATTTTCTTGTTAATACCGGTCTTCCATATCAATATATTCTTTGTCGATACTGATAGGCTTGTAGGCAGGTCTGATGATCTTGCCATTGTTTGCAAGTTCTTCCATACGGTGTGCGCTCCAGCCGGAAATACGTGCCATGGCAAAGATAGGCGTGTAAAGTTCCATGGGAAGGCCTAACATGTTATAAACAAAACCGGAATAGAAGTCCACATTGACACTGACGCCTTTATACATCTGACGTTCTCCGGAAATAACAACGGGGGCAAGTTTCTCTACAAGAGAATACAGCGCAAATTCTTTTTCCAGGGATTTTTCCATGGAAAGTTTTTCTGCAAAGTCCTTGAGAATTACAGCTCTTGGATCCGACTTGGAATAAATGGCATGACCCACACCGTAGATCAGTCCGGCATGGTCAAAAGCTTCTTTATGCAGAAGTTTTTGCAGATAAGCTTTAACTTCTTCTTCATCCTCCCAGTCTTTGATTTCTTTCTTCATTTCGTCAAACATCTGAACAACCTTGATGTTGGCACCGCCGTGACGGGGACCTTTCAGGGAACCGATCGCAGCGGCAATAACAGAATAAGTATCTGTAAGGGAAGAGGTAACAACATGGGTGGTAAAAGATGAATTGTTACCGCCGCCGTGTTCCATATGAAGCACCAGAGCAATATCAAGCAGCTTGGCCTCCAAAGGGGTATAGGAACTGTCAGGACGAAGAATATGTAAGATATTCTCTGCCGCTGAAAGGGAGGGATCAGGCTGGTGGATATAGAGACTCTTTCCGTCATGATAGTGACAGTATGCCTGATAACCGTAAATGGACAGAAGCGGGAACAGGCTGATGAGCTGCAGACACTGACGAAGTACATTAGGCAGGGAAACATCATCCGCTCTGTCATCGTAGGAATAGAGAGTCAGTACACTTCTTGAAAGTGTATTCATCATATCAATGCTGGGAGCTTTCATAATGATATCCCGGACAAAACTGGTGGGAAGAGTACGATAGCCTGCCAGCATATCTCTGAAGCTTAGCAGTTCTTCTTCATTCGGCAGTTTGTCAAAGAGAAGAAGATAAGTAACTTCTTCAAATCCGAACCGGTCATTCTGGGTAAAACCTGCTACCAGATCCTTGACATCATAGCCCCGGTAAAAGAGTCTGCCGTGTGTGGGAACGGATACTCCATCCACTATTTTGGTGGCGCGTACATCGGAAATATTGGTAAGCCCTGCCAGCACGCCTTTTCCGTTTAAATCCCGCAGACCTCTTTTTACATCGTACTTTGTAAAAAGTTCTGAGTCGATGATATCTGCCTTTTGTGCCATGGAAGCAAGACGGATGATATCGGGTGTAATTTCTGAATAGCTATTATGATCCATAGTATATTAACTCCTTTCTACCTTGGATTGTGTCTGTTTATACATAAAATTTTGATGTATCAATACAGTGAATTGATTTCGGACATGTTGCAGAATATGTCAGACTAAAAATATATATTTTCTATCTTATCATGGCAAAAGAATTGAAACAAGTAAAAAAATATAGTTTACAAATATTTAATAAATAGAAACTTGAGTTTCCGTAAATTGCAGCCAAAAAGTAAGTATAGTTGCTGATTCAAGCCAATTTAGGTATTTACTTATTTTCCTGAATATGGTATGCTTTAAACGTATATGGATTGATAATGGGTTCTATATATCAACTATAATATAAAAGAAGAGAGGTTAAAAAAATGGCAATTGATTTAAGCAAGTATGGCATTACCGGTGTCAAAGAAATCGTGCACAACCCTTCTTACGAAATGTTATTCGAGGAAGAGACAAAAGCAGGCCTGGAGGGCTTTGAAGTCGGTCAGGAAAGCGAACTTGGAGCAGTCAACGTAATGACTGGTATTTATACAGGTCGTTCACCTAAAGACAAGTATATCGTTATGGATGATAATTCCAAAGATACGGTATGGTGGACTTCCGATGAGTACAAGAACGACAATCATCCTATGTCTGAAGATGTTTGGGCTACCATTAAGGAAATTGCTAAGAAAGAGCTTTGCGACAAACGTCTTTTCGTAGTAGATGCATTCTGTGGTGCAAATAAAGACACCCGTATGGCAGTACGTTTCATCGTTGAAGTTGCATGGCAGGCACATTTCATTAAGAATATGTTCATTCAGCCTTCCGATGCAGAGCTGGCTGATTTCGAGCCGGATTTCGTTGTTTATAACGCTTCTAAGGCAAAAGTTGACAATTATAAAGAGTTAGGTCTTAACTCAGAAACCTGTGTTGCTTTCAATATCACCAGCCGCGAGCAGGTTATCATTAATACATGGTACGGCGGAGAAATGAAGAAGGGTATGTTCTCCATGATGAACTACTATCTGCCGCTTAAGGGTATTGCTTCTATGCACTGTTCCGCAAATACAGACATGAATGGCGAAAACACAGCTATCTTCTTCGGACTTTCCGGAACTGGTAAGACAACCCTTTCCACTGACCCGAAGCGTCTTCTTATCGGTGACGACGAGCACGGCTGGGATGATAACGGCGTATTTAACTTTGAGGGCGGATGTTATGCGAAGGTTATCAATCTGGACAAAGATTCCGAGCCGGATATCTACAATGCGATCAAGCGTAATGCTCTTCTTGAGAACGTTACTCTGGATGCTGACGGAAAGATTGACTTTGACGATAAGAGTGTAACGGAGAATACCCGTGTATCTTACCCGATCAATCACATTGACAATATTGTGAAACCGGTATCCGCTGCTCCTGCTGCTAAGAACGTAATCTTCTTATCCGCAGATGCATTTGGAGTACTGCCGCCTGTATCTATTCTGACACCGGAGCAGACCCAGTACTACTTCCTTTCCGGATTTACCGCTAAGTTAGCTGGAACAGAGCGCGGAATTACAGAGCCTACACCGACCTTCTCCGCTTGTTTCGGACAGGCATTCTTAGAGCTTCATCCGACCAAGTATGCAGAAGAATTAGTTAAGAGAATGGAAAAGAGCGGTGCAAAGGCTTATCTCGTAAACACAGGCTGGAACGGAACTGGAAAGAGAATTTCCATTAAGGATACCCGTGGAATCATTGATGGAATCTTAAGTGGTGACATCAACAATGCTCCGACAAAGAAGATTCCGCTCTTCAACTTTGAAGTTCCTACCGAGCTTCCGGGTGTTGATCCTGCAATTCTTGACCCGCGCGATACTTATGCAGATGTTTCCGAATGGGAAACCAAGGCAAAAGACTTAGCAGACAGATTTGTTAAGAACTTTGCAAAATATGAAGGCAACGATGCTGGAAAGGCATTAGTTTCTGCAGGACCTGAGAAATAAGTTATATTTATACGGGTATATCTGTTAAGATATACCCGTATTTTTTTATTTTACAGTTGTATTTTAGACTTATATTGGATATAATAAAACTAACCTGAGATGCGCGATAACTCCTGTTGTTTTTGAACCTACAGATACTTTAAACGGGATTCCTATATCGTCTGGCGGCTGTCAAGCCCTCACTCATTTGAGGATTGGAAGGGAAGGCAAATGTTCAGATTGCGGTCACCCACCTAGCTCGGCTAGGAGTCAAAAGACAGGAACCGGCATTTTGGGGAACGAAAGAAAAGCAGCCAATGGCTGCTTTTCTTTGTTATAATGAGGAGCTTGTATATGAAAAAAGAAACTCGTATTTTGTTAAAACTGATACTGATCATTGTCTGTGTATGCGTACTTATTTTCCTGATAAAAAAAGATACCAGGGTATTTCGTATGGAGCAGCCCGAAGGAGAGGGAATAGAAGCAGATGATGTAGAAATCTTAATGCAGGCTTTTGCCCAAAAGGCGGCATGCAGCGCGGAAACAGGAAGGCAGTTGGAAGAGTGGATTTTACAGATCCAAAATGCATATGTGCAGAGTGATACAGAATTTTTACTTTACGAAGATTACATAGGAATGATCACACTGCTATCAGATGATAAGCAGTTTAGAATGGAAAGTAAATATAAAGAGGGATTTTATATCCTGAAGGAGGACTGGTATAAAACTTACGATAACCTGCTGGCCTTATATGGTCTTCAGGAAATCATTGAAAAGTCCGAGATATTCCTTTTGACCGGAAATGAAAATTTAGCGGGAGAAAAAATGGATGAGGGAAGTCTTCTTTCGGCAGAAGGGGAAATATATACTTATTCTTCCGGGAAGTTCAAAGACTGCTATTTTTCTAAAGTCAGGGCGTATGTCAGCGAAGATAAGCTTTTGACAGTTAGAGAAAAAGAAAAAGGAAGCGTTACCATGGAAAATGTATGGGTGATGGAGGCTGATGAATGGAAAATACAGTTTTTTGTCCATGGATTTGAAATAGCCTATGAATGGAAAGAAGGAGAACCGAAGGAAGATGCATTAAGAGAAAGTATTTCTGATATTACCTTTTCGGAAGGACATTTAAGTAAGATAAATGTTAAGAGTGAGCGGGTAAGCGGAAGACTTCTTAGAATGGGAGAAGAAGATCTTGAACTGCAGGACAAAGGAACTTTTGCAATATCCGACAACTGTAAAGTATATCAATTATATGAAGAACTTTGTGAAACCGATCTTTCGGATTTAAGAATCGGCTATGACTTTGCAGATTATGTACTGGATAGAGGAAAAATATGCGCAGTACTTATCATGCGTAAAGAGAATATGGAAAGCATCAGAATAGCCGTGATGAACAGCAATTTCAAATCTTTGTACCATGACAGCCTGACGCTGGCTGCAGACTGTGAAGTGGAACTTATTTACGGACCGTATGAGGAAAGAGAGAGAAAAGTCTTTAATGCAGGAGAAAAAATAGAAATTGACAGTGAGAGCAATTATCTTGATGGAGACAGAGTAGAGCTTGTCCCGGCCGTAAAATCCGGAAGAATCCAGGTGTTTTCAATTGACAGAAATCAGGGAACTCCTTCTTATAGGGGAAGGATGGAAATTGTAAAGACAGGGGAAGGACTCGTACTTATCAATGAACTGCTTTTGGAAGAATATCTTTATTCTGTAGTGCCAAGCGAAATGCCGGCATCCTATGCACCGGAGGCGTTAAAAGCGCAGGCAGTCTGTGCCAGAACTTATGCCTACCGATATTTGATCCATCCGGGATTGCCTGATCTGGGCGCTCATGTGGATGACAGTGTCAATTATCAGGTTTACAATAATATCGTGGAAAATGTGAATTCGACAAAAGCAGTCAAAGAAACTACGGGAATTTTGCTTTACCATGGCAGTGAAGCAGTAAGCACTTATTATTATTCTACTTCCTGTGGTTTCGGAACGGATGCGGGGGTATGGAATGAAAGCAATAAAGAGACCATGCCATACTTATCCTCAGTACATATTGCTGAAAATGATAATACCGGCGAGGGAAGCGAAGATGAAGAAGAGATCACGCCGGAACAAATGAGCAGAGAAGAAGAGTTCAGGGAGTATATCTTAAATACGCATGAAGAAGATTATGAAAAGGAAGAAGCATGGTATCGCTGGCAGTATGATGTTTCGGAAATGAATGTAAAAGAAATGGCAGGGCGTATGTCGGAGGATTTCTCCGAAGTTTATGATATGTATATTGCAGAGAGAAGAGAAGGAGGTGTGGCACAAAAGCTGATTCTTGATACGGATGCAGGTATTTTTGAGACATCAGGAGAATACAATATACGATATGTCTTAAACAATGGCGGCAGTGTTAGGAAGCAGGATGGAACCGAGGCGGAAATAGGAAAGATCATTCCCAGTGCATATATCATAATTGATGTTGTAAAAGATGGGGGAATTGTGGTAGGATATACTGTGTTTGGCGGTGGATATGGTCATGGTGTGGGAATGAGCCAGAATGGAGCAAAAGCCATGGGAAACAGTCAAAAGAGCTGTGAGGAGATCCTGACCTTCTTTTATCCTGAATGCTATATGAAAAAATTGTATTAATGAGTAAAGGAAACGGACAAAGAAAACAATGCTTAGAAGATTATTATTTATCGGATATGATTTTGGTAAGCATATGAGCAAAAAGAATGTAAGTGCATTTGCAGCAAGTACGGCATTCTTTCTGTTTTTATCCCTGATCCCCATGTTGATGCTTTTGTGTGCCATAATTCCATATACACCGGTCACGGAGGCCACTCTGTTAAGAGTAGTTACTAAAATTGTACCGGATCAGATGAAAGGGCTTTTATCCGGAATTATTACCGAGGTTTATGACAAATCCATAGGGATCATCTCTATAACGGCAATAGGTACTATTTGGTCAGCCGGTAAAGGGATGATGGCGCTGATGCAGGGATTAAATGCCATCAATGATGTGGAAGAAAACAGAAATTATGTGGTGCTTCGGATCGTAGCAAGCTTTTATACGATCATGGTCGTGATCTTAATGCTGATTTCTCTGATCACTATGGTATTTGGCAATACGCTGGTAAATATAGTGGAAAGACAGATTCCGCAGTCAGCTTATCTGTTTAATGTTCTGATGCATTTCAGAATGATGGTGGTCTGGTTTGTAATTACCATTATTATAGCGCTTATGTATACATACATGCCGGGCGCCAAGCTGGGATTCAAAATGCAGCTCCCAGGCGCAGTGGTGGCTTCTATTGGCTGGAGTATTGTCACCTGGGTCTTTTCTGTTTATGTGGATGAATTTAACGGTTTCAGTGCTTATGGCAGTCTGACTACGATCATTATTTTAATGTTGTGGCTGTATGCCTGTATGTACATTGTCATGGCCGGCGCTTTTCTGAACAGGTATTTTAAGCCCGCGTTTCAGTTTTTTGTAGGAAAAAGAAAAAACAAGTGAAACTCAGTTCTTTATAGGAAAAAGGGTGTTGACAAGCGAAAGAAGATTGACTAAAATAAGTTCAGTTAAATAAATGGCTGTGAAGGTGTTAAGTAACATATTATTTTCTGCCAGAGAGAGGAAGTCACCGGCTGAAAGCTTCCTTAAGTTCAGATAATATGCGAATTTCCCACCAGAGCTTTCGGATTGAAGCAGGAAGAAATAGTTTTGTGAGTAGGTTCGGACGTGGCGCGCGTTAAGCGAATGAAGTGTCTGCCGGAAGGCAGAAATTTGGGTGGTACCGCGGAGAAATTCGTCCCTTGTATGGAAGCATACAGGGGACTTTCATTTTATTCAAAATAAAAAAAGGAGACAAGTAAGATGATGTTTAATGCAGACGAATTGAAAAACGCTTTTATGGATGACATTCAGGCAGCAAAGTCTGAGCTCCAGCTTTCCGAAGTTTGGAAAAAATACCTTAGCAAGACTGGTTCTGTGCAGGGATTGATGAATGGGATCAAGCAGGTTGCCAAGGAAGAAAAGAAGGCATATGGTCAGTTTGTGAATGAGGTGAAGACCTGGGTTCAGGAGAAATATGATGAGAAGAAAGCGCAGATCGAGGAATTCGAACTGCAGCAAAAGTATGAAAGGGAGACCATAGACGTAACGGTTCCTGTTAAAATCCGTCCTATGGGAAATCTTCATCCGCTGACTACTGTTAAGTATGAGATGATCAATGTGTTTTCAGGTATGGGATTTGAAATTTTTGAAGGTCCGGAAATAGAAGATGATGACCATAACTTTACCAGACTGAATGTATTAAAGGATCATCCATCAAGAGACATGCAGGATACCTTCTGGCTGACAGAAGATCTGCTTCTGCGCACCCATACATCACCGGGACAAATCCGGGTAATGGACAGTAGGAAGCCGCCCATCAAGGTGCTTGTTCCCGGCAAGGTATTCCGTTCCGATTCGGATGCCACCCATTCGCCTATGTTCAGCCAGATGGAAGGGTTGGTTGTTGATAAGCATATTACGCTGTGCGATCTTCAGGGTATGTTAGATGAATTTGTGAAAGGACTGTTTTCCGATGCGGCCAAGACAAGGCTGCGTCCTTCCTATTTCCCGTTTACCGAGCCGTCAGTAGAGGTAGATGTGAGCTGCTTTAAGTGCGGCGGAAGCGGATGCTCCCTTTGTAAAGGAACCGGCTGGATTGAGGTCCTTGGCGGAGGTGTGGTGAATAAGAAGGTGCTTGAAAACTGCGGTATTGATTCGGAAGAGTATTCAGGGCTTGCATTTGGTATTGGAATTGAGCGTATTGCCATGCTGAAATATGGAATTAACCATATGGGCAAGTTATTTGAAAATGATATCGAATTTTTAAAACAATTTAAGGCATAGTTGGAGGTGCAATCGTGAAAGTATTACTTAGTTGGTTAAAAGAATATGTAGATATTGACGTAACGCCAAAGGAACTAGAGGAAAAACTGTTTTCGGCCGGACTTGAGGTGGAAGAGGTTGTATATCTTGGTGATAATATTGAGAAAATATATGTGGGTCAGGTTACTTCCATTGAGAAATATGAGGGAACGCACCTTTATATCTGCCATATTGACTGCGGAGAGCAGGGGCATGATCATTTGATCCTTACCGGCGCTGACAATGTTTTTCAGGGAGCAAAGGTTCCTGCCTGCTTAGTGGGAGCGAAGCTTCCTAACGGTATGGAGATTACACCGAGAAAGATGAAGGATATGACCTCCTACGGCATGCTATGTTCAGGAGAAGAGCTTGGTCTTAACAAAGATTGGTATCCGGGCGCTGATGTGAACGGTATTATGATTCTTGATGATGACGCTCCGGTTGGAGAGGATATTAAGACTTATCTGGAGCTGGAGGATTATGTTTTTGATATTTCCATTACTGCCAACCGGCCGGATTGCCAGTCTGTTCTTGGTATTGCCCGTGAGGTTGCTGCTTTCCTTGGAAAAGAGATCAAAAATCCGGATATGAGCTATACCTGTGAGGACAGGGTCAATGAAGATATCAGTGTGACAGTTGTTGACAAGGACGTCTGCCCGAGATATTTAGGGCATTATGTCTATGATGTACAGTATAAAGAGTCCCCACTCTGGATGAAGAGAAGGTTGATTGCAGTGGGACATAATGCGATCAATGCCATGGTAGACATCACAAATTATGTATTGGTGGAAATTGGTCAGCCTATGCATGCATTTGACCTTAGTACCTTAGAGGGCAGCTCTATCGTTGTCAGACGTGCAGCGGAGGGCGAAGAGCTGATTACATTGGATGAGAAGAAGCGTGTTCTGGATAACAGCAATCTGCTGATCTGCGATAAAGTAAAAGCGGTAGGTCTTGCCGGGGTTATGGGAGGCCTTAACAGCGAAATTACAGAGAGTACAAAGGAGGTCCTGTTTGAGTCCGCGAAATTCATGAAAGACAGTGTCCGTAAGACCGCGAGACGGCTGGGTCTTCATTCGGATGCGGCAGCCCGCTATGAGAAGGGAATCGACGAATATTCTGTGGAATGCGGTATGGCAAGAGCCTTAAATCTTACCCAGACTCTTGGCGTGGCAAAAATCAGTTCTTCCCATTTTGATGTAAGCGCCGGTGCATCTACAGAAAAGAGAGTGATTCAGGTAGAAACTGCAAAGGTGAATTACGTGCTGGGGATAGAGGTTCCGGAAGAGGAAATGGTCCGGATATTAAAGAACCTCGCCTTTGAAGTAGAACTGCAGGATGGAATCCTTACTTTAGCCGTTCCGCGCTACCGTGAGGATATTGAGAATGATCAGGATATTGCGGAGGAAGTGATCAGAGAGTATGGTTACGATAAGGTGGTTCCTACTTTCCTTGGCGAAGCCCTTGTTACCAACGGGGGATTAAATGGGGAACAGAGTAAGGAACTGGAGATAAAGAATTTTCTGTGCACTCAGGGATATTTTGAAATTCAGACCATTGCCATGACAGCCAAGGGAGAGTTTGATCAATTCCTGATTCCGGAGGAGGCAAAGGAAAGGAAGGCTGTTGAAATTTTGAATCCCATCACGGAGAATCTCAGCATTATGAGAACTTTTATGGCACCTGCCATGGTAAAGGCGCTTGAGAATAACATTAAGAACGGTCAGTCCGATTTAAGATTCTTTGAGCTTGCCAATATCTATCTTCCAAAGGATTTACCGCTGACAGAAGCTCCTAATGAGATCAAAACCCTGTGTCTTGGAACCTCCGGCACAGAAGAAGATTTCTTTACCATGAAAGAGACTTTGGAGAATTTGGCGGCATATAATGACCTTACCTTTAAGTACCAAAGGGGAAATGTGCCTTATCTTCATCCGGGAAGGACCGCGGAAGTATATTGCGGCGGAGAACGGATTGGTGTTTTTGGCCAGCTCCGGTATGATATTATTGATTCCCTTGCTATCGCAAAGGATAAGAAAGCGGATACCAGGATTTTTATTGCAGAGATAAATTACGATGTTCTTAAGACCAAGTTTAAGGAAAAGATCAACTATGTGCCGGAATCTCCTTATGCGAAGACCAGCAGAGATATTTCCATGGTGGTGGATAAGAATGTAGAATGCGGACAGATCATTGAGACAATCGAACATGCAGATGAGCTTGTTTCCAAAGTAGAGCTGTTTGATATATTTGAAAGTGAAAAGCTGGGATTTGCAAAGAAAAGCATGGCATTTAAGATTGAGCTTGCCTGTGCCGAAAGGGATGTTACAGATGAGGTGACGGATGAAGTAATCGGAAAGATCGTGAATCTGCTCAGTGATACTTACGGAGCTCAGATGCGCAGCTGATGTAATGGTCAGGCGGATAGATGGTTGAATGGAGGACTGGTAATGGAAAAGAAAAATACTTGGGAAACCTATAGTAACAAGCAGTTAAAGGAAGTGGATGCATTTGCGGATGAATACCGCAGCTTTCTGGATGAAGGAAAAACAGAACGGGAGTGTGTGGATTTAATTGTCAACATGGCGGAAAAGGCGGGATACAGTGAGCTTCAGGAGGTCATGAAAGAAGGCAGAACTCTGAAAGAGGGGGATAAGGTTTATGCAGTATGCATGAACAAGTCGGTTGTGATGTTCCATATCGGAAGACGTCCCATAACGGAGGGAATGAATATTCTGGGTGCACACATTGATTCTCCCAGACTGGATGTGAAGCAGAATCCGCTCTATGAAGATAGCGGCTTTGCCTATTTAGATACCCATTATTACGGTGGGGTAAAGAAATACCAGTGGGTGGCAATTCCTCTGGCACTTCACGGCGTGATCGTAAAAAAAGACGGAACCACAGTGGAAATTAACATTGGAGAAAGTGAAGATGATCCGGTATTTTTTGTATCCGATCTGTTGATTCATCTGGCAAGCGAACAGTTGGAAAAGAAAGCGGCTAAGGTGATCGAGGGAGAAGCCCTTGATATTATCGTTGGAAACCGCCCCATTACCATCGGAAAAGAAAAAAACGAGAAAGATGCTTCCGACAGTGAAAAGAACAAAGCGCAGGATGCAGTGAAAAAAGGCATTCTGGATATTTTAAAGAAAAATTATGGAGTGGAAGAAGAGGATTTCCTTTCCGCAGAATTGGAAGTAGTTCCCGCCGGAAAAGCAAGGGAAGCAGGCCTTGACAGGAGTATGATCTTAGGCTATGGACAGGATGACAGGGTATGTGCCTTTTCTTCTCTGAAAGCTATGCTGGAAGTGGAAGATACAGACCGGACTGCATGCTGCCTTTTGGTGGACAAGGAGGAGATCGGCAGTGTAGGCGCTACCGGTATGAAATCCCGATTCTTTGAGAATACGGTAGCTGAGGTGCTGAATCTTATGGGAGAGTATTCGGAGCTGAACGTAAGAAGAACTTTGGCAGCATCCTGTATGCTTTCTTCCGATGTGAGCAGTGCTTATGATCCTTCCTATGCATCCAGTTTTGATAAGAAAAACGTTGCTTATCTTGGAGGAGGCATGGTGTTTAATAAGTTCACCGGTTCAAAAGGAAAATCAGGCTCCAATGATGCCAATGCGGAATATCTGGCACATATCCGTCAAATCTTTGAGAAGGACAAGATCAATTTCCAGACAGCTGAGCTGGGAAGAGTGGATTTAGGCGGCGGCGGAACCATTGCCTATATTCTGGCGCTGTACGGAATGAATGTGATCGACAGCGGTGTTGCGGTGCTCAATATGCATGCTCCATGGGAAGCAACCAGTAAAGCCGACGTTTATGAAGCCAAGAGAGGATATGTAGCTTTCTTAAAAGGAGCAGAGATGTAATGCAGAGTGCAGAACTTAAAACTTCTGATTTTTATTTTGATCTTCCTAAAGAGCTGATCGCACAGGATCCCCTGTTAGATCGCTCTGCTTCAAGACTTCTTATGGTAAATAAAGAAACTGGGGAATTAAGGCATGATATCTTCCGGAATATAGCAGATTATCTGCGTCCGGGAGACTGCCTTGTTCTTAACAATACCAGGGTACTGCCGGCAAGACTTCTGGGGGTGAAAGAGAATACAGGCGCCGCCATAGAAATACTGCTTCTGAAGCGGAAGGAAGGAAATGTTTGGGAAACGCTGGTAAAACCCGGTAAAAAAGCAAAACCGGGAACATGGATATCCTTTGGAAACGGGCTTTTAAAGGCAGAGATCCTGGATATTGTAGAGGAGGGGAACCGTCTGGTACGTTTTGAATATGAGGGCATATTTGAGGAGGTTTTGGACAGGCTGGGAGAAATGCCTCTGCCTCCCTATATTACCCATAAACTTCAGGACAAAAACAGATATCAGACCGTTTATGCAAAATATGACGGTTCTGCAGCGGCCCCTACAGCCGGACTTCACTTTACCAATGAACTGCTTGGGCAGATCGAAAAAAAAGGAGTAAGGCTTGCCTATGTTACATTACATGTGGGACTAGGAACTTTTCGCCCTGTAAAAGCGGAAAAAATCCTGGAGCACCACATGCATTCGGAATATTATCAAATATCAGCCGAGGCAGCCGGGATCATTAATGAAACCAAAAAAAATGGAGGAAGAGTGATCTGCGTAGGAACTACCAGCTGCCGGACAATAGAAAGCGCTGCCGACGAAAACGGCCTTTTAAAAGAATGCTGTGGAGATACGGATATTTTTATTTATCCGGGATATCGGTTTAAAGTGCTGGATTGTCTGATCACCAATTTTCATCTGCCGGAATCTACGCTTATTATGCTGGTCAGTGCACTGGCAGGAAGAGAGCATGTGCTTTCTGCTTATGAGGAAGCGGTGAAGGAGAAATACAGATTCTTTTCTTTCGGGGATGCCTGTTTTTTCTACTGATGACTTTACAAAAAATTTCATATGGTATATGATAAAAAAAAGGCTTACAGGAGGATCTTATGGAAGAAAAAAGAAGAAGTCATCGCAGGGAATTATCATCAAAGCTGATCGTTAAAATACTAGGAAGTGTGGAGACCGAAGAAAGTGTAGAAATAGATATCATAGATGTCTCTAAGACCGGCGTTGGGTTTTCCTGTGATAAAGAGCTTGAAATCGGAACTGTTTATGAAGCACACCTGAGGATATGGACACAGGAAGTATTAGATACATTTGTGCGGATTGTTCGTATGAACAAGAGTGAAAAGGGTTATACTTACGGCGGATTATTTATCGGTATGACCGAGATGGATGCTTCAAGGATAGAAGCGTA
Source organism: Lachnospiraceae bacterium (assembly GCA_014803415.1). Taxonomy (GTDB): domain Bacteria; phylum Bacillota; class Clostridia; order Lachnospirales; family Lachnospiraceae; genus Suilimivivens. The sequence continues at coordinate 129,013 of JAAVBZ010000045.1, forward strand.
TGATACAGTTGAAAGAATGAAAGAAAGTCAGGAGAATGCAAATAATTAAATAGGAAGATCAGAAATACCATAAGCGCGTCTTATGGTATTTTTAGGATTGGGAAAATGGAAAAGCAGTTAAGAAAGAAAAAAATAATTACGGTTGTTTTATTGATATTGCTGATAGCCGTTTACTTGGTAATATTCTTTTTTTCAGCCGAAAACGCTGAAGATTCTACTGCTGCCAGTTCGAAAGTTACAAGTTTTCTGGTGAATCTTTATTACAAGATCTTTGGCGGAACAGTAATCAGTGCAGATGTGCCGTTAGTTGTAACCGAGGCTGAGGGCGGAATCAGAAAGCTGGCTCATCTTATAGAATATATGACGGTGGGATTACTGTCTTTTGGAATTGCAGCAATGTGGATACAGAGCACGGGAAAAAGTTTTTTTATAATAGTGATACAGCTTATTATTTCGGCAGGGCTAGATGAAATACATCAGTATTTTGTGCCGGGAAGAGCTTCATCGGTAAAAGATGTTATGCTCGATACAGCCGGTGGTATCATGGGGATTCTCCTGATACTTGTGATAAGGAAGATAGCAGGACAGTGGAAGCGCATTCAAGGCCCCTGATGTACGACATAACCTTTGTGCTCCAGAATCTCCCCGGCAGCCCGAATACTGTCTTCTTCGTAAAACTCGATTTGGAGAACGCCGTCCTGCTGCTCGCGATTATGTACAATGCCGATATTTTTAATGCTGATCTGATTAAGGGCAAGGATAGTGGCAATAGAAGCAAGGGCTCCCGGTTCATCGGCAATTTCAATATTAACAGTAAAGGATCTCTTAATAGGCCCGCTGGAGGCGTCCATAAAGGAATCCCGGTAAGATCTGGCATCATCAAAAAAATGATAAACAGATAAATCACGATGCTGTTCGATCTGGGATCTGATCTCTATAAGAGAAGCAATATAGTCATCAAGCAAGGCGGAAATGTTCTCAGTATTAGTCAGACAGATCTGCTGCCACATGGAAGGAGAAGAGGAAGCTATCCGGGTGATGTCTTTAAAACCACCTGCGGCAATCAGTTTCATAATGCCGTTACCGGAATCTTTATCCCTCACAAGATTGACTAAGGAGGCAGCAATGACGTGTGGCAGATGACTGACAGCAGCCGTTACATAATCATGCAGATCACAGGATAAGATCAGGGGAATGGCGCCAAGGGATGCGGCCAGTTCTTTATATTCGGTTATCTTTTCCTCAGCCACCTCTCTGGTAGGTGTAAGAATGTAATAAGCATTTTCAATCAGGATCGCTTTGGAGTTGATATAGCCGGTGCGTTCACTGCCGGCCATAGGATGCCCTCCGATGAACTGCGCATTCAGTCCAAGAGATTCAATATGGCTGTGAATGTCTGTTTTAACGCTGCCCACGTCTGTCAGCAGGCAGTCAGGAGATAAAAACTGCTTTAATTTTATAAGATTTTCATCATTAAAGGAGACCGGCGCACATAAGAAAATATAGTCACAGTCATGAAAAGATGCATCAATTTCTGACAGGGATATGTTTAAGATCCCCTCTTCAACAGCCAGATCAGTATTCTCTCTTTGAATATCGTATCCTATCAATTTGTAGTCGGGATGGAATTGACGGAGCGCCTTGGCAATGGAGCCGCCGATCAGACCAAGACCGATAAAACCGCAGGTTAAATTCTCTCTCATGGCAGTAGTTTCCTTTCTGTTTTTAAGCCTTTTAAAATAATAACATTTTGGAAATTGAAATTCAATAAATATGTATGAGAATAGCAGAAAGAAATTTATGTGTAATCTGCACGATTATACTTGTAATAATCTGAATATTTTAGTAAAATATACTCGTGGGGTTTCTGATAAGGAAATTAAAATTGCTAAATAGACAGCAAAGTGCCCAAAAACATATAAAATGGAGGAACATATATGAATATTTACACAACCGACAAGATTAGAAATGTCGTATTACTGGGACATGGCGGATCAGGAAAGACCAGTCTGGTTGAAGCTATGGCGTATTTATCAGGTATTACATCTCGCCTTGGGAAGGTAGACGATGGAAATACGGTCAGTGATTTCGGCAAGGAAGAGCAGAAACGTAAAATTTCAATCAGTTCTTCTATCGTTCCTATTGAGTGGGCAGGATACAAGATAAACATTATTGATTCTCCCGGCTTTTTTGATTTTTCCGGAGAAGTTGAGGAAGCTATCAGCGCTGCGGGGGCAGCAATTATCGTAGTCAACGGCAAGTCCGGTGTGGAAGTAGGTACACAGAAGGCGTGGGATCTGTGCGAAAAGTACAAACTGCCCCGTATGGTCTATGTCAGCAACATGGATGTTGACAATGCCTCCTTCCGTCAGGTAGTGGAAGACATGACCGGAATGTATGGTAAGAAAATGGCTCCTTTCCATCTGCCGATTCGTGAAAATGAAAAGTTTGTAGGCTATGTCAATGTAATTACCGAAACCGGTAACAGATGGCAGGGCAAAGAAGTTGTGGAATGTGAAGTGCCTGAATATAATAAGGCAAATCTGCAGATCTGCCGCGATACGCTGATGGAAGCAGTTGCAGAGACCAGCGAAGAGATGATGGAACGTTATTTTGGAGGAGAAACGTTCTCAGAAGCGGAAATAAGGGCGGCCCTTCGTACCAACGTATGCGATGGAAGTATTGTTCCCATGTGCATGGGCTCTAATATTCAGTGTCAGGGTATGTATACTTTGCTTGATGATATCATCAAATATTTCCCCAGCCCTGAAAACAGAGAAGTGGCCGGAATCAATATGAAGACTAATGAGATTTATCATGCAGATTATGATTTTTCCAAAGCAAAATCTGCGTATATCTGGAAAACTATTGTAGATCCTTTTATCGGAAAATACTCATTGATCAAAGTAAATTCCGGCGTTCTGAAATCGGACGATGTGATCTATAATGTGGACAAAGATATAGAAGAGAAAATAGGTAAACTGTATGTTATGCAGGGAAGTAAAGCCATTGAAGTTAAAGAGCTCCATGCAGGAGATATAGGAGCGTTGGCTAAACTGACTGCAGCCCGTACAGGAAACAGTTTATCCACGAAAGCGACCACCATCAAATTCGGTAAATGGGAAATGCCGACACCTTATACTTATATGCGTTATAATCCCAAGAATAAGGGTGATGTGGATAAGATCTCACAGGCTCTGCAGAAGATCTCCCACGAAGACATGACCATGAAATATGTGAATGATGCCGAAAATAGACAGATGCTTCTGTATGGTATGGGTGATCTGCATCTTGAAGTCATAGCAAGCAAGCTTTTAAATGAATATAAGGTTGAAATCGAACTGAGTCAGCCTAAGGTAGCATTCAGAGAGACCATCAGGAAGAAATCCGATGTGGAATACAAGTATAAGAAGCAGTCCGGCGGGCATGGACAGTATGGTCATGTTAAGATGAGATTTGAGCCTTCAGGTAATCTGGAAGAGACTTATGTATTTGAGCAAGAGGTAGTAGGCGGCGCTGTTCCTAAGAACTATTTCCCGGCAGTTGAAAAAGGCATACAGGATTCCGTATTAAGAGGACCTTTGGCGGCATATCCGGTAGTAGGAGTAAAAGCTGTTCTTTATGATGGATCTTATCATCCGGTAGACTCCTCTGAAATGGCATTTAAGACGGCTGCAATTCAGGCCTTTAAGAAAGGGTTCATGGAAGCTAGTCCTGTGCTCTTAGAGCCTATTGTTTCCGTGAAAGTAACAGTACCTGATTCCTTTACAGGCGATATTATGGGAGATCTAAATAAGCGCAGAGGACGCGTGCTTGGCATGAATCCCGTAGCAGGCGGCAAGCAGGTGATCGAGGCAGATGTACCTATGATGGGACTGTTTGGTTACTGCACGGATCTCCGTTCCATGACAGGCGGACGGGGTGAATATGAGTACGAGTTCGCACGTTATGAGCAGGCTCCATCTGATGTTCAGGAAAAAGAAGTGGCAGCAAGAGCAGCGAAAGTAGCAGAAGGCAGCGATGATTAATAATAATTTTAAATAAGTTCTTTTTAGCAGAAGGCGGGATGTCGTATATGGGGGTATACGGCATCCCATGTTTTTTCTTGACATTTACGGGGAATATGGGTAAAATTGGATAGGTCTATAATGCCATGATGAGAGGAGACGTTTGATATGGCTGATATATATAATCACAGAGAAGTAGAGTCTAAATGGCAGAAGATTTGGGATGATGAAAAGGCATTCAAAACTTCTGATGACTATACGAAACCAAAGTATTATGCTTTGGTGGAGTTCCCTTATCCTTCAGGCCAGGGACTGCATGTAGGACATCCGAGACCTTATACAGCGCTGGATATTGTTGCCAGAAAGAGAAGAATGCAGGGATACAACGTGCTTTATCCCATGGGTTGGGATGCTTTCGGACTTCCTACGGAAAATTATGCGATCAATAATCATATTCATCCCAGGATCGTTACGGAAAATAATGTGAAGCGTTTTAAGGGGCAGCTCCATGCACTTGGATACTCTTTTGACTGGGACAGGGAAATTAATACTACAGATGTAAATTATTATAAATGGACCCAGTGGATCTTCTTAAAGCTTTTTAATGCAGGGCTGGCCTACAAGTCAGAGATGCCCATTAACTGGTGTACATCCTGTAAAGTAGGACTTGCCAATGAAGAAGTAGTAAACGGTGTCTGCGAACGATGCGGTTCTGAGGTTGTGCGTAAGGTAAAGAGTCAGTGGATGCTGAAGATCACAGCTTATGCAGATAAACTGATCCAGGGACTTGATACTGTAGATTATGTGGAAAGAGTAAAGGTTTCCCAGAAGAACTGGATCGGCAAGTCAACAGGCGCTGAAGTTGACTTCATGATCAAGGATAAAGAGGATAAACTGACTATTTATACTACCAGACCGGATACTTTGTTCGGTGTAACTTATATGGTCATGAGCCCCGAGCATCCTCTGATCGATAAGTATAAAGAAGAAATAAAAAACTTTGATGAAGTGGTATCATATAGAGAAATGGCAGCCAGAAAGTCTGATTTTGAGCGTACTGAGCTTGCCAAGGATAAGACAGGCGTCATGCTTGACGGTATTACAGCTGTCAATCCTGTCAATGGTAAAGAGATTCCTGTATGGATTTCAGATTATGTGCTGATGACCTATGGAACAGGAGCTATTATGGCAGTGCCTGGCCATGATGAAAGAGACTGGGAATTTGCCAAGAAATTCAATATGCCTATTATTGAGGTAGTGGCAGGAAGTCCCGTAGATGTAAATGAAGCAGTATATACAGATGTAGCCACAGGAACACTTGTTAATTCCGAGTTTTTAAACGGCCTTTCCGTTGCTGATGCCAAGAAAAAAATTATAGAATTCCTGACAGAAAAGGGAATCGGCCATGAAAAGACCAACTTTAAGCTGCGTGACTGGGTATTTTCAAGGCAGCGTTACTGGGGCGAACCTATTCCTATTGTAAAATGTGAAAAGTGCGGCTATGTAGCACTTCCTGAAAGTGAACTTCCTTTAGAGCTTCCTGAAGTAGAAAGCTATATGCCTACTGACAACGGTGAGTCACCGCTTGCAGCCATGACGGAATGGGTAAATACTACATGCCCCTGCTGCGGCGGACCGGCAAAGAGAGAAACAGATACCATGCCTCAGTGGGCAGGATCTTCCTGGTATTTCTTAAGATATACAGATCCCGAGAACGATAAGGAACTGGCAAGTAAAGAAGCACTGAATTACTGGATGCCTGTTGACTGGTACAACGGCGGTATGGAGCATACCACATTGCATTTGTTATATTCCCGTTTCTGGCATAAGTTCTTGTATGATGAAAAAGTGGTTCCCTGTCCGGAACCATATAAAAAGAGAACCTCTCACGGTATGATCCTTGGATCTAATGGTGAGAAGATGAGTAAATCACGTGGGAATGTTGTAAATCCTGATGACATTGTAAGAGATTATGGCGCTGATACACTGCGTACTTACGAAATGTTCATCGGAGCCTTTGATTTAAGCGCCTCATGGTCAGAGGATGGCGTAAAAGGCTGCCGCAGATTCCTGGACAGAGTCTGGAAGCTGCAGGATATTGTAGTAGATGGTGATGGTTATTCAGCCGATCTGGAAGTTAAGATCCATCAAACCATCAAAAAGGTAAGCAATGATTTTGAGAATCTGAAATACAATACAGCCATAGCTGCCATGATGGCATTAATAAATGATTTCTATAAGAAGAATGCCGTTACCAAAGGTGAATTTAAAACATTGCTGACACTGTTAAACCCCGTGGCACCTCATATAACAGAAGAAATCTGGCAGAAGATGGGCTATGAAGGAAAAGTTTACCAGGCAACCTGGCCCGAGTTTGATGAAGCCAAGACACAGGAGTCTACAGTTGAAATTGCAGTTCAGATCAATGGTAAGACCAGGACCACCATAAACATCAGTAAGACGGAAGAAAAAGATACCGTAATTGCCAAAGCCAAAGAGGCACTGGCAGATAAGCTGACAGGGAACATTGTAAAAGAAATTTATGTTCCCGGAAGAATCGTAAATATTGTTCAAAAATAAGTTGTCAAACAATAGAATCCACGCTTCGCGAGGATTCTATTGTCATGAACAATAGAAAAAGCTGTGCATTCTGATCGTAAGAATGCATAGCTTTTTCTGAGTAAACGCCACCCTGCAAAGAGAGACGGTGGATGGTGCGTACCTAATGGCGTACGTTTCTTTGCGCCTTCATTGACAGAATCTTATTCATTTTCTCCAGCTCTTCGGGCGTGGCATGTTTTTTCAGAACATCGATAATTGCATTGATCTCACCGTCGGAAAAGGAAATATTTTTTTCCTGGCCCCTTTTGGCAACTGCCATAAAAAAGGGGAGGAGCTGTTCTTTACGAAGATTGCTGCTCTCAAAAACAAGAGCCTGCAAAAATTCCAGCTTATAGGGTTCAATATCTTTTAAAGATTCATCTTTCATCCATTCATTCGTCATGTTGATTACCTCCAAATAAGTCAAACATTTCTTTTTGCTCCGGAGAGAGCATATTTGTCAGGATACTCATGATATCCGGTCCGCCTGCTTCCTGTTCAGAAGAAGTATTTCCGGTAAACAGATTGCTGAAATTCTCCATATTGTCCATGCCGGGCATGAAATCTTTCATCATCTCCATGGTCTTTGACATTTCCCTATACATTTCCATACCTTGAAAAATACTTTTGATCTGCTCTATCTGTTTTCGCTCAGTATCATTACAATAGGGAAGAAGCTCGCTGCATAGTCTGAACATATCCGGTGAATCTGCCTTTTCCATACAGCTGTAGATGGGAGCCGAATTTCTTTTAAAAAATTCAATTGTATAATTTAACTCAAGAAATTTGATGTATATGGCAAAGGATTTCTGAATCTGATTGTCCATGTAGGGCAGCATGATCTTCAGCATCGAGATGTGGTTGGTGCTGAATAAAGTATCAAATGCAATTACTTTGTTATGCTCATTTGAATCCATGGCTGCTCCTTATTCGGACTGATAAATAATTTTATGATTTTTATTATCTGCGTATGCAGAAAAGTAGGCTCTTTGCAGAGCCTACTCTTCAGAAATGATGAAAAGAATCAGTTGATGTTATCGGCATCCGCAGGAATTGTTGTTAGTGCCGTTTCCGCCGCAGCAGGAGAGAAGTAACAGGATAATGATTATGCTTTCACATCCACAGTCAGAATTATTGCTTAAGAAGCTGCCGTTTCCGCCGCAATTTCCGCAAAGGAAAAGCAAAATAATGATCCACATGATGGAATTACATCCATTTCCGTTACCTGAAAATACAGAAGTACCGCATCCACATCCGCATTCTGTAGCTGTTAAATCACTCATTGTAATTGCCTCCAATAGTTTTTGTTTATGGTTTATCATATGGCATAAGCTTGTATGTGGTTCTGCACAAACAGAAAATTTATTAAAAAGTCAAATGTGAAAAATTACCTGAGAAAAAAATGCACAATATATAGATAAAGGTCTTGAATTAATTTCGATATATAGTAAAATATAAGATATATGTCATAAAGGAGACGGTGCGATGACAGCAGAGGACTTGACAGTAGCCGGCAGACGTTTCAGAAGCCGGTCAGACTATGAAGCTGCCCTGCGCGACCAAAGAAAAATCGAACGTATCAAGGCAGAAAAAGATCTGGATGATCCTGTAAAAATATATGAATTATTCAGGGTGTTAAAGAGCGGCGCCTATCGGTTTGAAACAATAGTAGGAACTGATTTTGACGATGAAATATATGAAAAGACAGAAGAATTAAGAAAAAAAGGCATTACCGTCGAAAATGCCGCTTCTTTTGAAAGAACAAAGGAAAAGAAAGATGTTGCGGGAAGAACCGGTCACTTAAATCGGAAGCAATCAGTTAAGAACCGGCAGAAAACTCCAAAAGAATCTGAAGAACCGGTAAAACTGTCAGAATATGATGCGGATATGCAGAAGCAGATCTTAAAGGAGCTTAAGAAGCAGGAAAAGAGAAGGAAACTGATCGTAATACTGGCTTCGCTGGTAGCGGTGGCCTGCTTTGGGTATTTCGGTATTTACTATTTCTTCAGTGCCAGAACAAGTATGGATTATGAACAGCTTGTCGATTTGAAAAATAAGGATTATAATTATCAGATAAAGGAGCAGGTGCAGGTACATAAAACAAGTAATGAACTGCCGGATATCCTGCCGGAGTATCAAATTTTATATCAAAAGAATAAAAAGCTAATCGGATGGCTTAAAATTGACGATACAAATATAGATTACCCTGTAATGCAGACTGTTGATAATGAATATTATCTGGATCACAATTTTAATCAGGAATATGATAAAAACGGCAGTATTTTTATGGACGCCGCCTGCAGTGTTTATCCCAGATCTACAAATCTGATCGTATACGGGCATCATATGAAATCAGGTAAAATGTTTGGCGGATTACAGAAATATGCCAAGGAAAGTTATTACGAGGATCATAAGACCATCCAGTTTGATACTATATATGAAAAGGGAACATATGAGATCATGTATGTGTTCCGCTCTCAGGTTTTTAATAAAGACGATCTGGTATTTAAATACTATCAGTTTATCAATGCCAATTCAGGTATGGAATTTGATTCTTACATGTCTGAAATGGCCGATTTATCATTATATGATACGGGTGTTACCGCAAAGTTCGGAGATGAGCTTTTAACACTGTCCACCTGTGACCATTCCCAGGAAGACGGGCGCTTCGTAGTGGTAGCAAAGAAAATTACATAAATGCATATACATTCAGCAGCGGTCTGTCAGTCAATGATATTGCCGTGTGCGTCAGGATATATAACAGGACATCTGTGTAAAGGAGAAGTCAATAATGACAAAAGTAAAAGCAAAAAAGAAGAATCTGAAATTGAAAAGACAGATCAGGAAAACAGTGGGGGCACTGTTTATGGTATCTGCTATCGTAATAGCAGCCATTCCTGTTCAGGGGCTGTCGGCTGAAACTTTGAAAGCCGAGTCAGCTGTTGATAATAGAGGATCAGGAGAATATCCGACTAAGGATGAATTCGGGCAATATCCGGAAAAGTATGAGGAAGACTTTGATCTGGATTTCAATGCAGGGATTGATCTGGTTGGAACAAATAAAGAGAAACATACTGCATATTCCATCAAACAGTTAACAGATGGAAGTTATTCCTATAACTGGCAGTTTGAGTATTATCTGATTACAGTAAACAGCAATACTAACGCAATTATCAGCAAATATAATGATAACTATCCGGAGAATGAGGTAATCATTGGAAACTCGGCAAATACGGATTATTACATTGTTACTTCAGAAAAGTTTAATGCATTTTTTGCGGAAGACGGTCCCAACGATAAAGACTATAGTGTGGACTATTATGAATGGGAAGATGTTGTCTATAATGGGAATGCATCTGCAAATGTAAGATGGTTCCAGAAGTGGGAAAAAGAAGGATATGAAGTCTTTACCGCAAACTGTCAGAGATACAGGAATTATTTAGATGAATATCAAAAGTATCAGGATGCATATGCCAAATGGCTTGAGAATCCTGTTGGCAACAGGCCTCAGGAACCGGCTGTAGTAGCAGAGCCGACACCTATCTCGCGTAATCCGGTAAGGGATTTTAACCTGGATATGAAGCTTCAGTATTACTGCGGAGAAGCAAAGGATTTCCCCATTGGATCAGAAGGATATACACTTGTTCCGGTTACAGACAATGTGAGTGGAACAAACACTGACGGTACAGCTAAAATAGTTTATATGGCAAAGGGAGGAAAGCCTAACGGTATTGATGGTTTTAATGACGAAAACGGTTTTCTTCTGACAAGCAAGTCTGTGGAATTGATCGGAATTGCCAGGCGGGCATTTTACAATATTCACAATGTTAATACGTTAACTATGCCGGAAGAAATTAAGTATGTAGGCGATGAAGCTTTTTATATGTCTTTTATCAAGAGTATTACTTTTGATAATGTTGAGAATATAGGAAACCGGGCATTCTTAAATTGTGGTCAGCTTGCTGAAGTAAAGCTGGAAAAAGGAACGGTGCGTATAGGAAGTGAAGCATTCAGAAACAGCGGGATCACGGAGCTTGTATTGCCGAATTCTATCATGGTGATCGGCGGTGGCGCCTTTTCAGAATGTCATGAACTTCGTAAGGTGGATATGAATAGTATCACTTCAGAGTGTGCTATCGGCTGCTATGCATTTTATAATGATTATGCCTTAAATGAAGTCAGTATGGATAAGAGTAATATCAGGCTTATAGGAGAAGGCGCTTTTGCCATTTCCAATACACAGACCGGTTCATGGTCAAATGTAGTTTTGCCGGAACAGATGACAGGTGCTAAAGGAAGTACTTTAGGAAATTACCTTTTCCAGGGCAGGAATAATTTGAGAAGTGTGAAATTTCCTATTAACTATGGCGTGAATGGACCGGTAACACTTCCTTCCGGTATGTTCAAGAATTGTCCTAACATGGAATATGTGGATTTTACTGCAGCGGCAGGAAGCACTATCTGTGGCAATGTGGGATTTAATGACGAGTATAATAACGGTGAATTTAACAGTCTGTTTTTAGATGTTCTTAATCCCGACTTCTATGTGAGAGGTCCTGAATTAAATGTGAATGGACAGGAAGCTTCTCCAAGGCAGTCAACGTGGAAGGCCATTACCAAGGTTTCCAATTTTGTACCTTATGTTTATGTGAACAGGCAGGGGGTAGAATGTTATGAAGTCAGTGATGGGGTATACCTGTTACAGGCTAACGAGAAAAAGGAACTGACAAACTGCCGTCCTATTGATGAGAGTATCACGACTCCTATAGATCTGATCATTCCTGACAAAGTAGGCGCTTATGCAATAGAATCGATTGCAAACGGTGCAATGAGCAATTCTAATCTGAGAAGCAGGATTCGTTCTATCACTATTCAGGATGATTCTTTGACAAAACTTGATAATGGTGTTTTTGAAGGATTGCCGAATCTGGAGGAAGTGACAATAGGTAATTCCGTTAACAGCATCGGAGACAGGGCATTTGCAAACTGTAAGAAGCTGATCGATGTTACCTTCCATACACCTAAAATCGGATATGAGGGCTTTACAATCGGTACAGATGCTTTCAAGACAAACAGTAATGAACTGACCATTCACGGAGATATCGTACCCGGGTATGCACCTTTTGAATTTGCTATGGGTAAGGACAGCGGTAAGATTGATGACAGAGGAAAGAGAATCTGTTATAAGAGTCAGTCTCCCGACCTTCTGACGGTCATGTATGATAATAAAACCGATAACGTAACGCTGCTTGACTATCCGAAATACAATGAAATCGATGAAAGAAACAGTGATTACTGCAGGGCTATGGAAGCTTCTTATTATGAGAAATACGGAGGAAATCAGGGAAGCTGGGTAACAACTGTAGATTCGTCAGATCCGGATAATCCGGTTACAACCACAACTTACATACCGGGAGGATATGATTCTGACAGAGAGGCATTTACCAGAGTATATCTTGCTTATATGAATGATCCCGATACTAATGAAGATCCTTATGACAGCGTGTACTATGGTCCATGGATCGATGATACATATCTGGCATTACTTGATGAAGGGTGTTTCCTTCCGGAGAATGTGAATCTGCCCGATAAATTGCCGGCAAAATATTTTGACAAATATCCTTACAGTATTTTAGAAAACTATGAGCGCGGCAACAGTGCAGTTTTGGAGTATCAAACGGTTACAGATACAGACCTGGCGCTTATTAATACCTGCCTGAATATTGTAGTACCTAAAGGCGTGACTTCCATAGATGCAACAGCTTTCTTTACAGCACCGGAGAACACTATGAATGTATCTACTTATTTCGGTGTGGATGATGAAGGACGTAAAAGTTATGAGATGTGTACCCGTAACGCAGGGGGAGAGGAAGGTGTAGTTCCCGGTCTGTTCAGCGGACATTATGAGGATTATGATGGGGAAAGTCCATATGAAGAGGAAATAAAAGGTAATGACCGTATCCTTTCAGTTACCATGTATGATGTGAAGTATCTGCCGGATTATGCCTTTGACAGCTGTGAAAGACTGCAGTTTGTGTCTTTGGGAGATGCCTGTGAAGATATAGGTAACGCGCCTTTCAGAGGCTGTGATTCTTTGACCAATATTAAGGGAAATGATAACTATGTTATTGAAAACATGATCATTTACTCTGTTAATGAGGATGAAGAGACATATACGATTGAAGAATGTCTGCCTTCCAGAGGAGTTAACGGAAGCAGCCCTGTGGTAATGTCCTCCTCAGATCCTATTATTGCCAATGTCAGCGCTATAAAAGATGGTGCGTTTGAAGACTGTGATCATGTGGTTAAGATATTGTTAGATGATGCAAAGCAACTGGGAATCATTCCCAGAGATGCATTTAATGATTGTGATGCTTTAAATGAGGTAGGACTTCCTTCAACCGTATACCGTATTGACAGCAAAGCATTTGGCGGTAACGATCATATTGAAGTTACTATACCCGGTAAAGAGGTGCACATTGTAAGTGATGCCTTTGAGCATGTGCCTACCAATACCATAAATACCTATAAGGGTACTTCAGCGGAAGATTACGGTAATTATCACAAATTAAACGTAGAGCTGTTAGGTAATTTATATACTGTCAGGTTCCTTGACTGGGATGCAACACTTTTGAAGGAACAGGAAGATATTGTGGAACATCAGAGTGCAGTACCGCCTGAAGATCCCAAACGTGAAGGCTATACTTTTACAGGATGGCTTCCATCAAACTTGAATGATGTGACTTCCAATATGGTTGTAGTGGCTCAGTATTCAGACAATTCTGCATCAGAAAACAGACATACGGTCACGTTCTATGCTTATGACGGGGCAACAGTAGTGGCTACTTATGATGTAGCACATGAAGGCAGTGTAACGCCTCCGGCGGCTCCTGTAAGAAAAGGATATGATTTTGTTGCGTGGGTGCCAAATACCTATACCAATGTAACACAGGATATGGCTATTACTGCCTCTTATCAACCTTCTACGGCCACATCAGGATCTAATGGCAGCGGAAACGGTAATGGAGATGGAAATGGCTCACCCAGTCCTTCAGCTACGCCTTCACCGACGCCGTCAGTAACGAAATATACGGTAAATGTATCGGGAGGAAGCGGAAGCGGAGAATATGCAGCCGGTTCGATCGTAGCGATCAATGCTTATGCGATGAGTTCGGGCCAGGTATTTGACAAGTGGACTACTTCTACAGCAGGAGTGGGATTTGCAGATCCCAATGCAATTTCAACCACATTTACCATGCCGGCAGCAAATGTTACGATCACTGCCACTTATAAGACTGGAAACGGCAGTGCAACTGCAGTTGCCAATGGAAGCAATACCGGTACAACAGGTAATAGCAGTGTAACTCCTGTCAGTGCAACTACGAATACGAACACAGGCACTACGGTAGAGGTAACAAAACCCGGTATTTCATCTACGGGGCTTGCCGGTGCTACTGTTACCGGTGCTACGGATAACTTTATCGTAAAGGTATCGGAAGATCAGGCAGCTACAAATGCTGCAGTAGCAGCTTTGCAGGCAAGATATGGTGATATAAGCAGAATCAAGTATTTCCCTATGGATATCAGCCTATATGATTCCACAGGACGTAATAAGATAACGGATACTACAGGTATTTCAGTCAATATTACCCTGCCGTTACCTGACGAACTGCGAGAGTATGCGGGAAATAACAGAATTGCCCATATTTCTAACAATACATTAGAAGATTTAGGTGCTAAGTTTACTACGATTGACGGCGTGCCATGTATTAATTTTACGGCGAGCCAGTTTTCACCTTATGTGATTTATGTAGATACAGCGAACCTGACGCAGGGAACTATTGATGCGACGCCTAAGACCGGAGATCCTATCCATCCGAAGTGGTTTTTGGCTATGGGAATGGCGTGTATATCACTGATCTTGTTCTTCAAGAAAGATAAAGCTGCAGTTAAATCTAAAACAGCATAGGAGATTCCCTATGAATAAGAAAAAAACAAAGATTCTGAGTGCACTGCTTCTGGCTGCGGCACTGGCAGTCACTCAGATTCCTGTATCAGATGTAGAAGCAGTAGGTTCTACATCTGATTTTCAGATGGAAGGAAGTAAATTGCTGAAGTATACAGGCACGGCGGAAGTCGTGTCTATTCCCGATGATGTTAAAGAAATAGGAGAGGAAGCATTTGCCGGTAATGATTATCTGGTCAAGGTCAATATAGACAGTAACGTGGAAAAGGTGGGTTACAGAGCTTTTGCAGACTGTGATAATTTAAGAACCGTGAAGATAGGAGATTCTGTTAAAGAGCTTTCCGTAGCAGCATTTGTTAATGATAAAGAACTTAAAAATGTGAGCATCGGAACAGGACTTAGAGAAATCGGAAGTGGTGTGTTTGCAGGCTGCAGCGGACTTTCGGAGCTTTCTTTATCAGAGGATAATCCTTACTTATTTTATAGCAACGGGGTACTTTACGACGATGAGCAGAAGATTTTGTATGCTCTTATGCCGAATTATAACAGGGGGTCTTTGACACTGCCGAAGACGGTAGAGACCATATATGCATATGCATTTTGGGGAAATCCTTATATTGAACATGTAAAATTGAATGGCAATTTGAATCAGGTACCTTCTTATGCCTTTTCCAATTGCATGAATCTGAAGGAGGTTGAGGTTCTGCTGCCGATCAGAAGCATTGAAGCCAAGGCATTTGAAGACTGTGTGAATCTCAGGAAGGTGACGCTGCCGGATTCTGTAAGCAATATCCATGATACGGCATTTGACGGCTGTCATCATGTGGAAATAATAGCAACCCCAGGTACATATGGAGCGCAGTTTGGGGAGACTTTAAAAGCCTCTGAAATTGATCGTGTGGAATATGAAGATGTAAAAGATTCCCAGGTGATTTCAGCGGATGAGATTGTAAAGGATCCGGAAGATACAGAAATAATGGAAGATATAGAAGGCGGGCAGACTGATGATCAGGAAGAAGAGGATAATAGCGGAAATCTTCCGGTGAGCCCTATTACTGTTTCAGGCGGTTCTTCAAGCAATAAAGTCCTTGGGGAATCCAGTATTGTGGCAGGCAGGGCGGTTGTCTTTATTGATAACAGTCAGATCAATGTATCAACAGGAAGTGTCAACTCCGGTATGATCGATCTTGGGGCAGGCAATGGATCCGATGATGGACTAACAGACGGTGTCTCTGAAGAAGGTAACAATGAAGGTATAGGTGATATTCTTTCAGATAATGCACAAAAAGGGAAAGATTTTCCTAAATATACTGTAGTAGGAAGTAAGATCGCTTCACAGGCATATTATCAGGATGCATCTTTAAAAGAATATCAAATGGAAGAAGGGATTACAGAAATCGGTGATTTCGCTTTCGCAAGATCGGGACTTACTTCTATAGTGATTCCGGAAGGAGTTGAAAAAATCGGTTATGGAGCCTTTTATCATTGTGATGATCTTACCAGTGTAACGATTCCTTCCAGTGTAAAAGAAATAGATGCCAATGCCTTTACGCAGACACCGTGGCTTACTGGAATGCAAAACGGCAGTTCCCCTTTTATCATTGTAGGAGACGGTATTCTGGTTGCCTATTCCGGTTCGGACAGTGTGGTAAATATTCCGGCTGATGTAAAATATATCGGTGCAGAGACTTTTAAGGATCATATGGGGATCACGGCAGTAAACATTCCGGATTCGGTAACGGTGATCGGAGAAGCAGCTTTTAGCGGCTGCAGAAATTTGAAGACTGTAAATGGTGGAACACAGCTTATAAAAGTTTGTGACAGGGCATTTCAGAATTGTCCTTTGTCCCGGATATCGATTCCTGCTACAATGGAAGAAATCGGTCTTGGAGCTTATGATTGTCCCGGGGGTACGGATACGGTGACTTTTGAAGGAGAAAAGCTTCCGGTTCTTATTATGGGAGATAATTCAGGACGACTTTCCAATACAGAAAGCAGAACATATGCTTTTGATAAATGTAAGACAGCAATTGTTAAAGGGCAGGCAGGTAGCCTTAACGGAACAGTCCTTGCAGAAGGAAGCTTTGGTTTTCATGGAATGATAACAGATGAGGCCGGTAATCAGTTGGTTGATCTGTCAAACGGAGCGGTCAGAATAGCAGATAGTGGAATCATGATGCTGATAAGCAGTGAAACGATGTCCTCCGATAGAACGGAAACCATGGCAGAAATGCCTGGCAACAATGGAAGTTATGTGCTTAGAATTTCAGATTCAGATACAGCATCGGAAAGAATCACATCAGCTTACAGAGAATTATATGGAGGCAGATCTCCGGCAAGCTTGCTGGCATATGATATTTCACTTTATGACAGTACCGGTCTGATTCCTATTACCAGGTTGGGAAAACAGTATATTACCATACAGATTCCCAAACCAGAGGGAATTGCCGGAGGTGGATTCCATCTGGTAACGCTTGACAGTGACGGTCAGCTGGAAGCAGTAGAATATAGTATTGTAAATCTGGAGGATGGGGATTATATTCAATTTACTACCAAACATTTTTCTCCTTTTGGTATTTACAGAAATTCCGCTTACAACGGTCAGGGGATTGTCAGCGGCGGACAGACGATGATCAGCCTGTCAGGGCAGAAGGACGATACACCGGATACAGGTGATCCGATTCATCCGAAATGGTTTTTAGCTATAGGACTATTGGCAGCATCTGTTGCATTGTTCTTTTACAAAGGGAAAAAACTTCCTGAAAAGAAAATTTAATAACAGAAAAGAAACTCCCGGCATATCATAATAAAAAACCGGGAGTTTTTATATGCTTCGGGTAAGAAAACAGATCGGATGCAGTGATGAACTGGTGAGGTCCTGCGGAAACAGAGGTGTAACCATGGCCATGCTTGATACCGGTATTGCAGTTCATCCTGATTTTGATGATAGACTGATAGCTTTCAGTGATTTTGTAAATGGGAAAAGAGAGCCTTATGATGACAGCGGACACGGCACTCATGTAGCGGGCTGCATGTGCGGGAGCGGCAGGCTTTCCGACGGAAAATACAAAGGAATGGCACCAGCAAGCAGAATGGTGGTAGGGAAAGTATTGGATTACAAAGGCGACGGTATTATTGAAAATATGGCTAATGGTATTGAATGGGTACTTGGAAACCGGAAAAGATATGATATCCGTATTCTGAATATTTCCATCGGAATGGGAGAATCAGCAGAAAAAGAACGGATGGATAAGCTGCTTGAGCTGGTGGATGAGGCATGGAAATGTGGTCTGATCGTAGTTTGTGCTGCGGGAAATTCAGGACCAAAAGCCATGACCATTTCACCTATAGGCGCCAGAAAAATGGTGATCACGGTAGGGTGTAATGAAGGAGGCTATTTTGGTGACAGAGCAAATATTTGTGAAAGTTATTCCAGCCGCGGTCCGAGTCCCTATGACATGAAAAAGCCGGATATTGTAGCGCCGGGAACAGATATTGTTTCCTGTAATGCTTTTTGGGAAAGAAGAGGGTGGAGATACAGAAATGCCTATGCGGCCAAAAGCGGGACATCGATGGCAACGCCCATCGTGTCGGGTGCAATGGCGCTGTTATTACAGAAATATCCCTATCTTAGTAATGATCAGGCAAAAAGAAAACTCCTTAGCACTGCAAGGGATCTGCATGAAATGTGGAACAAGCAGGGGGCCGGAATGATACAGGTAAATTCCTTATTGACATAATATATCTTCTTGTATACAATTATACAAGAATTTTACATAGTTTGGAGGAGGAATTGAAATGGCGCCGGAAAACAATTATTTTCTAAATAGACCTGTATCACTTAATAACAAAAATAATTTACTAGAGATCGAAGAGCACATGTATATCCTGGATGATGTGGAAAAACCCAATATATTCAGGAATATGTTTCCCTATTCTGAGGTACCCAAGATTCCTTTTAATGACAGGATCGTACCTCATAATATGCCCAGAGATATCTGGATCACAGATACTACCTTTCGTGACGGACAACAATCAAGGGCGCCCTATACTACGGAGCAGATCGTAACGATTTATGATTATATGCACAGGCTGGGAGGGCCAAACGGCATGATCCGTGCCAGCGAGTTTTTCCTTTACAGCAAGAAAGACAGGGATGCTGTATATAAATGTATGGAGCGGGGCTATGAATTCCCTGAAGTTACCAGTTGGATCCGGGCAAGCAAGGAGGATTTTAAGCTGGTCAAAGAGATTGGTATGAAGGAAACGGGTATTCTGGTAAGCTGCTCCGACTATCATATTTTCCTAAAGCTTAAAATGACCAGAAAACAAGCTATGGAACATTATTTGAGTGTGGTTAAGCAGTGCCTTGATGAGGGAATCAGTGTCAGATGTCATTTGGAGGATATAACAAGGGCAGATATTTACGGATATGTTGTGCCGTTTTGTTTAGAGCTGATGAAACTTTCAAAAGAATATCAGATTCCCATTAAGGTACGCGCCTGTGATACTATGGGATATGGGGTCAATTATCCCGGTGCAGTAATTCCCAGAAGCGTACAGGGTATTATTTATGCTTTGCATACGCATGCGGGAGTACCTCATGAATGGATTGAGTGGCATGGGCATAATGATTTTTACAAAGCGGTGGTCAATTCCACAACAGCATGGCTCTATGGATGTTCCGGCGTCAATACGTCTTTATTCGGTATAGGCGAAAGAACAGGCAATACGCCTCTTGAGGCCATGATATTTGAATATGCCCAGCTTAAGGGCGATTTAAACGGCATGGATACTACAGTCATTACAGAACTTGCCGAGTATTATGAAAAAGAGATCGGTTATCACATTCCTGAAAGAACTCCTTTTGTAGGAAAGAATTTTAATGTGACAAGAGCCGGTATCCATGCAGACGGACTTCTGAAAAATGAGGAAATTTATAATATTTTTGATACGGACAAGTTTCTCAACAGACCGGTGCTTTGCGCAGTATCCAATACATCAGGGCTGGCAGGCATTGCACACTGGATCAATACCTATTATAAGCTGAAAGGTGACGAGCAGGTGGATAAGACAAGTCCTGTTGTTACAGAGGTCAAAAAGTGGGTGGATAAACAGTATGAAGAAGGACGTGTGACGGTCATCACAGATGCGGAATTGATAGAGCAGATCACAGCTGCGTGTGAGCTGACGGGTATGACTGTCGGTTAAGTATAGAAAGGTAAGCGATTGGAAAAATGAGCAGTTATGACGTAAAAAAAGAAGTGACAGATAA
This sequence comes from Lachnospiraceae bacterium, assembly GCA_014803415.1. Lineage (GTDB taxonomy): Bacteria > Bacillota > Clostridia > Lachnospirales > Lachnospiraceae > Suilimivivens. The sequence continues at coordinate 148,862 of JAAVBZ010000045.1, forward strand.
GTTTTCCCTCAGGGGAAGGGTATTCAATAAACTGAGAGAAGATATTTTAAGCGGCAGATATCAGGAGCATGAAGAACTTAAGGAAGTAGCAATTGGAGAGGAACTGGGAGTCAGCAGAACGCCTGTCAGAGAAGCTTTCAGACAACTGGAGCTGGAGGGACTGATTCAGATTGTTCCCAATAAAGGAGCCTATGTTACCGGCATTACATCCAAAGATGTAAAAGATATCTATATGATCCGGTCTTCCTTAGAGGGAATGTGCGCAAGGCTGGCTACAGAAAATATTACAAAAGAACAGTTAGAAGAACTGGAAGAAAATGTATATCTTGCAAGTTTTCACGCCTCCAAAGGGCATATGGAGCAGATGGCGGATTTAGACAACAGATTTCATCATATTTTATATGAGGCCTGTAATTCCAAAATGCTGCAAAACTTGCTGCAGGATTTTCATCAGTATGTAATAAGGATCCGTAAAAAAACTCTTTCCACGAAGGAAAGGGGAATTGCATCAAACGAAGAGCACAGACAGATCATGGAGGCGATCAAGGCAAAGAATGGGGCAGAGGCAGAAAGACTTGCCACCTTGCATACGGATAATGCTTATGATAATATGGTTAAGAACGGTCTTTATGACATATATGAGAATCATTAGATAAATTGAACCGGAAAGGAAAATGACATGGCAGAGAAAATTAAAATGACAACGCCTCTTGTTGAGATGGATGGGGATGAAATGACCAGAATTTTGTGGCAGATGATCAAGGATGAGCTTTTGCTGCCTTATATCGATCTGAAGACAGAGTACTATGATCTGGGACTGGAACACAGAAATGAGACAAATGACCAGGTGACGGTAGACAGCGCTGAGGCAACCAAAAAGTATGGTGTAGCCGTTAAGTGTGCAACTATCACACCCAATGCGGCAAGAATGTCAGAGTATCATCTGAAAGAAATGTGGAAGAGTCCCAACGGAACCATACGTGCCATTTTGGATGGAACAGTTTTCAGAGCGCCCATTCTTATCAAAGGCATTGTTCCTTATGTAAAGAACTGGACCAAGCCTATTACCATTGCCCGTCATGCATACGGCGACGTGTATAAGAATACAGAGATCAAGGTTCCCGGAAAAGGAAAGGCAGAGCTTGTATATACGGCAGAAGATGGCACAGAAGTAAGAGAGCTGATACATAACTTTAGCGGAGCCGGTATTATACAGGGGATTCACAATACGGAAGAATCTATTTCCAGTTTTGCAAGAGCCTGCTTTAACTATGCGATCGATACCAGACAGGATCTGTGGTTTGCAACTAAGGATACCATTTCCAAGAAATATGATCATACTTTTAAGGATATTTTCCAGGAGATTTATGATTCTGAATATAAAGAGAAATTCGAGCAGCTGGGAATAGAGTATTTCTATACGTTGATCGATGATGCAGTTGCAAGGGTGATCCGTTCAGAGGGTGGATTTATCTGGGCATGCAAGAATTATGACGGTGATGTTATGTCAGATATGGTAGCTACAGCTTACGGGGATCTTTCCATGATGACTTCCGTTCTGGTATCACCCAGCGGAGTTTATGAATATGAAGCTGCTCACGGAACTGTACAGCGCCATTATTATAAGCATCTGAAGGGAGAAGAGACATCTACAAACTCCATCGCAACCATCTTTGCATGGACCGGTGCGCTTCGTAAACGCGGTGAGCTTGACGGTATCAGGGAATTGGAAGAATTTGCCGATAAGCTTGAAAAAGCTTGTATTAAAACGGTTGAAGATGGTAAGATGACCAAGAGCCTTTCCCTTATCTCAACCTGTGAAGATCCGGTTATTCTTAACAGTCTTGATTTTATTAAGGCAATCAGGGAAACATTTGATACGATGTAAATGTTGATAAAGAATGCGCCGGCGGCGTACAGTAAAAAGATCCGAACAGAAGAAACTGTGCGGATCTTTTTGCGTTGTATGTTATTGATCAGCCAGATTTTCCCAAAGTTCATACAGATCTGACAGTTCTGCGTGAAGGCTGCTTTGATCTTGCGTCAGTTCCTGGAGCTTTGATACATTGGTTGCGATTTCTGGCTTTTGCATTTCTTTTTCAATTTCAGAAAGCTGTGCTTCTAAAAGAGCTATTTTTTCTTCACATTTCTTCAGGTCATTTTCTTTTTTGCGGATCTGTGCCTGCTGCTTCTTTTTAGCCTGCCAGTCCAGTTTTGATTCTGTAACAGTTTCCTCTTTTGTAACTGAGAAACTCTCAGGGGAGAGATAGACTTGTTCCAGAGCTTCTTTTTTTTCTAAATAGTAGTCATAATTGCCAAGGTAACCGATCAGCCTGTGTCCTGTAAGATCCAGAATACGGGAAGCAGTACGGTTAATAAAATAGCGGTCATGAGAAACGTAAAGGACAGTACCTTCATAGGAATTAATGGCATCCTCTAAAATTTCCTTTGACATGATATCCAGGTGGTTGGTGGGCTCATCCAGTATCAGAAAATTAGACTCCGAAAGCATGAGTTTTGCCAGAGAAACCCGTCCCCGTTCACCACCGCTCAGATCCCGGATCATTTTAAATACATCTTCACCGGTAAATAGAAAGGCGGCAAGGGTATTCCGGATCTCGGTATTGGTCAGAGAGGGGTATGCATCTGAAATTTCTTCAAACAAAGTTTTTTCTGAGTGCAGAACATGATGTTCCTGGTCATAATAACCGATATGTACGTTGCTGCCCAGAGTAATGGTTCCTTCATCTGCTTCAAGCAATCCATTGATAATTTTTAATATGGTGGTCTTACCTGTACCGTTATCTCCGATAATTGCAACATGCTCGCCCCGTTTAATATCCATACCGATACGGGTAAACAGGGAAAGAGAGCCGAAGGATTTAGAAAGGTCTTCTATGTGCAGAACATCATTGCCGCTTATACATTTCGGAGTCAGAACCATATGGATATCGGAACGTGCCTCGGAAGGTTTATCCAGAACATCGATCTTGTTCAGCATTTTTTCACGGCTCTCAGCGCGTCTGATGGATTTTTCACGGTTAAAACTCCGCAGTTTTTCAATCACGGCTTCCTGATGTTTGATTTCCTGCTGCTGGTTTAAGTAGGCATTCCATGCGGCAATGCGAAGCTGTTCCTTTTTTACTGCATAATCAGAATAATTGCCGGTAAATGCAGTGGCTTTTGTCTGGTCGATCTCAATGACTTTATTGGAGATCTTATCCAGAAAATAGCGGTCGTGGGAAACAATGATCACGGCTCCCTTATAGTTCAGCAGAAAATTTTCAAGCCACGCAATGGAATTCAAGTCCAAATGGTTGGTGGGTTCATCTAAAATGATAAGATCAGGTTTAAGCAGCAGAAGCTTTGATAAAGCAACTCTGGTTTTTTGACCGCCGGAAAGTGTGGAAATGGACTTGTTAAATTCTTCTTCTGTAAATCCAAGGCCCTTCAGAACGCCTGTAAGCTCGCTCTTATAGGCGTAGCCGTTGGCAAGTTCAAAAGCATGCGTTAATTTTGTATAAGTTTCCATAAGCTGGTCCAAAGTGCTTTCATCAGCTGCTTTCATGGCGATTTCCGTTTCGCGGATCTGCTTTTCCAATGCAATAACATCTTCTTTTACACTTAAAAGCTCATCATAAATGGTATTTTCACTGTTTACATTCTGGTTTTGGGCAAGGTATCCCAGGGTTTTGCCTTTGGCAAGTGTTACGATACCGGTATCCATAGATTCTTCACCTATAATGATGCGAAGAAGAGTGGTCTTGCCGGCACCGTTTATACCTACAATGGCGGCTTTGTCATAGTCTTCGATATGAAAAGATACATCTTTTAATATAGTTTTTTCATTAAATGACTTCGATATATTCTGACAGGATAAAATCATGATTCCACATCCTTTAAAGTGAGATTTCAGTTCTGCTTTAGTTTACCGTTTGCAGACATTTCTGTCAATGGAAGATGGCAGAGCGCATACCCTTCTAATCAATTGACATATTTTTAACATTGAGCTATTATATTGATTATAAATATTTCAGGGGGCAATACAATTGGAAAGCAAGGAAATCTCTCAGGCAGTCATTAGCCGGTTGCCCAGATATTTCAGATATTTGGGTGAACTTAAAGATGAAGGTATTGAACGGGTATCCTCTCAGGAATTAAGTGATATAATGAAGGTAACAGCTTCCCAGATCCGTCAGGATTTTAACAATTTCGGCGGTTTTGGACAGCAGGGTTATGGTTATAAAGTGGAGTATTTGTACGAGGAGATCGGTAAGATCTTAGGACTTGACAAAAAGCATAATCTGGTGATCGTAGGCGCCGGTAATTTAGGGCAGGCGCTGGCAAACTATATGAATTTTGAAAGAAGAGGTTTTATATTTAAGGGGTTGTTTGATAATAATCCGGAGCTTTTTGGCAGGAAGATCAAGGATATGACAGTAAGGCCCATGGAAGAGCTGCCTTTTTTCATAAGGGAAAATAATATTGATATTGCAGTTCTTACCATTCCAAAGACCAGTGCGGTTGCAGTTGCAGAGGAGCTTGTTATATATGGTATCAAGGGAATCTGGAACTTTGCACATGTGGATCTGAATGTTCCAAAGGAGATACAGGTTGAAAATGTTCATTTGTCGGACAGTCTTATGAAACTTGTTTATAATATTAACAGATATGAGCAGGATGGCAGTATTTAAGATGTATTGAAAGGACAGGAGGCAGCTATTTTATGTCAAGAGCAGATGAGGTATATATACCTGCACTTAAGAATAAGAAAGTTCCGATTTTAACATTGGATCATAAGTGGCATCAGCTAATGGCAGATTCATTGTCAGATAAGGAGTTTAAGAAACTGGAAGATGAACTGAACGATCTGATGAAGAAACAGGGTAAAGAGAATACGGAACTTAAAAAGCTCAGGAAGATCAAAAGAAGGCTGATGGATGAAATAGTATTAAATGCCCCGGAGGCCTCAAGCGGCAGGAGTAAAGAAGCAGAAAAAAAGATGGAAAACAATAAGCTTCTGATCAATGAGTGCAATCAGAAGATAGAGGAATATGAGGATGATCTTATTGAACTGCCCAGAGAGATCGAAAGCATTAACAATCAGCTTATGATAAAGACCATGGAGATCTGCTATGATATCATAAGGAAAAACAAAGAGGAAATAGAAGAAGCAGAAGAATGGATCACCAGTACCAGAATGGAGCTGAAGGAACGTCTGGTAAAGCAACAGGAACAGATTGAAATGAATCAACACATTTATAATTATATGCACGATATTTTCGGAGCTGATGTGATCAATATATTTGATATGGAATATCTGAAACGGGAAAATAAAGAATAAAAGGTATGCGTCATAGTCTTTATGAGATATGACGCATTATTCGTGTCCGTATCAGGAAGGGGTATTATGGAGTACATTGTTACAGCAAAAGAGATGAAAATTTATGACAGTTATACGATAGAAGAAATAGGGATTCCATCGCTGCTTTTAATGGAACGGGCTGCGCTGCAGATGGCTGATGTTTTATCCGAACATATAGGGAAGGGAACCAAAGTCATTATTTTTGCAGGTACAGGGAACAACGGAGGAGATGCTCTGGCTGTAGGCAGGATCCTGGCAGAGAGAGGCGCCTGGGTCACTTTTTATATGCCGGGAAATGAAGAACATGCAAGCTGCGAAACTGCCAGGCAGATTTCAATAATCAGGAATTTGGGATATTCTATATTGAGCGAATTTAAGGAAGCGGAATATGATATTGTTATAGACGGTTTATTTGGAATTGGACTGTCCAGAAATATTACCGGAGAGTATGAAAAAGCAGTGCAGAAGATAAATGATTTTAAGAAAAAAGGAGCGATGGTAGCAGCTGTTGATATTCCTTCCGGTATTCATGCAGACTCAGGTGCGGTTATGGGGTGCTGTGTGGAAGCAGATATCACTGTCACTTTTGAATATGGGAAAGCAGGCCATTATTTTTATCCGGGCAGGATAAAAAGGGGAGGGCTCTTTGTAAGAGACATCGGAATTACAGACAGGGGATTTGAAAAGAAACTCCCTTCTTATTTTTCTTTTCAGGCAGATGAGATCAAAACTTTTCTTCCAATGAGGGATCCTGCCGGCAATAAAGGAACCTTCGGAAAAGTTCTGCTGGTGGCAGGAAGCGTTAATATGGCGGGAGCAGCTATACTTTGCGGCCGGAGTATTTTGCGATGCGGCGCAGGCATGGTCAGAATAGTGACGCCAAAAGAAAACCGTATGATCCTGCAGGAGATTTTTCCGGAGGCCATGCTATATACTTATGAAAAGGAAATAGATGTGGAGAAAATAGAAGAATTAACGGCATGGTCAGATGTGGTCGTCGCAGGCCCGGGGCTGTCTAAAGGCAGGGAAGCAAAAGAACTGATGGCACAGATATTGAAGCAGGGAAAGCTCCCCATGGTCATTGATGCTGACGGACTTAACCTGATCGCAGAAAATGAAGATCTGAAAAAGGCTGTAAAAGCTTATGAACGGGGTAAGATTGTCATGACGCCTCATCCAGGAGAGTTTGTGAGACTCTCTGGTATCAGTATGGAGCAGTATAAATCGGACAGAAGGTCAGAATTAGTAAAACTGGCCGGAGAATTTGGATGTATGATCGTCGGCAAAGATGCAGTAACGCTTGCGGTATCTCCTGACTCAGACTGTGTCTATATGAATCTTACAGGAAATGACGGCATGGCTACAGCGGGAAGCGGAGATGTGCTGGCAGGAGTGATCGGAGGACTCTGGGCGCAGAAGCCTTCCTTTGAAACGGCTTGTTTGGGAATCATGCTCCATAGCGCGGCAGGGGACAGAGCAGCGATTAAGAAAAGCCGCTACGGAATAACAGCTTCTGACATAATAGATGAGATCTGTCAGATACTGGCCGAAGAACATAATTTGTGAAAAGAGGATATGGACTAAAATGCGGGAAGATTATCAGAGAGTATATGCGAAAATAAATCTGGATGCAGTAATGGAAAATACGGCTCACATGAAAGCCAATATTTCGAAGGAAACGAAGATCATGGCGGTGATCAAGACAGACGGTTACGGGCATGGAGCTGTTCCCATTGCCAGCGAGCTGGAAAATGCGGATCATATTTACGGGTTTGCCACAGCTACGGCGGAGGAAGCTTTGATCTTAAGGAAAGCAGGCATCAAAAAGCCGATTCTGATCTTGGGATATACTTTTCCCTACAGTTATGAGCGGCTGATAGAGGAAGATGTGCGTATGACCGTTTTCAGGGAAGATACGCTTAAGGAGCTTTCGGAAGTCGCAACAAAGCTGCAGGAAAAAGGAAATGACAGGACAGCGAAGATCCATATTAAAGTGGATACGGGAATGAGCCGTATCGGCGTCAGACCGGATGGGGAAGGGCTTGCATTTGTTAAAAAAGCGCTTTCCGAAAAAGGAGTGGAAGTGGAAGGCATTTTTACTCATTTTGCCAGGGCGGATGAGTCAGATAAAAGCCCGGCGTATGCTCAGCTTGCGGGATTTACGGAATTTCTTCTTAGGATAGAAAAAGAAACAGGTCACCGGATCCCGGTCAGACATTGTTCAAACAGTGCAGGCATTGTGGAGATTCCAGAGGCAAATCTGGATGTAGTAAGAGCGGGGATCATCCTTTACGGTTTGTGGCCGTCAGACGAAGTAAGTCAAAATATTATTCCCTTAAAACCGGTACTTTCTCTGTACAGTCATGTTATTTATGTGAAAGAGATTAATAAAGGAGACAGTGTAAGCTATGGGGGAACTTATACTGCTGATGGACCTGTGAAAGTTGCCACTATTCCGGTGGGATACGGGGACGGTTACCCCAGGGGACTTTCAGGCAAAGGTTATGTGCTGATACACGGAAAAAGGGCACCTGTGCTGGGAAGAATCTGTATGGATCAGTTTATGGTGGATGTATCCGGCATTGACGGAGTGAAAGAAGGAGATCTGGTTACCATGGTTGGAAAGGATGGAGCAAATGAGATCACCATAGAAGAGCTTTCAAAGCTTTCCGGAGGATTTAACTATGAGCTTGCATGTAATCTTGGAAAAAGAATTCCCAGAGTTTATATAAAAAGCGGAAAGGTTCTGTGCACCAAAGATTATTACCGGGATTTTTAGTTGTTTTTGAATACCTTCAGACTTTATGGAAATACTAACTTATCAAAGAGAAGTTAAGTGAAAAGGAACATATGGAATGAAGGGTGTGTATGAAATGAAAAGAGGGGATATTTACTACGCAGATTTAAGACCGGTAGTGGGTTCCGAACAGGGCGGCATCAGACCGGTACTGATCGTTCAAAATGATGTGGGCAACCGGCATAGTCCTACCATAATCTGCGCGGCTATTACCTCCAAAATGAATAAGGCAAAACTTCCTACACATATAGAACTGAGTGCAGGAAGATATGATATGGTAAAGGATTCTGTTATTTTGCTGGAACAGCTTAGAACTATTGATAAACAGAGATTAAAAGACAAGGTCTGTCATCTGGATGAGGATATTATGTGCAAAGTCAACCAGGGACTTAAGGTCAGCCTTGAGCTTACTACATAGGGAGAAAAGCGGAAAACTTGACGGCTGATTCAGATAATGGTATATTTTACTATGATATTCTGCATGGAAACAAAGGAGATGAGAAAATGAATGAAAAATAAGTTTTTTCGTAAACTTGGTATTTACGGTGAAGATAGTGCAGATAATGTAGAAGAAGAAATTATTTCCATGGTAAATGAAGGCCATGAACAGGGTGTGCTGCATGAAACAGAAGCCGCAATGATCACGAATATCTTTGAATTCGGAGATAAGGAAGCCAAAGATATTATGACCAACCGGACTAATATCGTGGCAGTCGATAAAAATATATCACTTTTGGAAGCGCTTGATTATATGCTGAATAAAGGCAAGAGCCGGTTTCCTGTATATGATGAGAATATCGATCATATTATCGGGATACTTCATTTAAGGGATGTAATGTGTGCTTACAGAGTATCCGAAAATCTGCAGTTTTCTGTCGCACAGATCGAGGGACTTGTAAGAGAAGCCAAATTTGTGCCGGAAACCAAGAATATAGCAGATCTTTTCAGGACGATGCAGAAAACCAAGACACAGATGGTCATTGTGGTAGGAGAATACGGACAGACAGTGGGACTTCTTGCCATGGAAGATATCCTGGAAGAGATCGTCGGCAATATTATGGATGAATATGATGAAGACGAAGCCCATATTGAAGAAACGGAAAATGCAGATGAGTACATAATAGAAGGAATAACAAAGCTGGAAGAGCTGGAAGAAAAGCTGGGTATTTCTTTTGGAGAACAGGAGTTTGAAACTCTCAACGGTTTTCTGATTTCCAAGATGGACAAGATCCCTGAGGAAAATGAAGATTTCGGGGTGGATGTGGAAGGATATGAATTCAGAATACTTTCTGTGGAAAACAGAATGATAAAAAGTGTGTTGGTAACGAAGCTGACGAAGGAAGAAGAAAATTAAAGGAGATAATAAATATGTCAGGACATTCAAAATTTGCTAATATTAAGCATAAAAAGGAAAAGAACGATGCTGCAAAAGGTAAGATCTTTACTATAATCGGAAGAGAGATCGCAGTCGCTGTTAAGGAAGGCGGTCCCGATCCTTCCAATAATTACAAACTGGCACAGGTAATTGCCAAGGCAAAGGCCAACAATATGCCCAATGATACTATTGACAGAGGAATCAAGAAGGCAGCCGGAGACATAGGAAACGTAAACTATAAATATATTACATATGAAGGATATGGGCCAAACGGTATCGCAATTATTGTTGATGCTCTTACCGATAATCAGAACAGAACGGCAGCCAATGTAAGAAATGCTTTTACCAAAGGAAACGGTAATGTAGGAACCCCTGGCTGTGTATCATTTATGTTTGACAAAAAGGGACAGATCATAGTTGATAAGGAAGAATATGACGGCGATTCAGATGAACTCATGATGCTGGCTTTAGATGCAGGCGCAGAGGATTTTTCGGAAGAAGAGGACAGCTTCGAGATCATAACAGATCCGGACGCATTTGATGAAGTATTAAAAGCGATCCAGGAGGCAAATATTGCAGTTATTTCAGCAGAAGTTACTATGATCCCGCAGAATTATGTGGAATTGACAGATGAAACAGCGGTAAAAAATCTGAACAAAATTCTTGATCTGCTTGATGAAGATGATGATGTGCAGGCAGTGTATCACAATTGGGATGAGTAACTTGTTTAGGAGGCATCCCGTTCAATGGAGAAAGAAGAAAAGAAGATCAAATATATAGAAAATCCACTGCCGCTGCCCAAAAAACATGTGAAAAGGACACTGGAATTCAAATATAACGATCCACAGGCTGAACTGCTAGATGATTTCGATGTAAAGATCAGCGATGATGATGATTTTGACATATAGAAATTTATAAATCCCGCATAAAAAATCGCATGAAAAGCATACTAAAAAGGACTGAATTATTTCAGTCCTTTTATAATTCATGTGAGGTGACAAAATGTCAGGAAAGAAAGTGGAAGAAGAAAAGCATCGCAGTGAAAAAATAGAGGAGACCGGTCAGGTGACCCTTGATAAAAACGGAAAAGCTAATTCCATTCATCTGATCACGATCATCGGAGAAGTGGAAGGCCATGATAATCTTGGCAGTAATTCCAAAACTACCAAATATGAGCATATCCTGCCCCAATTAGCTGCCATTGAAGACAGCAAGGATATCGACGGGGTACTGGTACTTTTAAATACTATGGGAGGAGATGTGGAGGCAGGTCTTGCCATAGCAGAAATGATCGCATCCTTAAGTAAACCCACCGTTTCACTGGTACTTGGAGGAAGTCATTCTATCGGTGTTCCCATAGCGGTCAGTACGGATTATTCGTATATTGTACCAACAGGTACCATGGTCATTCATCCGGTGCGCATGAATGGAATGGTGATCGGAGTGCCTCAGACATTTGACTATTTTAAACAGATCCAGGATAGGATCACGGGGTTTGTCTGCGGGCACTGTAATATCAGTGAAGAACGTTTTGAGGAGTTAATGATGGAAACGGCAGTGCTGACCAAGGATGTGGGAACTATCCTTGTAGGCGAAGAAGCAGTAGAAGAAGGAATCATCAATGAAACCGGCGGTATTAGGGAAGCTATGACAAAGCTTCATGAATTAATAGACAAAAAAAAGAAAAAACAAAAAAATGTTAAGGATGACAAGAAGAGCTGAAAATGCTATACTATATAAAGTTATGTAAGTACTTATCTGGTACTGAAGGGGTTTAACAGTATGGCACAATCAAAGAAAAATACTGCCGGAAAAAGGACTTCCGCATCCAAAAAAAGCGGGAGCACCGGCAGAACTTATCAGAAAAAAACAACAAACAATAAAAATACAAGATATACCGAACCTATGGATACGGCAATCAGGAATGAAATCTTGCTGATTGCCCTGCTTGCTGTGGTCATAGTTCTTTTCTTGTGCAATTTTGGAGTGATCGGCATCGTAGGAGATACCATCAGCAATGTAATGTTTGGAATTTTTGGCTTGATGGCGTATGTTGTTCCTATTTTGTTTTTTATTATGATCGCATTTGGCATGGTCAATAGCGGGAATTCCATTGCAACAAGAAAGCTGATCGCGGGAGTGGCACTATTTTTGATCATAGGGATCGTATTTGATCTGTTTACGGGAAAGCCCGGAGCGGCAGAAAGCTATCAGATCAAAGAAATCTATGAAAGCTGCAGTCAGGAAAGAAACGGCGGCGGGGTACTGGGCGGTTCACTTGCTTATTTGTGCTGCCATTTTCTGGGAATGACAGGAACGATTCTGGTGGTGTTAGTGGGAGCTGTTATTTCGGTTGTAGTCATTACGGATAAATCTTTTGTTACAGGGGTAAGGGCAGGAAGCCGTAAAGTCTATGAGCGAACCAGAGAAGACGCCCAGTACCGCAGAGAAAGAGCAATAGAAAGGCGTAAGGAGCAGGAAGAAGAGCGGCGCCTTCGTATGGAGCAGAAACAGCTTCGGGAAGAAGAGATTGAAAATGAAAAGATCCTTCGGATGGACAAAAAGGTCAGCGGTGTTATGATAGATACATCTCTTTCCAAAGAAGAAGATCATATAGATAAGGAAAGAGATGATATGCATGAGATCAATCTGCAGGATTTTGATGAAAAAGTGGATCAGGTTCTCCCTGCCGGGAAATCAACCGGAAAAGAAGTATTTAATTTCAGCAATATCAGAGTTAACGGTTCTTACATAAATGAAGTGGAAGAGGAAGAAATTACCAGTGACAGAATGTCGGAAATCACCGGCATGTTTGATGACGAGGAGGAGATCCCGGAGTACGAAGAGCAGACATACGAAGAAGCAGGGGAGCCGGAGATGGAACCTGTCATACAGCCTGTTAAACCATCAGCACAGGTAAAACAATCTCAGGAAAGCAGAAGAAGTTCTTCCGGTGCAGTGGGAACCGTAGTAACAGGTGAAATGTACAAAGAAATGCAGGATAAGAAGGCAAGAGAAGCTGCTGCGGAATATGTCATTCCTCCATTAAATCTTTTGAAAAAAGGAAAGAATAAGAGCGGTGACTCCACCAGGGAACTGCGGGAAACGGCAGAACGGCTTCGTCAGACGCTGCAGACCTTTGGAGTGAAAGTAACCATTACGGATATCAGCCAGGGTCCTTCGGTCACCAGATATGAGATGCAGCCGGAACAGGGAGTAAAAGTGAGCAAGATCGTAGGTCTTACCGACGATATCAAATTGAATCTGGCGGCTACGGATATCAGAATTGAAGCTCCCATACCGGGTAAAGCTGCAGTGGGGATCGAAGTACCCAATAAAGAGAATTCGGCCGTTGCTCTGCGGGATCTTCTGGAGTCCAATGAGTTTCAGAAATTCGATTCCAATATTGCCTTTGCTGTGGGAAAAGATATTGCAGGGAAAACAGTGGTTGCGGATATTGCCAAGATGCCCCATATGTTGATAGCAGGCGCCACAGGTTCCGGTAAATCCGTTTGTATCAACACTCTGATCATGAGTATTATCTATAAGGCACATCCGGATGATGTGAAGCTTATCATGGTGGATCCGAAGGTGGTTGAACTAAGTGTTTATAACGGAATCCCGCATTTGCTCATTCCGGTGGTCACAGATCCGAAAAAGGCGGCGTCAGCTCTTCACTGGGGAGTTGCGGAAATGGATGACCGCTACCGGAAATTTGCGGATTTCAATGTCAGGGATCTGAAGGGATATAATAAAAAAGTTGAAGAAATGAAAGCAAAAGGAGATCAGAGCGCTCCCGCCAAAATGCCTCAGATCGTTATTATTGTAGATGAGCTGGCAGATCTTATGATGGTGGCTTCGGGTGAGGTTGAAGAATCTATCTGTCGTCTGGCACAGCTTGCAAGAGCAGCGGGTATCCATCTGATCATTGCAACCCAAAGGCCTTCTGTGGATGTCATTACAGGCCTGATCAAAGCAAACATGCCAAGCCGGGTGGCGTTCAGTGTTTCAAGCAGTGTGGATTCCAGAACCATCCTGGATATGAACGGAGCAGAAAAGCTGCTTGGAAAGGGCGATATGCTGTTTTATCCGCAAGGATACAGTAAGCCGGCCAGAGTACAGGGTGCATTTGTTTCCGATAATGAAGTTTCAGATGTAGTTGATTTTCTGAAAAATCAGAAGCTGGGCAATATTTACAGCGAAGATATTCAGGAAAAGATTGCCAATATCGGTACTGCAGGCGCAAGTGCAGGCAGCGACGGCGACCAGGACAGAGATGAATATTTTGTGGAAGCAGGTAAATTTATCATTGATAAGGACAAGGCATCCATCGGTATGCTTCAGAGAGTATTTAAGATCGGATTTAACAGAGCGGCGAGAATTATGGATCAGCTTTGTGAGGCCGGCGTTGTGGGAGAAGAGGAAGGAACGAAACCACGAAAGGTGCTTATGAGCCTTGAACAATTTGAACAATACATAGAGGAATGTCTTTAATTGATAAGGAGAAAAATTATGAAGACTGATATCCAGATTGCCCAGGAAGCGGTACTTGAACCTGTTGCAAAGATTGCAGAGAAACTTCAGATATCGGAAGAAGATTTGGAAATGTATGGCAGATATAAGGCCAAAATATCCGATGAATATATGGATAAGATCAAGGATAGGCAGGATGGGAAGCTGATTCTTGTGACGGCCATTAATCCAACCCCTGCCGGTGAAGGAAAAACCACTACCAGCGTAGGTCTTGGACAGGCATTTGGAAAGCTTGGGAAAAAGGCAGTTATTGCACTTCGCGAACCTTCCCTTGGTCCTTGTTTTGGCGTAAAGGGAGGCGCCGCCGGAGGCGGTTATGCGCAGGTGGTTCCCATGGAAGATCTGAATCTTCATTTTACGGGGGATTTTCATGCAGTTACATCTGCCAACAATTTACTGGCGGCAATGCTGGACAATCATATTCAACAGGGCAATGAACTTGGGATTGATACCAGGGCGGTGGTCTGGAAAAGATGTCTTGACATGAATGACAGAGCCCTTAGAAATATTGTGATCGGAATGGGAGCTAAAACAGACGGATTTGTAAGGGAAGACCATTTTATCATTACAGTGGCCTCTGAAATCATGGCCATTCTCTGTCTTGCAGATGATATGAAGGATTTAAAGGAACGGCTGGGAAGGATCGTGGTGGCTTATAACTATAAAGGTGATCCTGTAACGGCAGCTGATCTGAATGCAGTAGGTGCTATGGCTGCTCTTTTAAAGGATGCTTTAAAACCGAATCTGATTCAGACACTGGAACATACGCCTGCCATTGTACATGGCGGACCTTTTGCCAATATTGCGCATGGATGTAATTCCGTAAGAGCTACAAAAGCAGCCTTAAAAATGGCGGACTATGTAATTACGGAGGCCGGTTTTGGCGCAGATCTTGGAGCTGAGAAATTCTTTGATATTAAATGCCGTATGGCAGGGCTGAAACCGGATGCAGTAGTGCTGGTGGCTACAGTCAGAGCACTTAAATATAATGGCGGCGTAGCAAAAGCTGATTTGGGTCAGGAGAATATGGAAGCTCTGAAGACAGGTATTGTAAATCTGGAAAAGCACATTGAAAATTTAAAGAAGTATCAAGTTCCTGTAGTGGTTACGCTGAATAGTTTTATAACGGATACTGAAAATGAAATAGGATTTGTAAAACAGTTCTGTGAAGAGAGAGACTGTGAGTTTGCTATTTCCAGAGTCTGGGAAAATGGCGGTGAAGGCGGTATAGAGCTGGCAGGGAAAGTTCTGGATACACTGGAAAATAAGGAAAGCAATTTTAAGGTGCTTTACGAAGATGACCTTCCGCTGAAAGATAAGATTGAAACAGTTGCCAGAGAAATTTATGGGGCAGAGGGAGTTCATTATACGCCTGCGGCAGAAAAACAGTTAAAACGATTGGAAGAAATGGGTTTTTCAAAGCTTCCTGTTTGTATGGCAAAAACCCAGTATTCCCTTTCAGACGATCCTGCACTTTTAGGCAGACCTTCCGGCTTTACTATCAATGTAAGGGAAGTATATGTATCTGCCGGAGCAGGGTTTATCGTAGCGCTTACCGGTGCTGTCATGACTATGCCGGGGCTGCCTAAAAACCCTGCGGCTTTTAATATTGATGTGGATGACAGTGGTGTGATCACCGGTCTGTTTTAAGAAGAATGGAGGATATAAATGACGCAGATTATTGATGGAAAAGTAATTTCAAAACAGATAAAGGATGAACTGAAAGAAAAAGCAGCGTCTCTTAAGTCAGAAGGTGTATCGGTCACACTGGCTGTTATACAGGTTGGTAATGATCCGGCATCTACAGTTTATGTAAATAATAAAAAGAAGGGCTGCGAATATATCGGAATCAGTTCGCTTTCTTATGAGCTTGCGGAAAAAACAAGTGAAGAGGAGCTTCTTTCTCTGATAGAAGAATTAAATGGCAGGAAAGATGTAAATGGTATCTTGGTTCAGCTTCCGCTGCCGGCACATATTGATGAAGATAAAGTAATAAAAGCAATTGATCCGGTGAAGGATGTGGACGGTTTCCATCCCCAGAATGTAGGTGCACTGTGTATAGGACAGCCCGGTTTTGTATCCTGTACGCCTGCCGGAATTATTCAGCTTCTTAAGCGGTCCGGTATTAAGATCGCGGGTAAGGAATGTGTGATCCTTGGAAGAAGCAATATTGTAGGGAAACCCATGTCGCTTTTGATGCTTAAGGAAAATGCAACCGTTACGGTTGCACATTCTAAAACTGCCAATTTAGAGGAAGTTACAAAGAGAGCGGATATTTTGATCGTAGCAATAGGGAAACCTAAAATGGTTACGAAAGACTATGTGAAAGAAGGCGCAGTTGTTATTGATGTGGGAATCAACAGAGATGAAAATAATAAACTCTGCGGTGATGTGGATTTTGACCAGGTGTCACCGATCTGCAGTGCGATCACACCCGTTCCCGGAGGGGTAGGTCCCATGACGATAGCTATGCTTTTAAATAACTGCCTGGAATCTGTCAATTTACAGAAATAGTTGGTATGGGGTGAACATACATGAAATGTCCCAATTGTGGTCAGGAGATACAGGCAGGACATCTCTACTGTGAAAAGTGTGGGATGGAAATCAGGATAGTTCCGGATTTTGAGCCTGAAATAGAAAACAGCATAACAGAAACTCTTTCTAATGTTGCCGAAGAAATAGAGGATAAAAAAGATAAGAAACAGGAAGAACCTGAAGAGCCTGAAGAACTTTTTCCGGAAGAGACAAGTAAAAGCTGGCTGACTTTAAAACTGATAACTTTTATGGTGATCCTTTTGATCACTATTGTTACATCTGTGTTGATGTATATTAATTATTCGGTTTCTTTTCAGATCAGTAACGCCAGAAAATACGGAGAACAGGGGAGATATGAAGAAGCTTTAAAACTTCTTGACAAAGCCGGAGAGCGGGATCCGGATAATACTGAGATCGCTCTTCTTAAGGCAAGATATTATTATCAGACCGGAAATATAGATCAGGCATCGGAAACTTTGTATATGCTGATTGAAAGAGGAAAGCTTTCTTATGACGATGCAGAGAGTATTTATGCTGGTCTTATCAGTATTTATGATGAACAGCAAAGATATGAGGAAATAAACGATCTGCTTTTGAACTGTCCGGAAGAAGAGATCACTACCTTATTTCAGCATTATATGGCTTTTGCTCCGGAATATAGTTATGAAAGCGGAAGCTATGACGAAGTGATCTATTTAAGATTAAGCGCCAATACTACAGGATCGATCTACTATACTTTTGATGGCAGCACTCCCACAATGGCAAGTCAGAGATATACAGCGCCCATTCTTTTGGAATCGGGAAGATATCAGGTAAATGCTGTTTTTATTAATGATTATGGAATTATAAGCGACGTGGTAAGGAACTGGTATGAGATTAATCTGGCAGTACCCGATGCACCCATCGTTATTCCGGAAAGCGGTAAATATGAAGCGCCTTCCAAGATCGAGGTACTTATTCCGGAGAACTGTACAGTTTATTATACAACGGACAGATCAACGCCCAATATAGACAGTATCCGATATACAGGACCTATTGATATGCCTCTCGGACGAAGTAATTATAAGTTTATTGTTATTTCAAAGGAAGGTGTTTCAAGTGAAATAACAAGCCGCAGCTATGAATTTGACATGGATACGGATGTAAATATCAATATGGCTGTTTCCAATGTAGTCAATGCGTTGATACGAAGAAATGTACTGAAAGATACACAGGGACATGCACAGGGAGTTGCCGGAAAATATATTTTTAGATATAATTCTATTGTAGAAATTAATAAAACCTATTATTATGTATTAAATGAGTTCTATGTGGATGAAAACGGCAATGAACAGAAATTGGAACGTCTGTATGCTGTTGACGTTCAGACAGGAAGCCCTAACCGTCTCATTTTTGATGAACATGGGCAGATGGGACTGATCTCATTAACAGATTAAGAAACCAGGAAAGGGAATTAAGATGTACAAGATTTTAGAAGCAAAAGAACTTACTTCCAGTATTTATTATATGGTAGTGGAAGCAAAAAGAGTGGCAAAAGCCTGCAAACCCGGTCAGTTTGTCATTGTCAGGACAGATGCAGAGTCTGAAAGGATTCCTCTTACTATCTGTGATTATGATGCAGAGAAGGGAACAGTAACTATTGTATTCCAGGTTGTAGGAGCCGGAACGGAAATAATGTCCAGACTGAAAGCCGGAGATTCTTTCCATGACTTTGTAGGTCCATTAGGCTGTCCTTCAGACCTTGTAAAAGAAGACATTGAAGAATTAAAGAAAAAGAAAATTTTATTTGTTGCAGGCGGTGTGGGCACAGCTCCTGTTTACCCTCAGGTCAAATGGCTGCATGAAAGAGGCATTGAGGCAGACGTGATCGTGGGCGCTAAAACAAAGAGTATTCTGATCCTGGAAAAAGAAATGAAGGAAGTTGCAGGTAATCTTTATGTGACAACAGACGACGGATCCTATGGACGAAGCGGTATGGTAACACAGACGATCACAGACCTTGTAAATGAAGGCAAGCATTATGATGTCTGTATTGCGATCGGTCCTATGATCATGATGAAATTTGTCTGCAAGCTTACAAAAGAACTGAATCTTCCCACTGTTGTCAGCTTAAATCCTATTATGGTAGATGGTACGGGTATGTGCGGTGCCTGTCGTGTCACTGTTGGAGGCAAGGTAAAATTTGCATGTGTTGACGGTCCTGAATTTGACGGTCATCAGGTAAACTTTGACGAAGCAATGCAGCGTCAGCAGATCTATAAGACTGCAGAAGGAAGAGCCTATCTTGCAGCGAAAGAGGGAGATACTCATCATGGCGGATGCGGAAATTGCGGAGGTAACAACTAATGGATGTATTAAAGAAGGTACCTGTAAGAGAACAGGATGCAAAGGAAAGAGCAACTAATTTTGAAGAAGTATGCTTAGGATATAATCAGGAAGAAGCCATGGAAGAGGCTTCCAGGTGTATTAACTGCAAAAATGCACAATGCATTAAGGGATGCCCTGTAGCCATCAACATTCCCGGGTTTATAGAAAAAGTCAAAAGCGGAGATGTGGAGGCTGCCTATCAGGTGATCAGTGAGTCATCGGCCCTTCCGGCAGTATGCGGACGTGTATGTCCTCAGGAAAGTCAGTGTGAAGGCAAGTGTATCAGAGGCATTAAGGGTGAGCCGGTTTCTATTGGAAAGCTGGAACGCTTTGTGGCAGACTGGGCTTCTGAAAAAGGAATAAAACCTCAGGGGGCAGAGGAGAAAAACGGCAGAAAAGTAGCGGTTATCGGTTCCGGACCCGCGGGTCTTACCTGCGCAGGCGATCTTGCCAGAATGGGATATGATGTTACTATTTTTGAGGCTCTTCACGAGGCAGGAGGAGTGCTTGTTTACGGTATTCCTGAATTCAGGCTTCCTAAGGAAAAAGTCGTTGCAAGGGAAATAGAAAATGTAAAATCACTGGGAGTCAAGATTGAAACTAACGTGGTGATCGGTAAATCCGTAACCATTGACGAGCTGCTTAATGAAGAGGGATTTGATGCGGTATTTATCGGTTCCGGAGCAGGACTTCCTAAATTTATGGGTATTCCAGGAGAGCAGGCAAACGGGGTATTTTCTGCCAATGAATATCTGACCAGAAGCAACTTGATGAAAGCTTTTGATGAGAATTCGGCAACTCCCATTATGAGAGGTAAAAAAGTTGCTGTCGTTGGCGGAGGAAACGTTGCCATGGATGCTGCCAGGACGGCACTGCGTCTTGGAGGCGAGGTTCATATCGTATATAGAAGAAGCGAGGAAGAACTGCCTGCCAGAGTGGAAGAAGTACATCATGCAAAAGAAGAAGGAATTATTTTTGATCTGCTGACAAATCCTGTGGAAATTCTGGAAGATGAAAAGGGATGGGTCAAAGGCATTAAATGTATCAGAATGGAACTTGGCGAGCCCGATGATTCAGGCAGAAGACGTCCGGTGGAGGTTCCCGGTTCTGAATTTACAATAGAAGCAGACACCGTGATCATGTCACTTGGTACTTCCCCTAATCCGCTTATTTCTTCTACGACAGAAGGCCTCGAAGTGAATAAGTGGAAATGTATCGTGGCAGATGAAGAGTTCGGTAAGACCACAAAAGAGGGCGTATATGCCGGTGGTGATGCCGTAACGGGAGCAGCAACCGTAATTCTTGCCATGGGAGCAGGAAAAGCAGGCGCTAAAGGAATTAATGAATATATTAAAAATAAATAGAAAGAGTAAATATGTGCCGGAAACAAGTTTCCGGCACGATTTCTATAAGATTGATGGAGGAACTTATGAAGAAGGATTTTGATGAAGAAAAAGCGGAGATTTTTGTAAAGATCATTCCTTTTGTGCTGATCATAGTTATTTTATTGGTTACCCTGGTGGTTAGTTCAGTAAAAAACAGCAGGCTAAAAAAAGAAAATATTGATCTTCAGGACAGCATTAAGGAATATGCTGATGCAAATCTTCCGGAGAATGTGGAGACAGCAGGAACATCAGTTATATCTGAGAAAAGTCCTTCTCCGGAGCAGGCTGCAACTGCTATGCCTTCGCCTTCAGCTGATCCGGAGGAAACAGCGGTCCCTACACCTTACAAAGAGATTATGGAAAAAGGAAAAGTGGATTATTCTAAGATAGAATTTGATAAGGACGTACAGTTAAAAGAACTGATGACTTATTGGGCGGACAATAATCAGAAGGCCGTAGATGATCTGGTCAATCTTGACAGGTTTAGGGCTATGAGCTGGGAGCTGAAAGGAACGAAGAACTCTTATTACTATGGAGAGACCGATAATAGCGGCAAGCCTCAGGGGAAAGGCGTAGCTGTTTATGCAGATAATCAGTATTATTACGGAACCTGGGAAAATGGCGTAAGAAGCGGAACGGGAACATGGATTCATTATCATGTACATGAGACAGAGAGTAATGAGGATCTGTATACGTATCATCATTATACCGGTTCCTGGAAAAATGATCTGCCGGATGGCGAAGGTTCTGAACATTATGATTTTAATACAGATAATTTTAAAGAAAATACAAGATATACAAGTAATCTGATCGGCAGTTATGCAGCAGGACTTGTTCATGGAGAATTTTATATTACCACCATTGATAAAGAGGAGAAAATGAGCGAGTGGGAAGCGTCAGCAGACCACGGATCCTGGATATATCAGAATGACAACGCAGATTCAAAGGGAAACAGGACTGTGCATGTAGATATTCATGATCCTGATAACTATATATGGATAAATCCAAAGCTAAACAATAATATCGGCGTTCCCTGTCTTATATCCAAAAATAAGAATTAGTGGTATACTATGAAAAGGGGAGTAATATGTAGTTTGAAGGTACTTAGGAGGAGATAGCAATGGCATGGTGTCCTGAATGCAAGAGTGAGTATGTAGAAGGTATTACGGTCTGTGCTGACTGTGGCTGTGAACTTGTTGAAAAGCTGGCTGAGGAGAAAAGCGAAAAATCTTTTGAAGAAAGTTTTGAAGAACCTGTATTTGAAGAGCCTTTACTTGGTGAAGATGAGACAGATGAATATGTAATTGATGAAAAGGAAAGCAGCCAGAGGAGTTATACGGGAAGATACGTCAGTAATGAAGAAAAAGCGCAGGAGAATAAGTCCTCTGCTTATATACTGTTAGTCGTAGGCTGTATAGGACTTGTTTCAGTAATTCTGTTTTTCCTTGATCTGATCCCCATAGGACAGGTGATCAGCAATAAATATATGATCGGCTCAGTTATGGGGACTTTATTTCTTCTCTTTATTGTTATGGGCGGTGTTTCTTTGAAAAATTCAAAAGTTTTTGCCATGAAAGCAGGAAGTGAAAATAATCTTACCTTGGAAATCAGGAAATGGTGCAGTAATAATATAACGAAATCCGGAATAGATGAAGCACTTGCCATTTCGGAAGATACTACAGAGGAATTGAAATACTTTGAACGTGCCGCAAAAATAAAGGATATGATAGGTACTAAATTTATGAATCTGGATGAGGGTTATCTTGACAGTCTGATAGATGAAATTTATCCTGAAATTTTTGAGGATGTACAGGAATGAAAATAACGATTATCTGTGTAGGAAAGATAAAAGAAAAATTTTACAGGGATGCAGTTGCAGAATATGAAAAGCGCCTTAGCAGATACTGTAAACTTGAAATTATCGAGGTACAGGATGAAAAAACACCGGACGGAGCCGCTGCGGCGCTGGAGACACAGATCAGGGAAAAAGAGGCAGCCCGGATCCTTAGATATATCAACCAGGATGCCTTTGTTTATTCTCTTGAAATAGACGGGAAACAGCCGGATTCAGTGGGATTGGCCAAGGAAATAGATGCACTGGCTTTATCGGGACAAAGTCATATCCAGTTTATTATAGGCGGGTCGCTTGGACTGCATGAAAGCGTATCAAAGGCTGCCGATCGAGCGATCAGTTTCTCCAAAATGACTTTTCCGCACCAGTTGATGCGGGTCATACTGCTGGAACAGATATACAGAAGTTATCGGATTATTATGGGTGAGCCTTATCATAAATAAATATTGGGGGAGAACAGAGTATGAGAATGTATGATCTGATCATGAAAAAAAGAAACGGCGGCATACTGACAAAAGAAGAGATCTGTTTTATGATAGACGGATATACAAAAGGAACGATTCCCGACTATCAGATGTCGGCCATGATGATGGCTATTTACTTTGTTGGCATGAATGAGGAAGAAACTCTCCATCTGACCATGGCCATGGCAAATAGCGGAGAAATACTTGATCTGTCTGAAATCAAAGGAATTAAAGTGGATAAACACAGTACAGGCGGTGTAGGAGATAAAACTTCACTGGCACTGACTCCCATGGTAGCAGCCTGTGGTGTAAAAATAGCTAAAATGAGTGGAAGAGGATTGGGACACACCGGCGGCACTATAGATAAACTGGAAAGTTTTGATGGTTTTACAACGGGTATATCTACGAAACAGTTTATTTCAAATGTAAATGACATCGGCATTTCCATTATGGGGCAGACGAAAGAACTGGCGCCAGCCGATAAGCTTTTGTATGCCCTGCGTGATGTGACGGCCACAGTAGACAATATGTCATTGATCGCTTCTTCTATTATGAGTAAAAAGCTGGCGGCGGGAGCAGATGCTATCGTTCTGGATGTAAAGACGGGAAGCGGAGCTTTCATGAAATCGGAAGCAGATGCTTTTGCATTGGCAAAAGAAATGGTTATGATCGGCAAAAATGCCGGAAAAAAGATGATGGCGGTCATATCTGATATGGATCAGCCTCTTGGCAGGGCTGTAGGAAATGCTTTGGAGGTAAAGGAAGCGATCGCTACGTTAAACGGGGAAGGACCGGAGGACTTTACGGAACTTTGTATGACGCTTGGAAGCTGTATGCTGCTTTCGGCTGGAGTTACGGAAAGCAGGGAGCAGGCGGAGAAGATGCTTAAGCAGGTAATTGATGAAAGAACGGCACTTCAGAAGCTGGCTGATTTCGTAAAAGCCCAGGGCGGTAACAGCGAAATGGTCTACAAGCCTGAGCTTTTGCCGAAGGCTTCCATTGTAACCCCTCTTACAGCGCCGGAAGAGGGATATATTAATAAAATTATCTGCGACGAGGTGGGAATCTGTTCTTTGATCTTAGGAGGCGGAAGAGAGACTAAGGAAAGCAGCATTGATCTGTCGGTAGGCATTGTGCTGGAGAAGAAGGCAGGGGATTATGTAAAAAAAGGGGAAACCCTTGCTTTTATCCATGCAAATGATGAAGAAAAGAGAAAAGCATGTGAAGAGAGACTGCTTGCCGCATACAGGATCAGTTCTGAAAAGAAAAAGAAAGAGTCTGTCATTAAGGGGATATTGAATTAGGTATAGGAAACCGATTTTCATCATATAGTATGATATGATGAAAAAAGGAAAAAGCAGTCCAAGATCACAATTGAATAAAGGAAAAGAACTTGTAGTAGAATCCTTAAAACTTCCCAAAGATTCCTTGCTTGGTGCATCCATTATCACAGTGACAGGCAACACAGATATATTTGTGGAAAATTATAAAGGAATTCTGCAGTACTCCAGTGAACTGATTCTGCTTCAGGGCAAAAATTGTAAAATAGAACTAAAGGGCAAAAGACTAAATATTGTTTACTACACCAATGAGGATATGAAGATAAGCGGAGTAATTGACAGTGTCTGTTTTAAATAAATCAAGTTTAGCATATTCTTTTGGCGAGGTGGCAGATGTTACAGATCATCCGGTTCTTAAAGGGATATCTTTCCATTAAAGTATGGGGGTTTTCCACGGAACGTTTTATCAATCTTTGCGGCAACTACAATATCTTTTTGTGGGATATTGTAAATCATGGCGATTATTATACAATGTGTATCAGTTTGAAAGGTTTTTATCAGCTGAAGAACATTACCAGAAAAACAGGAACAAGGGTAGTCATAACATCACGTTATGGACTGCCTTTTCTTTCATTAAAATTGAAGAAAAGAAAGATTTTTCTGGCAGGTTTTTTGGGAAGTATGTTTTTTTGGATCTGGATGTCGGGCTTTATATGGAATGTGGAGATACAGGGAAACCTATATGTTACAGATGATGTCTTTCAGGATTTCCTGACTGAAAACGGTGTTGAAGCTGGGATGAAAAAGAAAATCGTGGATATCGAGACATTGGAAAAATCCATAAGAAATGAGTTTGATATCGTAACCTGGACATCAGCAAGAATAGATGGAACCAAACTGGTCATTCAGGTTAAAGAAAATGATCTGGTACAGAATTTTGCAGAGGATACGAAGGAGAACATGGACGAAGCCGGGTATGATATTATTGCAGATAAAGATGGAGTCGTAGAAGCCATCATAACAAGAAGCGGAGTGCCCAAAGTCAGGGAAGGAGATGAGGTGAAAAAGGGAGACGTGCTTGTAGAAGGCAGCATTCCAATTTATAATGAGGACCAGACCATAAAGCGTTATGAGTATTGTAAGGCCGATGCGGACATTCTATTAAAATACAGTTTTACCGTGACAGAAGAGATCGTAGAAAAATATGAAAAAAGAATCTATACCGGACGACAGGTAAAGAGACAGTACATATTCATTGCAGGTAAAAAACTGATGCTGCCGGTGGTCGGTAATAACTATGAATTTTCAGACAAACTGGAAAGTCAATATCAGGCTGTGCTATTTGGAGGATATGATCTTCCGGTATATTTTGGAAAAACCGTGATAAAGGAATATACAAAAGAAGAAGGGATTTACACAAAGGAAGAGATCAAAAACAAATTTGAAGAAAAAATTCTGAAATTAATAGAATCTTTAGATGAAAAAGGGGTACAAATTATAGAAAAAAATGTTACAATAAAGAAATATAAGGGTAAATGGCAGATGCAAGTAGATTTTACGGTTACAGAACCGGCAGGTAAAGAAAGTAAAATAGAAATAGCACCCTTAGAAGACGAACAGGGAGTATGAATGGAAGATATCTCTAAAGAAATACAGGTACCTGTCGAACATATGCAGAATATTTTCGGACAGTTCGACGGTCATATCAAAAAACTGGAAAGACAATTTAATGTAATGATAGTTGACAGGAACGGCAAGATCATGGTCTGTGGCAGTAAAAGAGCAGTAGAACATGTAACAGCCATTATCAATGAGCTTGTGGAATTATCAAAGAGAGGAAATATAATCCAGGAACAGAATGTGGATTATGCAATTACTATGAGTATGGAAGAAAATGAAGATGTATTACTTGAAATAGATAAGGACTGTATCTGCCATACGGTATCAGGAAAGCCGGTGAAGCCCAAGACTCTTGGACAAAAGCAGTATGTAGACAGTATCCGCAATAATATGATCGTGTTTGGCCTCGGACCGGCAGGAACAGGAAAAACTTATCTTGCTATGGCGATGGCTATTACAGCGTTTAAAAATCAGGAAGTGGAAAGGATCATTCTTACAAGACCCGCAATTGAAGCAGGTGAGAAACTGGGATTTTTACCCGGAGATCTGCAGAGCAAGGTGGATCCTTACCTAAGACCATTATATGATGCTCTGTACCAGATCATGGGTGGGGAAACATTTACCAAGAATATGGAAAAGGGACTGATCGAAGTAGCGCCTCTTGCTTATATGAGAGGACGAACTTTGGACAATGCTTATATTATTTTGGATGAAGCCCAGAATACCACGCCTGCACAGATGAAAATGTTCCTGACCAGAATCGGTTTTGGCTCCAAAGTTATCGTGACCGGCGACGCCTCCCAAAAGGATTTGTCTCCGGGCATGCCGTCAGGACTTGATGTGGCATCCAGGGTTCTTAAGGGAATAGAAGGGATCGCATTCTGCAATATGTCCAGTAAGGATGTAGTAAGACATCCGCTGGTTCAGAAGATCGTTAAGGCATATGATGCTTATGAAGCAAAAGAGAACAGTACCAATAAATACAGAAATAGGAAAACGGGACATGGCAAACAGTAAATTTATAGACAGATTACAGGAAGTATGTATTTTAATTCTAACAGCGCTGGTAAGCGCAGGGGCTGCTTATGTATATCATAGTACTCAGTATGATATTCTGAAAGTAGTGTTATTGTCTGTAATTTCCGCGGGCTGTATGATTTTTGCCATGGAAGAAAGCCGTATTAAGAACAGCTTTCTGTTTGATAACGATCAAAATCTATGGCGTTTTACAATTCTTTATTTTTTATTTTTACTGGGCAGCGTTGCATTTCCGCTGCTTCCTGCAGGGGGATGGCCATATCTGGCAGTATTTACAGGGTTGATGCTGTTTTCCAACTGCTTAATCGGCATGTGCGGCGGAAGTACACTTCTTATGATCAGTGTACTTTTGAGTGAAGGAAGTACGCCGGATCTGTTTTTGCTTTATTTTGTGGGCGGTATGGCAGGTGTTCTTTTATTTTCTGCAATTGATGAGAGCTTTAAGGTGGGACTGCCGCTTTTTTGCTCTTTACTTACACAGACAGTATGCCTTTGCCTTCATGATATATTGATGGCCAATGAGACTTTAAACCCGGATATGATCACCATTCCGGTCATTAACACGCTGGTAACTCTGATCCTGCTTCTGATACTTCTTAAATTTTTCAGTTTTTCTATCATTTACAGGACCAGAGATACTTATATGGATATTAATGATCCTGAGTGTCCGCTTTTGGTGGAACTGAAAGAAGTGTCCAAGGATGAATATTTCCATGCAATACATACGGCATATTTATGTGACAGAATAGCAAAAAGACTGAAACTGAATGATGCGGCTGCCAAAGCGGGCGGCTATTATCAAAAAATAGGCGTTCTTAAAGGGGAAGGAAATTTTGAGAATGCGCAGCTTGTTCTGAGTGAATATCGTATTCCGGATAAAGTTATGGAGATTTTAAAGGAATATCTGAAGGAAGATGAAGATATTGTTCAGAAAGAGACAGTTGTTTTATTATTTGCAGATACCATAATTTCTTCGATCAGCTATCTTTTCTCCAAAAATCCTCATGTCAGTCTGGATTATGATAATTTGATAGAAACAGTGTTTGAGAAGCAGATATCGAGCGGAATCTTGAATCACAGTGAGATTTCCATATCTGATATGGAAGAAATGAAAAAGATACTGGTGGAGGAAAAATTGTATTATGACTTCTTACGTTGAAAATGAAGCTGCAGAACAGTTTGATTTTGATATGAAAGAAATTCTTGACAAAATCATGGAAAAAGTACTTGATACAGAGAAGTGCCCTTATGAGGCACAGGTAAATCTTTTAGTTACCGATAATGAAGGGATCAGAGAATATAACAGACAGTACCGGGATATTGATTCTGCTACGGATGTGCTTTCCTTTCCTATGATAGCTTTTGAAACAGAATCTGATTTTTCGGCAGTTGAGGATCAGGAGGCAGATTATTTTGATCCTGAAAGCGGCGAACTCATTTTGGGAGATATTATTATTTCTGCGGATAAAGTAAAGGAGCAGGCCGCAAAATTCGGACACTCGGAAAAAAGAGAATTTGCATTTCTAACGGCCCACAGTCTGCTTCATTTGTGCGGATATGATCATATGACGGATGAAGAAGCAAAAATCATGGAAGGAAAGCAGGAAGAGGTTCTTGCAGAACTTGGAATATTACGTGACATGTTATAAGCTGTAGATATATGGCTTTTCATAAGATAGAGGAGTATGTATGAATAAACCAAAGAGAAAAGGGAAAAAAGGGTCTGCCGCTTCAAAAGGGAATTATATTGTTATGTGTACCCTTATGTATGTATGCAGTCTGATCTTCAGAATACCATTATTATATATGATTGGTGAGAAAGGAATTGCTTTTTACAGTGTTGCAGGTGAGCTTTATGTAATAGTAGGCTGTATGTTTACTTACGGACTGTCAGAGGCGGTTTCTTCTTTGGTAAGGTATCGTGTAAAGAGAGATCAGTTTAAAAATGCCAGCAGGGTACTGCATGAGGCAATTTTGATCGCTTTGGTAACAGGCATTATTCTCAATATTCTTTTTATTTTTACAGGAAATGTTTTTGTCACAAAAGTGATGTGTCTTCCCTTGGCCGGACTGGCAGTCGGCTATATTGCACCGGCAATCCTGCTGCAAATGCTGACAGGCGTTTTCAAAGGCTATTTTGAGGGGAACGGATCACGTGTGCCGTCTATGCATTCTTTGTGCCTGAAAACTTTATTTTTGCTGATAGCAGGTCTGATCGGTGCGTCGATTGAGCACAAATATGGAGTCAAGGTGTCAGCACTCCTTCAGAATGAAGATTATGCTGCTGCTCATGGAGCCAAAGGAGCGGCAATTGGTATTTTGATAGCGTCGGTACTTGGATTTCTTCATATGCTTTTGCTGTTTTTTATGTATCGTGGCAATACAAAAAAGTATAAATCCAGGGATATGCAGAAAAGTCCGGACAGCGGATTTGCGATTTTTCATATGCTGATCGGAACAGCAGCCCCCTTTGCTGCTTATGCGCTTTTGTTCAGGATCGTGCCGCTGCTCGATGGAATATTCTTTGTAAGATTAAGCAAAGAAGGAATAGATGCCGCTAAAGTCTGGGGAAATTATTATGGTAAATATCTGGTAATAATAGGTGTGATCAGCTTGTTGATCACCCTTGTCTGGAATGGACAGATCAAAAAAATAATTTATTATGTGGACAGGGATGAATTAAGGACGGCAAGGTCAAAGACAGGCATTCTGGTGCATCAGACAGCGATCATTACCGTACCGGCTGCTATTTTCACAGCAGTTCTTTCTGAAAATCTGCTGAATCTGTTATTTAAGGGGAATAATAAGGATATGGCCGGACTTGTAACAGCAGGAAGCGTTATCATCGTATTATTTGCCTTTTCGGGTTTATTTGCAGAAATCTTGATCAGTATGAAAAAGATGAGCTATGTGATCGGGTATGAAGCCATAGCATTGATCGTTCATATTATTCTCGTCATTGTCCTGCTTAACAGCACGGAATTGTCCATAACTGCAATTGTCATTGGGAATATTGCTTTCTTTGCGGTATTGACAGTGTTTGGATTTCTGATGGTAAGCAGAATCATTCAGTATAGGCAGGAATGGCTGCATACAGCAGCATTTACGCTGATTGCCGGCGCAATAACGGGGCTGATAACCATGCTGCTTAACAAAGGCATTTCATCAATAGCAGGTACGACCATTTCTCTTGTTGCCTGCCTTGTTATTGGAATTATTATCTATATGATCCTGCTCATTGTTACAAGAGCCGTAACAGAACAAGAGCTTGAGGAAATGCCGGCTGGCGGTATTCTTTTGCAGCTGGGCAGATTGATTAAATTTATGTAAAGAATAGAATCGCCGGTTTTGGCTGATACTGTTTATAAACGAATAGTAAGGGTGATAGCACTATGAAATTTGTAAAACGTATCAGCTTGTTTTTTATTTATCCCGTTACCATGTTTGGATTGGGTTTTGCAGCCAACATGGCAATTAATGAGTTCTTTTATCCCGGTCCCCAGATAGAAAAAAGGGTAATTAAAGAGAATACAGACCTATCTGCCGAAAGTTCTGCCATGCCCGTGATCGAAACAGGATATCAGGCGGAACCTGTTATTTCGGCAGATACCAGTTATGTGGTGCTTTCTTATGATGCTATAAGCGGAATAATGGAGGAAAATGAAGAAATACCTCCTGATAAATATATCGGGCTCACCAGGCAGGGACTGGAAGAAGAATTAAAGGAATATGGAGAAAGTCCTTCACTGCCGGATCTGGAAAAGGGGTTCTCTCATATTGAACTGTTATCTTTTTCTCCGGCAAGAGTAGTGGTCCGTAAAAGTTATGAAAGAGAAGAAGAGGGTTTTTTTCTGGTAAATGAAAACCATAATGTAGTCGTCTATGACAAAAGCCTTACCCATGTTTATATGGAGACCGGTATACCGGTAGAGGAGCTTCCATGGACGCTTCAAAGAGAAATTCTGCATATGAAGTATATAGAAACGGAAAGTGAATTATACAATTTTCTGGAATCCTATTCCAGTTAGTATATCTCACATGGAGGCATGAACGGAGATCACAGATGAAAGTAGGAATCGTAGGAGCCGGTGCGTCAGGTATGATGGCTGCTGTTACAGCGGCGGAATATGGCGCATCTGTAATACTTTTTGAAAAGAATGACAGAGTAGGCAGGAAAATTCTTGCCACAGGAAACGGGAAATGTAATCTTGGAAACCTTGACTTTGGTATGGATAAA
Organism: Lachnospiraceae bacterium; assembly: GCA_014803415.1. Classification (GTDB taxonomy): domain Bacteria; phylum Bacillota; class Clostridia; order Lachnospirales; family Lachnospiraceae; genus Suilimivivens. The sequence continues at coordinate 179,710 of JAAVBZ010000045.1, forward strand.
TATTATTGTGAGGACAAAGAAAAATTACAGAGAATGTTTTCTCTGTTTTCTGTAGAGGATACCATTGCATTCTTTAAGAAAAATGGTATGTTAGTGAAAAATAAAAACGGATACCTTTATCCTTATTCGGAGCAGGCCTCCACTGTGCTTGATATTTTCAGGAAAATTCTGGAAAAACAAAATATTACAATAATAACGGAATCGGAAATTACAAAAGCCTGTTACCATCAAAAGCAAAACTGTTTTACAGTGGAAAGCAGGGCAGGAAACTTTAAGCTTGACAGGCTGATCCTTTCCTGCGGAAGTACTGCAGGAGGAAAAAAGAAGGAAAGCTTTAAGGGAATGCAAATAGCGGAAAGCTTTGGACATTCGGTAAATAGGGCGGTACCGGGACTGGTACAGCTGCGTTCTTCCGACGGCTTTATTAAGGGAATGGCAGGAGTCAGAGTTCAGGCAGGACTTAAGTTATTTGCGGATGACAGGTTGATTTCAGAAGAACAGGGCGAGCTTCAGCTTACTGAATATGGAATTTCCGGAATTCCGGTATTTCAGTTCAGCAGAGAGGCAGGCTATATGCTTTTGGAAGGTAAAAGAGTCTTCGTTAATATAAATTTTCTTCCCGATTATGAGGAAAGAGAATTTAAGGAAATGATAAGCAGACGATTTGACAGTATGAAAGATGCTGCATTAGAGGAATTTCTGCTTGGTATGGTGAATAAAAAGATCAATACAGCATTAATGAAACATAAGGGACTAAAGCCGCAGCAGCCTATAGGCGAACTGGGACTGGAGGGTCTGTTAAAATTCATGTCAGATTATCAATGTCTGACCGTACATATTGACAGCACTAACGGAATGGAAAATGCACAGGTCTGTGCCGGAGGTATAGATTTTAAGGAAGTGGATGAAAGGCTGCAGTCAACAAAGCAAAAGGGGCTTTATCTTACAGGAGAGCTGCTTGATATTGACGGGAAATGCGGCGGATATAATCTGCAATGGGCATGGAGCAGCGGATATATTGCCGGCAGGAGTGCGGCATCTAAAGAGGACATAAAATAATATGTTAAGGATCAATCAGCTGAAATTACCGGTGGAACATACATGGCAGGAACTTGAAAAAAAGGTAATGAAACTTTTACGTGTTTCCAAAGCTCCTGAGATCATAATCGTAAGGCGTTCCATTGACGCCAGAAAAAAGCCGGAGCTTTATTTTAACTACATATTAGATATAAAAACAAAGAATGAAAAGGAAGTATATAAGCGCTGTGATAAAAAACAGGTGGTCATTTATGAGGAAAAGAAGTATTGTTTTCCTGTATCGGGCTATCAGGGAGAGATACGGCCTGTTATCATAGGTACAGGTCCGGCGGGGCTTTTCTGCGGATATATGCTGGCAGAAGCAGGTTTTAGGCCTATCTTGCTGGAAAGAGGCAGAAAAGTAGAAGAGCGGATCAAAGATGTAGAAAATTTCTGGAATACGGGGATACTGGATACCCAGTCCAATGTACAGTTTGGAGAGGGCGGTGCCGGAACTTTTTCTGACGGAAAGCTAAATACTCTGGTAAAGGATAAATACGGCAGAAATAGGGAAGTGCTGTCCATATTTGTTAAGGAAGGCGCGCCAAAAGAAATTCTCTATGATCACAAGCCCCACATTGGTACAGATGTGCTTTCAGGTGTTATAAAGAATATGAGGAATCATATTCTTTCTCTTGGAGGAGAGTTCAGATTTGAATCTACAGTAACGGGTTTTGAAGTAAAAAGCGGCAGTGTTTCAGAGGTGATCATTAACCATAAGGAAAAAATTTCTGCAGACTATGTGGTGCTGGCAATAGGGCACAGCGCCAGAGATACTTTTCAGGTACTTTATGATAAGGGTATGGATATGGAAGCCAAACCTTTTGCAGTAGGATTCCGGGTAGAGCATCCGCAGGAGATGATCAACTTGTCCCAGTATGGACAAAGATATGTTGAAGTACTTGGAAGTGCGCCATATAAGCTGACCGCTCTGTCATCAGGCGGAAGAGGTGTATATTCTTTCTGCATGTGCCCCGGCGGCTATGTGGTCAATGCTTCTTCGGAGGAAGGAAAGCTTGCGATAAACGGAATGAGTTACAGCGGACGTGACGGAAAAAATGCCAACAGTGCCATTATTATTTCAGTTACGCCAAAGGATTATGGCAGTACCCATCCCCTTGCAGGAATTGAATTCCAGCGTGAGCTTGAAAAAAGAGCTTTTAAAGCAGGACAGGGAACTATACCGGTTGAGCGGTATGGAGACTTTAAAAAATCTGTGTCAAATAGAAATAATGCGGAATCCGAAAAAAACGCAGAACAGATTCCGGCTGATTTTTCACCGTGCATAAAAGGAAAATGGCGTTATGCGAAAGTCCACGATATCCTTCCGGAAGAATTGAATCTGTCATTTATGGAAGGGATGGAGCAGTTCGGGCAAGTGATCAAAGGTTTTGATCATGACAGCGTTTTTATAGAGGGAATAGAAAGCAGAACATCATCTCCGGTTCGGATCAACAGAGATGATACATTGCAGTCATCTGTAAAAGGAATTTACCCATGCGGAGAGGGTGCCGGATATGCAGGAGGCATCACCTCAGCGGCCATGGATGGAATTAAAGTTGCGGAAGAAATTGCAAGGAGGATTGCTTATGGAAAGTAAGAGCGTAGTGCACAAACAAAGTATCAGGAACAAATATCTGTCATACCGCAATAACCTTTCAATGAAAGAGCGGCTTTCCAAGAGCATGAAGATATGGGAACGACTGAAAAAAGTAAAAGACTTTCAGAAGGCAGATATCGTACTTGTTTATATGGACTACCGCAGTGAGGTAATGACCACCGGGCTGGTAGAGGAATTACTGCTTTCCGAAAATAGTAAAAGAATTTTTGCACCTACGGTGGAGGGAATGGATATTGCATTTTATGAAATATATTCTTTAAGCGATCTCCATTCGGGGTATCAGGGGATTCGGGAACCGGAAAGTGATCCTGAGAAGATGTTTACGGAAGAACTTGACAAAGGGAATAAGTGCTTTTTGCTGATGCCGGGATCTGTTTTTGACAGAGACCTTGGCCGGCTGGGATATGGAAAAGGTTTTTATGACAGATTTTTACATAAGTTTCCCAATGTGGTCAAGGCAGGACTTGCCTTCGGCTGTCAGATAGCCGGACAGGTTCCCGTAGAAGAGCAGGATGTGAGAGCGGATATGATCATAACCGAAAATGAGATCATTCATAAAGGAGTATAATAGATATGAAAACATTACTAGAACTGGGACAAAATGCAAAGGCTGCCAGATATGAGCTGCAAAAACTTACGCCAGATATAAAAAACAAAGCGTTGCTTTCTGTGGCAAAGGCATTAACTGATCATCAGGAAGAAATATTAAAGGCAAATGCAATAGATTTAAAAAACGGCGAAGAAAAAGGAATGAACAGCGGACTTCTTGACAGATTAAAACTTACCAAGGAAAGAATCGAAGGTATGGCGGAAGGACTTATTCAGATCACACATCTGCCTGATCCTGTGGGAGAAGTGTTGGAGACTTTTGAGCGGCCTAACGGACTTATCATCGAAAAGAAACGGGTACCAATGGGGGTGATCGGTATTATTTATGAGTCCAGGCCCAATGTGACGGCGGATGCTTTCGGACTTTGCTTCAAAAGCGGAAATGCAGTGATCTTAAAGGGCGGAAGCGATGCTATTCATTCTAATAAAGCGATAACAGATGTAATAAAGGGAGCTTTAATGGAGACAGGTATTACAGAAGATGCCATTGCTCTGATTGAATCGGCAGACAGAAGCATAACACAGGAATTCATGCGTATGAAAGAATACGTAGATGTTCTGATTCCAAGAGGAGGAGCGGGACTGATACGGAGCGTTGTGGAGAACAGTACCATACCTGTGATTGAAACAGGAACGGGTAATTGTCATGTTTATGTAGATGAATATGCGGATTTGAAAAAAGCAATTCCTATTATCGTTAATGCCAAGACACAGAGGATCGGGGTGTGCAATGCCTGTGAATCACTGGTCATTCATGAAGCTGTTAAAGAGAAGCTGCTTCCGGAGCTTGCTGCAGCATTAAAGGAAAAAAATGTGGAAATACGCGGCGATGAGCAGGTCTGTCAGGTGATTGACTGTAAACCTGCAACTGAAGAAGACTACGGTATGGAATATCTTGATTATATCATTTCCATGAAAACAGTCTCTTCTGTGGAAGAAGCGATTGCCCATATTAATAAATACAATACAAGACATTCGGAAGCTATTATTACTGAAAATATGGAAAATGCAGAGAAGTTCTTAAATGAAGTGGATGCAGCCTGCGTATATTTGAATGCCTCCACCAGGTTTACGGACGGATTTGAATTCGGATTTGGAGCAGAGATCGGTATCAGTACGCAGAAGCTCCATGCAAGGGGGCCTATGGGACTTAAGGAGCTTACTTCTTATAAATATACGATTAAGGGTAGTGGGCAGATACGCAGCTGAGGTTTTTAAGAGGGTTAGGATGAGTTCAGTTTCGCGTAAATAATTCATTCACACACCGGAAAAAAGAACATTTTCAGAAATTTGTATGCCATTTACGGACACAAGTGTCCGCAATCGTCATACAAATTTCTGAAAATATCTTTTATACGGTGCATTACATGAATTATTTACGCGAAACTGCGTCCACGCTAATTTTTTCTAAAAATGAGATGCTGATTAAATGAATGACAAACTTATGATTAAATTGGAGGATGCAATGGAAAGGGTTTTGGTGTTTCAGGTGAAGGATGAAGATTTGGAGAAGTTAAGGAAGATAACGGGAAATATGAAAATAAAAGTATTGGCTGTGGAGAAAGAGGATTTTAAGCAGACGATTGGGGATCTGCTGGAGCAGAAAAGCAATCCGCTGATGGGCAGCTATGGGGGAGAAACTGCATCAGGCAGCATGATCGTATTGGATGGCTTTTCGGATAAACGGCTGGATACTTTTCTGAATGCACTTAAGAGGGAGCAGACTAAATTAGATTATAAGGCAGTTACCACAACCGTAAATAAGAAATGGACGGTACTGCAGATGTATCTGGAAATGGAAAGAGAACGATCAGCTTATCTGCAGATGATGCAAAAATGATACAGATATGATGCAATTTTGATGCATTCCTGTTTTATAATTATCTCAGGATCGGTTTTTGTTTGGCATAGGAGAAAGTTACCGTGAAAAAGAAAGCATTTATTGTTATTATTCCAGTTATCATAATCATATTGACCGGTTTTCTTGTATTGCATAAAAATATCAGAGTGACGCCTGCATTTGTACGGAAGTATGAACTTTGCGGAATCGATGTATCCCACTATCAGGGGAACATTGATTTTGCACAGATTAAGGAACAGGGTATTGATTTCGTTTTTATCAAAGCCACGGAAGGAAGCAGCCATAAGGATGAATGTTTTGATGAGAACTGGGAAAATGTACAAGAGACAGAACTTTTTGCGGGAGCATATCACTTTTTCAGTTTTGACAGCAGCGGGAAGATGCAGGCAAATCATTTTATCAGTACGGTAGGAAACCTGAACAGAAAGCTTCCTCCGGTTATTGATGTGGAATATTATGGGGGCAGGGAAAATGATCCGCCGGATCCGGAAATAGTGGCAGAACAGCTGAAAGATATGCTTGCTGCTTTGGAGGAACATTATCAGGCAAAACCTATCATCTATACAACTTATAGAGCCTATAATGATTTTATAAAGGGCAGATTTGAAGATTATCCGCTGTGGATCAGAAATGTCTATTATCCTCCTGTTTTTAAAGATTGGACATTCTGGCAGTATACTGACAGAGCAGTACTTAAAGGCTATAAAGGTACGGAAAAATACATTGATATGAATGTTTTTAAAGGTACCAGGGAAGATCTGAAGAAGATGGTCGTTGCAGGCAGAGAGGAAGAAATTGCAGATAAAGAGCAGGGGACGGTGTATGAAATCGCAGAAGAAATTCCCTTACTGGAAGAATTATTTACTTACGATAATGAAACAAGGTACTCATCCGAAATAAATAATTATCTTGTTATTACCGGAATCAATAAGCAGTATAAAGATAGATTTGAAGAATATATGAAAATGATCGCATCGGATACTAAGTATGGTTCTGCCTGGGCACTGATTCCCGGAGATATCAACGGAATTCCTGTAAAGGTGATAGGAGAGGAAGCTTTTAAAGATATTTCCATAGATCAGATTGTCTTTTCGGATAATATTGAGATAATCTGTGACAGAGCTTTTAAAAATTCAGGTATCAAAGAAGTACAATTTTCTGATAACCTAAAGGCGGTGGGAGAAGAAGCATTTGCGAACTGTAATTTGATTTCTGTCAAATTTCCTGATCAGCCGATAGCGATAGGATCCCGGGCTTTTGCAGAAAATGAAAAGCTATGGAAAGTACTTTTTCAAAATGCCGGAAGTGCAATAGAAGAGGATTCTTTCATAGAATGTGATCCTGATCTATTGGTGTGCTGCGGCGAAAAAGAGGAAGAAAAAAAGAACCGGGTCAGACAGTTTGCCCATGATCATGATCTGGAATATCTGGAAATTCTTATGTCTAAGGAGCCGATTGTCAATTATCCCGCAGAGCTGGCAACGCTGCATCCGGAAGTGAAAGGATTCTTTTACGGAGAAGACGGGGATTATGATGCAGAGGGATATTGGGATTTTGAAATGAGTGAAGAAGCTCCCAACTTTGGCTTTATAGACTGGCATCTTCCCGGCTGTTCCACATGGTGCGGCTGTTATGGTTTTACGCAAGAAGCAGAAGCAACATCTGAGCTGGCATCTGATAGCGGAAGGTATGATGCCGAAAATATATTAAGACAAAACAGATATCTTGCGTGGGCAGAAGGTGCGGATGGCCCGGGAATCGGAGAAAGTATTACTTATTGGCAAAGTTGTGAATACTCTGTGCCTGACAGATTTGGAGGTATCAGTAAAGAAGATAAATACAGTGGGCCTTTTTGGGATGGATTTATGCGATACTCTGAGATATGTATTGTAAACGGTTATGCCAGAGATTCAAAAACATGGGAAGAAAACGGACGTGTTAAAACCCTTTTGATGAAAGTAGAAGGTAAGCCATATGCTTATCTAGAACTGGAAGATACGATTCTGCCGCAGTATTTTACTCTGCCGGAGAATGATATTATGGTGTACAGCGGAGAAATGATAGAGTTTGAATTTGTCATTGAGGAGGTATATCCGGGAAGCCTTTATGAGGATACCTGCCTGACAGGTATTGTTATGGAATTCACGGGAAGGTATGCACACTAGAGAAAAGAATATGTCTGAGGTGTGGAATGAAATATCTATTTGAAAAAGCATATAAATGGATAGTGATAGTTGTTATATCTGTTCTTATTTCCCATCCTTCTGAGGGATTGGAGCCAGTCAAAGAATTGCCTGGAGTTTCAACAGAGATTGATGTTGAAAATCCAAAAGTAGAGAAGGAAAACAAAACCTGCAGTATAAATTCCAATGCGTATTTTTATGCTGAGGAAGAAACAGCACATACATACGAGGGTTATTTTTATCTGCATAGTTATACAGATTTATGGCAGGATATTGATCTATATATAAAAAAGCTTCAGAGTTTTCACGATGGAGCATTATATGCTTTAGAATTAGAACAGCCAACCTCTTCAGATCCCTATGATAATCTGCTGGATCGTAAATACATTGGCTATTTTTATGTTACAACTGAGAACATTTATTATTTACCGGTTAATGCCGAGGGCTATACCCAAGAAAATAACAACAGCATTATTAGCCAGATAAAGAGTGATGAAGCAAAGTTTCTGGAACGATGCACAGTAGTCTGCTGTGAAAATGGAACGGAAGATATTATCGATGAAAATGGATATCATGCTTTTGTGGAAGTGGAAGGGGAAAAAAGAATATTCCGTTATTATAATGACTATTTTTATGGCTCAAAAGGTTATATCTTGATGGTATGGGAGAAAGGAAAGGGCCTAATTTACTATATGCATGGTAATGGCTCAAAAAATATGCATGTGGAATTTGGAAATAATATAAAAGAGGAACAGGGTGTGGATTATGGATATCCGTACAAACTGACCGAAGGAGAAGAATTACTGTTGACTGAATGATTGTAAAATATTATGATAAAAACTGTATTGTTTGGGGAAACAGGTGAAAATCCTGTACGAGCCCGTCGCCGTAAGGCATAGATGAAATACTGTTAACCTGACCTGAAGCCACAATTCAGGGAAAAGCCATTGGAGTATATCTGAGAAGACCGGTTAAAAGAGTGCCAAGTCGAAATATCCAGGCAAGACAAATCCTCTATTTTATAACTGCGAGTGCCGGTTTTTTGAGGAAATAAAAATCAAAGGAGAGTTAAGGATATGCAAAAGAAATGTAGTAAAAAATTATTGTCATTTATCCTTTGTAATGCGCTTATTGTGGCTATGGCGTTGTTTACGATCGGTTGTAATGGCAGCACAGGCAATAGTACGCCTTCCGGAACCGGAACAGAGGTGAATGTACAGGCTGATTCCGGTCAGCTTGGAGAGGGCAGTACGAAATTCAATTTTACTGTGGTGGATAAAGACGGCAATGAAACACAGTTTGAGATCCATACAGACAAAGAAACTGTAGGGGAAGCCCTGATGGAGCTTGAACTGATCGCCGGGGAAGAAAGCGAATATGGTCTTTATGTGAAAACAGTCAATGGCATAACTGCCGATTATGACAAAGACGGCGTTTATTGGGCATTTTATGTCAATGATGAATATGCAGCCACCGGCGTCGATTCTACTACCATAACAGAAGGGGATAGTTATTCCTTTAAGGTTGAATAAGTATGAAGCTTACGATCAGGGAGATTGCCGTTTTTGGAATGCTTGGGGCTGTTATGTATGCTTCAAAGATGATCATGGAATTGATACCCAATGTACATCTGCTTGGCGTATTTACAGTTGCGTTTACAATTGTATACAGAAAAAAAGCATTATATCCGATTTATACTTATGTGATTTTGAATGGTATTTTTTGCGGGTTTGCCACATGGTGGATTCCCTATTTATATTTATGGACGATTCTTTGGGGCGTAGTTATGCTTCTTCCAAAAAGAATACCGAAAAAAATACAGCCTGTTGTGTATATGGCAGTATGCGCGGCACATGGATTTTTATTCGGAACACTATATGCTCCGGCGCAGGCAATCATCTATGGACTGAGCTTTAAGGGAATGATAGCCTGGATCATAGCGGGGCTGCCTTGGGATTGTATTCATGGTATCAGTAATTTCTTGTGCGGAGTGCTGATCGTGCCGATCGCTTCGGTATTAAAGCTTGCAGAAAGGAAGATATGATATGAAAAAAGCATGGGCTGTAATTTACCCATGCTTTTTAAATATTATTCAGACTTAACTTCTTTCCAGAGATTGTTATACAGTGCATCCCCTTCTTCACCAAGATAGTGGAAGGTCTCCAGATTTTGATACTGGCTAAAATCCGGAAAAGCAATCTTGGAATTTTTAATATCTTCATCCTCGATCAGAGCCTGTGCGGCAGTATTGGGAGTGGAGTAAGTAATATATTCAAAGTTCATAAGTGCGATATCTTCCCGGCACATAAAATCTATAAATTTTTCTGCATTTTCCATGTTAGGAGCATTCTTGGGGATAACCCATGCATCGATCCATACATTAGTTCCTTCCTTTGGAATAACGTATTCCAGATTTTCATTTTCACGCTGAGTATAAATAGCTTCTCCGGAATAAATGACGCCGATAGCAGCCTCATCTCCGATCATTTTATCCCGTACCTGATCGATAACATAGGCCTGGACAAGAGGCTTTTGTTCTATCAGGGAATTTTTGGCGATCGCAAGTTCTTCTTCATTTACAGTATTCATGGAATAACCATTCAGTTTTAGAGCGACCATAAAGGCATCTCTGACAGAATCCTGCATCAAAATATTATCGGTGTATTTTTCATCCCACAGAATAGACCAGCTGTCTACAGTCTCATCTACCATGGTCTTGTTATAAAGGATACCCACAGTGCCAAAGCAGTAGGGAACAGCATATTTGTTTTCGGGATCAAATTCTTTTGCCTGCTCAAAATATTGCTGACCTATATTTTTGATATTAGGAATATTGTCAAAATTAATCTCAGCAAGCAGATCATTATCGATCATCTTCTGGATCATGTAATCAGAGGGGCAGATCACATCATAAGCAGTAGCACCAGCCTCAACTTTGGGATACATTACTTCGTTGGTCTCAAATTCATCATATACTACTTTGATACCTGTTTCTTCTTCAAACATGGTAATCGTTTCAGGATCAATATATTCACCCCAGTTATAAACAATGACTTCGCCGTTTTCACCGCCTTTGCTGCCGCAGCCTGTTAAGGTGAGAGAAAGAGTGCTGCAGAGAATAAGAACGATACTTAAATATTTTTTCATAATAAGACTCCCTTCAAAATTAATGCTCTTTCTGCTTTTTCTCAGCAGGAGCTCTATTTACTAACAGTAAAAGTATTAATACAGTTATAAAGATAAGCGTTGACAGCGCATACATTTCCGGCTTGATCCCTTTTTTTACTTCGGTATAGATCTTGGTAGATAAGGTATCCACGCCGGCGCCTTTCGTAAAGTGTGTAATAATAAAATCATCCAGCGACATGGTGAAAGCCATTAAAAAGCCTGAAAGCACACCGGGCAATATGTCAGGAAAGACCACTTTGAAAAATCCGTATACAGGTCCGGCTCCCAGATCAAGGGCTGCTTCATAGGTACTTTTGTTTAGCTGTTTCATTCTGGGCATAACGCTTAAGATCACATAAGGAATGCAAAAAGTGATATGGGACAGTAATATGGTGCCGAAACCAAAACGAAGCCCCAGACTGATGAAGAGCAGCATCAGGGAAATCCCTGTTACGATATCCGCGTTCAGCATAGGAATATTGGTAATTCCCATAATGATATTACGGGAACGTTTTTTCATAGTTATAATGGCAATACAGGAGGCAGTGCCCACTACGGTGGCAACGACAGATGCAATAAGGGCAATTGCCAGAGTATTGAAAAGCGCCTGCATGATATCGTTGTTTTTAAATAAAGCGCCGTACCATTTTAAAGTAAAGCCGCCCCATTTAGCCCTTGTTTTGCTGGCATTAAAAGACAGAACCATAAGCGTAACAATAGGAGCGTATAAAAATATGAAAATAAGAGAAACATAAATTTTTCTGGCAGCATTTCTGATCATAATACCGAACCCTCCCCATCTTTATCAAAGATTGAAGAAACTACCATATTTACAATAATAAAGAGCATCAGTACGATAGACAGACCACTGCCTAAATGCCAGTTGCTGGCCTGGGTAAATTCCTGTTCCACTACATTACCGATCAGCAGGATCTTGCTTCCGCCCAGAATATTGCTTATTACAAAAGTAGTAAGAGCCGGAATAAATACCATGGTAATGCCGCTGATGATTCCGGGGACAGTCAGTGGAAGCGTAATTTTAAGGAAAACCTGAAGTCCATTTGCGCCCAGGTCCCTTGCCGCGTTGATCACATTTCCGTCAATCTTGGCAAGCGTATTGTAAATAGGCAGAACCATAAAAGGCAGAAAATTATATACCATACCAAGTACGATAGCATAGGGCGTATTGATGATATTTAGCGACGGCAGATGGAAAAATGCCAGAATACTGTTGATAACGCCTGTTTTTTCAAGTAAAGTCTGCCATGCCAATGTACGGAGCAGAAAATTCATCCACATGGGCAGGATGAAGATCAATACAATAAAGCTATGCTGACTTACATTCATTCTGCATAGGATCATAGCAAGGGGGTAGGCAAGTAAAAGGCAGATCACTGTGGATATCAGGGAAAGTAAAAGTGCCAGCCATAAAGCCTTGCTGTGTTCAGGTGATCCGATGGAAAGAATATTTGCAAGGGTAAAAGCACCGCTTTTATCTGTCAGTCCGTAATAAAATACCATGCATAAAGGAACTATGATGAATATGACAGACCAGATAAAATAAGGTGTGCCCAGTAATTTCTTTTTCGTGTTATTCATCGATCTTAGCGGCCTCCTCATCCTCTGAAGCAGGTTTGTTCATGATCTGGATATTGAAAGGATCCACATCAATTCCCACTTCTGTTCCTACCGGGAACATACTGGTGGAGTGTACCAGCCATTCATAACCGTTTGCTGTAACTTCCATTTCATAGTGAACGCCTTTAAAAATAAGGTGAGTAACAACACCTTTGATCCTGCCGGCAGCCGGAGCGGAGAGGATCACGTCTTCAGGACGTATCACCACATCTACCGGTTTGCCGCATCCAAAGCCCGTATCCACGCAGGGAAATCTGGTGCCGAAAATCTCAACCAGTTTATCTTCGATCATAGTGCCGCCAATGATATTGCTGTCTCCGATAAAGTCTGCTACAAAGGCGTTTTCAGGCTCATTGTAGATCTTTTCGGGTGAGCCGATCTGCTGGATATACCCCTGATTCATAACAACGATCGTATCTGACATGGTCAGTGCCTCTTCCTGATCATGGGTGACATAAATAAATGTAATGCCAAGTTCATTTTTAAGGCGGATCAATTCATACTGCATATCCTGGCGGAGCTTTAGATCAAGAGCGCCAAGGGGCTCATCAAGAAGCAGGACCTTAGGTTCATTCACGATCGCCCTTGCAATGGCAATACGCTGTTGCTGGCCGCCGCTTAAAGAATCGGGCATACGTTTTTCATAACCTTCCAGATTGACAAGTTTTAAAGCATATTTTATTTTGTCATCTATGTAAGATTTGCTTTTATTTTTAATTTTCAGGCCAAAAGCAATATTATCTGCAATGGTCATATGAGTAAAGAGAGCATATTTTTGAAAAACAGTATTGAGTTGCCTTTTGTTGGGCGGCATTTTGGTAATATCTGTTCCGTTAAAAATAACATTTCCCTTATCGGGAGCCTCAAAGCCGCCCAAGATCCGCAGAGTAGTGGTCTTGCCGCATCCGCTGGGACCAAGAAGGGTAAGAAATTCGTTTTCCCTGATATAAAGGTTTAAATCGTCCAGAACCATCTGGCCGTCAAAGGATTTGGTGATGTGTTGTAAATCGATTAAAATCTTGTTCATGGAAAACTCCTCCTTGTAAAGGTAACTTATCTTTAGAAGCTTGGCGGAGTACTGACCCAGATCAGCACAGCACCTGTTTTTTCACTAGCTTTAATATAATGTGTGGCACTGGGAGTAAAATAAAAGGATTCTCCCTTTTTTACCTTAATGGTACGCTTACCGATCATAAGCCGGATACTGCCGGATAATACATAGCCGAATTCTTCACCCTCATGGGGATTATCGGGATAAGTGGAGCCGCCGGGGGCTAAGGTGAGCCGAATGGGTTCCATCATGTTCTTTTGAGCATTGGGAATGATCCATTCTACTTTATTTTTTAATTCTTCATCTACTTTTTCAAAGTAATCCGATTCTTTAAATGCGATCTGTTCATCATCTGAATCATCAAAGAAATCTTTTAAATCAGTACCAAGACACTGCAGAATATCGATCAACGTAGCTATGGAAGGAGAAGTCAGATCTCTTTCAAGCTGTGAAATGAAACCTTTGGACAGCTCACAGCGGTCGGCAAGTTCCTCCTGGGTCAGGTTTTTCTGAATCCGTAGATCTTTGATTTTGTTACCTATCTGCATAAATCGTACCTTTCTGATCAATGTCTGTATTTGGCTCCCGGAAAAGAAATAATAAACTGAAAGTTTACTAACACTAAACACAGGCGCTGATACTCATTATACAGATAAGCGGAGCAATGTCAATATATTTCCTTCAAATTTATTGTTAACAAGATTTTTAACTTGTGGTATACTGAGGATAATTATAAAAACAACATGTTATGAGGAAGGAACAAGAATATGAATGAAGCTAAATATGTTGCTTATGTATCTACCTATACCTCTGGGAATAAGAGCAAATATGGTATACGGATTTATGATGTGGATATGAAAAACGGCAGGTTGATCGAAAAAGATCAGGTTCAGATTACGAACTCCTCCTATGTAACAATATCCCACAACCAGAAGTATCTGTATTCCATTACTGATTTTGGAGTTGAATCCTACAGGATATTAAAAGACGGCAGTCTGGAAGCGCTGAACCATGCTTCCATTAATGGTATGAGAGGCTGCTATCTTTCAACCGATTATAATGATAAGTTCCTTTTCGTGGCAGGTTATCATGATGCGAAGCTTACCGTGCTTCGGGTGAATGAAGACGGATCTATCGGTGAGATTACAGAAGAGATTTTTCATAAAGGATTGGGAAGCATTGCAGAGCGCAATTTCCGTCCTCATATCAATTGTGTAAAGATGACCAGAGACAACCGTTTTTTATGTGCGGCGGATCTTGGAATGGATCATATTGTTGTTTATGGACTGAATCACGATTCAGGAAAGCTCCGTCAGGTGGATATTATAAGAAGTGAACAGGAATCCGCTCCCAGACATCTGAAGTTTTCAAAGAATGGTGAATTCTTGTATGTGGTTCATGAATTAAAGAATTATATTGATGTGTATCATTATTATATTGATGAGCGCCATAACAGCCCTGAGTTTGAGAAGATTCAGAATATTTCAACATTAAATGATTATCATGCGGGCGGGTCAGCTGCAAGCGCTTTAAATATTTCAGATGATTTTAAATACCTGTGCAGTTCCAATGCAGGAGACAACAGCGTGGTACTATATTCCATTGATAGTGTAACAGGGCTTCTGGATAAGATACTGTGCCTGCCCATCAGTGGAGATTATCCCAAGGATGCCGTTTTATTTCCAGATAATAAACATCTGGTTTCTCTAAATCATGAGTCCAATACCATGACTTTTTTTACCGTGGATGTGGATAAGAGGATCATTGTTATGAATGGCAAAGAAATGAAAGTTGATCAGCCCAATTGCATTATTTTCCATAAATTAGATACTGAATGATTAAAAAAGACAGCCGGACTTAATGATCTCAAGTCCGGCTTTTATTATAAAATTCTTTCAGATGATCAATATGTGCGCTCATATTTGTCATGCATGCGTCAAGTACAGTGAGAGCAGCCATGGATTCAACTACGACCACGGCTCTCGGCACCACTACAGGATCATGTCTTCCTTTAATTGTCACTTTAATATTTTCACCGCTTTTATTTACTGTCTCCTGTTCCCTGAAGATAGAAGGAGTAGGTTTAAAGTGAGCACGCAGTATAATCTCAGAACCGTCGCTGATGCCCCCTAAAATACCGCCGGCATGATTGGTTTTTTTGGTTATTTGTCCATCCCGCATAACAAAGGCGTCATTATTTTCGGAGCCTTTTGCCTCAGATACATGAATCCCATCGCCGATTTCCACAGCTTTAACGGCGCCAATGGACATAATTGCCCGGGAAAGAAGTGCATCCAGTTTGTCGAAAACGGGATCCCCTATGCCTGCAGGCATACCGGAAATGATACATTCCACTACACCGCCAACAGAATCTTTATTCATCATGCATTCTTTTAAATAATCAGTTGCTTTTTCATCGGCCTGCCTGTCAGGCATACAGGTAGCAGTAGTAAAAACAGCTTCTTTATCAAATTGAGTCATGTCAATACTGACAGGGCCGATCGATCTGGTATAAGCAGTAACCGTAATGCCCATTTCCCTTAATATTTTCGAAGCAATGGCGCCGGCAGCAACACGGCCTGCAGTCTCTCTTGCAGAAGACCGTCCTCCGCCGCGATAGTCGCGGAAACCATACTTGGCCTCAAAAGTGTAGTCTGCATGTCCCGGTCTGTAATAAGAAGCAATTTCGCTGTAATCAGAGGATTTCTGGGAAGTATTGGGGATAGTGAGAGAGATAGGCGTTCCTGTAGTTCTGCCATTAAAAACCCCCGACAATATCTCAACTTGATCGCTTTCCTTGCGAGGGGTTGATATAGCGGTCTGCCCCGGTTTTCGTCTATCTAAAAATACCTGAATATCTTCTTCCGTTAAAGAAACTCCGGAAGGACAGCCATCAATTACCACTCCAAGAGCTTTACCATGAGATTCTCCCCATGTCGTGATCTTAAATATATTTCCAAAAGTTGAACCTGCCATAAATCTATTCCTTTCGATAAACTAAATCTGATTATAGCCGAAATTGGAGAGGGTAGCAAGAAATTATGGAAAATTAGGGAAATTTTCACGAAAATACTGTACAAAAGCAAATTTTATGATAAAATATCGTTAGATATTTTATTGTAACCAAGCTAAGTTTTATAAGTGTCAACAAGTTTGATAAATATGGTGAACAAATGAATAAAACTTTAAAAGAAAAAACAATAGAAAAATTAATATATATAGGCAGGAAGAATAAACTGCTTCGCATCTTTGCCATTATTGGGCTGGCTGTCAGTTTATGGTTTTTCCGTATTGTGGAATACTGCAGAAAAGGAACCAAGCGTTTTGCATGTGCTTTGTTTGTTTTACTGTGCTTCATGGTAGGAAACAGTTTTGCATTTCCTGTATTTCAGGAAGATAACGGGTTTGTGGCAAAAGCGGATGAAGAGCTGATCGCAGCTGTACCGGAAGATAAATATTTTTTTACAGAAATTCCGGAAGAAGATATGCCTTTGGAAAAAAATACAGCTTCAGAAGCTGAAAATGATCTGGAACAGACAGATGCAGAAATAGCGGTTCCGCAGTTCAGTGCGGACGACTGGAAACTTGTGCTTATCAATAAGCAGCATCCGGTACCTGAAGATTATGACTTTGAATTTGGCAGCATTAAGACAATGAAGGGAACCATGAAGTGCGATGAACGTATCATAGATAGCCTGCTTTCTATGATACAGGATGCAGAAGAAGATGGCGTAACACTTGCTATTTGTTCTCCTTATCGTGATCAGGACTATCAGGAATTCTTATTCAATCGTAAAATAGAAGCATATATGAAGGTGGGTATGTCCTATATGGATGCCTATGCAGTTTCATCTCAGGCAGTAACCGTACCGGGAGCAAGTGAACATCAGATCGGACTTGCTTTTGATATTGTTTCGGATAAATATACTGAGCTGAATGCGGGATTTGCGGAAACAGATGCGGGTAAGTGGCTTGCACAGAACAGCAGCGAATACGGATTTATATTACGGTATCCCCTTGGAAAAGAGGATATTACCGGTATTGAATTTGAACCCTGGCATTTCAGATATGTAGGAAAAGATGCTGCAACGATTATTTCAGAGGAAGGAATTACCCTGGAGGAATTTTGGGATAAATATTTATAAGGTGATTTAATGTATCGTATTATTAATCAGGAAGGCAGAGCAAAAAGAGGGGAGCTTACCACTGTTCATGGAGTGATACAGACCCCTGTTTTTATGAATGTAGGTACGGCGGCAGCCATTAAGGGAGCTGTCTCCACGGAAGATCTTGAGCAGATCGGCACACAGGTAGAATTGTCAAATACATACCATCTTCACGTAAGACCGGGAGATCAGATCGTTAAGCAGATGGGCGGTCTGCATAAATTTATGTCATGGAATAAACCAATTCTGACCGATTCCGGCGGTTTCCAGGTTTTTTCCCTGGCAAGTATGCGTAAGATCAAAGAAGAAGGTGTTTATTTCAATTCACATATAGATGGTCGTAAAATATTTATGGGACCGGAAGAAAGTATGCAGATTCAATCTAATCTGGCTTCTACCATAGCCATGGCGTTTGACGAGTGTCCCTCCAGTAAAGCTGACAGAGCCTATGTGCAGAATTCTGCAGACAGAACTGCAAGATGGCTGGAAAGATGTAAGAAAGAAATGGTACGGCTGAACTCTCTGGAAGATACGATCAACAAAAACCAGCTGTTATTTGGTATTAATCAGGGAGCAATTTTTAATGATATACGGATAGAACATGCTAAGAGGATATCAGACCTTAATCTTGATGGTTATGCAATTGGCGGCCTGGCAGTGGGAGAGACTCATGAAGAGATGTATTATGTCATTGAAGAAACCATCCCTTATCTTCCGAAAGATAAACCGACCTATCTGATGGGAGTAGGAACACCCGCTAACATTTTAGAGGGCGTGGAAAGAGGCATTGATTTCTTTGACTGTGTATATCCTTCCAGAAATGGCAGACATGGACATCTGTATACTAATTACGGAAAGATCAATCTGTTCAATGCAAAATATGAATTGGACGAAAGGCCCATTGAACCGGGATGCAAGTGTCCGGCATGCAGGAGATATTCAAGAGCCTACATACGTCACCTGCTGAAAGCCAAGGAAATGCTTGGAATGAGGTTATGTGTACTGCATAATCTGTATTTTTACAATACAATGATGACAGAGATCAGAGATGCCTTGGATATTGGAGAATTTGCTTCTTACAAGAAAAGAAAACTCGCCGGCATGGAGCAGGGCAGTGATGTAGAAAAATGAGAAAAGGCTTGTTTTTAATAACAGGATTGTGTATTATAACTTTTAGGCTGGCTTGTTAAAGCCGTAATATTTCATTCAGGAGGAGATTTAATGGGAATCTTATTGTCAGAAAATGCAGCTGCAGGAACAGCAGCCGGCGGCGGTATTATAATGGTAGTTTACATCGTTATGATTTTTGCTTTTATTTACTTCTTCATGATCAGACCTCAGAAGAAAGAACAGAAGAAGATGGCTGCCATGCTTTCCACATTGGAAATTAATGATTGTGTATTAACAAATAGTGGATTTTATGGAATCGTTATTGATATTACAGATGATACTGTAATCGTTGAATTTGGTAATAATAAGAATTGCCGTATTCCTATGCAGAAATCTGCTATTGCACAAGTAGAAAAAGCAAATGCGGAATAAAGAATCATTAGAGATAAGGCGCCCTGCAAGCGCCTTGTTTTATTAGGCATGAAAAAGGAGGATCATACATGAAACTGAATATAACCTGTATTCCCGGTGACGGAATCGGACCCGAGATCATAACAGAAGCTAAAAAAGTTCTTAATAAAACAGCCGCTGTTTATGGTCATGAAATTACATATAAAGATATCCTGATGGGAGGCGCTTCCATTGATGTTCATGGAGTACCTCTTACTGATGAGGCAATTGCAGATGCCAAGGCAGCGGATGCTGTGCTTATGGGATCCATCGGCGGTAACACCACCACCTCTCCCTGGTATCAGCTTCCGCCTGAAAAGCGTCCTGAAGCAGGACTTTTAAAGATCCGCAAGGAACTGAACCTGTTTGCAAACCTGCGTCCTGCAGTTCTGTATTCTGAACTTGCAGATGCATGTCCATTGAAAAAAGAAATAAGCGATCAGGGCTTTGATATGCTGATCATGCGTGAACTTACGGGCGGTCTGTATTTTGGCGACCGATATACCAGAGAAGAAAACGGCGTCAGAAAGGCTGTAGATACACTGACCTATGATGAGAATGAAATAAGAAGAATAGCGATCAAGGGTTTTGATATTGCCATGAAGCGGAGAAAAAAGGTTACAAGTGTTGACAAAGCTAATGTACTTGATTCATCCAGACTTTGGAGAAAAGTAGTGGAAGAGGTGGCACAGGATTATCCTGAAGTCACTTTGGAACATATGCTGGTGGACAATTGTGCTATGCAGCTGGTAAAGGATCCGGCCCAGTTCGATGTAATACTGACAGAAAATATGTTTGGAGATATTCTTTCAGATGAGGCAAGTATGGTAACAGGGTCCATCGGTATGCTTGCAAGCGCGTCTTTAAACGATACGAAATTCGGCCTTTATGAGCCCAGTCATGGTTCGGCTCCGGATATTGCCGGACAGGATATTGCCAATCCTATTGCAACTGTTTTATCGGCAGCCATGATGCTCAGATATTCTTTTGACCTTGATAAAGAAGCAGATGCTATTGAAAATGCAGTTAAAAATATCTTAAGTAAAGGATATAGAACGGCAGACATTATATCAGATGGATGCACCCGCGTAGGCTGTAGGGAAATGGGTGATTTACTGGCAGATGAAATTAAATAATATAAATACAATAAAAAAGGATTATGAGAAAGCAGGTTTTCTCATATTGCTGCTTTTGATGGCAGGGTACTATGGATATCGCTTGTTTGCATTAACGCCATGGTACGATGAGCTTTATACCTATTATTTCTTTATAAGTAGAGGACCTGTTTATGCTGCCATTCATTGGCCGGTTCCCAATAATCATGTGGGCTATTCTGTGCTGTCAGCATTCCTTGATTATCTGGGAAATCCATATATCGGTTTAAGAGGTGTCAGCTATTTATGTGCGCTTGCCAATATGGCGCTTTTGTTTCAGATAGGAAGATATTATCTGTCAAAAGGATTGTCGCTGACGGCGGTTGTCCTGTATGTGTCCATGAATCTGGTAAACCAGCTGGCAGTGCAGGGAAGAGGGTATACTCTTGGAGTGACCTGTTATTTAACGGCATTTCTTTGTCTGATCCGGATCTGTGGGGAAGGAAAATGTGCCAAAAGGTATTACATGATCTTTGCATTGTCCTTGGTTTTGGGGCTGTATACACTTACCAGTGATGTGTACTGGGTGCTTCCCGTTTGTTTTACAGGAGGAATTTACTTATTGTACAGAGGGATCCTGGAGGCAAAGGAGAGCGGTAAAGCGTTAAAAAAATGCAGTGCAATTATTAAACTGTACAGGCTGATAAAGGCCTCCATAATAGCGGCAATCATCACTATTATACTTTATTCCATTATCTGGCTGGCTATAGGATCCAACCTTCTGGTAAAAGAGGAAACCAGCGGGTTCTTTGGAATGGGGCATTTGGAACAAATATTAAAAGCTCCCGTTAAAGCCCTTACTACCGGTATGGAGTATATGCT
Source organism: Lachnospiraceae bacterium (assembly GCA_014803415.1). Classification (GTDB taxonomy): domain Bacteria; phylum Bacillota; class Clostridia; order Lachnospirales; family Lachnospiraceae; genus Suilimivivens. The sequence continues at coordinate 200,620 of JAAVBZ010000045.1, forward strand.
GGCAACCCCTTACATTCAGAGCGTGGAAAGAGAAGGCTTTATGGGAAGGCTTTCAGACTGGTTCTCAGGTTTGTTTAACATGTATTATGACGGCCTTGGGATTTTGATCGCTATCATTGTGCTATCTGGAATTCTATGTCTTGCCATAACAATTATAAAAGGAATGCATGATAAAAAAAGGGAGAGTATATTGTTTCCGCTATTTCTGTTTATCGGTATTCTGTGCCTGCCGCTGTTTTTGATCATACAATGTGCATTGCCATTTTACAGAGTATTTAAATACGGAGGGGTTTTACTGGCCCTGGTCATTGTCTTTTTGATACAGCAGATATCAGATAGAATAATGACGGAGAAAGAAGAGAAGCAAAAGAAAATTACAGGTGCCATAACATCAGTATTTTTGTTGCTTACAGTGTTTTTCGCAGTTTACCGTTTTGGCTTTAAAGGATATCTGGATCAGTATGGTATGCGGGAATATTATATTCAGGATGCGCTTGCTCACAGTGATCTAAAAGAGGCAGAGAATCTTTGTGTTACAGACTGTACCCAGCAGTACCTGATGAAATTCTTATACGATACTGCCTGCGAAAATACGCAGATAGAGGGAACGGATCTGCTCCTTCTTGATAAGAAGATGACAGACCCTGAATATAAGGAATTGGAATGGGAATTTTATCATTACTATGATTCTATTCCATGGGAATATGTAAATAGTAGCATGGAACAGATTTATGAAAATGAAGATTTTGTACTTTATATAAAGAAGTAAATTTGAAACGGAAATAAAGGAGAGAATAAAATGAAAAGTGATAATGTAAAAGCCGGCATACAGCAGGCTCCCCACAGAAGTTTATTCAATGCGCTTGGATTTACGGAAGAAGAAATGAAAAAACCGATGGTAGGAATTGTCAGTTCCTATAATGAAATCGTACCGGGGCATATGAATCTGGATAAAATTGTAAATGCAGTAAAATTAGGAGTTGCAGAAGCAGGCGGTGTACCGGTAGTATTTCCTGCTATTGCGGTATGTGATGGTATCGCCATGGGGCATATTGGCATGAAATACTCCCTGGTAACAAGAGATCTGATTGCGGATTCCACGGAATGTATGGCGCTTGCTCATCAGTTCGATGCGCTTGTAATGGTTCCGAACTGTGACAAAAATGTGCCCGGACTTTTGATGGCTGCAGCAAGGATCAATGTTCCTACCGTATTTGTTTCCGGAGGTCCTATGTTGGCGGGACATGTACATGGACAAAAAAGAAGCCTTTCATCCATGTTTGAGGCTGTAGGTTCTCATGCTGCCGGGACTATGACGGAGGAAGAAGTAAGGGAATTTGAAGAAAAAGTATGTCCTACCTGCGGTTCCTGTTCGGGTATGTATACCGCCAACTCCATGAACTGCTTAACGGAAGCTTTGGGTATGGGACTTAGAGGAAACGGAACCATTCCTGCAGTTTATTCTGAAAGGATCAAGCTGGCCAAGCATGCGGGCATGGCTGTTATGGAAATGTTGAAAAAAGATATTAAGCCCAGAGATATCATGACAAAAGAAGCAATATTAAATGCCCTTACCGTAGATATGGCTCTTGGATGTTCTACTAATTCCATGCTGCATCTGCCGGCAATTGCTCATGAGGTGGGTTTTGATTTTGATATTGCATTTGCAAATGAGATCAGTGAAAAGACGCCAAATCTGTGTCATCTGGCACCGGCTGGTCCTACTTATATGGAAGACTTAAATGAAGCAGGCGGTGTTTACGCAGTGATGAAGGAACTTGCAGATATCGGATTACTGCATACTGATTGTATGACTGTGACAGGAAAGACAGTAGGAGAGAATATTGCAAATGCTGTCAATAAGGATCCCGAAGTCATCAGACCTATTGATGATCCCTATTCTGCTACAGGAGGATTAGCTGTACTGAAAGGTAATCTGGCTCCTGACGGAAGTGTTGTAAAGAGATCTGCAGTAGTTGCTGAAATGATGATTCATGAAGGCCCTGCAAGGGTATTTGACTGTGAGGAAGATGCTATTGAAGCGATCAAAGGCGGCAGGATCGCAGCCGGAGATGTAGTAGTGATCAGATATGAAGGACCTAAGGGTGGTCCCGGTATGCGGGAAATGTTAAATCCCACATCAGCCATAGCCGGTATGGGACTGGGATCAAGTGTAGCGCTTATTACAGACGGACGTTTTTCCGGTGCATCCAGAGGCGCTTCCATCGGTCATGTTTCACCGGAAGCTGCTGTAGGAGGCCCCATTGCTTTTGTGGAAGAAGGAGATATTATCAGTATCAATATTCCTGAAATGAAACTGGATATCAAGGTTTCAGATGAAGAAATGGAAGCAAGAAAAGCAAAATGGCAGCCCAGAGAGCCCAAGGTCACAACCGGTTATCTTGCAAGATACAGAGAGATGGTCACCAGCGGAAACAAGGGCGCCATTTTGGAAATACACAGAAACTAAGGGAGGAAAGAAAATGCAGCTGACAGGTGCAGAAATTGTTGTTGAATGTTTAAAAGAACAGGGAGTTGATACCGTTTTCGGCTATCCCGGAGGAACAATTTTAAATGTATATGATGCTTTATACAAACATAGTGATGAGATCAATCACATATTGACATCTCATGAACAGGGTGCTGCTCACGCGGCAGACGGATATGCAAGGGCTACCGGAAAGGTGGGCGTATGCCTTGCTACCAGCGGCCCGGGAGCCACTAATCTGGTAACCGGAATTGCAACGGCTTATATGGATTCTGTACCTATGGTAGCAATTACCTGTAATGTAAATCTGCCCTTGCTTGGCAAGGATTCCTTTCAGGAAGTGGATATTGCAGGTGTGACCATGCCTATCACTAAACATGGTTATATTGTAAAAGATGTGAATATTCTGGCGGATACGCTCCGTAAGGCATTCAGTATTGCAAAAAGCGGCCGGCCGGGACCGGTGCTTGTGGATATTACCAAGGATGTAACGGCTAATACCTGTGAATATGAAAAAGTATCTCCTGAAACAGCTGCAGAAAAATGTAAATATACACCTGAGGATATTGAAAACGCTGTAGCTTTGATGAAAGCAGCAAAGAAACCTTATATTTATGTGGGCGGCGGCGCTGTTATTTCTGGGGCTTATGAGGAAGTGAGAGAGTTATCGAGACTGCTTGATGCCCCTGTTTGTGATACACTGATGGGGAAAGGCGTTATGGATGGACACAGCGAATACTATACCGGTATGATCGGCATGCATGGCACCAAAACATCTAATTACGGTGTCAGCGAATGTGATCTTCTGATTGCGCTTGGTGCAAGATTCTCAGATCGTGTGGTAGGTAACGCTTCTAAATTTGCTTCCAGAGCCAAAGTGCTTCATATCGATATAGATGCTGCTGAAATCAATAAGAATATTCACTCGGATGTTTATGTTGTAGGTGATCTGAAGGAAATTCTGGAAAAGATCAATAAAGAACTTCCGAAGATGGAACATCCTGAATGGACAGCACATATAAAAGAATTAAAAGAAAAGTATCCTCTCAGTTATGACGAAAGCAGCCTGTCCTGTCCATATGTTATGGAAGAAATCGATAGAGTTACGGAAGGTAAAGCAATTATAACAACAGACGTCGGACAGCATCAGATGTGGGCAGCACAATATTATAAATATTCACAGCCTCGTACCTTCCTGTCGTCAGGAGGTCTTGGAACTATGGGATATGGTCTTGGTGCCTGCATCGGTGCTAAAATGGGACAGCCGGATAAGGTTTGCATTAATATAGCAGGTGACGGATGTTTTCGTATGAATATGAATGAGCTGGCAACTGCCAGCCGTTACCAGATTCCCATAGTTCAGGTAGTGATCAATAATCATGTGCTCGGTATGGTAAGACAGTGGCAGACCCTTTTCTATGAAAAGCGCTATTCCCAGACTATATTAAACGATTATGTGGATTTTTGTATGGTAGCAAGAGGCCTTGGATGTGAGGCTATTAAGGTGACTAAAAAAGAAGAAGTAGCGCCGGCGATCAAAACAGCGATCGATATGAAAAAGCCGGTAGTGATAGAATGTATTATTCCGGAAGATGACAAGGTATTTCCCATGGTCCCTGCCGGAGCGGCTATCAGCGATGCATTTGATGAAACAGATTTAAAAGATCAAAAATAAATGAAAACCATGACAGGAGGAAGATAAAGTGTCCAGAGTTTACAACTTTTCAGCAGGTCCCGCAGTTTTACCTGAAGAAGTATTAAAAGAAGCTGCAAGTGAGATGTTAGATTATAAGGGAACAGGCATGTCAGTTATGGAAATGAGCCACAGATCTAAGGCTTATGAGACCATTATTAAAGAAGCGGAAGCTGACCTGCGGGAACTGATGAATATCCCTGACAATTACAAGGTGCTATTTTTACAGGGAGGTGCAAGCCAGCAGTTTGCCATGATTCCCATGAATCTTATGAAGAATAAAAAGGCTGCTTATATTGTGACCGGTCAGTGGGCTAAGAAAGCATATCAGGAAGCTAAGATATATGGTGATGCTGTGGAGGTTGCATCTTCGGCAGATAAGACTTTTTCTTACATTCCCGACTGCTCAGATCTTGATATACCTGAAGATGCGGATTATGTATATATTTGTGAAAATAATACGATTTACGGGACTAAGTTCAAGACACTTCCCAATACAAAAGGGCATACACTTGTTGCGGATGTTTCTTCCTGTTTTCTCTCAGAGCCTGTAGATGTTACTAAATATGGTGTTATCTATGGCGGTGTTCAGAAGAATATCGGACCTGCCGGCGTTGTAATTGTTATTATCAGAGAGGACCTGATCACAGAAGATACCCTTCCCGGAACACCTACTATGTTAAAATACAAGATTCACGCAGATGCAGAATCTTTATATAATACTCCGCCTGCATATGGAATATATATTTGCGGAAAGGTATTTAAATGGCTGAAAAAGCAGGGCGGTCTTGAAGCTATGAAAGAATATAATGAGAAGAAAGCCAAAATTCTTTATGATTTTCTTGATGAGAGCCAGCTTTTTAAAGGAACTGTCAGAAAAGAAGACAGATCTCTTATGAATGTACCTTTTATTACGGGAGATGCAGATCTTGATGCAAAATTTGTTAAGGAAGCCAAAGAAGCAGGATTTGAAAACCTGAAAGGACACAGATCGGTTGGCGGTATGCGTGCAAGTATTTACAATGCTATGCCGATAGAAGGTGTAGAAAAACTGGTTGAATTTATGCGTCAATTTGAGCAGCAGGCTAAGTAATGGAGGAAAAAAAGATGTTTAAATATTATTGCTTGAATCCTATTTCCAAGATAGGACTTGATGATTTTACGGAAGAATTTACAAATACTGCCGATGTTAATGAAGCAGAAGGAATTTTGGTAAGAAGCGCCGCTATGCATGATATGGAATTGTCAGATAATCTGCTGGCAGTTGCAAGAGCAGGTGCGGGTACCAATAATATCCCTCTGGATAAATGTGCGGAAAAAGGTATTGTAGTATTTAACACTCCCGGTGCCAATGCCAATGGCGTTAAGGAACTGGTCATTGCCGGCATGCTGCTGGCATCCAGAGATGTGGTTGGCGGTATCAACTGGGTAGAAGCTTCCAAAGAAGATGAAAATATTGCCAAGACAGCGGAAAAAGAAAAAAAGAATTTTGCCGGTACGGAAATATATGGTAAAAAACTGGGTATCATAGGACTTGGAGCAATTGGCGTCAAGGTAGCTAACGTGGCAAAACATCTTGGCATGGAAGTATATGGCTATGATCCTTATGTTTCTGTAGATGCAGCATGGAACTTAAGCCGTGACGTTAAGCATGTGTTAAATGTGGAAGATATTTACACTGAATGTGATATTATAACCATTCATGTGCCGCTGCTTGATTCCACTAAGGGTATGATCGATCAGGATGCTCTTGCAAAAATGAAAGACGGCGTTATCATTCTTAACTTTGCAAGGGATCTTCTTGTGAATGAAAAGGATGTTGTTAAAGCAATTAAGGATGGAAAAGTTCGTAAATATGTATCTGATTTTCCGAATCCTACAACAGCCGGACAGGAAGGCTGTATTATAATTCCTCATCTTGGTGCTTCCACAGAAGAATCCGAAGATAACTGTGCTAAGATGGCGGTCAAGGAAATGATGAATTATTTAAAGAACGGCAATATCATGAACAGTGTCAATTATCCTAATTGTGATATGGGTGTTTGCTCACAGGCAGGACGCGTAGCCATTTTCCATAAAAATATTGCAAATATGATCACCAAATTTACTGCATGCTTTGGTGATGAAGGAATCAATATTACAGATATGATGAATAAATCTAAAGGTGAAGTGGCATATACCATGATGGATCTGGAGCAGCCTGCAAAACAAGCCATGATCGAAAAACTTCAGGCGATTAACGGTGTGTTCAGAGTAAGAGTGGTCAAATAAAAATTAATTGATACAATATTAAAATACGAAAGAGGACAGCGGAATCATCGCTGTCCTTTTACTATAATCGTCAGAATTCTGTTATGTTAAAATCCTGCATATCCTCTTTAAACTTTTCTTCCTTTTTAGCAAGAACAAGACTGGCAAGATCCATATATTTGATAAAGACATCTTCAAGAGTCATTTTTCTTTCAGATGCAATTTCCTGCATAACAGGTCTTAATTTTTCAAGCTGTTCAGAAATACGCATCTTTTGAGGGTCCACATCTCCGATAACTTCAGCAGAATATGCGGAAACACGGGTTAAAAGATCTTTGTCATCATCATTTAAAAAGTTAAAATCCTTTGCGTTTAATGTTTCGTACATGAGTTACCATCCTTTACTTTAGATATATTTATATTAACACTTTGCGCTTGTGCTGTATAGATATCTTTGATAAAATAATTTTTAAGGACATTAAGTTTCAAGAAAACAGGAGGTTTTTCCATGGATAATAAATTATATAAATTAATGAACTGGCCGCGTATCGAAGGAATAATCTATTCAGAGGAGAATGCTCCCCATGAGATACTTGGGCCCCATGCAGTGGGAAAGAATACCCTGATACAGGCTTTTTTGCCGGATGCGGATGAGGTCTATCTGATTTTAAAAGAAGGCAAAAAGAAAAAGATGGATAAGGCAGATGAAGCAGGATTTTTTGCCTGCCTTTTAACAGGAAAAACACCGGAAGAATACGAATATGAAGTTCATTTTGCAGAAGGTGTGACCGAGACGGTGAGAGATGCTTATCGCTATGATATCGGCATGAGCCAAAAGGATGCAGATAAACTGAATGCCGGAATTCTTTATGATTCTTATGAACAACTGGGAGCACATCCTATGACTGTACAGAACGTAGAGGGAACTTTATTTGCTGTATGGGCGCCCAATGCTATCCGCGTCAGTGTAGTAGGTGATTTTAATCATTGGGATGGAAGACGCCACCCTATGAAACTGAATCCTGAAAGCGGCGTTTTTGAGCTTTTTATTCCGGATGTAAAGCTGGGAGAATGTTATAAATATGAAATTAAGACCAAAGGAAATATCATTAATCTGAAGGCCGATCCCTATGCATTTGAACAACAGCTGCGGCCGGATACAGCATCTGTCGTCAGGGAGCTTTCCTATAATTGGCAGGACAAGACCTGGATGAAGGAGCGGGAAAAGAAGCAGGTCAAGGATGCTCCCGTCAGTGTTTATGAATTGTATCTTGGCTCTTTTAAGAGGGACAAGGATACCGGTGAGTATATGAATTACAGACAGCTGGCACCTGAAATTGCCGCTTATGCAAAGGAAATGGGATACACTCATGTGGAGCTGATGCCGGTTATGGAGCATCCCCTGGATGCTTCCTGGGGATATCAGGTGATTGGCTATTATGCACCTACTGCAAGATACGGAACGGCAGAAGATCTTATGTTCTTAGTGGATACCCTTCATCAGGCAGGAATCGGTGTGATCCTTGACTGGGTGCCGGCACATTTCCCAAGAGACAGTTATGGTCTTGCCAGATTTGACGGAACCTGCCTGTATGAGCATTTAGACCCCAGACAGGGCGAACATCCTCATTGGGGAACGCTGATCTATAATTACGGAAGACCACAAGTATCCAATTATCTGATCTCCAATGCTTTATACTGGGTGGAAAAATACCATGTAGACGGCATTCGTATGGATGCTGTGGCATCTATGCTGTATCTTGATTACGGTAAAAAGGATGGAGAATGGGTTGCCAATGTTTACGGTGGAAATAAGAATCTGGAAGCAGTAGAGTTTTTAAAACATTTAAATTCCATTATGAAAAAAAGAAATCCCAGTGTTTACATGATAGCAGAAGAATCTACGGCATGGCCCAAGGTTACGGGAGCACTTGAAGAGGACGGTCTTGGCTTTGACATGAAGTGGAATATGGGATTTATGAATGATTTTCTGGGTTATATTGGCTATGATCCGTATTTCAGGGCACATCACCATAATGAATTGACTTTCAGCATGATTTATGAATACAGTGAAAACTTTATGACGGTATTTTCTCATGACGAAGTAGTTCACGGAAAATCTACTCTGATCGGCAAAATGCCGGGAACCACTGAAGATAAATTTGCAAACTTAAGACTGACTTATGGATATATGATGACTCATCCGGGCAAAAAGCTTTTGTTTATGGGACAGGATATTGCCGAGTTTAAAGAATTTGATGAGACAAGACAGACTGAATGGGGACTCCTTCAGTATAAGGAACACAAAGGAATCAACCTTCTGGTGAAAGACCTGAACTTTTTATATAAAGAAAAGCCTGCATTATATGCAAAAGATACTTCAAGTGACGGTTTTGAATGGATCAATTGTATTTCACCGGATAAATGCATGCTTTCTTATATACGAAAAGCACAAAAGGAAGAAGATACTTTATTGATAATCGCCAATTTTGCCGGTGTAGAGCAGGAGCTGACGGTCGGCGTACCCTATGAAGGAAAATATAAAGAGCTTTTAAATACTGACTATGAAATATACGGTGGAAAGAGCAAACGGGAAACAAGAGCGATCAATGCCGATGAAGAAGAGGCAGACGGAAGACCCTGCTCCATTCATATAAAAGCAGCGCCGTTATCTTTAGTGATTTATTCTTATACGCCTTACACGAAAAAAGAAAAGCTGGAAATTGAGAAAAGGAAAGCAGAAGAAGCTGCGGTAAAACGTGCACAGGAAGCGGAAGCTTTTGCCAAGGCGGCCAGAGAAGAAGCACTTTCCGCTCAAAAGGCAGCACAGGAAGCGGAAGAGCGTGCAAAAGAAGCAGAGAATATTGCAGCGGCCGAACTTTTAAAGGCTAAAAAAGCGCAGGAAGAGCTGAAGGCGGCAAAAGCTACCGTCAAGTCTTCTGAAAAATCCATTCGTGAGAAAAAATAAGGAAGTTGTTATTTATGGACGATATAGAAAAAGTAGATCCGGGTGTCATTGAGAAATTTATGACAGAGCTGCCCGACAAAGTATTCCATTTGGGAATAAGAGTAGTACTTGCCGTTATCGTTCTTTTGATCGGAAGCCAGCTGATCAGATTGATACGCAGCTTATTGCGTAAAATGATCAGAAGAGGTCATGTAGATGAGATAGCAGTACGGTTTATAGATTCTTTTATAAAGTATGCATTGTATTTTGTACTGATCATAATGACAGCATCCTGGCTTGGAGTGGATGCGGCCAGCATCATTGCACTGCTTGGTTCTGCCAGTGTAGCAATAGGTTTAGCATTGCAGGGAAGTCTCAGTAATCTGGCTGGAGGCGTCCTGATCATGATACTGAAGCCCTTTACTACAGGCGATTATATCAGAGATGAACTGGGAAACGAGGGTTCGGTTAAAGGAATCGATATCTTTTATACCCAGTTGATCACTCCTGATAATAAATCAATCGTGCTTCCTAACGGAACTCTTGCTAATGGAAGTATTACCAATTATACTAAGTGTGATGAACGCAGGATTGATATTAATGTAGGAATTGCTTACGAAGAAGATATCAGGCAGGCAAAAGACGTGCTTCAAAAGATCCTGGAAGAAGATGAAGGAATCCTGAAGGATAAAGATATGCTGGTCATTGTGGACAGTCTTGGAGACAGCTGTGTAAATCTTATTGTCAGGGGCTGGGCTAAAAAAGAAGATTTTTGGCCGACAAAATGGCGTATTACGGAAAATGTTAAGCTTGCACTTGATGATGCAGGGATTCGGATTCCATATCCGCAGATGGATGTGCATTTTGATAAATAATACTTGCCAAAATGTCAAGTTATAGTTATAATGATTTTGTTGTGTTTAACAAGCTGGAATGGCGCAGTTGGTAGCGCAACTGATTCGTAATCAGTAGGTCGAGGGTTCGAGTCCCTTTTCCAGCTTAAAGTGGTCAGGATTTCCTGACCACTTTTTTAAGAGCTTTTCTTTTTATAATAATGTTCGGCAAACTGAATACACTGGTACAGGATCATAGCAATAATGCATAGGATGATGATGGAAGTTATCACCATGTTCAGTTGGAATACCTGAGTACCATAGATGATCAGATAACCAAGGCCTCGTCTGGCCGCAAGGAATTCCCCAATGATAACGCCTACAAGTGCAAGCCCGATATTTACCTTCATATTACTGAGTATAGCCGGAACAGAGGCCGGAAGTACTACCTTTTTAAGAGCAGTCAGTCTGTTGCCGCCAAGTGTATAGATCAGTTTCAGTTTTTCTTCATCAACATGTTTGAAGCTGGTATACAGACTGATGACAGAGCCGAAAACAGCCACAGAAATGCCGGCTACGATGATGGTATCTGTTCCGGTTCCCAGCCATACAATGAAAAGCGGAGCAAGTGCTGATTTAGGAAGGCTGTTTAAAATAACAAGGTAAGGCTCAAGGATTTCAGAAAGAGTTTTTGAATACCAGAGCAAAGTAGCGACAACAAGACTTATGACCGTGACCAGCAGAAAACTTACCAGAGTTTCCAGCAGGGTAATACCTGTATTGGAAAAGAAAGAGCCATCCTTTACCATTTTTAGGAAATAAGAGATCACTATGGAAGGACTGCTGAAAAAGAAACTGTCAATAAGTGAAAGTCTGGCTGCGGTTTCCCAAATGAAAAGAAATAAGAATAAAACAAGAAAACGCATAATAGTTACAAAATGATGATGCCTTTTATGTTTTTTAATATAAAGCTGCTGAACAGCAGATTCTTCTGATCTACATGGTGCCTGGATCGTATTCATCTGAAATCTCCTTCCATAATAATGAAAAATAATTACCGAACTCCGGTGCATTTCTGGGTGCCAGAAGTGAATCATCCGGCAGCGATAAATGAATGGGAATTACCTTTTTAACCGTCGCCGGACGTTTCGAAAGAATGATGATCCGGTCGGCCAGAGAAATGGCTTCTGAAAGATCATGCGTGATCAGCAGGGCAGTGATGCCGGTAGCTTTAATGATCTTTCCGATATCGCCCGAAACGATCAGCCTGGTCTGATAATCCAGAGCGCTGAACGGCTCATCCAGAAGAAGCAGATCCGGTTCCATGATCATTGTACGGATCAAAGCAGCCCGCTGTTTCATTCCGCCGGAAAGTTCCCCCGGCTTTTTATCCTTAAATTTGTAAAGGCCATAATCATGTAACAGTTTTAATGCCAGTTCTTCTTTTTCCTTAGTCAGAGTTTTATTGATCTCCGGTCCTAACAGGATGTTCTGCATAATAGTACGCCATTCAAAAAGATGGTCTTGTTGAAGCATATATCCAATCTTATTTTTGTTTTGGTCTGAGAGACAGATTTCTCCGCTTTCAGGCTGGGTCAGACCGGCGATCATGGATAAAAGCGTGGATTTACCGCAGCCGCTGGGGCCTACTATCGCAACAAATTCTCCCCGGTCTATTTGAAATGATATATTATTTAAAGCCTGCGTTTCTCCGGTCAGATTGTGATAGGAAAAACATACATTCCGGCAGGTCAAAATAGGCTGATTCATAATTTTTTCCTCCTTCTATATTAATAGTCTATGAATAAAAAAATAATGTGTGTAATATATGATAGAATTTTTCCGGATAGAACCCGTTTCATATAAAAGGATTGAAAACGCAAAAAAAATGTGATAGCATTAAATGCAGATTTAATTTACTGGAGGAAATAAATTATGGCACAGCTGTGGGGTGGACGTTTTACCAAACAGACAGATCAGATGGTATATGATTTTAATGCATCTATTTCTTTTGATAAACGTTTATTTAACCAGGATATAGAGGGAAGTATTGCGCATGTGATCATGCTTGCGAAACAGGGGATACTTACCGGAGAGGAAAAGGATTCTATTATTAAAGGGCTTACCGGGATCAGAAGCGATGTTGAAAACGGCAGCCTTTTGATCACCTCCAAATACGAGGATATACACAGTTTCGTAGAAGCTAATTTGATTGAAAGGATAGGAGATGCAGGAAAGAAACTGCATACCGGACGCAGCCGGAATGACCAGGTGGCACTTGATATGAAACTATATATCAGATCGGAAGTGCTGACAGTTACGGAACATTTAAAGGGGCTTCTTGAAACGCTGTTTCGTATAATGGAAGAAAATCTGACAACTTATATGCCGGGATTTACGCATATGCAGAAAGCGCAGCCGACCACGTTATCTCATCATATGGGAGCCTATTTTGAAATGTTTAAAAGAGACGTTTTAAGGCTTCATGATATTTATAAGAGAATGAATTACAGTCCTCTTGGTTCAGGGGCTTTTGCCGGAACTACTTATCCGTTAGACAGGGCTTATTCAGCATTTTTAATGGGATTTGAAGGACCTACGCTTAACAGCATGGATTCAGTTGCAGACAGAGATTATCTGATCGAGTTTTTGTCTGCGCTTTCTACGATCATGATGCATCTGAGCAGATTTTCAGAGGAAGTGATCATCTGGAATTCCAATGAATACCGCTTTGTTGAAATTGATGATGCATATTCTACAGGAAGCAGCATCATGCCGCAGAAAAAGAATCCCGATATTGCAGAACTTGTCAGAGGTAAAACAGGCCGTGTATATGGTGCACTTGTAAGTCTCCTGACTACCATGAAGGGACTGCCTCTTGCGTACAATAAAGACATGCAGGAAGATAAAGAGGTTACTTTTGATGCCATTGATACAGTAAAGAAAAGTCTGGTATTATTCACAGGCATGCTTGAAACCATGAAATTTAATGTTAAGACCATGGAAGTGAGCGCCATGAAAGGCTTTACCAATGCAACTGATGCTGCTGACTATCTGGTAAACCGTGGAGTACCTTTCAGAGATGCCCATGGAATTATAGGGCAGTTGGTATTATATTGTCTTGAAAAAGATACATCTATTGATGCACTTAGCATTGAAGAGTTAAAAGCGATCAGTCCGGTGTTTGAATCCGATGTTTATGATGCGGTCAGTCTTAAAACTTGTGTAGAAAAGAGACTTACCTTGGGTGCACCGGGGCAGAAAGCCATGGAAGAAGTTCTTCGTATTAACAGAGAATTCTTGGATCAATTGTGGATCAATGAAGATAAATCCCCGGATAAATAATGCCGGGATTAGTATATAGAAAATGAGGAGAATGAAAATGAGTGAAAAATTAAAAGTAGGTATTTTAGGCGGAACCGGAATGGTAGGACAGCGATTTATTTCGCTTTTGGAAGATCATCCCTGGTTTGAAGTAACAACCATTGCAGCAAGTCCCCGTTCAGCAGGCAAGACTTATGAAGAGGCAGTAGGCGACAGATGGAAAATGGCAACGCCTATGCCCGAAGCTGTTAAGAAGATCGTGGTCATGAATGTAAATGAGGTGGATGAAGTAGCTTCCCAGGTGGATTTTGTATTCAGCGCCGTAGATATGACCAAGGATGAGATCAAAAAGATTGAAGAAGCGTATGCAAAAACAGAAACACCGGTGGTCTCCAATAATTCAGCACATCGCTGGACACCCGATGTTCCCATGGTAGTACCGGAGATCAATCCGGAACATTTTAAAGTAATTGAGGATCAAAAGAAGAGACTGGGAACAAAAAGAGGATTTGTTGCAGTTAAACCCAACTGTTCCATTCAAAGTTACGCACCTGTGCTTACGGCATGGATGGAATTTGAACCCTATGAGGTTGTAGCTACGACTTACCAGGCTATTTCAGGAGCAGGCAAGACCTTTAAGGACTGGCCCGAAATGGTTGAGAATATTATTCCCTATATAGGCGGAGAAGAGGAAAAGAGCGAAAAAGAACCTTTGAGAATATGGGGCGAAGTTAAAGACGGCGTCATCGTACCTGCAAAAGCACCGGTAATTACCTGCCAGTGTATCAGAGTACCGGTCTTAAATGGACATACAGCAGCGGTATTTGTTAAATTTAGAAAGAAACCAACCAAGGAGCAGTTGATTGAAAAACTGGTATCCTTCAAAGGAATTCCGCAGGAGCTTGAATTACCCAGTGCTCCCAGGCAGTTTATCCAGTATCTGGAAGATGACAACAGACCGCAGGTGAATCTGGATGTGGATTATGAAAACGGTATGGGCGTAAGTGTGGGACGTATTCGTGAAGACAGTGTATATGACTGGAAGTTTGTAGGTCTGTCTCACAATACTGTCCGCGGCGCTGCTGGAGGCGCAGTACTTTGTGCAGAATTATTGAAGGCTCAGGGATATATTGAAAAAAAATAATAATTTCTTAAATTGATTTTGCAGAGGGAAAGATGTTACTGGGACGTGCTTTAGAATTAGAAGAGTTGAATAGATATTATGACCGGGAAGGCAGTCAGACCGTGATTGTCTATGGAGAGAAAAATACCGGAAAAACATCATTGATCAATGAGTTTGTGAAGGATAAGTCGTTTTATTATTACAAAGCACGGTCGGCGTCTGAAAGAGAGCAGCGTTATCAATGGGGCAAAGAACTTGATCAGGATACGGATCATCATTTTTCTTATCCCACATATACAGAAATATTTCAGGCGCTTCCCTGTGATAACACAGTCAAAAAGGTAATTATTATAGATGAATTTCAATATATTGTAAAAGCCAGTAATGTTTTTATGAGGGAATTGGCAGAATATATGCACAGTTCCCTTAAAAATTCTGATGTTTTGATCATTTTATGCAGTTCTTCCATAGCATGGGTGGAGAACAGTATGATACCGATGATCAAAGCGGAGGATTATGAAGTTTCAGGCTGCTTAAGTATCAAAGAGCTTGCTTTTGAGTATATGGCGGACTATTTCCCGGGATTTAAGATCGGAAAGATTCTGGAAGCCTATGCAGTGCTTGGAGGATTTCCGGGACTATGGATCTACTTTGATGATAAACTGAGTGTTAAAGAAAATATATGTAAAAATGTTCTTGATAAGGCAGGGGCGCTTCATGAAGAAGGTCCGCATATTGTGGAGGCAGAACTTCGGGAAACCGGGATTTATAATACCATCCTGGCTTCCATTGCTGCAGGAAATCATAAGCTAAACGATCTGTATCTTCATACCGGTTTTTCCAGGGCCAAGATCAGTGTATATCTGAAAAATCTGATAGAGCTTCAGCTGGTAACAAAAATAACATCATATGATACCGAAGGAAAAGAAAATGTGAAGAAAGGTTTTTATAATATTAAAAATAATATTGTGAATTTTTACTTTACATTTATCTATCCTCATTTAAGCCGGTTTGAAAGCATGCATGCACAGGATTTCTACAATGATTTTGTGGGGCCGTATTTTAAAACTTATGTTTCGGAATACTTTAAGAGAATCTGCGTTCAATGCATGAAACAATGGAATAAATCAGGCAGACTCCCCATAAAAGCAGTAGATTTTGAAGAATGGACAGGAAAATCTGTCCGTATTGATTTTCTTTTAAGGGGAGAAAATGGGGAATCCATTATCGGATTATGTAATTTTGAAAAAACAGTGATGTGTTATGAGGATTATAAAAAATTGTTTTTGGATGCCGAGAAAGCAGGTATCCATGTGGATTATGTTTATTTATTCTCTGCCAGCAGATTTGATGAAAAATTAAATCTGGAAGCTAAGATCAAGAGAAATCTGAAATTAATAACAATGGAAGAAATGTAATGGGTAAAAACTTATTTATAGCAGAAAAGCCAAGTGTTGCAAGGGAATTTGCAAAGGCTTTACAATTAAATACCAGTAACAGAGACGGTTATATTGAATCAAATGATGCGATCGTTACCTGGTGCGTGGGACATCTTGTGACTATGAGTTATCCTGAAGTCTATGATGAAAAGTATAAAAGATGGTCATTGGAAACGATACCGTTTATTCCCAAAGAGTTCAAATATGAAGTCATAGAAAATGTAAAAAAGCAATTTCAGATCGTGAGCGGTCTTCTCAACAGGGAAGATGTAGATACCATATATGTCTGTACCGACTCGGGACGTGAGGGAGAATATATCTATCGTCTGGTGGAACAGCAGGCTCATGTGAAAGGAAAGAAAAGAAAAAGAGTCTGGATCGATTCTCAGACGGAAGAAGAAATACGACGGGGAATCAGGGAAGCCAAGGATCTTTCCGCGTATGATAATCTGGGAACAGCCGCATATCTTCGTGCCAAAGAAGATTATCTGATGGGGATCAATTTTTCCAGAGTTCTTACTTTGAAATATGGAAACAGCATTAAATCTTACTTAAAAGCGGACAGGGCAGTGGTCTCTGTAGGCCGTGTTATGACCTGCGTACTTGGCATGGTAGTCAGGCGGGAACGGGAGATCAGAGAGTTTGTTAAGACTCCTTTTTACCGGGTCATCCTCAAGGAAGAATTTGACGGTAAAAGTTTTGACTGTGAATGGAAAGCCGTTGAAAATACCAGATATTTCGGATCTGCGCTGCTTTATAAGGAAAATGGATTTAAGGAGCAGAAAAGTGCTCAGGAATTGATCGATTTCTTAAAGGCTGCCCCCAGGGAAGATGCAGTGGTTGAAGCCCTGGATAAGAAAAAAGAAACCAAAAATCCGCCTCTTTTATATAATCTGGCAGAATTACAAAATGACTGCTCTAAATATTTTAAAATAAGTCCTGACGAAACACTTCGTATCGCGCAGGAACTGTATGAAAAGAAAATGACCACTTATCCCAGAACCGATGCCAGAGTACTTTCAACTGCGGTTTCCAAGGAGATTTATAAAAATATCAAGGGTCTTACCGGTTATGTAAAAGTCAGTGAAGCTGCCGGTCATGTTTTAAGTGACGGCAGCTATAAAAATATTGCTAGGACCAGATATGTAAATGATAAGCAGATCACAGATCATTACGCTATCATACCTACGGGGCAGGGACTTAATAATCTGAATTCTTTAAATCCTACGGCAGCCAAGGTATATGAAATTATTGCAAGACGGTTTTTGAGTATTTTTTATCCTCCTGCAATTTACAGAAAAGTAAGCCTGACCTTATCCCTAAAAAACGAAAAGTTTTTTGCAAATTTTAAAGTATTAGAGGAAGAAGGATACCTGTGCGTTTCCGGTTTTTCATTTGCAAAGAAAAAGGCTGAGGCCGGCAATTCCGAAAGTAAGCAGGGTGAAGGCGGCAGCGATGAGGGTGACGAGCAGACTGAAAGCTTTGACAGGAATTTTATGGAGGCGCTGAATAAGCTGAAAAAAGGAGCAAAGCTTTCCATGGGCGAGCTTTTCATTAAGGAAGGCGAGACTTCCCCTCCCAAGCGTTATAATTCGGGATCCATGATACTTACCATGGAAAATGCAGGACAGTTCATCGAAGATGAAGAACTTCGCGCCCAGATAAAGGGCAGCGGGATCGGAACAAGTGCAACGAGAGCCGAGATCCTGAAAAAACTTATCAATATCCGGTATCTTGCACTAAATAAGAAGACACAGATCATTACGCCTACTTTAATGGGGGAAATGATCTATGAGGTAGTAGATAATTCCATACGTCCGCTGCTCGATCCGGCACTTACTGCCAGCTGGGAAAAGGGCCTTACTATGGTGGCAGAGGGAACGATCACGGAAGAAGAGTATATGAAAAAACTGGATGATTTTGTTTCCAGACGAACGAATATCGTGAAGCAGCTGAACAATCAGTCATCTTTGAACAGGCAGTTTGGCGAGGCTTCGAAAAACTATAAAAAATAAGGAGCAGATATGGAACAGTTTAAGATCAGTAACCTTTATAATCTGGAAGAGACTATTGCATCGGAACTTATGATGCAGGCCGAATATCCATGGGAACTGCTTCCCCGGATAAGTGCGTTTATTTTAGAGCTGGGTGACAAGCTTCCGAAAGATAAATTTACGGAAGTGAAAGAGCATGTCTGGGTGGCAAATTCTGCGGTGGTAGCCCCCAGTGCATACATTAACGGTCCGGCCATTATTGATGAAGAAGCGGAAATAAGACACTGCGCTTTTATCAGAGGGAATGCTATCGTGGGAAAAGGCGCTGTAGTGGGCAATTCTACGGAACTTAAGAATGTGATCCTTTTTAATAAAGTACAGGTTCCCCATTATAATTATGTGGGCGACAGTATTTTGGGGTTTAAAGCACATATGGGAGCAGGTTCCATTACTTCCAATGTGAAGAGTGATAAGACACTTGTTGTGGTCAAAAACGGAGAGGAAAAAGCAGAGACGGGACTTAAGAAATTCGGCGCTATGCTGGGAGACAATGTGGAAGTTGGATGTAACAGCGTATTAAATCCTGGCACAGTGATCGGAAGAAATTCCAATGTCTATCCTACCTCTATGGTACGCGGCTGTATCCCTGAGGGAAGCATCTATAAGAATCAGGGTGAAATTGCCGCTAAGCAGTAACAGTTCAGTCTTTTTATCTGAAGTGAATAAAAATTGTCAAAAATACTGGATTTTTCAACCAAATTATGAGAAAATATATGACGATAGAAGTTGTGAAAGTTAACAAATTTATTTTGTTAATAAATAATATCTACATATTGAAAGGAGTATTCACATGATTTATTCAAAAGAAGTTGAAGAAATGTGTACAGTAGCACAGGGTGTTCATCATGGCTGTGCGCCGATTCCCGAAGAAGCAAAGTGGGTTCAGGCTAAAAAAGTGGAAGACATTTCCGGTTTAACGCATGGTGTAGGCTGGTGTGCACCTCAGCAGGGTGCCTGCAAACTTACCCTGAACGTAAAAGAGGGAATTATCCAGGAAGCATTGGTTGAGACCATAGGCTGTTCCGGTATGACTCATTCCGCAGCTATGGCCGCTGAAATCCTTCCCGGTTTAACTGTTATGGAAGCATTAAATACAGACCTTGTATGTGATGCCATCAATACAGCTATGAGAGAATTATTCTTACAGATCGTATACGGACGTACGCAGAGTGCTTTCTCTGAAGATGGTCTTCCTATCGGAGCCGGCCTTGAAGATCTTGGTAAAGGACTCAGAAGCCAGGTTGGTACTATGTATGGTACATTAAAGAAAGGTCCTCGTTATCTTGAAATGGCAGAAGGCTATGTAACAGGTATTGCACTTGATGCTGACAACGAGATCATTGGTTATAAATTTGTTAACTTTGGCAAGATGACAGACTTCATCAAGAAGGGTGATGACCCTGCTACTGCATATGAGAAATCATGCGGACAGTACGGCCGTGTAGATGATGCTGTTAAGATCATCGACCCGAGAAAAGAATAATATAGGAGGAATGATAAAATGGCATTATTTGAATCATATGAAAGAAGAATTGATAAAATCACTTCTGTTTTAAACTCTTACGGCATTTCTTCTATTGAAGAGGCTGAAAAAATCACAAAGGATGCTGGCCTTAACGTATATGATCAGGTTAAGAAGATCCAGCCCATTTGTTTTGAAAATGCCTGCTGGGCTTATACAGTAGGTGCAGCGATCGCTATTAAGAAAGACTGCAGAAAAGCTGCTGATGCAGCCGCAGCAATCGGTGAAGGTCTTCAGGCTTTCTGTATCCCCGGTTCCGTAGCTGATACACGTAAAGTAGGTCTTGGTCATGGTAACCTTGGTAAGATGCTTCTTGAAGAAGAGACAGACTGTTTTGCATTCCTTGCAGGACATGAATCTTTTGCAGCTGCAGAAGGTGCTATCGGTATTGCAGAGAAAGCGAACAAAGTTCGTCAGAAGCCTCTCCGTGTTATTCTGAACGGTCTTGGAAAAGACGCAGCAAAGATCATTTCCAGAATTAACGGATTTACCTTCGTTGAGACCGAATATGATCCTTATACAAACACCGTAAATGAAGTTTCACGTAAGGCTTACTCAGAAGGCCTTCGTGCTAAAGTTAACTGCTATGGTGCAAATTCCGTTTCTGAAGGCGTTGCTATCATGTGGAAAGAAAATGTAGATGTTTCCATTACCGGTAACTCTACCAACCCTACAAGATTCCAGCATCCCGTTGCAGGTACATACAAGAAAGAAAGAATTGAAGCCGGAAAGAAATATTTCTCAGTAGCATCAGGCGGTGGTACAGGACGTACACTTCATCCGGATAACATGGCTGCAGGTCCCGCTTCCTATGGTTTTACAGATACATTGGGACGTATGCATTCAGATGCACAGTTCGCAGGTTCTTCTTCCGTTCCTGCCCATGTTGAAATGATGGGACTGATCGGTATGGGAAATAACCCTATGGTCGGCGCTACCGTAGCTGTAGCAGTTGCTGTACAGGAAGCTGCTGACGCAGGTAAGTTCTAAAAATTGAATTTTAAATTGTGAAAGAAGAAGGAATGCCGATCAGGTATTCCTTCTTTTTAACGTGAATGCAGCGACACAGTTTTTCTCTTCAATTTTCCTGTAGACATTTTCTGATTATTATTTTACAATATATGATAGTTAAAAAAATAACGTTACCATTAAAATGAGTGAAAAGGAAAAGAAAATGAGTGAAGAAAACAGCTTGATCTATTGTTCTGAGTGCGGGAGTGGAAATCCGTCTACTTTTAAATACTGCAGTAACTGCGGCACAAGATTGCAGCAGGCGAAAGAGTTTGCTTATGGGCAGTCCATACAGGAGGAACAACCGGTATCATTTGAAAAGGTTGATGCAGAGGTTGTCAGCGAAGGTAAGGTTCCGCTGACTCAGGAAGAAATAAATATTAATTATGACAGGAATGAAGAAGAAGGAGTTTTTTCATCGGAAACTTTTACATCATCAAATCAGGATTACTATTCATCTTCAACGACAGATTCTGCCATGAATGCAAATGAAACAAACGGAAATATTGGCTTTTCCATTGCGTCTATGGTATGCGGCATCATGTCCATACTTTGCTGCTGCTTAAGTTTATTCAGCCTTGTACTTGCAATAGCGGCAATCGTACTTGGAATAGTTTCCATAAGCGGAAAATATGATGGAAAAGGCATGGCGATCGCGGGAATCATCACAGGTGGTTTTGGAATTGCATTATGGCTTCTGTGGGCTTTGATCAAAGGCTCCACTGCATTTATGAGTTTTTTAGCTGATCTGTAAGAATAAGTGATCATTTATGAAATACAGGGCAGACACTGTTTTTTATAGAATAGGCCGGTGGATTTGGATTCCTTTTACTCTGTTATGCATTTGGTTTTCCAATTACGGATATGGTAAATATCATCAATTATTTGAATGCTCTTTTAAGAATATGACAGGCTTACCCTGTCCGGGATGCGGCGGCACCAGAGCTCTTTATTATTTGTTTCAAGGGAAAATTTTTATAAGTTTTCAATATCATCCTGTAGTGTTATACGGAGTTTTGGCATACCTGCATTTTATGGGGTTGTATTTTTACAGGAGCCGTTTCGACCCAAATAAAGCTGCGATCAAGGAAATTCCTATTCCGGTGTATGCTTATATTGCAATTGGCGTCATTATTATACAGTGGATAATTAAGGTTTTAAGAATCTTATTATAAATTAATTTTTACTTAAGGAGGAAAAGCAAGTCATGGATGAAAAAACCACTAGTATCGTGGCATATATTACATGGATCGGATTGATCATTGCTATATGTGCGGGAGACAGGGAAGGCGCTAAATTCCATATCAATCAGGCGCTAGTTATTTTCTTATTCGCCCTGTTATGCGGGATACCGATCATCGGAGGAATCTGGGCAATCTTTATCCTGGTATGCTGGATCATGGGATTAATAGCTGCGATCAATCAGGAAGAAAAAGAAGTTCCGCTGATTGGCCGGATCAGAATTCTTAAATAGCATGAATAAGAGACCCGCTTAAGATACTTTCTTAAGCGGGCTTAATATTATATGATAATTTATTATTGTTCATCGCTTGCTTCTTCATCAGCTGTATCATCATCATAAGTATAAATTTCTTCCGGAATATCACCCTGGAAAATAGAAACGATGTACTGAATTCTTAAGTTGGCACGATCATAATTCTGTTTGGCAACATCTGCAAGAACTGCATCATACTCCTCTCCCTCAAATGCCTGATGATAGTAGGAGACTGCTTCCGTCATATATTCACTGGCTTCTGCTGCCAGCTGGGCAACGCCGGGAAAGCCATCGGGTACTTCAAGAGATGCCATTTGTGCAAAGGACTGATCCATAGAATCAAGAAGTGACAAAAGATCCGATGTGGCAGTGTCCGATTCAGGATCTATGGCATTTATAGAGGAATCGTAAATCCTTAAATTTTCAAAGAATTGATTCATATTAGCTTTATAAGAGTCAAACTCATTACTTTTTCCGCAGCCTGTCAAAAATAATGAAATACAGACCGCAATACTAGCGGTAAGACGAATGAAACGTCTCTTTTTCTTTAATGAATTAAATTTCAAAGATATTCCCTCCCCAAAATCCTGTTTCTACCAATATGTATATAACTTAACACAGCTAAAACTTTAAGTCAATAATCTGAGAACGGGCAGATGAACAGTAAAATCTGAACTTAGAGAAAATTAAGAAAATTTAAAAGAATATAATTGTTCAATTGTAGTTTTAATAAAATTATGTTAACATGAAAAGCAAAAGTGTGTTGACAGCATTTTACCGGAGTATATAAATATGAATCGTAATGAGTTTGAAAAGCTGACATCTGAAAGAGTGATTTTTCTGGATGGTGCCACTGGTTCTAATCTGATCAAAAGAGGTATGCCCGCGGGGGTATGTCCTGAAAAATGGATTTTGGAACATGAAGATATTTTTGTAGGGCTTCAGAAGGAATATGTGGAGGCGGGCAGCAACATTATTTATGCGCCTACCTTTACGGCAAACCGCATTAAGTTAAAAGAATATGATCTTCAGGATGATATTGTCCGTATTAATACGCAGTTGGTGGCATTGTCAAAGCAGGCGGCAGGCGACAAGGCGCTGGTCGCAGCTGACCTTACCATGACCGGGGAACAATTAGTTCCTATGGGCAGAATGGAATTTGAAGATCTTATTGACATATACAAAGAACAGATCCGTATTACTTGCGATGCAGGAGCTGACCTTATTGTAGTAGAGACTATGATGAGTCTGCAGGAGACGAGGGCAGCATTAATTGCAGCAAAAGAAGTCTGCGACCTGCCTGTTATGGCAACGCTGACATTTGAATCAGACGGAAAAACACTCTATGGAACTGATGCAGTAACAGCAGCTGTCACGCTTGAAAAATTAGGTGCATGCGCCATTGGAGCCAATTGTTCTACCGGCCCCGACAAAATGTTGGAAGTGATCACTGCAATTTCACAAGTGGTGTCCATACCTGTGATCGCAAAGCCAAATGCCGGACTTCCTGCACTGAATGATCAGGGGGAAACGGTTTATGATATGGAAGAACCTGCCTTTGTGGAAGGAGTAAAGGAACTGGTAAAAGCCGGAGCCTCTATTGTCGGCGGATGCTGCGGAACCTCTCCTGCCTATATCAAAGCTCTTTCAGATGCATTGAAAGGGAAGGAACGGCAGATCAGAAAAGAACAGCTTAAAAAGAAGGAATTCCGGGAAGGGATCAGACACCTTACTTCCGAAAGGCAGACAGTAAGTTTTGGTCTTAATGATCCTTTTATGATCATAGGAGAGCGAATCAATCCTACAGGTAAAAAGAAACTGCAGGAGCAGCTTCGTGAAGGCAGTCTGGAAATGGTTCTTGATTTTGCAATGCAGCAGGAAGACTGCAGCGCGGCGCTTTTAGATATTAACGTGGGAATGAGCGGTGTTGATGAAAAGGAGATGATGTTGAAGGTACTGGAGGAAGTAACAGTGGCTTCCCCGCTTCCTTTGTCACTGGATTCCAGCCATATAGATGTGCTGGAAGCAGGTCTTAGAAAATATCCGGGAAGGGCGCTTATCAATTCCATTTCAGCAGAAACTGAAAAACTGGAAAAATTGCTTCCCCTTGCAAAGAAATATGGCGCTATGTTTATCCTTCTTCCTCTTTCAGATGAAGGACTTCCTGCAAATTTGGATGAAAAAATTGCAATTATTGAGAAAATAGTACAGAAAGCCTGCAGCTTAGGCCTGACTAAAGAAGATATTATCGTAGATGGCCTTGTTGCTACGGTAGGTGCCAATCCTGATGCAGCAAAAGAAGTACTTGAAACCATACGATATTGTAAAAAGAACGGACTGGCTACGGTGTGCGGCCTCTCCAATATTTCTTTCGGTCTGCCGGAAAGAAGTTTTGTAAATACAGCTTTTTTGACTATGGCGATACAGGAAGGGCTGACTATGGCAATTGCCAATCCTTCTCAGGATCTTCTGGTAAATGCAGCATTTGCAGCCGACCTTCTAATGAATAAAGAAGGGGCTGACATACGCTATATTGAACGAATGGAGGCATTTAAGGAGCGAAAACCGGCAGCTGCTTTGCCTGTTATAACAGGAAAGGAGACACTGCCGGCTCAGAGTATAAAGCAGGATAAAGATCTTCTTTCTCGTGGACAGGTTTATCATGATGTCATGAAAGGAAACCGAAAGCAGATAAAAGAGCATACAAGGGCTCTTGTAGAATCCGGAATAGAGCCTCAGAAAGTTTTAAATGAGATGCTGATGCCGGCCATCAATGAAGTAGGTATCTTGTTCGATCAGGGAAAATACTTTCTGCCGCAGTTGATCGCCAGTGCGGAAGCTATGAAGCTATCCATCGAATATCTGGAGCCCTTGCTGGCATCCGGAAGAGAACAGGAAGAAATGCCGGCTGTAGTTATTGCCACAGTTGCCGGAGATATACATGATATCGGGAAAAATCTGGTGTCCATGATGTTCAAGAATTATGGATTCCGGGTAATTGATCTGGGAAAAGATGTACCGAAAGAAACCATTATTGAAGCAGCGAAAGCACATCATGCAGCGATCATTGCCCTGTCTGCCCTGATGACTACTACTATGCAGGAAATGAAGCATGTGATCGACTATGCGAAGCAGCAAAAGATAGATGCCAAAATTATGATCGGCGGAGCAGTCATTACACAGGAATATGCAAAAGAGATCGGTGCAGACGCTTATTCTAAGGATGCAGCTGATGCGGTACGAGTCGCCAAGCAGCTTCTGGGCATAGACGATTAGCTGAAAGGAGAAATGTATGGATACAAAAGATATGAACAAAATAAACGAATCTGATTCAGATACCGGATCTATGCAGGCGCTTTTACAGGAACTGGTCAAAAATTCCAAAAAGCGGCTTTTCTATTCCAGAGTTGCTGCTTTTACAGCCATTGCAGCAGCGTTGGTCCTTATCATATGTTTGGTTGTTATCGTTCCTTCTGCTGTAAGTACCCTGACTCAGGCAAATGATATTTTGATCCAGGCTTCCGATACGATCGAACTGGCAGATACGGCTATTGAGGAAGTAACTCAGATGAGCCGTTCCATTACAAATATGAGCAATAATATGGATTCTTTTATTGTGGAAAATTCAGAATCTGTTCAGCAGATCATGAAAAAGTTTGATGCCATAGACTTTGAAGGACTTAACAGCGCAATTAAAGATCTGGGAGATGTGGTAGAACCGTTTGCTAATTTTTTCGGCAAATTTAAATAAATTTATGTAAATGGAGATGATGAAAGATGATAGGTGCAGATGCGATTATTAAATGTTTGGAAGAAGAAGGAGTAAAATATGTTTTCGGTTATCCCGGCGTGGCAATTTGTCCTTTTTACAACAGTATACTGAGCTCACCCATTCAGACCATACTGATCAGAACGGAACAAAATGCCGCTCACGCTGCCAGCGGTCTTGCCAGGGTATCGGGTGAGGTAGGGGTATGTGCAGTAACTTCAGGTCCCGGAGCGACTAATGTGATCACAGGAATCGCTACTGCCTTTGCAGACAGTATTCCGCTTGTATGTATTACGGGGCAGGTAAATTCAGAACTGATCGGAAGTGATGTATTTCAGGAAGCGGATATTACGGGTGCCGTGGAGTCTTTTGTAAAATACAGTTATCTTGTAAAAGATGTAAATGATATTCCTAGGATATTTAAAGAAGCTTTCCATATTGCAAATACAGGAAGGAAGGGCCCCGTCCTTATTGATGTTCCCATTGATATTCAAAATGCGGAGATCAAAAAATTTGTTTATCCTGATACGGTATTC
This sequence comes from Lachnospiraceae bacterium, assembly GCA_014803415.1. Lineage (GTDB taxonomy): Bacteria > Bacillota > Clostridia > Lachnospirales > Lachnospiraceae > Suilimivivens. Next base: position 227,104 of record JAAVBZ010000045.1, read on the forward strand.
ATGCGCACTTATAAACCGACAGTAAAGGGAAACGCCGCTCAGATCAAAAAAGTAATTGCGGAACTTGAAAAAGCAAAACGCCCCATTATCTGTGCAGGCGGCGGCGTACTTTTATCCGGTGCAGAAAAGGAGCTTCGTTCTTTTGTAAGTAAATATAAGATCCCTGTAGTCTCCACTATGATGGGCGTGGGCGTTATGCCTACCAGAGATCCTATGTATTACGGTATGGTAGGAAATAATGGAAAACCTTATGCCAACCGTGCCATGAATGAATCTGATCTGCTCATCATGGTAGGTGCAAGAGTTGCCGACAGAGCAGTAAATCAGCCGGATCTGATCACAGAAAATAAAATACTGATCCATATTGATGTAGATCCTGCGGAAATAGGAAAGAATGTAGGACCGGCTATTCCGCTTGTTGGAGATGCGAAACATATCTTTGAAGATCTGCTTTCCCAGGATATAACCTGCGGGCATGATGCATGGATAGAAACTCTGAACGGATACAGGAATACTATGGTTCCCAGAAGAAATCCGGATCCTAAGTATGTAGATCCAGCCGCATTCATTACCCTGCTTTCCGAAAAAATGGAAGATGACGGTGTTTATGTAGCCGATGTAGGACAGAATCAGATATGGTCCTGCGGTTATCATATTGTAAAAGACGGCAGATTCTTAACTTCCGGAGGCATGGGTACTATGGGATATTCCATTCCGGCGGCTATGGGTGCCAAGCTGGCAGACAAAAGCAAGCAGGTCATAGCTGTCTGTGGTGACGGTTCCTTCCAGATGTCCATGATGGAACTTGCGACTATGAATCAGCATGATATTCCGGTCAAGATCGTAGTGCTTAAGAACAATTATCTTGGAATGGTCAGAGAATATCAGCATTATACTTACAAAGACAATTATTCGGTAGTTGATCTGTCGGGAAGTCCCGATCTTGAAAAACTGGCTGCCGCATATCATATAGAATTTCAACGTCTTGAGAACATGGAAAAGGCCGATGAGGTCATTGATGCATTTTTAAAAGAAGATAAATCAATGCTGCTTGAATGCATTATCGATCCCATGGATCTGGTAAAATAGGAGGTAGGCTGTAATGAAAAGAATTTATTCCGTATTAGTAGAAAACCGTTCCGGTGTTCTTTGCAAAGTAGCCGGACTTTTTTCCAGAAGATGCTTTAATATTGATTCTCTGGCAGTTGGAGAGACAGATGACAAAGCTGTTTCCTGTATGACCATCGTCAGCAGCGGAGACAAAAGAACCATAGAGCAGATTGAAAAGCAGCTGAATAAAAAACTGGATGTCATCAAGGTAAAGACTTTTGATACTGACAGCAGTATCAGCCGGGAACTGATGCTGATCAAAGTAAAATATAACAAATCCAACAGAAGAGATATTATGGAGATCTGCGAGATCATGAATGCACAGATCGTGGATATGTCAAAAAATCTTATGCTGATCCAGATGTGTGACCTCCCTGAAAGGACGCAGCTGCTTATCGATATGTTCCAGTCCATAAGCATTGTGGAAGTTGCACGGACCGGGACGTTGGCATTGCAGAAATGTGCAGAAACAGATTAAAATATATCAATAAAACATGATAAAATGCTACAATTGACTTTTAGTAATGAGATTGATAAAATAATTGTTAAATGTTAAGGAGGAATCTTTGGTGCGTAGAAAAGTATTTCAGCTTCTGGTAGACAATACTTCCGGTGTACTCAGCCGTATTTCCGGTCTGTTTTCCAGACGTGGTTACAACATAGAAAGCATTACTGCAGGTGTAACTGCAGACCCCCGTTTTACAAGGATCACCATCGTCACTTCCGGTGATGATGAAATTCTGGATCAGATTGAAAAACAGGTATCCAAGCTTGTAGATGTACGCGATATTAAGGCACTTGACCCTGAAAACAGCGTATACAGAGAACTGGCACTGATCAAGGTCCGCACGAACAATGAACAGCGTCAGGGCGTTATTTCAGTGGCGGATATCTTCAGAGCCAAGATCATTGATGTGGCGTCGGACAGTCTGATCGTGGAACTTACAGGTGATCAGACCAAGATTGATGCTTTTATCAGTCTGCTTGACGGATATGAAATACTGGAACTTGCCAGAACCGGAATTGCCGGTCTGGGGCGTGGTACAGAGAATGTTACCTACTTATAAGAAAGGAAGGAGTCATACAAATGGCAAATATTTATTATCAGGAAGATTGTAATCTGTCTTTACTGGAAGGAAAAACAATCGCAGTTATCGGTTACGGCAGTCAGGGACATGCACATGCATTAAATGCAAAGGAATCCGGATGCCATGTAATTATCGGTCTTTATGAAGGATCCAAATCATGGGCAAAAGCACAGGCACAGGGGTTTGAAGTATATACAGCAGCAGAAGCTGCTAAAAAGGCTGATATCATCATGATCCTCATTAATGATGAATTACAGGCTTCTATGTATAAGAAAGATATTGAACCCAATCTGGAAGAGGGCAATATGCTGATGTTTGCACATGGCTTCAATATTCATTTTAATCAGATCGTTCCTCCCAAGAATGTAGATGTTACCATGATCGCACCTAAGGGACCCGGTCATACAGTAAGAAGTGAGTATCAGGCTGGTAAAGGCGTTCCCTGTCTCGTTGCTGTTCATCAGGATGCAACAGGCAAGGCACTCGATAAAGCCCTTGCATATGCACTTGCGATCGGTGGTGCAAGAGCAGGTGTTTTGGAAACTACTTTCAGAACAGAAACAGAAACAGACCTGTTTGGTGAACAGGCAGTTCTCTGCGGCGGTGTATGCGCACTGATGCAGGCAGGTTTTGAGACATTGACAGAAGCCGGTTATGATCCCAGAAATGCTTATTTTGAATGTATCCATGAAATGAAGCTGATCGTTGACCTGATCTATCAGTCAGGTTTTGAAGGAATGAGATATTCCATATCCAATACTGCTGAATATGGTGATTATATTACAGGCCCCAAGATCATTACAGATGAGACTAAAAAGACTATGAAGAAGATCTTAAAAGATATTCAGGATGGCTCTTTTGCAAAAGAATTTCTGCTGGATATGTCAGCCGCAGGCGGACAGGCTCATTTTAAGGCTATGAGAAAGCTGGCTGCAGAACATCCTTCAGAGCAGGTTGGTAAGGAAATCCGTAAGCTTTACAGCTGGAACAATGAAAACGATAAACTGATCAATAATTAAATTGCTTATTTAATTTGATGTTTTGGAACTCTGTGGCCTGATCTTATTCCCGCAGAGTTCTTTTAATAATTTACAGGAGGTAACATATATGGGAATGACAATGACTCAAAAAATATTAGCAGCACATGCGGGGCTTGACAAGGTAGAAGCCGGACAGCTGATCGAGGCAGATCTGGATCTGGTGCTTGGCAATGATATTACCAGTCCGGTGGCTATTAAAGAAATGGAAAAAATGAAGGTGGAAGGTGTATTTGACAAGGATAAAATTGCACTTGTTCCGGACCATTTTGTACCGAATAAGGATATTAAATCGGCAGAACACTGCAAATGTGTAAGGGAATTTGCATATCGTAACGAGATCACCAACTATTTTGAAGTTGGCGAAATGGGAATCGAACATGCACTTTTACCGGAAAAAGGATTGACTGTAGCCGGAGATGTGATCATCGGAGCAGATTCTCATACCTGTACTTATGGCGCTTTGGGAGCCTTTTCCACCGGAGTCGGAAGTACGGATATGGCAGCCGGTATGGCTACCGGAAAGGCATGGTTCAAAGTACCTGCTGCAATTAAATTCAATCTGACAGGCGCTCCTTCCAAATGGGTTTCAGGTAAAGATGTGATCCTTCACATAATCGGTATGATCGGGGTGGATGGCGCTTTGTACAAATCCATGGAATTTGTGGGAGACGGTATTAAAAATCTGACTATGGATGACCGTTTTACGATTGCAAACATGGCCATTGAAGCAGGCGGGAAGAACGGTATTTTCCCGGTGGATGACCTGGCTATTGCCTATATGAAGGAGCATTCCGGGAAATCTTATACAATTTACGAAGCAGATGAAGATGCAGTTTATGATGCTGAATATACCATTGATTTAAGCACACTGCGTCCTACCATAGCATTTCCTCACCTTCCGGAAAACACTAAGACAATCGATGAGATCACAGAGGATATCAAGATCGATCAGGTAGTTATTGGCTCCTGTACCAATGGACGTATTGATGACATGCGGACAGCTGCAGAGATCTTAAAGGGAAGACATGTGGCAAAAGGAATGCGCTGTATCGTGATTCCGGCTACCCAGGCTATTTATATGCAGGCCATGGAGGAAGGACTTCTTAAGACATTTATTGAGGCAGGAGCAATCGTAAGTACTCCTACCTGCGGCCCCTGTCTTGGCGGATATATGGGTATTTTGGCTGAAGGAGAAAGATGTGTTTCTACTACCAATCGAAATTTTGTAGGACGTATGGGGCATGTAAATTCTGAAATATATCTTGCAAGTCCGGCAGTTGCGGCTGCAAGCGCCATTACAGGTAAGATCAGTTGTCCCTGCCAGCTTGACTGACAGATGGCAGATATTACAGAAACAAAATAACTGATAGTAAGAAAGGATATCAAATATGAAAGCTGCAAAAGGAATTGTTTTTAAGTATGGTGACAATGTTGATACTGATGTAATTATTCCGGCAAGATATTTAAATTCTTCCGATCCTGCCGAGCTGGCAACTCACTGCATGGAAGATATTGATAAGGATTTTATTAAAAATGTAAAGAAGGGAGATATTATTGTAGCAGATAAGAATTTTGGCTGTGGTTCCTCCAGAGAACATGCACCGATCGCGATCAAGGCCGCAGGTGTAAGCTGTGTAATCGCAGAAACCTTTGCCAGAATTTTTTACAGAAATGCCATCAATATAGGATTGCCCATTATTGAATGTCCCGAAGCTTCCAAAGGAATCGAAGCAGGAGATGAGGTAGAAGTAGATTTTGATTCCGGAATCATTCAAAATCTCACAAAAGGCACTCAGTTTAAAGGCCAGGCTTTTCCTGAGTTCATGCAGAAAATCATTGCTGCAGAAGGACTTGTTAATTATATCAACCAAAAGTAATGACTTACAAAAAGAAATGTGATAGAATAGCAGAGTGTTCACAGGAAAAACACATTTTTCTGATAAGGTGTGTCTGGTGAAAAAGTTATGAAGAAATGGAAAACGAGGAGGAGCTTTACAAATGGCTAAGAAAACGGTGCCTGAAGTAAAAGAGGAACAGAAGGTTCTGACAAAGTATGATAAAAAAATGGCAGCCAGAAAGGCAAAGGAAGAAGCAGATAAACGTGAGGAAAAGATATTTAAGATCGTATCCACTATTATAGGTATTCTTCTGGCAGTTGCCATCGTAGGCGGGATCGGATCAACAATTATCAACAGGATGACCGCTATTAACGGAACTTATATTATGGTAGGAGACAGAAAGGTAAGTAAGCTAGAATTTGATTATTATTACAATGAAACTGTAAATAATTATATCAACAGCTATGGTTCTTTTCTGCCTTATATGGGACTTGATGTAAATCAGGACTTCGCCGATCAGGCATATGATGAAAATATGACATGGAAAGATATGTTTGATCAAATGACTGTACAGCAGATGATCCAGGTATATGCACTGGCAGATGATGCCCGGGCAAACGGATTTACCTATGATGATACAGATGATTATACATTAAGTACAGACGGATTTAAGCAGGCGGCAGAAGCAGCAGGGGTATCTGTCTCAGAATACTATAAGGATACCTTTGGACAGTATGCATCACAGTCCAGAGTGGCTCCTTTCTTAAAGGAAGAGATTCTGGCAGCTGCATATTATAATGATCTGATCGCATCCAATGCTCCTTCCGAAGAAGAAATTGTGGCATATTATCAGGAAAACACTCAAAATTATGATAAAGTAGATTACAGAAGTTTTATATTCAATGCAGACATTGCAGAGGATGCTTCAGAAGATGATATCGCCAAGGCTATGGATGATATCAAGATAAAAGCGGAATCGTTTATGATGGAACGCAGCGCAGGCAGTGATTTTGAAGAACTTTGCATCAAAAATGCTCCGGAAGAATCAAAAGCTGACTATGAAGATGAAGATACGGAATACTGCTTAAAAGAAGGGCAGCATAATTCCTATATTCCTTCTGCGATCAGCGGCTGGCTGTATGATGAAGTCAGAAAAGAAGGAGATATTGAAGTAATTGAATCTGCGGATTACCATCAGTACTACGTTGTTGAGTTTTTAAACAGATATTATGATGCGGCTGAATCAGATGCTTCGATCTCCAGTCTGCTTGCATCTGACAGTACATCTGAATATATTTCCGGACTAACTGAGAAATATGAAGTAAATGACATAAAAGGAAAGCTGAAATATCTGAACATTGATACAACAGCGCAGACAGATACTTTGGAGGAAGAAGCAGAAACAGAAGAACCTTCTGAAAATGAATAAAGTTAAGGAAAAAGCCTGTGGGCAGCTGCCCACAGGCTTTAAATATATAATCGGTAATATAGTTAGCCCTGAAAAGAATTTGCAAAAGAACCTGCATCGGAAACCGGTTCGCCGCCTGAAAGAAGATGGTGAACATCCCCCATTGACTGTACTCGGAAATAAGCTTCGTTGCTCCAGCGTTCTTCCGTACTTAGAATAGTAAGTGAAGTAGGCGGAAGGAAAAAGCCATGAACCAATAGAGGGAAAGGAATATTCAATAAATGTGACAGCATAATGCAGATAGCGCCAAGATGACAGAAAATAACAATAACAGGTTCCTTTTCCTCCATCTGCTTGCCAGCAATATTTTCTGCATTATCGGGAGATCGGGTATAAGTAACGAATACCTCTTTTTTATCTGGCTTTCGATAAAAATTATCTTCCCGTATATAACCGTATGTACGTAACAGATCATCAAGATTTTTACATACCTCTTTGTATTTTTCAACAATCTCAGGGTTTTGTTTCATCACATCGGAATGGACCCATTCTTCTTTTGAAAGCATAAGCGGATCATTGCTCCAGAAAGAGGGAACCAGATCCCATGGTACGCCAAATTTGCCTGTCACCGGATCAGTGATCGGATAGAAAAACTCTTTGGTCCATTCAAGGATCTGAGCTTTACGATTCATTTTCTCAAGGGTGTAGGAAGCGGTATCTTTTGCACGGCCGAGAGGTGAACAGTAAAAATCCGTTACCTCCCATTTGCAGATACGTTCTGACAGAAGTTTGGCTTCTCGCCAGCCTTTTTCGGTAAGGCTGTCGTTTTTATAATCAGGATCGCCATGACGGACAAATATAAGTTTCATATTGATGTTCCTTTCTGTAAAATATACTTTTGATATTTTACCATATTATTAATAAAAAAGAAATAGTTGAACGCACTTGAAACATATGTTCGAATGTGTTACAATATCTGATATGAATATACTGAGCAGAGATTTGATTCCCAAATTAAGAAACGATATTATTGTAGTGATCATAATTATTATTGCGGCATTTTTAACTTTTCTGATTCCCCGTATTATGAATGGCGGCAGATCAGGCGGCGTGGCTGTAATCATGCAGGAGGGAGAAGAAATCTGTCGCTATGCACTTTCAGAAGACAGAACAGTTACCGTACAGGGAGCAGATCATGGTTATAATCTGATCCTGATCAGCGATGGAACTGTCAATGTTACAGATGCTGATTGCCCCGACAAACTATGTGTCAGGCAAAAAAGTATCAGCAAAAACGGCGAAAGTATTATCTGTCTTCCGCACAAATTGGTCATTTTAATAGAGTCATCGGAGGAAAGTGATCTTGATGCGGTCACGAACTGATACATGAAAGTAAAAACGGCATATATGGGTCTTTTGCTGGCATTTGCCCTTATTTTATCTTATATAGAGACGTTGATCCCTTTGCAAGCCGGTATTCCGGGGATTAAGCTGGGACTCGCCAATCTGGCTGTTATTCTGGCTTTCTATCTGTTTGGATACCGGGAAGCTTTGCTTGTAACAATTGTAAAGGCTTTATTATCCGGTTTCTTGTTTGGTAACCTGACCATGATCATCTATAGCCTGTCAGGGGCATTGTTCAGTTTTCTGATCATGGCTTTTATGGTAAAAAGCCGCAAATTTCATCTTCCTGTCATAAGCATATCTGGTGGTGTCATGCACAATATAGGACAGTTGGTCATCGCTTATCTTGTTATTGATACTTACGGAATTTTTTATTATGTTCCGATATTGTTGCTGGCAGGAGCCATAACAGGATTTTTCATCGGCATTACAGCCTCCTTTGTAATGCCTTATATAAAAAATGTGATTGAGAGAGGAAGCAATTTATGATAGCATTTGTAAGAGGTATGATTGAAGAGATATCTGAGGATAATGTGATAATCGATACCGGCGGAATTGGGTACAATATTAAGATTTCTGGTGGAACAGCAGCCGCATTGCCGGGAATCGGACAGGAAGTAAAGCTCTATACTTATACCTGTGTCCGAGAAGATGCTTTTTTACTGTATGGATTTCTGACCAGAGATGATCTGGAAATTTTCAAAAAACTGATCACAGTAAATGGTATTGGACCAAGAGGCGGTCTTTCAATCCTGTCAGTTATGAGTGCAGATGACTTAAGATTTGCTATTATTTCAGGAGACTCCAAAGCAATTGCCAAAGCTCCGGGTATAGGGGCCAAAACAGCAAGCAGAGTAATCCTTGATCTGAAGGATAAAATTTCCCTGGAAGATACTCTTATCAAAAAAGAAATGAATGGATATACAGGATCTTTAAATGGCATCGACTCTGAAAGCAGCGCCAGAAATGAAGCTGTGGAAGCGCTGGTTGCCCTTGGCTATAGCCCTTCTGATGCATTAAAAGCTGTGAAGAAGGTGGAAGTTTCCGACGAAACAGATACAGAGACGATTTTAAAGCAGGCCTTAAAAAATATGTTTTAGAAAGTGAATTCCTATGGCTAAAAGAGTGATAGAAACGAATTTAATAGAAGAGGATATCAAAATAGAAGGGTCTTTGAGGCCGCAGCAATTGACCGATTATATCGGCCAGTCCAAGATCAAGGAAAACCTTAAGATTTATATTGAAGCTGCCAAGCAGAGAAATGATCCGTTAGATCATGTTCTCTTTTATGGACCTCCCGGCCTTGGAAAAACCACACTTGCCGGTATCATTGCCAATGAAATGGGCGTCAATATGAAAGTTACCAGTGGACCGGCTATTGAGAAGCCGGGTGAGATGGCAGCTATTTTAAATAATCTGCAGGAAGGAGATCTTTTATTTGTAGATGAGATCCATCGTTTGAACAGGCAGGTAGAAGAAGTCTTGTATCCGGCCATGGAGGATTACGCCATAGACATTATGATCGGAAAGGGACAGTCAGCCCGTTCCATACGTCTTGACCTGCCGAAGTTTACACTGGTAGGGGCTACCACCAGAGCAGGACTTTTAACAGCTCCGCTGCGTGACAGATTTGGCATCATACATCGTCTGGAATTTTATTCAGTAGAAGAGCTTCAGCAGATCATTATGCATTCTGCCAAAGTATTAAATGCCCCCATTGATCTGGGAGGAGCTATGGAAATGGCAAGGCGCAGCCGCGGCACACCAAGAATTGCCAATCGAATCTTAAAAAGAGTCCGGGATTTTGCACAGGTAAAATATGAAGGTATTATTACGGAGAAAATTGCCGTAACGGCTCTGGATCTTATGGATGTAGATCCTATGGGACTGGATCATATTGACCGGAATATGCTGTTTACTATGATCGATAAATTCAGCGGCGGACCGGTAGGGCTTGATACACTGGCAGCTGCGATCGGAGAAGATTCCGGTACCATAGAAGATGTTTATGAACCTTATCTTATTAAGAACGGTTTTATTAACAGAACACCCAGAGGAAGGGTAGTGACTGATTTTGCCTACCATCATTTAGGACTTGAAATTCCGACATAATATGCTTATAATCATACTAGAAAGTCTGTTTTGGGGCTTTTCAAGTGCATGAATATAAGAGGTGATATGGATGTCAGTAAAAACAGATACAGAAGTAATCATCGGCGGTAAGGTCTTTACCTTAAGCGGATATGAAAGTGAAGAATATTTACAGAAAGTTGCCTCCTATATCAACAACAAGATGGCAGAGTACAACAAGGTAGATTCCTTTAGACGACAGCCCATAGATACACAGAGCGTTCTATTACAATTAAATATTGCGGATGATTATTTCAAAGCTAAAAAGCAGATCACACTCCTTGAGGAAGAAATACAAAGCAAGGAGAAGGAATTATATAACTTAAAGCATGAGTTGATAGCGTCTCAGATTAAGCTTGAAAATACAGAGAAGAATATCAAGAGTCTTCAAAATGAAGTTAATGAAGGGGCCAGAAAAATTGTGCGGCTTGAAACGGAATTAAAGAAGCAGTAAGAGCCATACGCTTTAGGAGATTCCAATGTTAAAATGAAAAATACATACATAAGAAAGCTGTCTTGAAATGGACAGCTTTTACTTTTTATTGTATATGGAGAAGATATGAAAAAGGTAGAATTACTGGCTCCGGCCGGAAATTATGAAGCTTTGACAGGTGCTATAGCTGCCGGTGCGGATGCCGTTTATCTGGGCGGGGATTCTTTTGGGGCCAGAGCTTATGCCGATAACTTTACACAGGAAGAAATATGTAAGGGTATACAGTACGCCCATGTATTTCAGCGGAAAATATATCTTACAGTCAATACGCTTGTAAAAGAAAAAGAGTTTATCAGGCTGTATGATTTTTTGCTGCCTTTTTATGAAACAGGACTTGACGGAGTGATCATACAGGATCTTGGTGTTTTTACTTTTATCAGAGAACATTTTCCGAATCTTTCACTTCATGTAAGCACCCAGATGACTGTAGCAGGCTCTTACGGTGCGGAATTTCTAAAAAAGGAAGGGGCATCAAGAATTGTTCCGGCAAGAGAACTTACCCTTGAAGAAATAAAAACCATTAAAAAAAATGTGGATATTGAAATTGAGACGTTTGTTCACGGTGCCATGTGCTATTGCTATTCCGGACAGTGCCTTTTCAGCAGTATTTTGGGCGGAAGGAGCGGAAACAGAGGACGATGCGCGCAGCCCTGCCGTCTTCCCTATAAGGTAGATGGCGGGCGGGAAGAGTATCCGCTTAGTATGAAGGACATGTGTACTATAAATATACTTCCTGAATTAATAGAAGCCGGGATCGATTCCTTTAAAATCGAAGGCCGCATGAAAAAACCGGAATATGCGGCAGGCGTTACAGCAATTTATCGCAAATATATTGACAGGTATTATGAAAATATCGATACCGGTAAGAAAGATACAGCGGCCGATTATCATGTGTCCGAAGATGACATGGAGCAATTAAGATCACTTTATATCAGAAGCTCTGTTTCGGAAGGATATTATCATCAGATGAATGGAAGGGACATGATCGCACTTTCCACCCCCTCATATTCGGGAAGTGATCCACTTCTTCTTGCCAGGATCAGAGAGCAGTACATTGATTCTGAAATGACATTGCCTGCAGTCATAGAAGCTGATCTTAAAGCAGGGAAAGCAGCGCATCTTGCCCTGACATGTGGACAGGCTCATGTTTATTTAACAGGAGACATGGTTCAAAAAGCCCAAAAACAGCCACTTTCAAAGCAGAAGATTGAAGAACAGCTTCAAAAAAGCGGTGGTACCTGTTTTGAAGTATCCTCTGTACAAACAGATATGGATAATGATATTTTCATGCCGATAAGTGCTCTTAACCAATTAAGAAGAGACGGTCTTTTGCTTCTTCAAAAAAAGATCATAGAAATAAACGGACTTAGCTATCCGGAAAGATGCGCGATTCCTTATTCTGTATATGAGGATAGAAAAAATAACGGTGATACAGAGAAAAACCATCATAATCCACAGATCCACGTTCTTGTAAATACCAAAAAGCAGCTGGAAGCCGCTTTATCAAAGAACCCGAATAGAATTTATGTTGACAGGGTTATACTAGATAAAGATTTTATCAATCAGCTTACGTTATATAAAAAGGAATGCTGTGGGGAAGTATATCTGGCATTTCCCTATATTGTCAGAATGAAAGATCATAAACACCTTGAACAGCTTGGGAAATTGTTGAATCTGCCTGTTTTTGACGGAGCGCTTGTCAGGAATCTTGAATCCTTATCTTATCTGGAAAAACAGGGCAATCAGAAAGCAATTACAGCGGATGCAAATTTATATGCCTGGAATAGTCATTCTTACAAAAATCTGAGAAGAAGAGCAAAAGAAGTGTATCTGCCCGTGGAATTGAATCTGCATGAGTGGAAAGACCTGCAAAATGCGGCTTTATTAAATAAGGCTGGCGCTTCAGTTGTGGTTTATGGCAGACTTCCCATGATGATTTCTGCCGGCTGTGTCAAAAAAACAGAAGGCAGCTGCAGGATGCAGTCAGGATGGAATATTTTAACCGACAGGTATCAAAAAGATTTTCCTGTTTATAATGACTGCACATACTGTTATAATATCATTTATAACAGTGTTCCCCTTTCGCTTCATAAATTATTTGATGCGAAAAATCTGAAAGCCGGTATCTGTCGTCTTGACTTTACAGTTGAAGACCAGACAGAAACAGAAAAGATCATTGAATATTTTCAAAAGATATCTGTATGTTATGAAGAGCCTTTTTACAAGGAATTTACTACCGGACATTATAAACGAGGAGTCGAGTAGATGGAATTATACATCAGCGAGTTTTCCAAATATATTATAACATTGCTGATCGCGTTATATACATATGAATGTTTTGCAGTATTTCGGTTTGATAATGAAGAACGCAGAAACGGAATTTATACCAGACAGAATATCTTAATGTTTGCTTTGCATTTCAGCTGTTTTATCGTGATCTGTTTTGAAACAGGTGATTTCACATATCTGTTCTTTTATGCATTTCAACAGATCATTCTGTATGCAGCCATTGTTCTTTTCCGGATGATATACCCAAAAGCAAACCGGCTCATTATCAATAATATGTGTATACTGCTTTCTATAGGTTTTGTTATTTTAACAAGACTTTCTTTTGAAAAAGCGATCAAGCAGTTCATAATAGTGACAGGTTCATTGGTTGCGGCGATGATCATTCCGTATTTTGTACATGAGTTTAAATTTCTTAAAGATCTTAAATGGATCTATGCTGTTGTTGGGATCGTGGCGCTTTCCATTGTTTTAATACTGGGGCAGACGACTTACGGAAGTAAATTATCTTATTCCATAGCAGGTATTACTTTTCAGCCTTCTGAATTTGTGAAGATCATCTTTGTATTTTATATTGCAGGCGCTCTCCATAAGGCCTCAGGTTTTTTTGAAGTATTTACTACTGCAGTAATCGCAGCGGCGCATGTTATTGTACTTGTATGCAGTAAAGACCTTGGAAGCGCGCTTATTTTCTTTGTAGTTTATGTGCTTATGGTCTTTGTGGCAAGCGGTAAGGTGATCTATCTTATTGCCGGAGGATTTGGCGGATGCGCTGCGGCCTATATTGCTTTCAGGGTTTTTACACATGTGCAGGTAAGGGTACAGGCGTGGAAGGATCCATGGAGCGTCATTGATTCTACCGGTTATCAGATCACGCAGTCATTATTTGCCATTTCAAGCGGAGGCTGGTTCGGATTGGGATTATTTAAAGGAACACCGGAATCCATTCCTTTTGTAGAAGCGGATTTTGTTTTTTCGGCAGTGGCAGAAGAACTTGGGATTTTATTTGCAATATGTCTGATCCTGATCTGCGTCAGCTGCTTTATTATGTTTATGAATATATCTGTTAAACTGAATGATAAGTTTTATCAACTGACAGCATTCGGACTTGGTATTACTTATATTTTTCAGGTCTTTCTGACAATCGGAGGAGGGACAAAATTCATTCCGCTGACAGGTGTTACACTGCCTTTTATCAGTTATGGCGGCAGCTCCGTTTTGACCACACTCATTATGTTCTCTGTTATTGTGGGACTGTATCTGATCAGGGATGATGAAGCCGAGGCCGAGAAACTGATAAAGAAAAAGACTAAACGAAAAAAGAGAAGAAAGAAAGCGGAAGATTTAGAAGATGACAGTGAAGAACACAATGAAATCTAAGAAATCATCTATAGAAAAGAAGAAGACCGGAAGACAGATCATCACGGTCACTTGGGTATTTACTGTACTTTTCCTTGGTATGATCGGATATATTGCCTATTATTCAGCAACACACAAGCAGGAACTGATCAACAACAGTTATAATGGAAGAGCGCAGATCCTTCTTGCCAAGAACCGGAGGGGATCTATTTATTCGTCTGACGGAGAAGTGCTGGCAAAGACCGTAGAAGATGAAGATGGAAATGAGCTGAGGGAATATCCTTATGGAAATCTTTTTTCCCATGTGGTCGGGTATTCTGTTAACGGCAGGATGGGCGTGGAGGCTCAGGCAAATTATTATCTGATCAACTCCAATGCACCGTTATCTCAAAAAGCAAATCTTGATGCCAGCGGTGAAAAATATCCCGGAGATGATGTATATACCACTCTTAATGTAGAGCTTCAGAGAGTCGCTTCTACGGCGCTGGGGGTATATCGGGGCGCAATTGTTGTAACGGAACCTTCCACGGGTAAGGTCCTTGCCATGGTCAGCAAGCCTGATTTTGATCCGGGAACAATTGAAGATAAATGGGATGAACTTAGAGAAGATAATGAATCGGGAATACTTTTAAATCGGGTAACCCAAGGCCTGTATCCCCCAGGATCAACATTTAAGATCATAACAGCCCTTGAATATATCCGGGAAAATCCCCAAAATTACAACAGTTACAGTTATAACTGTACAGGAGCTTTAACAAAAGGAGAGGACCGAATTCAATGTTATCATGGCTCAGTTCACGGACAAGTCGGATTTACACGATCATTCGCTAAATCCTGTAATACTTCCTTTGCAAATATGGGACTGATGCTGAATCCCAAAAGTTTTGAAAATACATTGTCTGATCTGATGTTCAATAAGAAACTGCCCCTTAGTGTTAATTACAACCAAAGCAGGATCGATGTAAATGAGGATATAACGGTTTCTGATATGATGCAGGTATCCATTGGACAGGGAACAACAGCCATGACGCCTATCCATTTAAATATGATCACCTGCGCTATCGCAAATCAGGGTACCTTAATGAAGCCTTATGTTGTGGATCATATAGAAAACAGTTCCGGCGGTATCATCAGATCATTCAGTCCTGAAACCTACAAAAAGATAATCTCAGAAGAGGAGGCCCAAATACTTACTGATCTGATGACGGATGTGGTAAATGAAGGAACAGCAACCCGCTTAAAGGGATTGTCTTATACTGCGGCAGGTAAGACCGGTTCGGCAGAATACGGAACTGTTAAAGGAGAAAGCCATGCATGGTTTACGGGATTTGCCCCTGTTGAAGATCCTAAGATCTGTGTTACAATTATCATTGAAGGTGCAGGCGCCGGAGGCGACTACGCAGTTCCTATTGCAAAGAGAATTTTTGATGCTTATCTGAATGAATAGGCGGTGTCTGAAATGAAATTTTATAAGTATCTTTATGTTGGTGATAAGATAAAAAATCCTGACAAGGTAAAAAGAAAATTAAAAAGTCATGCGGGACAGTTGTTTGTCTATGTTATTTGTATTGCAAACGGATCCGATCAATTGGAAATTTATCACTGCGCGTATTTAAAACAGAAATATTACAGATATCATCCGCCTGTTATTATCGGAATTGCAGGCAGTTATGAGGAAGCAGTTGATATTGTAGTGAGAATCACAAAAGAAAGTCTGGAAGCTACGGGCTGCTGTGACTTAAAAGAATATTTAAGATTAAAAGTAAAGAATTCCCGGAGATAATTTATGTTGACAGTACTTTTAAGTATTTTAAAAATAATCGGAATCATTCTGCTTTGTATTCTCTTACTGATTCTGGTCATATTGCTTCTTGTATTGTTTGTCCCCGTCAGATATCGGATAAACGGATACAGAAAAGTAAATGATGATGTACCTGTAAGGGCCTCGGCAAGAATAACATGGCTTTTTCATATTCTAAATATCACTTTCCGGTACCCGGAAGAAGCTTTTATAAGAGTACGCATATTTTGCTTTACTGTTTTTTCCACACAGAAATCCACAGACAGGAAACAAGCTGGTAAAAAGAAAAGCAAAAAGGAAGAAACAGAAAGCAAAAAGACTGTAGCAGAAGTAAAAGTTATTTCAGAAAAAAAACAGGAAGCAGAAAAAACAGAATCTGTAAAGCAGGAGCCCGCGAAAGAAGAAATAAAAAATACTCCTGTGCCTGCCGAAGAAAAAGAAGAAAACAGTGAAGAAAAACCTGCTTTATTAAAATTTATCAGGAAGCTTTTTGCTATACTTAAAAATATTAAGTACACAATCAGAAAAATTTGTGATAAGATAAAACATATTATTAAAAATATCAGATATTATATTGATATTATTAAAAGCGATTCCTTTAAAAATGCATGGACAGTGTGCGGTGGGAAAGCGATTTTATTGCTTAAGAGTATACTTCCCGGAAAGCTTACAGGTAACTTTACGATAGGAACAGGGGACCCTGCAAGCACGGCCCAGATACTTTCCATCTGGGGCATTTTATACCCGCTTATAGGCAATCATATTAATATTGTGCCTGATTTTAATAATTCCATTATTGAGGGTGATTTTTTTATACAAGGTAAAATTACCGTATTTAAAGTTTTAAAGACTGCGATCATAGTGTATTTCCATAAAGATCTGCGCAGAGTAATCCGATTATTCAAAAAGGAGGCAGCATAATGGCTGAAAATAATTTTTCCGGAGTGATTGATTCTTTGATGAAAGGTATGAATACTGTTTTATCTACCAAAACAGTAGTGGGGGAGCCTATGAAACTTCCTGATGATACGGTTATCCTGCCGCTTGTAGATGTGAGCTTTGGAGTAGGCGCCGGTGCAAGTGCAGGAGATAAGAAGAACGGAGGCGGAGGCGGTTTCAGCGGTAAGATGACACCCAGTGCTGTTCTGGTCATAAAAAACGGAAATACCAAACTTGTAAACATTAAGAATCAGGATACTATGACGAAAGTTCTGGATATGATTCCGGATATCGTCGATAAGTTTACAACTCCCAAGGAAGAGATGATAGCTGATGAAGAAGCTGTGGATATTGCTTTTCCGGAAGAAGATACAAAAGACATGCAATAATTTACACTAAACTGCATAGGATAAATCAAGAGGCATAAGTAGGATGGCGTGCATGAAAAGAATGATTGGTTTTATAGCGTTTTGGATTGCTGTTGGAATGTTACTTATGCTTTTTCTTGTACATCATTATCTGATCGCACTCATCATTATCGGGCTGCTTTTACTGATAGGATACAATTTTTATTGTGAATGAATCACAAATGGAGAAGATCATGGGAATTTTTGATGAGAATATCAAAACCGGACAAGACTTTGAAAAAACACTTGTAGAAGGATCCGCAGAGGATCTGAATGAGTTGAAATCATGGCTTTTCAGAGAAAATATCCGTATAGAAACAGAAAAAGGTGAGCTGAAGCGTCTGCAGGATAAATTTTTCAAAGAAAAGCAGCAGTTTCAGGATGAAATGACAGCAGTAAACAGGCGGCTTGTGGTAGAGCGCAAACGTCTGAAACAGGACGAGCAGTTCTTTGATAAAAAGATGGACATTCTTAAGAACGGATTTATGCAGCTGGATGCAGAAAGAAGACAGTTTGAGAAAGAAAAAATAAATTTTGAAGCCCAGAGAGATGTCCATGAAAGTTATTTGAGACAGGAACAGGAAATGGATATGGCCAGAGTTCTGTTTCAGGGGGTAAAAAGCCAGCTGGCGCTAAAAAAGCGGTACCGCGACCTCATTAAAATGTTCCATCCCGATAATATTGCAGGAGACCATGAAATGATCCTTGTGATCAATTCCGTGTATGAAGAAATGAAAAAAGATTACGAAGTGGGAAAGCAGGCTTAATAAGAAAAATAATGTACACAAAAAACCACTGTGCTGCCACAGTGGTTTTAAAGAATCTGGTCAATTAAGCTCTTTCAACTTTTCCGGATTTCAAGCAGTTTGTACAAACGTGCATTCTTTTAGGAGCTCCGTTTACTTTACATTTAACACTTTTAATATTGGATTTCCAAATTCTGTTAGATCTTCTATGAGAATGGCTTACGTTGTTTCCAAAATGAACGCCCTTACCACAAATATCACATTTAGCCATCGTTGCACCTCCTAACATCATATTTAATCTCTATGTGCTTACTTCAAAATATGCGAATATTTCCGCAACAGTTGTATCATAGCAGAAAAAGCGTAATAATGCAAGTGTAAATTTAAAATGTTTTAATAATTTTATGGTTTCATTTTTTTTTAATTCAGGGTATAATTAAAATATATGTAAAATTTTAAGGAGGCAGCCTATGAAATCTTCTTCAATGAATACCCATATGGGGAATATTGCTATTGATAATGAAGTAATTGCCCGGTATGCAGGCAGTGTTGCTATGGAATGCTTTGGCATTATCGGTATGGCGGGCATTAACGTGAAAGACGGACTGGTTAAATTATTAAAGATGGACAGTATGACCAGAGGTATCAATGTGTCCATTCGGAACAACAAACTTACATTGAACTTCCATATTATCATTGCCTATGGCGTAAGTATTCTGGCCGTAACGGATAATCTGATCAGCAATGTTAAATATAAGGTAGAAGAATTTACTGGTATTGAAATCGAAAAAATAAACATCTTTGTTGAAGGTGTTAGAGTGATTGACTAAGAGGAGGATATATTGTGGTTAATACTATCGACGCTAAGTTACTTGCAAAGATGTTCTTAGCTGGTGCAAAAAATTTGGAGTCTAAAAAAGAATGGATCAATGATCTGAATGTATTTCCCGTACCGGATGGCGATACCGGTACCAACATGACGCTTACTATCATGTCTGCGGCAAAAGATGTATCCGCGATGGAAAATCCGGATATGCTTTCTTTATGTAAAGCAATTTCATCCGGATCCCTGCGCGGCGCAAGAGGTAACTCGGGTGTTATTTTGTCCCAGTTGTTCAGAGGTTTTACCAAAACAATCAGAGAGCAGAAAGAACTTACGATTCCCGTTCTTGCAGATTCTTTTGAAAAAGCTGTTGAGACAGCCTATAAAGCGGTTATGAAGCCGAAAGAGGGAACCATCCTTACGGTAGCAAAAGGCGGTGCACAGAAAGCAAGGGAACTGGCTGACAGCGGCTGTAATGATCTGTCATATTTTATTGATGAAGTGATCAAATATGCAGATGAAGTCCTTTTAAAGACACCTGAGATGCTTCCCGTACTCAAACAGGCCGGTGTGGTTGATTCCGGCGGGCAGGGTCTGATGCAGGTGCTCAAGGGCGCATATGACGCTTTCCTTGGTAAAGAGGTGGATCTTTCCATTCCCGAAGTGACTCATGTGAAATCTGCTCAGATGGATATGAAAACACAGGAAGCTGATATTAAGTTCGGGTATTGTACGGAATTTATTATTATGCTGACCAGAAACTTTAATGTAAAACAGGAAATTGACTTTAAATCATACCTGGAATCCATTGGAGATTCCATTGTAGTGGTAGCCGATGACGACGTAGTTAAGGTACATGTGCATACCAATGATCCCGGACTTGCCATTCAGAAAGCTTTAAAATACGGTGCTCTTTCCAATATGAAGATCGATAATATGCGTCTTGAGCATCAGGAGAAGCTGTTTAAAATGGAAGAAAAGAGCAGAGAAACAGAAGCCTCGGAAGAAATGCCCCATAAGGAGACAGGGTTCATTGCCGTATCAGTCGGAGAAGGTATCAATGAAATCTTTAAGGGACTGGGCGTTGATTACATCATTGAAGGCGGACAGACCATGAATCCCAGTACGGAAGATATGTTGAATGCTATTGATAAAGTCAATGCTGACAACGTTTTTATCCTTCCAAACAATAAAAATATTATTCTTGCAGCAAATCAGGCTCAGGCTATGGTTGAGAACAAGAAGATTATTGTAATTCCAACCAAAACTGTTCCCCAGGGAATTACTGCAGTCATCAATTATGTTCCAGATATGTCTGCAGAAGATAATGCGCAGACCATGAATGATGAAATTACCAGAGTATCAACAGGACAAGTCACTTATGCTGTCAGAGATACCGTGATCGAGGATAAAGAGATCAAACAGGGCGATTATATGGGTATCGGAGATAAAGGTATTCTTTCCGTAGGCGCTGATGTAGCTGATACAACTTTTGAAATGATCAGGAATATGATGGATGATTCTTATGAACTGATCAGTATTTACTATGGATCTGACGTAAAAGAAGAGGAGGCTGAAAGTCTCAAGGCAAAAGTAGAAGAAGCTTATCCTTCCTGTGATATAGAACTTCAGTATGGCGGACAGCCAATTTACTATTACATTGTTTCAGCTGAGTAAATACGTTAATTTATGGCATAAATAAGGAGAAAGGGACGGTAATGACCGTCCTTTTTCTTTAGGGAGGAGGCCGTCTATGGACTATTCGGACAATATAATCAATTTAAAAGGAGTCGGAGACAAAACTTCCAGACTGTTTAACAGGCTGGGGATCTATACGGTACACGATCTGTTGGATCATTTTCCCAGAGACTATGAAGCTTTTGCACCTTCTGTCAAAGTGGCAAAGGCACCGTTAGATATACCTGTAACGTTAGAGCTAACAGTCTGCGCCGGCTTCCAGTGGAAAAAAGTCAGGCAGCTGTCCATTGGCACAGGGATGGCGGGAGATGATACCGGAAAAATAACCATTACTTTTTTTAACGCTCCTTATCTGAAGAATGTAATTAAAGCCGGCGGCGTATACCTTATGAGAGGAAAGCTGAAAAAAGAACAGGGCGTTCTTCATATGGATCAGCCAAAACTTTATACTTATGAGGAATACAGTAAATTGACAGGCTCCCTTCAGCCCTGCTATAGATTAACGGCAGGACTTAGCAACAAAGCAGTGCAAAAAGCTATGAAGCAGGCGCTGCCGGCAGTTTCAGGGGAAGAGTACCTGCCATCTGATATCATAGAAGAATATCAGCTGATCTCCCGAAAAAAAGCCTATCAGGATATCCACTTCCCTAAAAATTATGATGAAATGCTTCTGGCCCGAAAAAGATTAGCTTTTGATGAATTTTTCCTGTTCCTTATCTCCTTAAGAAAGTTAAAGGAAATGAATGAGGAAGCAATATCTTCTTATCCCATGATCGAAACGGCGTTGACAAAAAGGCTGATAGAATCCCTGCCATATCGCCTTACCGGTGCCCAGCTTAAAGTATGGGACGAGATCAAAGCCGATCTGACAAGCGGCAGAGCCATGAACCGTCTGATACAAGGCGATGTGGGATCAGGCAAAACAGTTTTAGCATTCCTTTCATTGCTCATGGCAGTTGCAAACGGATATCAGGGAGCTTTGATGGCGCCTACAGAAATTCTGGCCAGACAGCATTATGAACAACTTCTTGCAATGAACAGCCAGTATGGGCTTTCTTTAAAACCTGTACTTTTAACAGGCTCTGTAACGGCTGCCGGTAAAAGAAAAATTTATGAAAAAATAGAATCGGGGGAAGCTGATATTGTCATCGGGACCCATGCGCTGATACAGGAAAAAGTAACTTATCATAAGCTTGCGCTTGTAATTACCGATGAACAGCATCGATTCGGCGTTAAGCAGAGAGAAAATTTAAGTGAAAAAGGTGATCATGCCCATGTACTTGTTATGAGCGCCACGCCCATTCCAAGAACCCTGGCCATTATCCTCTATGGAGATCTTCATCTTTCTGTCATAGATGAACTGCCTGCAAACAGGCTGCCTATTAAAAACTGTGTGGTTAACACTACTTACCGGAAAAAGGCATATGAATTTATAACCAAAGAAGTAGAAAACGGGCATCAGGTATATGTTATCTGTCCAATGGTAGATGAAAATGAAGAGATGGGAGATGTAGAAAATGTTACAGAATATACACAAAAATTGAAAAGTTCTCTTCCTTCAAAGATTCATGTGGAATACCTGCATGGAAAAATGAAGGCACCGGAAAAGAACAGGATCATGGAAGAATTTGCTGCCGGAAATATTGATGTGCTGGTTTCCACCACGGTGATCGAGGTTGGTATCAACGTACCCAATGCCACTGTTATGATGATTGAAAATGCAGAGCGTTTCGGGCTTGCACAGCTTCATCAGCTCAGGGGACGGATCGGAAGAGGAAAGAGCCAGTCTTATTGCATTTTTATGAGCGGTTCGGATAACAGCCGTTCCATGGACAGACTTAAAATATTGAATCAGTCCAATGACGGATTTTTTATTGCGGAAGAGGATCTGAAACTGCGGGGACCGGGGGATCTGTTCGGCATTCGGCAAAGCGGAGCTATGGAATTTAAGATAGCAGATATTTATCAGGACAGCGGTCTCCTTAAAAAGATCAGTATATCGGTAGATAATATTCTGCAACAGGACAAAGATCTTAGCTCTGACAAGTATAATTCTATTCAAAGGTATTTAATCCAAAATACGGTAAATTTTGTTGACTTTAGAACAATCTGACAGTAAGATATATATGTATGCTTAAAATTAAGAACGCAATATCTTGTGTTTCACATCATTTGGAGAAGGGTGAAGTAGAGAATGAGTAAAACAGCAATTGTAACAGACAGTAACAGCGGTATTACGCAGGCGCAGGCTAAGGAATTTGGTATTTTTGTTCTTCCGATGCCTTTTATGATCAATGAGGAACCATTTTTTGAAGATATAAATCTGACTCAGGAAGAGTTTTATAAAAAGCTGGAAGACGGTGCGGATGTTATTACAAGCCAGCCCTCGCCGGAATCGGTTTTGAATCTGTGGAATGAAATTCTCAAAGATTATGATGAGATCGTGCATATTCCCATGAGCAGCGGATTGTCAGGGTCCTGTCAGAGCGCTATTATGCTGTCAGAAGATTTTGGCGGAAAAGTGCAAGTAGTTAATAACCAGCGTATTTCCGTAACGCAGAGGCAGTCCTGTCTGGATGCACTTAAGCTGGCCTCAGAAGGAAAATCGGCCAAAGAAATCAAAGATTTTCTGGAAGCGGATAAATTTAATTCCAGTATCTATATCATGTTGGATACCTTATATTACTTAAAGAAAGGCGGACGCATTACGCCTGCCGCTGCCGCAATCGGTACATTACTTAAACTGAAACCGGTTCTTCAGATCCAGGGAGAAAAGCTGGATGCTTTTGCCAAGGCGAGAACTGCTAATCAGGGTAAGGCAACCATGATAAATGCGATCAGAAGTGATATGGAGAACAGATTCGGCGGAGCTTCGAAAGACAACATCTGGCTGGAGATCGCTTACACGAAAGATCTGGATACAGCGCTGCAGTTCAAAGAAGAAGTGTTAAAGCACTTTCCCGATTTTGATATTGTAGTGAATCCATTATCCTTAAGCGTGGCATGTCATATAGGACCCGGAGCACTTGCTCTTGCCTGCTGCAAAAAAATTTAATGTTAAAAGAAAGAGGTTTTGTCATGGCGAAAGAACCTGTTTATGACGCTTCCAGTATTACAGTACTGGAAGGACTGGAAGCAGTAAGAAAAAGACCCGGTATGTATATCGGAAGTGTATCTACCAAAGGTCTTAATCATCTGATATATGAAATAGTTGACAATGCAGTGGATGAGCATCTGGCAGGGTATTGTGATAAGATCACGGTCACACTGGAAAAAGACGGCTCCGCCACCATAGAAGATAACGGACGCGGTATTCCTGTAGGAATGCATGAAAAAGGAATCAGTGCAGAGCGTCTTGTTTTTACCACGCTCCATGCGGGCGGCAAATTTGATAATTCTGCTTATAAGACCAGCGGCGGTCTTCATGGCGTAGGATCCTCTGTGGTCAATGCCTTATCCACCTACTTAACTGTCAGGGTAAAAAATGGCGGTAATCTGTATGAAGACAAATACGAAAAAGGAAATCCCGTCATTCAACTGGAAAACGGTCTTTTGCCTGTCATCGGCAAAGCCAGAGGTACCGGTACCATTATTAACTTTCTGCCAGATGATACTATTTTTGACAAAACTCGTTTTAAAGAGGACGATATCAAAAGCAGACTTCATGAAACAGCCTACCTGAATCCCAATCTTACTATTATTTTTGAAGATAAAAGAAAAGAAGAAACGGAACATCTTGAATTTCACGAGCCCGACGGTATCGTAGGATTTATCAAAGATATGAATAAATCCAAGGATACCATCCATGATGTGATCTATTTTTCCGGTGAAAATGACGGTATTACTGTGGAAGGGGCATTTCAGTATGTCAATGAGTTTCATGAAAATGTACTTGGTTTCTGCAACAATATTTACAATGCAGAAGGCGGTACACACCTGACCGGATTTAAAACGGCTTTCACCAATATCATCAATACTTATGCAAGAGAACTGAATATTCTTAAAGATAAGGATCAGAATTTTACAGGCGCTGATGTACGAAACGGTATGACAGCCGTTATAACCATTAAGCATCCCGATCCAAGGTTCGAAGGTCAGACTAAGACGAAACTGGATAATCAGGATGCTGCTAAAGTGGTCAGCAAAGTGACCGGTGAAGAGATCGTCCGTTATTTTGACAGGAATCTGGAAACTCTTAAGAATATTATCGGCTGTGCCGAAAAAGCAGCCAAAATACGTAAGACAGAGGAAAAAGCCAAGACCAATCTTTTAACAAAGCAGAAATTTTCCTTTGATTCCAATGGCAAGCTTGCCAACTGCGAATCCAAAGACGCCTCGAAATGCGAAATCTTTATCGTAGAAGGCGATTCTGCCGGAGGCAGTGCCAAAACGGCAAGAAACCGTGCATATCAGGCAATTCTTCCTATCAGAGGCAAGATTCTTAACGTTGAGAAAGCAAGTATTGACAAGGTACTTGCCAATGCGGAGATAAAGACCATGATCAATGCCTTCGGATGCGGATTTTCAGAAGGTTATGGCAATGACTTTGATATTACCAAGCTTCGTTATGATAAGATCATTATCATGGCCGATGCGGATGTGGATGGCGCGCATATTTCCAATTTGCTGCTGACACTGTTTTACCGGTTCATGCCGGAACTTATTTTTGAGGGACATGTTTATATTGCAATGCCGCCTCTTTATAAAGCTATGCCAAGTAAGGGCGAAGAAGAGTATTTATATGATGATAAAGCTCTGGAAAAATACCGCAAAAAGCATAAAGGTCCTTTTACCCTGCAAAGATATAAGGGACTTGGAGAAATGGATGCGAACCAGCTTTGGGAAACCACATTAAATCCCGAGACCAGAATTCTTAAGCTGGTGGAAATAGAAGATGCCCGTATGGCGTCTGAAGTTACGGAAATGCTGATGGGAACCGATGTGCCTCCCCGAAAAGCATTTATTTACAATCACGCGCAGGATGCCGAACTGGATATTTAAGAAAGGCTTTGGTTTTTAGATGGAAGAGAAGATTATTAAAACAGAATATGCGGAGATCATGCAGAAATCTTTTATTGATTATGCCATGAGCGTTATTATTGCCCGTGCCCTGCCGGATGCAAGAGATGGACTCAAACCGGTACAGCGGCGTACGCTGTATGATATGCATGAACTGGGAATCCGTTATGACAGACCCTACAGGAAAAGCGCCCGTATCGTAGGTGATACCATGGGTAAATATCATCCCCACGGTGACAGTTCTATCTATGAAGCATTGGTGGTAATGACTCAGGATTTTAAGAAAGGTCTTCCTCTTGTAGACGGTCATGGGAATTTTGGAAATATAGAAGGTGACGGCGCTGCAGCCATGCGTTATACAGAAGCAAGACTTCAGCAGGTAACGCAGCAGGCCTTGCTTTCCGATCTGGATAAAGACGTTGTGGATTTTGTTCCTAATTTTGATGAAACTGAAAAAGAACCCAGTGTTCTTCCTGCTAAATTTCCCAATCTCCTGGTAAACGGCTCCGAGGGAATCGCAGTCGGTATGGCCACCAATATTCCGCCCCATAATCTGTCGGAAGTCATTGATGCTGTGAAAGCTTATATGAAGGATGAAAATATTTCAAACGAAGGTCTGATGAAATACTTAAAGGGACCTGATTTTCCTACGGGCGGCATTGTGATCAATAAAGATGATCTGCTGCAGATCTATACAACAGGCACCGGCAAGATCAAGATAAGAGGCAAGGTGGATATTGAAAAAGGAAAAGCCGGAAAGACCAATGTGGTGATCAGTGAGATACCCTATCCCATGATCGGCGTTAATATTGCCAAATTCCTGATGGATGTGGCAGCTCTTGCAGAAAGTAAAAAGACCATGGATATCGTGGATATCACGAATCAATCCTCCAAAGAAGGTATCCGTATTGTTATAGAACTGAAACGAGACGCTGATGTTGACAATTTTGTGAATATGCTTTATAAAAAAACAAGACTGGAAGATACTTTCGGCGTCAATATGCTCGCGATTTCAGATGGCAGGCCGGAGACCATGAGTCTTAAGCAGGTCATTAAATGTAATGTGGATTTCCAATACGAAGTCAATACCAGAAAATATACCAATCTGCTGGAAAGAGAACTGGAAAAAAAGGAAGTTCAGGAAGGCCTCATTAAAGCCTGCAATGTGATCGATCTGGTCATTGAAATTCTCCGCGGTTCCAAAGACAGGGCTATGGCTAAAGCATGTCTGGTGGAAGGCAAAACGGACGGCATTAAGTTTAAATTTAAGGAATCTAAGATTATGGCAGCGCAGCTTAGCTTTACGGAGAAGCAGGCTAACGCTATTTTGGAAATGCGTTTATATAAACTGATCGGATTGGAATTGGAAGCTCTGATCAATGAGCATGAGGAGACCATGGCCAATATATATCGCTATGAGGATATCCTGGCAAGACGTGATTCCATGGCACAGGTCATTATGAATGAACTGGATGATATTAAAAAATCCTTTGGCAGGCCCAGAAGAACTGTGATCGACAATTTTGCAGAGGCTGTTTATGAAGAAAAGAAACAGGAAGAAATGGAAGTCGTATTTCTTATGGATCGTTTCGGGTATGCGAAAACCATTGATATAGCTGCCTATGAAAGAAATAAAGAAGCGGCGGATGCTGAGAATAAATATGTATTTACCTGCAAGAATACCGGCAAGATCTGTATTTTTACTAATATCGGACAACTCCATACAGTTAAAGTTTCAGATATTCCTTATGGAAAATTCAGAGACAAGGGCATTCCCATTGACAATGTAAGTAATTATAATTCCGAAAAAGAGCGGATGATAGCAGTTACCAGCCAGACATCACTTAATCTTTATCGTGTGATCTTTGCCACGAAATTATCCATGCTGAAAGTAGTGGATGGCGGAGAATTTGATGTTTCCAAACGTACCGTAGCATCTACCAAGCTTTTAGAGGATGATGAAGTTGTCAGCGTAACCGTTCTGGATGACCAGAAAGATATTGTACTCCAGACAAACGACGGCTTTTTCCTTAAATTCCCGCTGGAAGAAATTCCGGAAAAGAAAAAAGGAGCCGTTGGAGTAAGAGGCATGAAACTTGGTGCCAAAGATTTTGTGGAGAATGTATATTATACCGGAATCTGGGATCAGACCATTGAGTATAAGGGAAAGCAAATGGAACTATCCAGACTGAAAATGGGCAAACGTGATTCCAAAGGAACGAAAGTAAGAATATAGGCAGGAGGAAGCTATGAGGGTTATTGCAGGAACAGCCAGAAGCCTTAAATTAAAAACTCCGGAGGGATTGGATACCAGACCCACCACTGACCGTATTAAAGAAACTTTGTTCAATATGATACAGATGGATATACCGGACGGTGTTTTTGTGGATCTGTTTTCCGGAAGCGGTGCAATTGGTATTGAAGCCCTCAGCCGTGGGGCCAGACATGCATATTTTGTAGAAAATGCGAAAGAAGCCGTTTCCTGTATTCAGGAAAATCTTGCATTTACCAGACTGGCAGATAAAGCTACCTTGTTAAAACAGGATGTTTCCGGTGCACTATCTCTTATTTCGGAAAAAAAAGTTGATATTGTTTTTATGGATCCGCCTTACCAGGCAGATGTTGAAAGCAATGTGTTTGCGGCTCTTAAAATGCAGCAGTATGTGACAGAGGATACCAAGATCATTGTGGAAGCTGAATTGAGCAAAAATTTTGAATTTCTGAATGAGTTTGGCTTTGAAGTGATCAAGGAAAAAAAGTATAAGACAAATAAGCATGTTTTTTGCAGAAAGGTAAACTAAAATGAAGAAAGCTATTTATCCCGGAAGTTTCGATCCGGTCACTTACGGACATCTTGACATAATAAGGCGGGCAGCGCAGATTTTTGACGAGTTAACGGTCAGTGTTTTGAACAATAAACTAAAAACTCCATTGTTTTCTGTAGAAGAACGTGTTAATATATTGAAAGAAGCAACAAAGGATATTCCCAATGTTAAAGTGGAGTCTTTCAGCGGTCTTTTGGTAGATTATGCCAGATCACGAGATGTTCACGTAGTGATCAGAGGGCTGAGAGCTATTACGGATTTTGAATACGAATTACAGAATGCGCAGACTAATGCGCTGCTTTCAAGCGGCGAACTTGATACTATCTTTTTGACTACCAGCCTTGAGTATGCATATTTAAGTTCTTCAAGTGTGAAGGAAATTGCAAGCTTTAAGGGTGATATTTCTATGTGTGTTCCCGAATTTGTAGCAGCTAAGGTATATAAGAAATTTGGATTTTAAAAATAAATGGGGGATCATGAATGAGCAGCAGGATCGAGCAGTTAATCGATGAGATCGAAGAGTACATAGACGGTTGTAAATACCAGCCCTTTTCCAATACCAAGATCATTGTGGATAAGGAAGAAATCGATGAACTTCTTCGTGAACTTCGTATGAAGACACCCGATGAGATTAAGCGTTATCAGAAGATCATAAGTAATAAAGAAGCTATATTAAATGACGCCAGAGCCAAAGCAGAAGCACTGATCAATGAGGCCACACTCAATACTACCAGACTTGTCAATGAACATGAGATCATGCAGCAGGCGTATGCGCAAGCCAATGAAGTTGTTACCATGGCAACCCAGCAGGCGCAGGAAATCTTGGATAGTGCCACCATAGAAGCCAACAATATGAGAACTGCGGCTATGCAGTATACAGATGGAATTCTTGCCAATGTTGAAAATCTACTGAATCAGACAATGCGGTCCACTCAAGATCACTTTGACAGCTTCATGGGGGTCATTAACAATTACAGTGATGTGATCAATGCCAACCGTATGGAATTAAATCCTCCGGAAGCAGATACTTTTATCGATGATACTTCCGATACAGCTTCAGATAATTTAAATATCGATATGCTGTAAAATAGAAATACAGCCGGCTTACTCAAATCGGTAAGCCGGCTTTTAAAATATATTTTGATCATGAGCCTGATAAAGGAGGAATTCGAACGTGTTTTTATTTAAAAAGTCAAAAATAAAGCATATCCTTTTGAGCGGTCTTGTTTTACTGTTGGCAGTATCTGCAGGCTGCAGAAAGAATCCGGCTTACGAGGGAGGTCATATTGCTCTTTTTTATGATTCTGATAAGTGGGAACTCAGTTATCAGGAAACGGAACCTTATCCCACTTTTCATCTGCAGTGTGATGAGAATGAGATCACTATTATGCTGGCAGAGAATGACGGAAGCATCGTAGAATCCTTTTATAATGATATGGTAAGTCTTTACCAAACCTTTGCTGAAATAACACCAAAGGGCAAAACTGACAAATGGGACAGTAGATCATGGCTGTATTATGAAGACTTTTTAACCTATGGCTCTGATTCGGAAACCGTGATCACTTATGCGAAAAAGCAGGATAATATGCTGATCGTGGGGCTGGCAGAGATCATGGCTCTGGAATCAGGTGAAGAGAACAAAGAACTGACAGAAGAGGCGTTGGAAATTTTATCTTCCATGGAATATTCTGAGAAGACAGATACAGGAGATCTGTCAGAAAAAGAAGAGGGAGAATATATACGTTACATGAATGATATGCTGCAGATGCTGGTAAGCTTTAACCCTGCATCAGGAGAAGCTGAAACAGAAGAATCAGGCGAGGCCGAAGCGGAAGCTCCGGATCCAGAGGAATCGGCAGCTATTTCCGATGAAGAATTATCTGAGCTGCAGTATATTAAGAAAACGGAGATAGATGATTTTTACGGAGATCATTCAAAATATTCTGTATATGCACCCCAAGATAATACCTATGAAAACGGATACCTGTATTGGTTTGATCATGGGCTTACCTTTTCTGCTTCCGCACTCAATCTGGATACTACCTCTTATATGTATGAATATCTGAGCAGTATAGTGGAATTTACCACTGAGAACTGGCAGGAAGAGATGGGATATCATGATGTAGAGATCAGTGAAGTCATGAAAAACGGTGATGACAGATATTTGATCGCTACGGCAATAGCAGAAGATTTCTATGGAACGCCTTTTCAGGTAAAAGAAATTTTTTATATGGACATACAGTCGGTGGGCGCCGGCGTATTTTGGGATCTGGATCTTCATGAAATGAATGTGGATGAAGAAACAGACGCCATCATTGATGAATTGGCAAAATGTTACCATATTGATCTGAATGTGATGAAAACAAATGGAGAATGGATAGAAGCAAATGCCGAACGTATAGAAATAGCTCAGGATGTCTATGAACCCAGAGAGGGAGATAATGTACTGGAACCGGTGGAGGGGTATCAGTATATGGGAATGACCACACTGAATCATGGAAGCGGAACAGCTTCATGTCCTGTGATGGTACCGATGGGATCGAGCACCATTATAAGAGACAGCCATGTTTACTCCAATCTCCATGGCGTGATAGCATCCGCAGACATTAGCAGAATATTTCAGAATAACTTTATGCTGGAAGCCAAGGGAATATCTGACAGCTGGTATAATACCTGTGAAAATGATTCAGAGAATAAACGTAATGTGTGGAAAAGCGAACTGATACCGCTTTCCGGTTATGATGAGGCATATTATGTGGAGATCACCTACGAAGAAAAGAATAGTTTGACTGAAGAATATGAGTCACAGGCGAGAATATACTGCTATATCAAAATTGAGGATAGCTATTACCTTGGATATTCTATCACCTTGTTATCCGGTGAATATGATAATTCGACCAATACTGTGATCAAAGAATTGGAGACTGCTTATGGAATTGATCTGTCAAAATATTATGCTGAATAAGATAAGGAAAACTTTGGTTCTGCTGACGGCTCTTATTTTCCTGGGATCTTTAACAGGATGCGGGAAAGATGGAGAACCGGAAATTGTTTTGCAGGAAGAGGAAGAGGAAAACGAAACCCAAACAGCAGAAGAGGAAGAAGAGACTTTAGAAGAGACTCCTACTGAAAAACCGGTCACTATGTCTCAGCTGATAGGAAATTCGGGAAATGACAGTAACAGCTCCGCTGAGGAAGAGGAATCTTTGCCGGAAACCGTGTTATGGTTTAATGCTACTTATGCGCCGTTAACTTACAGTAACGCCGGAAACTGGAGACTGGTGGGCGGACTTAAGCCTACGGAGAGCAATAAGGAACTTGTACAATTTCTTCTGCTCAGAGACTGGGGGATAGAGGATCGTGATTCCGCGCTGGAAACAGTAGAAAGTCTAAAAGAGAACGGACATAGAAAGAAATGCCGTGACTGTATGGAAGAACTTTCCCAAATGGAACTGCTGGACCTGGAGGAAGAAGCATTTTTTCAGGAGCTTACAGACTCAGGGATCGAAGACTATTTATTCCGCTATATCATTGCTTACTACATGTACCGTGAGGGAATGGACGCTGATTATATTGCCGCATGGGATCTGTGCAGGGTGAATCAGCTGTACGGTGATTTTTATATTTGCGGATATATGACTTACGAAGAAGCTATGGAAGCTTCTTATGATAATTCTCTTATTTTACAGGAGATGTACTCTTCATGGGATGAAATGGTGAATGCCTATATGATGGGCTACCAGTTCTGGAAAAATGATCCTGCTCTTTCAGATGATTCTCCCACTTTGGAACGTTACCGTTACTATGAAATGCTGCTTCAGCTTGATGACGGTCCCTATACCCTTGACTGGAATATGGACCTTGAAAAAAGCTGGTAAAAGATAAAGGCGTTATAGGTATTATAAATTATGGAGCGCGTAATAAAGAAATTTTATATTTATATTTTGAGTATGATTGCCGCAGCAACAGGTTTATGGACATGCATGCAAATAAACGTGCAGGCCGATGAGCCTGTTATTGTTGTGATCGATCCCGGACACGGCGGGAAGAATCTGGGTGCAGAATATGACGAGTATACGGAAAAAGATATGACTTTGATCGTAGCCCGAGCGATGAAAGAAGAACTGGAGAAATATGATGACATTATAGTCTATTTGACCCATGATTCTGATGTTGATATGTCCATTAAGGATAGAGCGCTGTTTGCAAAAGAAAGAAATGCGGATTTTCTGTTCTGTCTGCATTTTAACAGTTCTGTCAATCATAATCTCTACGGTGCTGAGGTATGGGTATCTGCTTTTGGAGATTATTATATAAAAGGCAGACAATTTGCAGAGATCAGTATGGATATTTTTGAGGATATGGGGTTGTACTCAAGAGGTATCAAGACCAGACTCAACGATAAAGAAGAAAACTACTATGGTATATTAAGATATTGCACGGAGGAAGGCATTCCGGCTGCTCTTATTGAGCACTGCCATCTGGACCAGGAAAATGATAAACCTTTTTATCAGCAAAGTGAAGAACAGCTTGAGGAATTCGGCCGAAAAGATGCAGAGGCTGCGGCCAAATATCTGGGACTTAAATCTGCCCAGACAGGTGTAGATTACAGTGATTTCCCCAAGGCAGATGTACCCTTTCAGGAGATCGTAAGACCGGATAGATCAGAGCCGGAGGTATGTGAGATTGAAATACTTGATATAGATGAAGAATCGGGCACTGCTACAATCTCCATGCATGCAGAGGATAGTGAAAGCTATATCCTGTATTACAGTTACAGTCTGGATGGAGGATATACCTACACAGAGCTGTTTAGCTGGCCCAGACCTGTATGGAACCAGTCAGAGCCCATGTGTATATTCGATATACAGCTTCCCTTTGATAAAGGAATCGAACTCAGGGCAATCGCTTATAACGGTTTTGATGTTGTCAGTGAAAGTAATATTATAGACATTCCCCCAATTGCCGAACCAAAACCATCCGAAGAGCCTGAGATGGAAGATGAGAATATCGAATATGAGGATTTACAGGAATTTATTTTTGATGATATTGAGGATTCTGCAGATACTCAGGAAACTACATGGCTTATTGTCTTCATTCTGATCATCAGCTTGATCATGGCTGTTGTATTCTTTGCCATGATCAGAATGCTCTTTAAATTAAAGCGCTATAGTAAACGGCGCAGATAGCTGTAAGAATGAGTTTATGAAGAATATATTTATTTAAGGACAGATCGGTTCCCTGTATCATACTGTTTGTTTGGGCGATACAGGACAATCCGCCAAAGGTCAAAAGACACAGGCTAAAGATCTGCGCATTGTTTCCAAGAAGCTGGATCCCTCCCGTGATTTCAAGAAAAGCGCTGATCAGTGCTTGAAACAGATCATTACCCTGAAAAATGAGAGCGGGGATGAGGTTCAACAGGTTAAAGAATATCATATATCCACCCAATTTGGTGATATTGGTAAGGGAGGCCATTACCGATTCATCCAGAGCCTGCAAACAGGAAGGTGCCACAGCGTTATTTTCTATAGAAACGGAATGCCGCGAAAAAGATTTTTTGTATACTGTATATCGCAGGATAATACCATAAAACAGAGGGATTCCGTACATGCCGAAAAGGCAGGGCAATATTTTACCGATACCGATAACAGGAAGGGCAAAGGTGAGAAAGTAGACTGGCCCTATATTATTGCAGAAAGCAAGTAAAAAATCAGCTTCTTTACGGGTGATCCTGTTTCTTTCATAAAGCTGGGCAGTTACGCCGGCCCCCATAGGAAATCCACATAAAAAACCGATAATGATCGTATAAATACAGTTGGAGCTTACCTGAAAGACCGGCTGCAGCAGCGGTTTTAACAATTTCACAAAAGAATCGGTTAGATTCATTCTGATCATGATGCCGGACAGGACCATAAAGGGAAAAAGCGCCGGTATCATTTTCTGAAACCAGAGATTTAATCCATTACAGGCAAAATACAGGCTTCTGGAAGGAAAGGCAAGTATTAGCACAGTCAGTAAAAGGACTGCAAATGTTGAGAGAAATACAGAAGGATTTTTTCTCAAAATAGTGGTTCTTTTCTTATTTTGTGTTATTATAATATTTATGAGAATTGACAGGTTATTATGCGAATTGAATATTGGGACCAGAAGCGAGGTAAAAGAACTGTTAAAAAAAGGACTGATCCTTGTAAACGGTGAAAAGATCACTAAGCCGGAAACCAAAGTAGATGAATTAAACGCCCTTATTACTTATAAAGGAAAAGAATACAGGTACAAACCTTTTGTTTATTTTATGATGAATAAACCGCAGGGAATAGTCAGCGCCACCACAGACCCTGTTTCAAGAACAGTTTTGGATGTGTTGGAAGAATGCTTGATGGAAAAATATGGGGAGGATCTTTCCGGCATTCCTATCAGGGATATTTTTCCGGTAGGACGGCTTGATAAAGATACAGTGGGACTTTTACTGCTTACCAATGACGGTGAATTATCCCACAATCTTTTGTCTCCCAAAAAACATGTAAAAAAAAGCTACTATGTGGAAACGGATCTGCCCGTTACAGATAATATGGCTGAAAGTCTTATGCAGGGCGTAGATATTGGCGAAGAGTATCTTACCCGGGAAGCTGATCTAAAAATACTCGATGAAAAGAAATGTATCCTTACCATTACAGAAGGAAAATTTCATCAGGTAAAAAGAATGTTTCATGCGGTAGGTCTTCAGGTATTATATTTAAAAAGACTATCCATGGGAACACTTACGCTGGATGAGGGTCTG
The DNA here is from genome assembly GCA_014803415.1 of Lachnospiraceae bacterium. GTDB lineage: Bacteria > Bacillota > Clostridia > Lachnospirales > Lachnospiraceae > Suilimivivens. Next base: position 262,299 of record JAAVBZ010000045.1, read on the forward strand.
CCTGAAGGCAGCGTACGTGAATTGACACAGGAAGAGGTTCAGAATTTATGTTAAAGGATATAAAAGCCGTTTTATTTGATCTTGACGGTACCTTAGTTGATTCTATGTGGTTATGGCAGGAAATTGATATTGAATATTTGGGCAGATTCGGAATTGCGCTTCCGGAGGGCCTTCAGAGGGATATTGAAGGCATGAGTTTTTCCGAGACAGCCTCCTATATGAAAGAACGGTTTCAAATACCGGATCCTGTGGAAACCATGAAAGCTGACTGGAATCAAATGGCGTGGGACAAATACACTTATAAAGTGCCTCTAAAAAAAGGAGCCAGACAGTTTTTGGAGCATTGCCTAAAAAACCACATTAAGCTGGGTATTGCCACCAGTAATTCCAAGGAGCTTGTGAATAATATTATTAAAGTACACGAACTTGATCATTATTTTTCAGTAATTGTTACCGCATGTGAGGTGGAAAAGGGAAAGCCTGCACCTGACGTTTATCTTGAAGCTGCAAGACGGTGTGATGTAGATCCTGGGCATTGTCTTGTATTTGAAGATATTGTACCCGGTATTCTGGCCGGCAAAGCAGCCGGAATGAAGGTATGTGCTGTGGAAGATAAGTATTCTCTTTATCAAAAAGAAGAGAAAGTTAAGTTTGCAGATTATTATATTGAGAATTATTTTGATATAGCCATGTAAATGGCCGGAGGTAAATTTGACAGAAGGTTTTTTGCCTGTTTCAAAACAGGATATGCTTGATCGAGGAATTGAACAGCTTGATTTTGTATATATCATAGGCGATGCCTATGTGGATCACCCTTCATTTGGACATGCTATCATCAGCCGTATCCTGGAAGCTCATGGATACCATGTGGGGATCATTTCCCAGCCTGACTGGAAGGATGCAGAAAGTATCGCCATACTGGGGCGTCCCAGGCTGGGGTTCCTTATTTCAGGCGGTAATATGGATTCTATGGTAAATCACTACTATGTTTCCAAAAAGAAAAGAAAAACAGATGCCTATACGCCGGGAGGAGTTATGGGAAAACGCCCTGATTATGCCACCATCGTATACGGCAATCTGATCAGGCATAAATTTAAGGATGTTCCTGTGATTATAGGCGGTATCGAAGCCAGTCTTCGAAGGATGGCCCATTACGATTACTGGAGTGATACTTTTAAGCATTCCATACTTCTTGACAGTCAGGCCGATATCATTTCCTACGGAATGGGGGAGCACTCCATTGTGGAAATTGCGGATGCCCTCTCTTCAGGAATGGATATCAAAGATATTACGTATATTCCGGGAACCGTATACAAAACGAAAGATCTGTCCGGGATCACCGGCTTTACAGATGATCAACTCAATGCAGTTCTTCTGCCTTCCTATGAAGAAATGAAAAAGAATCCTTCACTTTATGCCAAAAGCTTCGGTATTCAATATGAAAATACGGATTCTTTTACCGGAAGGATTATGGCAGAAGCCTATCCAAACGGTATTTATGTTGTTCAAAATCCGCCTGCCGCGCCGCTTACTATGCAGGAAATGGACGATATTTATGCACTTCCCTTTATGAGAACTTATCACTCTTCTTATGAGGAAAAAGGCGGCGTTCCTGCGATCAGTGAGATTAAATTTTCCCTGATCAGCAACAGGGGGTGTTTTGGAGGATGCAGTTTTTGTGCGCTGACCTTTCATCAGGGAAGGATCGTTCAGGTAAGAAGCCATGAATCTATTCTAAAGGAAGCGAAAGAAATCCTGAAAGATCCTGATTTTAAAGGATATATTCACGATGTAGGAGGACCTACCGCCAACTTCAGATCCCCTTCCTGTGAAAAACAACTGAAAACAGGCGTTTGCAAGAACAGGCAGTGCCTGTATCCCTCTCCCTGCAAAAATCTTGTGGCAGATCACAGTGATTACCTGAATCTTCTTCGGAAGCTGCGGGCACTGCCCGGCATTAAAAAGGTTTTTATCCGTTCCGGTATCCGGTTCGATTATCTGCTTGCGGATAAAGATGAAACTTTTCTGAAGGAGCTTGCAAAATATCATGTCAGCGGACAATTAAAAGTAGCTCCTGAACATATTTCTGACGCAGTGCTTTCTAAAATGGGAAAGCCCGAAAATACGGTATATGAAACTTTTGTCAAAAAATATGAGCGTATCAATGAAAAGTTGGGTAAAAAGCAATATCTGGTACCATACCTGATGTCCTCCCATCCCGGTTCTACCTTAAAAGAGGCGGTGGAACTTGCGGTTTATCTGCGGGATCTTGGATATATGCCGGAGCAGGTGCAGGATTTTTATCCTACCCCGTCAACCATATCAACGGTAATGTACTACACAGGAATCGACCCCAGAAACGGAGAAAAGGTGTATGTGTGCCGAAATCCTCATGAGAAGGCAATGCAGAGAGCCTTGATCCAGTACCGGGACCCTAAAAATTATGATCTGGTATATGAAGCTCTTCACAAAGCGGGAAGGACAGATCTGATCGGTTTTGATAAGAACTGTCTGATTCCTCCCAGGAAGATGAAACATCATAGCAGCAGGAGAAAGAGTAAAAAATAATGAAAAAAGCAATAAAAGGAACATTCGGCTATTTAAAGTGCAAAAGAAATATGGTATTGATCCGCACAATGATTTATTTTGCCATTTCACTGGCACTTCTTTTTGCAGGGATCATTACAACAGGCTCCAAAAAGAATCTGCTTACCATAGTGGCAGTGCTTGGATGCCTCCCGGCATGTAAGAGTCTTGTAAATCTCATCATGTATTTTAAGGCCTCAGGATGCAGTGAAATGGCAAAGACTAAAATTGAAAAAGACGAGGGAAGCCTTGTCGGTATGTATGATATGTACTTTACCTCTTATAAGAAAAATTTTGCCATCAGTCATATGGTGGTGGAAGGAAAAAATATCTGTGGTTTCACGGAATCTGATACCTGCGATACCAAAGCATGTGAAGAGCATCTGAACACCATGTTAAAGCAGGGCGGTCACAAGGATATGACTGTTAAGATTTTCACTGATATAAATAAATACTGTGAACGTTTAAAACAACTGAATGCTCTTGGATGCAGCACGCCTCAAAAGGATGATGAAGTCAGGGTAGTGTTGTATGATATTTCACTTTAAGGAATTGAAAGATGTATCAATTTGAGATTACTTCCAATGAAGCCGGACAGCGGTTTGATAAATATCTTCATAAGCTTCTCCCAAAAGCGCCTTCTTCCTTTTTCTACAAAATGCTCCGCAAGAAGAATATTGTTCTTAACGGAAAGAAAGCGGAAGGTAAAGAAAAGCTGTTTACAGGAGATAAGGTATCTTTGTTCCTTTCAAAAGAAACCTTTGAGAATTTTGCAAAAGAAGATAAAAACAGCAATGAATACCTGCTTGCTTACAGGAATCTGAAAGGACCTGAGATCATCTATGAAAACGAGCATATGATACTGATCGATAAGCCTGCCGGCATATTGACGCAAAAAGCTAAAGATACGGATTTTTCTGTCAACGAATGGCTCATCGGTTATCTTTTGGATAAAGGGGAGATAACGGAAAGCTCCCTTCACACCTATAAACCTTCTGTATGCAACAGACTGGACAGGAATACCAGCGGACTGGTGATCTGCGCCAAATCCCTAAAAGGGAGTCAGGATTTAAGCTTACTGATCAAAAAAAGAAAGATCCGGAAGTTTTATCGTTTGTTTGTAAAAGGCCATATAGAAAAAGAGAAGACCATAGAAGGGTATTTATCAAAAGATGAATCCGCTAACAAAGTCAGTATATCTCAGATACAAACAGAAAATGCTTCCTATATTAAGACCAGATATTATCCTCTTAAACAGCTTTCTGATATGACTTATCTTGAAGTGGAACTGATCACAGGAAAGACCCATCAGATCCGTGCCCATATGGCTATGGAAGGGCATCCGCTGTTAATGGATCCCAAATATGGGGATGCGGCTTTTAATGCAAAATATAAGAATAAATTAAAAGCTCAGGGACAGCTTCTTCATGCATACAGACTGGAATTCCCTGTTGAGGAAGAGCTGCTTAAAGGAGAAGAACATATCTTTACTGCCAAAGAACCTGATGCATTTTTAACAATATTAAAAGAACCATAGAGGTACTGAATATGGCTACCTGGAATTCAAGAGGACTTCGGGGATCTGCCCTGGAAGATCTGATCAACCGTACAAATGAAAAATATCTGGAAAACGGACTTGCTTTGATACAGAAGATCCCTACGCCCATTACGCCTATTAATATTGATAAACAGAGCAGACATATTACACTGGCTTATTTTGAAAAAAAAAGTACTGTGGATTACATAGGGGTAGTGCAGGGCATTCCGGTCTGTTTTGATGCCAAAGAATGTGCCGTGGATACTTTTTCCCTTCAGAATATTCATGAGCATCAGGTAACTTTTATGGAACAGTTTGAAAAACAGAAAGGGATAGCGTTTTTTCTGATCTACTATACCCATCGGGATCTGTTTTATTATCTGCCCTTTGAAATGCTGAAATTTTTCTGGGACAGGGCCAAAGAAGGAGGAAGAAAAAGCTTTCGGCTGGAAGAACTGAATCCGGATTATTACCTTCCTAAGAAAAACGGTATTTTTGTACCTTATCTTGATGTACTCAGCAAGGATTTGGAGGACAGAGATTTTTAAGAAATAATTTGACATTTAGACTGTTATCTTATATACTAAAATAGTTTTAAACGCTACCATGCTAACGAATTAGCACTTTAAAGCGGTAAAGTTATTTGACATGAGGAGATTTTTATGAATAAAAAACTGGTACATACCCCGGAAGGGGTTCGTGATATATACGGGAAAGAATATGCAAGGAAACTGGCTGTAGAAGAACTGATACGTCATACCTTGAATTTGTATGGTTATGAAGATATTCAGACTCCTACTTTTGAATTTTTTGATGTATTTTCCAAGGAGATAGGAACAACACCGTCAAAGGAGCTTTATAAATTTTTTGATAAAGAAGGAAATACTCTGGTCCTTCGCCCGGATTTTACTCCTTCCATGGCAAGGTGTGCCGCCAAGTATTTTATGGAGGAGGATGTGCCCATCCGTTTTAGTTATTTAGGTAATACTTTTACAAATACCGGCAATCTTCAGGGGAAATTGAAAGAAGTCACTCAGATGGGAGCTGAGCTTATGGGTGACGGAAGTGTGGAAGCCGATGGGGAAATGATCGCCATGGTCATCGAATCCCTTCTTGCTGCAGGCCTTAAAGAATTTCAGCTCAGTATTGGAAATGTAGAGTATTTCAGAGGACTCTGCGAGCAGGCAGGTCTGGACGAGGAGACTGAGCTTTCCCTTCGGGATTTTATATCCGGCAAGAATATTTTCGGTGCGGAAAATCTTCTTACAGAAAGTGGCATTGATAAGGAATCCTGTGACATGCTGCTTAAGATCACAGATTATTTCGGTACTTTTGATTCCCTGTCCCAGGCCAAAAAGACAGTAAATAATCAGAAATCTCTTGAAGCTATTGAGCGGCTTGAGATGCTGTATCAGGTTCTTTGTGAATATGGTGTGGAGAAATATATTTCTTTTGATCTTGGCATGTTAAGTAAATATAACTATTATACCGGAGTGATCTTCAAAGTTTATACTTATGGAGTAGGAGACGCCATTGTCAAAGGAGGACGATATGACAATCTTCTGGGATATTTCGGGAAAAAAGCTCCCGCTATCGGATTTATGGTAGTTATTGATGATCTGATGCAGGCATTAAGCAGACAGAAAATTGAAATTACACTTGACCATGAGGTTAAAGTTCTTTCTTATACTAAAGAAAATTATTCTTCTAAGCTGGCTGAGACAATAGCGCTTCGCAAAAAGGGAATCAAAGCTTCTTTGGTTCCGGAAAAAAATAATGCATAAGAGGTTATCGTAATGAGTAATGAAAGATATTTGACTTTTGCCTTAGGGAAAGGCAGACTTGCCAATAAGACGTTAGAGCTGCTTGAACAGATTGGCATCACCTGTGAGGAAATGAAGGACAAGTCTTCCCGGAAACTGATCTTTGTAAATGAAGAACAGAAATTACGGTTTTTCCTTGCAAAAGGTTCTGATGTTCCAACCTATGTGGAATACGGTGCTGCGGACATTGGCGTGGTAGGCAGTGATACGATCCTGGAGGAAAGCAGAAAAGCATATGAAGTACTGGATCTGGGATTTGGAAAATGCAGAATGTGTGTCTGCGGACCGGAAGAAGCCGGAGAACTGCTGCAGCATCATGAGATGATCCGTGTGGCAAGTAAATATCCCAACATAGCCAAAGATTATTTTTATAATAAAAAGCATCAGACTGTGGATATCATCAAGTTGAATGGTTCCGTTGAACTGGGACCTATCGTAGGGTTATCGGATGTGATCGTAGATATTGTGGAAACAGGTTCTACACTGCACGAAAACGGACTTAAAGTCCTGGAAGAGATCTGTCCCTTATCTGCCAGGATGATCGTTAATCAGGTCAGTATGCAGATGGAAACAGAACGTATCCGCAAGCTGATCGATCAGTTAAAAGAAGTGTGTCAATAAGAAGAAAGGATCATACAATGCGTATCGTAACATTAAACGAAAGTACCAAAAATAATCTGCTTAATTCACTTTTAAAAAGAAGTCCTGCCAGTTATGGACAGTATGAGCAGAAAGTAAATGAAATTATTGAAGCAGTGAAGGAGAAGAAAGATCAGGCTCTTTTTGATTATACTCTTCAGTTTGATCACTGCACCATCACTAAGGAGACTATCAGGGTAACTTCGGAAGAAATAGAAGAAGCTTATACTCTGGTGGATCCGGAATTTGTAGAAGTCATGAAAAAGTCTGCTGCGAATATTAAGGAATTTCATCAAAAACAGCTCCATAACAGCTGGATCATCCCGAAAGAAGACGGAACGATCTTAGGTCAGAAGATATTGCCCATTGAAATATCAGGCGTATATGTTCCCGGAGGCAAGGCGGCTTACCCATCCAGTGTTCTGATGAATGTGCTTCCGGCAAAAGTCGCAGGCGTGAAAAGAATTATTATGACAACGCCTCCCGGAAAAGATGGAAAAATCACCCCCGGAACCTTGGTGGCCGCAGACATTGCCGGCGTGGATGAAATCTATAAGGCAGGCGGAGCACAGGCCATTGCAGCCATGGCTTTTGGCACAGAAAGCATTCCCAAGGTAGATAAGATCACAGGCCCCGGTAATATTTTTGTGGCGCTTGCCAAAAAGGCGTGTTTTGGTTTTGTGAGCATTGATTCCATTGCAGGCCCCAGTGAGATTCTGGTATTGGCTGATGAAACCGCCAATCCGAGATATGTGGCTGCGGATCTGCTTTCCCAGGCAGAACATGATGAACTGGCAAGTGCTATTTTGATCACCACAAGTCAAGAACTGGCTGAAAAGGTATCAGAAGAAGTGGAAGCTTTTACCCAAACCCTTTCCAGAGAAAAGATCATCCGGGCTTCTCTTGATAATTATGGTTATATTTTTGTGGCACAGAACATGGAGGAGGCTATTGATGCTGCTAACGAAATAGCATCGGAACATCTTGAAATCTTAACTGCCGATCCTTTTGAGACCATGACAAAGATCAGGAATGCGGGAGCAATCTTCCTTGGGGAATATTCTTCTGAGCCTCTTGGGGATTATTTTGCCGGTCCTAATCACATTTTGCCTACTAACGGAACAGCCAGATTTTTCTCGCCCTTAAATGTAGACGATTTTATGAAAAAGACAAGCATCATTTCCTATTCAAAGGATGCCCTTGCAAAAGTTCATAAAGATATTGAGTTGTTTGCAGAAAGAGAAGGATTAACTGCTCATGCCAATTCCATTAAAGTAAGATTTGAAAGGTAGGTGGATCATGAACCGAAGCGCACAGATAAACAGAAAGACAAAAGAAACAGATATTACCATGACTCTTGAGATAGACGGAAGCGGAATCAGTAAAATTGATACCGGAATCGGTTTTTTTGATCATATGCTGGAAGGATTTGCCAAACATGGTTTTTTTGACCTTACAGTGGCTATCAGAGGAGATCTTAAGGTAGACGGACACCACACGGTAGAAGATGCGGGAATTGTACTGGGAACGGCAATTAAAGAGGCTGTAGGAAGCAAAGCAGGGATCAAAAGATACGGCTATTTTATTCTTCCTATGGATGATGCGCTGGCTCTTTGTGCCGTTGATCTATGCGGAAGACCTTATTTCATTTTTGATTGTGACTTTACAGCAGAAAAGGTTGGCGAGCTTGAAACAGAGCTTGTCCGGGAATTCTTTTATGCCGTATCCTATGCGGCCGGTATGAATCTGCATATTAAAATGCTTTCCGGTATCAACAACCATCATATGATCGAAGCTATATTCAAAGCTTTTGCAAAAGCGTTGGATGAGGCAACGTCAAAGGATGAACGGATAAGGGATGTGTTGAGTACGAAAGGCAGTTTATAAAATGAGCGATTTTACAAAAATGATTCCGGGACTGAAAAATTATATTCCTTTCAGTGAATTAAAAAAGAATACGGACGGTCATGTGACAGTAGTTGTCCAGGATCATAAGACACTTCAGGTTTTGATGGTGGCTTATATGAATGAGGAAGCCTATCAGATGACCCTTACAACAAAGCGCATGACTTATTACAGCAGAAGCAGGAACGAGCTTTGGATCAAAGGTGCTACCAGCGGTCATTACCAATATCTTAAGGAACTGACAGCAGACTGCGATCAAGATACGCTTCTGGCCAAGGTAGAACAGACAGGCGCCGCCTGCCATACCGGAAGCTACAGCTGCTTTTTTAATGAAATTATCGGTACATGACTTATGTGCACTGCATAGAATGATTTTGCAGTGCATATTTTATTAAAAAGGTTTGTCTTAGACAGGAATTTTATGAGTCATATCAATACCGATCAAAAACTGGAACTGGTCCGTACCATCAGAATGCAGAATCAATACAATCGAATGAAGTGCAGGGAGCGGGAAAGCTTTCTCTATGGAAAACCACTGCCACATGACAGAAAGGAGCTATACTCTGCGGAAGCTGCCATGAGTTTTCCTGCCCAGCCTGAAATAATGGAGCCGGAAAAAAGCGGAGGACTTCTTACCGGCTTTCGGATCCGCTTTCTGATCGCTCTGGTCTTATTTTCCGTATTTATTTACTTTGATAAAAATGATATCAGTATATTGGGGAAAAATACCTTTGAGCTGTTTGTTTCCCTTACAGAAAGCATTGATCTGCCCATTGACCTGCCATACTAAATTCAATTGATTTCCGGTAATTTTTCATATATACTGAAAAGGCAGCTATATACAAGAAAATTAAGATAAAGGATCCAAATACAATGAGAACATTAGCTTTAAGTGATGAAATATTGATGCAGGTGGAAAAGCCTGCCCGTTATATCGGTAATGAGATCAATGCCGTAATGAAGGACAAAGAAAGCATTAAGGTCCGGTTTGCCATGTGTTTTCCGGATGTATATGAAATCGGTATGTCTCATCTTGGCATTCAGATCATTTATGATATGCTGAATCGCTTTGATGATGTATGGTGTGAGCGTGTTTATTCACCCTGGGTAGATCTGGATTCGATCATGCGTAAAGAACATCTTCCTTTGTTTGCACTGGAATCTCAGGAACCGGTAAAAGATTTTGATTTTCTGGGTATTACCATTCAGTACGAAATGTGTTATACCAATATACTTCAGATTCTGGATCTTTCAGAAATTCCGCTTCTTTCATCCCAAAGAAGCGAGAAGGACCCTATTGTAATAGGCGGAGGACCTTGCGCCTACAATCCGGAACCGATCTGCGATTTCTTTGATCTTTTCTATATCGGAGAAGGAGAGACCCAGTATCGAAACCTGATCGATCTATATGAATCCTGTAAAGAAAAGGGAGAAAGCAGAACCGAATTTCTTCGGAAAGCCGCCTCCATCCCCGGCATGTATGTTCCCTCCCTTTATAACGTATCTTACAAGGAAGACGGTACCATAGAACGGATGGAACCCCTTTATCCTGATGTTCCCGCCCAGATCACAAAAGAACTGGAAAAAGATGTTTCCAACACTTATTATCCGCAAAAACCGGTAGTGCCTTATATTAAAGTGACTCAGGACAGAGTGGTTCTGGAAATTCAAAGAGGATGTATCAGAGGCTGCCGTTTCTGTCAGGCAGGCCAGCTGTACAGACCGGTAAGAGAGCGGAATATAGAATTTCTAAAAAAATATGCCATAGATATGCTGGCAAGTACCGGTCATGATGAGATCTCACTAAGTTCTTTAAGCTCCAGTGATTATTCATCCCTGCCTGAGCTGATCGATTTTTTGATCGAGGAATGTAATAAGCGGAAGATCAATATTTCCCTGCCCTCCCTTCGTATTGATGCTTTTTCTTTGGATGTCATGAATAAAGTGCAGGATGTGAAAAAAAGCAGCCTTACCTTTGCGCCTGAAGCCGGCAGTCAGCGCCTTAGAAATGTGATCAATAAAGGGCTTACGGAAGATGTGATCCTGCAGGGAGCCAAGCTTGCTTTTGAAGGCGGCTGGACAAGAGTAAAGCTTTATTTTATGTTGGGACTTCCTTTTGAAACAGAAGACGATATCAGGGGAATCGCACAGCTTTGCAATAAGATCGCTGCAGTATTTTATGAAACAGTACCTAAGGAAAAAAGAAACGGTAAGGTCCAGATCGTGGCCAGCACCTCTTTCTTTATCCCCAAGCCCTTTACGCCCTTTCAATGGGCGCCGCAGTGCCGTAAAGAAGAGTTTCTTGATAAGGCTTATTTCACCCGGAGATCCATTACGGAACAGCTGAATCAGAAGAGCATCAAATACAACTGGCATGAAGCGGATGTCAGTGTATTGGAAGGGATCATGGCCAGAGGTGACAGACGTTTGAATCAGGTCATATTAAAAGCTTATGAAATGGGATGTTTCTATGATGCCTGGAGCGAATACTATAAAAACGATGTCTGGATGCAGGCGTTTGAAGAATGTGGTATTGATCCTGATTTCTATACGGTAAGAGAGCGCTCAGAGGATGAAATTTTCCCCTGGGATTTCATAAGCTGCGGCGTTTCCAAAGAATTTTTGCTTAGGGAATGGCACAGGGCAAAAGAAGAGACTGTTACGCCCAACTGTAAACAGCAGTGCCAAGGATGCGGCGCAGCCCGCTTTGGCGTGGGAATCTGCTATGAAAAGAGGGACAACGCATGAAGGTAAGAATAAAATTTTCCAAAGAGGGGCCAATTAAATTTATCGGACATCTGGATGTTATGAGATACTTTCAGAAAGCGATCAGGAGAGCAGACATTGATATTGCTTATTCCACCGGCTTTTCTCCCCATCAGATCATGTCTTTCGCCTCACCTTTATCGGTAGGACATGAAAGCCGCGGAGAATATTTCGATATTACATTAAATTCCTTTACCAGTGAAGAGGATATCAAAGAGCGCCTGAATCAGGTCATGGCAGAGGGAATAAGAATCCTGGATGCGGCTCTTTTAGATGAAACAGAAGGAAATGCAATGGCAAGTGTAGCCGCTGCCGATTATCTGGTTTCTTTCAGCAATAAAGTACATCTGCCTGATGACTGGAAGGACAGGCTTAATTCTTTTTATCACCGGGAAACCATACCGGTAATAAAAAAGACAAAAAAGGGTGAAAAGGAAATCGATTTAAAAGAAGGTATTTATCAGCTGGAAGTCAGGGAGGAAAGTGTTTATATACTGCTTGATGCAGGAAGCGGAAGCAATATCAAGCCCGGCTTTGTGATGGAAACTTTTTTTGATTCCATAGGCGTTTCTTTGCCGGAATTTCCCTTCAGAGTACGCAGACTGGAAACATATAAAAGAGATGACAGCGGTAATCTGAAGCCGCTTATTTCACGAATTTGATCTGTCAGGTATTCATTATGGGCAAAATTGTTATTACCAGACAAAAGAACAGATTGCTTATGGCTTTATTCGATGAAAAAAGGCCATGGCTGTTAGAAAGTGCGGCTCTTCCCGAAAATGAAAGTATTTTGGAAAACATTTACCTTGCAAAAGTGCGTAATGTAGTCTCCGGCATGAAAGGTGCATTTCTTGCCATTTCTAATGAACACACCGTTTATCTGCCTTTTAATGAATGCAGTGATCTTTTGTGTGTAAACAGAGATATTGCGGAAGTAAAAGACCTGCATCAGGGAGATGAAATTGTGGTTCAGATCACGGGAGAAGCGCTGAAGACCAAGCAGCCTACTGCCTCTACCAGACTGACGCTGACAGGGCAGTACTGCGTCTGCAGCTATTTTGGCCATGGAATAAAGTTTTCTAAAAAAATCAGCACTGAAGATCAGAATTGTCTTGGTCAGTCAATCAAAAATGAGGCAATTGAAGGAAGAAAACAATATCAATTTACCATCCGCACCAATGCAGATGCTTTAGATGATCTGTCACCTCTTTTTGAAGAAATGAAAAGCTTTATCCATATTTTTAATGACCTGAAAGAGACTTATGAGCATCGCACCTGTTATACTGTTTTTTACCGGACAGAGCCTGAAATTATTCGCTTCATTCAAAATCTTCCTTTGGGATCCTATGAAGAGATCATAACAGATGAACTTCCTGTATATGATCTGCTAGAAGATCATTTTAAAGGCCGAAACTTAAGGCTTTATCAGGATAGTATGATTTCTCTTTCCAAACTTTACAGTATGGATACTCATTTACAGGAAGCACTCTCAAAGAAAGTATGGCTGCCCTGCGGAGGCTATCTTATCATAGAACCTACCGAAGCCATGGTGGTGATCGATGTAAATTCCGGCAAAGCAGAAAGCAGAAAAAAGAAGAGCACTGATTATTATCTTAAGGTCAATCTTGAGGCTGCGAAGGAAACGGCCAGACAGCTCCGTCTTCGAAACTATTCCGGCATGATCATGGTAGATTTTATCAATATGGAATCGGAAGAGGATAACCGGAAACTCCTTGAATATTTGGATACATGTCTTAAAGAGGATAAAGTAAGGACCAGGCTGGTGGATATGACCAAGCTGGGGATTGTAGAGATCACCCGCAAGAAGATCAGCAGGCCGATTGCAGATTACTTTTCGGAAATCTTGTAATAATAATAAAAATTACTTGACAGGTATCGTTCTAAATGGTATATTTTATGAGTATGCCGCATAACGAGGTTTAAGCGCGAAAGCCACCGTAGTTAGCGAGTAAGATCAGTTTTGGCTGATAGAAGGAGGTGTCCATATGTACGCAATCATTGCAACAGGTGGAAAACAGTATAAGGTTTCCGAAGGTGATGTAATTAAAGTTGAAAAGCTGAATGCTGAACCCGGAGATACTGTTACATTTGATCAGGTTATCGCTGTAAGCGACAACGAGCTTAAGGTTGCCGGAGATGTAGCGAACGCAAACGTAACTGCAACAGTTATGGAGCAGGGAAAATACCGTAAGGTTATCGTTTACAAGTATAAGAGAAAAACCGGTTACCATAAGAAAAATGGTCATAGACAAGCATACACACAGGTTAAGATTGAAAAGATCAACGCTTAGTATGTAGGATAAGGTTATGACAACCATTACAATTTATAAATCCAAAAACGGAGAATATAAAAGACTGACCTGTAAAGGTCATGCGGGCTATGATGCATATGGCAAAGATATTGTCTGCGCTTCGGTTTCCTGCCTCACCATTAATACCATTAATTCGCTGGATACATTGGTTCACGAAGAAATGGATATCACTACAGATGAAGATCAGGGACTTATAGACTGCCGATTTCAGAATATGCTTTCAAAAGAAGGTATATTACTGATGGATTCTCTAATACTTGGATTAACGGGTATCATAGATGCCTATGGTAAGAAGTATCTGGAACTTAAATTCAAGGAGGTGTAGACCATGTTAAAGATGAACCTTCAATTTTTCGCTCATAAAAAGGGTGTTGGTTCTACTAAGAACGGTAGAGATTCCGAATCCAAAAGACTGGGTGCGAAAAGAGCTGACGGACAATTCGTAAAAGCAGGAAATATTTTATACAGACAGCGTGGAACAAAGATTCATCCCGGCGTTAACGTAGGAATTGGCGGAGATGATACATTGTTCGCAAAAGTTGACGGTGTACTTAGATTCGAAAGAAAAGGAAGAGATAAGAAACAGGCTTCCGTATATCCTGTAGAGAAATAGTACGATGGATCGGGCTTCAAACACTAATCGGTTTGAAGCCTTTTTCTATAAAATTTGTTTTTATTGGACTTTGAAAGGAAAACAATATGTTTGCAGATAGAGCGAAGATATATGTAAAGAGCGGCAAAGGCGGAGACGGTCATGTATCTTTCAGACGTGAAAAATTTGTTGCCAACGGAGGCCCTGACGGCGGAGACGGCGGTAACGGGGGAAGTATCATCCTTGAAATAGATGAGGGTTTAAATACTTTAAGCGATTACAGACATGTACGTAAATACCACGCACAGGACGGTGAAAACGGCAGTAAACGCAATTGCCGCGGTAAAAACGGCGCTGATCTTATATTAAAGCTTCCGGAAGGAACCGTTGTTAAGGAATTCGAAAGCGGTAAAGTAATAACCGATATGTCAGGAGATAATAAACGCTTTGTACTCCTGCAGGGAGGCCGCGGCGGCAACGGAAATCAGCATTATGCTACCAGTACCATGCAGGTGCCTAAATATGCCCAGCCCGGACAACCCTCCAAAGAGCTGGAATTACAATTAGAACTTAAAGTGATCGCTGATGTGGGATTAGTGGGCTTTCCCAACGTAGGTAAGTCTACTTTGCTGACACAGGTAAGTAACGCCAGACCGCAGATAGCCAATTATCATTTTACTACCATCAACCCTCATCTTGGTGTGGTGGATTTAGATGATGCAAAAGGTTTTGTTATGGCCGATATACCGGGACTGATCGAAGGTGCTTCAGAAGGAGTAGGACTTGGTTTTGAATTCCTGCGCCACATTGAAAGAACCAAGGTTATTATTCATATTGTTGATGCTGCATCAACGGAAGGAAGAGATCCCATAGCAGATATTTATGCCATCAATAAAGAGCTGGAAAACTATAATACTGAAATAGCAAAAAGGCCTCAGGTAATTGCCGCCAATAAAATTGATATGATCTATGACGACGGTTCAGGAAATGATCCTGTCACAGCTATTAAAGATGAATTTGAGCCAAAAGGCATTAAAGTATTTCCCATATCGGCCATCAGCGGCAAAGGAATCAAGGAATTACTTTATCATGTAAGAAATCTGCTTGATTCTGTAGATGAAAAACCTGTTATTTTTGAACAGGAATTCTTCCCTGAATATATGCTGGGCGGATCTAATGACCCCTATACCGTGATTTATGATGAAAAGGCAGATGAATATGTAGTTGAAGGTCCCCGGATTGAAAAGATGCTTGGATATACCAATCTGGATTCAGAAAAAGGATTTACTTTCTTCCAGAATTTCCTTAAAGTAAATGGTATTCTGGATGAACTGGAAGCCCTTGGGATCAATGAAGGTGATACTGTGCGTATGTATGGCCTTTCCTTTGACTACTACAAATAACCAAAGTGTTTATTCACAGGAGGATTACTTAATGACTAGCAAACAGCGCGCATATTTAAAGGGACTTGCAATGAATATTGATCCTGTATTTCAGATCGGAAAGTCAGGACTTACACCTGAAGTGACAGAAGCTGTCACTGAGGCTTTTAATACCAGAGAACTGATCAAACTGGCGGTACTGAAAAACTGCATGGAAGATCCCAAAGAAATTGCCTCTATACTTGGTGAAAGAACCAGATCTCAGGTGGTACAGGTGATCGGCAAAAAAATTGTCCTTTATAAGGAAAATAAAGATCATAAAAAGATCAATCTTCCTTTGTAAGAAAGAAGAGTATTTATGATTCAGCAAAAAAAAGTAGGAATCATGGGCGGTACCTTTAATCCCATTCATAACGGGCATCTTCTTTTAGCGCAGCAGGCCAAAGAGTACTGCGGATTGGATGAAATTTTGTTCATCCCCAGCGGCA
Organism: Lachnospiraceae bacterium; assembly: GCA_014803415.1. GTDB lineage: Bacteria > Bacillota > Clostridia > Lachnospirales > Lachnospiraceae > Suilimivivens. The sequence continues at coordinate 278,350 of JAAVBZ010000045.1, forward strand.
ATTCTTATATGAAGGATAAAGAAATGATCTTAGACGGCAGCATCCGGCTCTCCATGACTGCACTTGCCATTGAAGATAACCCGGATTTTACACTTTCTGCCATAGAAGTAGAACGGGGAGGAAATACTTATACCTGTGATACCTTACGGGAACTAAGAAAAAAATCTCCTGATACGATTTATTACTTTATTCTGGGTGCAGACAATCTTTTTACTGTAGAATACTGGAAAAACTCGCAGGAAATTTTGTCAGATTGTATTTTTGTTGCGGCAGCACGGGAGGGCCGGAATGAAAATGAGCTGAAAGAAAAAGTTTCTGAACTGAAAAAACGATATCAAGCCCGGATCATTATATTACCCGAAAGGAAATTTGATATATCCTCTACGGAGATCCGGAAGAGAATTGCGAAAGGAGAATCTGTCAGATATATGGTACCGGATAAGGTTCTTCAATATATTCAAAAACAACATTTGTATCAACCGGAATAGTTATAAGTATAAACGGATCATATGGGGGCATTATTTTGAAATCTTCAGATATTAAGAAAATCAGAAAATCCATGGAAAAAGCTTTAGATCCTAAACGTTATGAACATACCTTAGGAGTAGCTTACACGGCATGTTCACTTGCAATGCGTTATGATGTTGATCTGGAAAAAGCACAGATCGCAGGGCTTTTACATGATTGCGCCAAATGCTTGAGCGATGATAAAAAAATATCAATCTGTAAGAAAAATAATATAGAAATCACATCAGTAGAACGCAGAAATCCGTATTTACTTCATGCCAAAGCCGGCAGCTGTATTGCCAGGCACAAATTTAAGATCAAGGATCAGGAAATATTAAATGCGATTTTAAATCACACTACAGGCCGTCCGGGAATGACGGTACTGGAAAAAATCATATATATTTCCGATTATATTGAACCCGGCAGAAAACATGCACCGAATTTATCAGAAGTAAGAAAGCTTGCCTTTATCGATCTGGATCAGGCTCTTGTAAAGATCCTTTCCGATTGTTTAGGATACCTGGAAAGTACCGGCGGTGAAATTGATCCGATGACCAGAAAAACTTATGAATATTTTGCAAATATAAAGTTATGATATTAATTCATGAACAGGAGGCATTTTTATGGTAGATAACAGAACAAAAGAACTTGCGGCATCAGCAATTGAAGCATTAGAAAATAAAAAAGCAGAAGATATCAGTCTGATAGATATCAGTGAAGTTTCCGTAATTGCAGATTACTTCATAATTGCAGGAGGAAACAATAAAAGCCAGATACAGGCTTTGTCTGATGCTGTAGATGAAAAACTTGGCAAAGCAGGTCTTCCTTTAAAACAGATTGAAGGATATAATAACGCCAATTGGATCTTACTTGATTTTGGTGATATTATTGTTCATATTTTTGATAAGGAAAACCGTCTGTTTTATGATCTGGAACGGATATGGCGAGACGGTAAGAAGATCGATGCCAAAGAATTTAAGGAAGATGTACTTAAAAATTAATTTAATATCTATTTAAGCAAAAGCGCACATCAAAAAGTGATGTGCGCCTTTGCTTTAAATTAATTGTTAGTTCCTTCATTTTTGCCTGTATACATATAGAATGACAGCAGGTAAAGCCCGCTGATTCCTACCAGGGCATAAACAATTCTTGAGATCCAAGACATATTACCGAAAATCAGGGCAACAAGGTCGAAGGAAAAAAATCCAATCAGGCCCCAGTTTACGGCACCGATGATCGCTATTGTCAAGGCGATGCAGTCTAATACTTTATTATTCATTTTTTTACCTCCATTCAGCTTATAGCCTCAATAATATTCTGACCTGAATAGAGAAAAATAAACATCTACAATTTTCCATTAACGAAAAATTCTGAAAATACCGAATACTTTACCTAAAATTTGACAATCATTAACGATAATAGGATCCATGGTATCATTTTCAGGTTGAAGCCTTATATGGCCATCTTCTTTATAATAAGTTTTAACAGTAGCAGAATCATCTATTAAGGCAACAATGATTTCACCATTCTTAGCAGTATTACAGGAATTTACAAAAACCTGATCCCCATTGAAAATGCCGGCATTGATCATGGAATCGCCCTTAACATTTAAGATAAAGGATTCTCCCTTCGGAACAACTTCAGCCGGAACAGGAAAATAGCTTTCCACATTTTCTTCAGCAAGGATGGGCACTCCGGCAGCAACCTGACCGATTACAGGAAGGCTGACCATTTCAGTACGAACCATTTGAAAACTATCATCACAGATTTCGATGGCGCGTGGTTTGGTCGGATCTCTTCTGATATAACCATTCTTTTCCAAAGTTTCAAGATGAGAATGAACAGAAGAAGTAGATTTCAGATTAACTGCCTCACAAATTTCACGAACTGCCGGCGGATAACCCCGTTTTAAAATTTCATCTTTAATATAATCCAGTATTTCCTGTTGCTTAGCAGTTATTTTTCCCTGTGCCATGCGCTAAATCTCCTCCTTTTTAAAATAAAATATTTCTTTTAAAAGAAGTATATCATAACATGCAGGAAAAGGCAAACATATATTCCAAATATTTGTTCGATTTTTTCTTCAAAAAGCATTGACATCAGAATGCATGTTCGGTATAATCCATTTATAAGAACATTAGTTTGCAACATACGTTTGCTTTTGGAGGTACTGAAGATGAATGATCATATCAGTGAACGCAGGATCAGAAATAATAAATTGAGAAGAAAGCGTCAGATGCGCAGAAATATCAGCATGCTTTTTATGACTATTGTGCTGACAGCGGGGTTTTCAACCATGTTATTCAGCTTTAAAGCAAAAGCTCAGTCAAATGTATCGTCTGATATTTCTTATAAATATTATAAAAGCGTTACCATAGGCGCAGGTGAGACTATTTGGGATTTTGCAGATTTATATGCAGATACCGAATATTATGATTCTTATGACAGTTACATTAAAGAAGTAATGGCAATCAATCATTTAAAGAACGAAACTATTATTTATGGACAGAACCTTATCATTCCCTACTATAGTAATGAGTTTATAGGATAAGGAAGCAGCCATTAGGCTTCCAAATGCCCTCAGAAGCCTTTTAAGCTATTTTTCTCTTAACCGTACAGCACTGGCTGCCTTGCGCCGTCTGCTGTCCTCCTGAGCTGCATAATGCTTCCTGGTAGTATTTACATCTTTATGTCCAAGAACATCAGCCACTAAATAAATATCACCGGTTTCCTGATACAGGGAAGTGCCATATGTACTTCTTAATTTATGAGGTGTAATTTTCTTAAGTCTTGTGACAGTGGAAGCATATTTTTTTACCAGATTTTCAACTGCACGTACTGTGATACGTCTATTCTGCAAGGATAGAAACAAAGCGTTTTCATGTCCTTCAAGAGGTATGATATGGTGTCTTTTTTCAAGATAATCATGCAGCGCATCAGCTACCTCATCCCCAAAATAAACAACAGCTTCATATCCACCCTTTCTACGTATTTTAATACCGTTATTTTTAAAATCCACATCATTGATATCAAGTCCCACACATTCTGAAACACGGATTCCGGTACCAAGCAGAAGAGTAAGAAGCGCCACATCTCTGATTTTGGTTTTATCATGAAATTTTTGCTGACTTTTGGTAAGATTGGTCCCATCCTCTACCTGATCAAGAAGAATAGCTACTTCATCTGCATCAAGACGTATGATCTCCTTTTCATGCAGTTTGGGCAAAGGAACCAACGCCGCAGGATTTGTCGATATAAGCTCGGAACGAAAATAATAATTATAAAAGCTTTTAAGCGCTGATAACTTTCTTTTTTTACCACGCTCGTTATTCATATATTCTTTGCCATCTTTTTTATACAAGGTAATATAATCCATATATTCCTCAATGTCTTCACGTGTGATCTGATCTAAAAGAGAAATGGGGAAATCTTTAATTTCCATTTTGGAGCAGATACTGTTATGGGACTGCATAAATTCAAAAAATACTCTTATATCATATGCATAAGCCAATCTTGTCCTGGAAGAAGTATATTCCTGAATTCCTCTAAAAAATTGCTTACAGAAAGGCGGAAGAGTATCCAGAACTTCTCTCATACGTAAGGTGTTGATATTGTTTTGTTCGTCATGATAATTTTTACTGTTTTCCATTAGATCTACCCCTGTAAATATTCACTTTATTCTAACATATTTTGCGAATAATCCATAGTATATTTCATTAAAAAATGATATACTGAATACTGGAGACAATAAGTTAAGATTCTTCTAAGTTTTTAAGGCTGAGGTGATAGTTATGAAATTTGATATTGATAAGAAGCATATCAGCTTTGGAATTACGTCATTTTTGGTTATTGCAGCGTCTATCTGCTTTTACTATCTGATTTTCCATGGCGATCGTTTTTCGGCAAAGCTGAATGCACTGGCAGTCATTGCTAGTCCTATTTTATACGGAATAGTGTTAGCGTATTTACTTACACCTATTGTAAATTATTTGGAAAAGAAATTACTGATTTCTTTATTTACCCGGTCATCCGTAATGACGGTAAAAAAGAAAAAATATATGCGCGCTATATCGGTGCTCATGACACTTGCCCTTGTAATTCTATTTATTTACGGTTTCTTTTCGATCCTGATTCCTAATTTGATTACAAGTATCCAAAACATTTCCTCACAATTTCCTTACTATGTGCAGAATCTGACAAATTTTATTGAAAAGTATCTTGAAGCCAATCCTGATATTGAAAAAATAGTAATGCAGGTTATAGATACTTATTCCGAAGATATCAACAATTACCTTAATAACAGCATAATACCGCAGATGGAATCTCTGGTAAAAACAGTTTCACTAAGTTTGATCAGCGTTTTAAAAGCATTGTGGAATTTAATCATTGGTCTGATCATTTCAATTTATGTTCTGTTCAGTAAAGAAACTTTTGCTGGGCAGCTTAAGAAGATCATGTATGCTTTATTTTCAAAAAAACATGCCAATAGCCTGATCCGTGATCTCAGATTTACAAGTGATACCTTTATAGGTTTTATAAGCGGAAAAATTCTTGATTCGCTTATTATCGGTATTCTGTGTTTTGCCGGAACCAGCCTCCTTAATATGCCGTATGCTTTACTTATCAGCGTTATTGTCGGCGTTACCAATATTATTCCCTTTTTTGGGCCCTACATAGGAGCTATCCCCAGCGCTGTTCTGGTATTGATGGTAAATCCTGTACAATGTATCTATTTCATTATTTTTATTTTGGTTCTGCAGCAATTAGATGGAAATGTTATCGGACCTAAGATTTTAGGCCAGTCTACAGGCCTCACAGGATTCTGGGTAATCTTTTCCATTACCATTTTTGGCGGATTATTTGGCATACTCGGGATGGTAATCGGCGTTCCGGTTTTTGCTGTTATTTATGCTATGGTCAGACGCATTATTGAACGAATTCTCAAAAGAAAAGGATTACCTGTTGCCACCAAAGAGTATATTAACTTGGATTATATTGATAATGATACCTTTATCCCAAGAGATACCACTGTGCAAAAGAAATTTTTCAATTTATCCTTTATAAAAAGAAAAGCGAAAGATGATTCATCAGAAGGAGAGAAGTAGCTATGAAATTTGTTATACAGCGTGTTCATAAAGCCAGCGTCAGCGTAGACAATAATGTTATCGGAAGTATAGATAAAGGCTATCTTGTCCTTGTTGGCATATGTAATACTGATACCAGAGAGATTGCTGACAAAATGGTAAATAAATTGATTCATTTAAGGATTTTTGAGGATGCGGAAGGTAAAACTAATTTAGATATAAAAAATGTCGGCGGGCAATTGTTAATTATTTCACAATTCACATTATATGCAGATTGTCGGCATGGAAACCGTCCTTCATTTATTAATGCCGGTAAACCGGATCTTGCTAATGAATTATATGAATATATTATTGATAAATGCCGTCAGGAAATTCCCTGCGTTGAACATGGTCAGTTTGGCGCCCATATGGAGGTTTCACTTGTGAATAACGGTCCCTTTACCATAGTTCTTGATTCGAATGAAATTATCAGGTGATATCATATGAAAATTTTTATTGGACTGATCATTGCGTTTTTAATACTCGTATATGTATATACCTTCATAAAAATCCATAAAAAACGCAAGAACAAAATCAATATTGTAGATAACTATAATCAACAATATATAAAAAAGAAAAAAGATTCTCAAACTTCAAATTATAAAGATTCAAATTATGAAAAATTCATAACCAAATATAACAGCCAGATAGATTACATTGAAAAAGACAAATTATAAAAGTCGAATATAACCTCTAATCTACTACAAGTTTAACGAATTAGTTGGGGCTTTAAAACAAAACATGCAGCTAACTTTTCGACCCAACTATTCGTTAAACTTGTGTTTTGCGAATAGTTGGGTTTATATTTCAGAACTCCTCTTTCCTATACTTTTAAATCTTTATATTATTATTGTATGGATACATAGCCTGTTTCAGAAAGGATTTTTTGTCCCTGATCCCCGATCATCCAGTTTAAAAATGGCGTAATATGTTTATTAGGATTATCCGCCAGCGTTATAGCATAAAGCTCTGTAGTCATGGGATAATTCCCGTTATGTATATTTTCTTCATCAGGATAAATACCATCAACAGCCAAGATTTTGATTCCTACATCTGAAGCCGATGTATCAACATCCATAATGGAAACATAATATCTAAAAGAATATCCAATTGAAGAATCCTTGTTTTGATAATCTGCTACTTGTTCTATGACGCCATCCATACTTAATTCATATTCCACTTTTAAAGGTTCTCTTAAAGGAGTATCTCCCATAAAATACTCCATCATAGTTTGAGAACCTGAATTTTTCGGACGTTGAAACGCCTGAATTCTGAGTTTTTCTCCTCCCAGTGAATGCCAGCTATTGATTTTTCCTGAGTAAATATCACGAATTTGCGCTGCAGTCAGTTCATCAATAGGATTCTGGCTGCTTACAAAAAATACAAAAGCTTCTTTTCCAATGGGAGTAAGCACAAGCTCTTTCCCTACCATTTTTGCATTTTCTACCTGTTCTTTAGAAGGCCTTGCGCCAAAGAAAATATCGGTTTCTCCGCTCAGGAGCCTTTCGTAAGCAATGATCGAATTATGGAATTGAACTGGCATAATTACTTCATCTTTGTCTTTCAGGTGATTATTTATCTGTTCTTTTGCTGTTTTCTGCAGGTCATTGATATTTTCGTAACAAGCTGCTGCAAAAGCCGAATACACAGGATAAGCAGCTTCTGCGCCGTCTAAAACCAGCATTTCTTCGGGATTACTTATTCTAAATTCAGATAATTCGCTTAACTTTGCCAGTTTATTTTCTTCATTTTCAACATAATAAGGGGATAGGTCAATGCTTGATAGACCATGTTCATAACGGAATCCGTAAGAGACGTAACCCTCTGATTCTACTATGTTAATTCTTTTCTGATATAAAACATATTCGCTTAATGAATAAACTAAAATACAGCATATTGCAACAATTCCAACCTTTTTCAGATTCAGTTTTTTCCTCTTAATATCCAGCTTAACAGCCGAAAACCGCTCTCCTGCTGTAAATCCCAGTATAATAGAAGCATTATAGATCAAATTTAATGCGCTCATATTATGCCATTCTTCATTTATATATCCTCCATACCAGTTAAAAGATAAAAAAACATAAATAACAGGTCCCAATCCTACTGTCCAATCAAAAAAATTAAATATGATAAGCAAAAACAACTGCCATAAAAAGGGACAAAATACAGGCATATATATGTCAAGCGCTGAATCCGGTTTTAGGGGCCTTTTAGCCGTTGTTATATAATATCCATAAAAAAATGTCAGAACGCAGGAAATAAAAGGTACCGCCCATAACATATAATCTGAATAATATCTCATAAAGATTATAGTAACTATAAGCGGTACCAAAATTGTATATGCTGTGGTCAATTCAAAATATGCATTCAAAACACCGGATACAGTATTTTGAGAGTTATCTTTTGAAATTTTAAACATATTTATTTTTAGCCTCGAAATCTTCAATATATTGAGTGATCAGTTTTACAGTTCCGTCTACGCCTAAAATGCTGCTGTTAACACATAAATCATAACTGTCGGCTCTTCCCCATTTTTTGGAAGAATAATAATTATAATAGCTCTGACGCTGCTTATCCTTTTTAATGCACATATCCTTTGCTTTTGCAGCATCTACATTATGACGTTCCATAATTCTTTTAGTTTTGCATTCTTCATTTCCGTAAATAAAAATGTGCACACTGTTCTTAAGATCATTTAATGCATAATCAGCACAACGTCCTACAATAACGCAGGGCCCTTCACTGGCAATCTTTTTGATCGTATCAAACTGTGCCAGAAATACTTTATGACTGATAGGCATATCAACAAAATGTGAGGCATTATAACCAAACGAATACGTATCCATGACCAGATTATATAAAAATGAGCTGGTCGGACGTTCATCATGATTTTCCAGCATTTCTTCACAAAAACCGCTCTCTTTGGCTGCTCTGCTCAATAATTCGTTATCATAACATGTAATACCAAAATATTCAGCAACTTTCTCTCCTATTTCACGTCCTCCGGAGCCAAATTGTCTGCCGATCGTAATTACTGTATCCATATGGATTCCTCCCTGACTGATAATTTTATTATATAAACAGTATACTCTAAATTAACTTAAAATTCAATGTATTGTCATAAATAATGAGATATTTCCTATCAATATAAAAAGGACACTGACATTTTGCCAGTGTCCTCAGATGATCATTAATTATTACAGATATTTCTATCTTATTTTGCAGCTTTCTTTGCAAACAATACCTTACCGCCATCATAGATCAGGATAACAGCCAGTATTACAAGCGGAACAATAATAATACTCTGAAGCACATCAGTAAATAATGCTGTACCTGTTGCACCGGCTACGATCTCACCAATATTCTTCTTAAATGTCAATATCAAAGAACAAATGGTTGCACATGCCATAAATACGATAGGAATGTAAAGCATCTTATTGTTTCTGCCAATCTTCTTTAAGTAAGCAGCTACAGCAAGGAATGCAGGAACTGCAACTAACTGGTTAGCAGCACCAAACAGAGGCCATACCTTGGTATATCCTGCAAGACAAAGTACAAATCCGAAGAATGCTGTAATTACTGTTGCAACATACATGTTTTCCAGTTTCAGCTTTTTGCCGATTTCTGTACCTGCAAATAATTCCTGGAACATGAAACGTCCAAGTCTGGTACCTGTATCAAGCGATGTTAAGCAGAAGCAGCTTACAGCAAGCATGATAACTGTTTTGGTTGCATTAACTGCACCCTCACCGAATCCGATGGTAGCAAAGAAATTAGAAATTGCTGTACCAAAGATAACGGTAGGAGAAATTGCCTCCAGACCTAATAATTCTTTAACTGCATTCTGAGAACCATCTACAGAAAGTGTTCCAATTGCGATCAGGGAAATAACTGCAAGTACACATTCGATCAACATGGAACCATAACCAACCATAAGAGCATCCTTTTCATTGGACAGCTGCTTGGAAGTTGTACCTGATGCGATCAGTGAATGGAATCCTGAAATCGCGCCGCAGGCAATAGTAATAAACAGTGTAGGGAATAAATAATTTCCTCCTACTGCAAAGCCCGTAAATGCAGGCGTCTGGAATGCTGTTGTTGAAGGATCAACGATCGTAGCACCAATAATACCGATCACTGCTGCAGCCATCATAAAGTAAAGAAGGAATGAGCTTAAATAATCTCTGGGCTGTAACAGAATCCATACAGGTGTTACAGATGCAATGATGATATAAATAAATACAAAGCCGATCCAGAAGTTCTTTGAAACATTCAAAGGACAAGCCAGCCCGATACCAACACATGCTGCAAGTAAAATAACGCCTACAATAGTTGCTACTGACATAGGAGCATTTTTCCTGTATACAAGGAATCCGAAACCGATAGCAAGCGGTATGAACAACAGAGAAGCTGTTGCTACAGAACCGTTACTATCACTTCCGCCAAAACTTGCACCGATAAAACTGTTTGCTACAATATCAGCAAATGCTGCGATAACAAGCAGCAATACAAGCCATGCAAAAACTGTGAATAAAATTCTTGTTCTGTGTCCGATATTCTCTTCAATAACCTCACCTAAGGATTTACCCTCATGACGAATGGATACAAATAATGCACCAAAGTCCTGAACGGCCCCAAAGAAGATACCGCCGATAACGATCCACAAGAAGCAAGGTACCCATCCGAAAAATGCTGCCTGAATAGGTCCGTTAATAGGGCCTGCACCGGCAATGGATGAGAAATGATGTCCCATCAAAACGGGTGTTTTAGCGGGAACATAGTCAACACCGTCTTCCATCTCAAAAGCAGGTGTTTTTCTGCTGGGATCGATTCCCCATGTTTTAGCAAGGTAACGTCCATATGTAAGGTAACCTACTACAAAGATTACGATTGCTAAAATAATTAATAATAATGCGCTCACAACAATCCCTCCTAATCATAATTTTTTTCTTATGTTTTGAGCATTTCTTATATAAAACAAATGTGTGAACATTTGCATATAAGCATTTTCAGCTTCCTTCTCCGGGAAGTTCCTGCTTATAAGGACTTAGGCCTTTCTCCTCCATGACCTTCTTAAATCCGGGTTTCCCCTGATCCACATCCCCAAATACTCCTTGAAAAATTTCCTTTTTGGAACGGCCATAGTAGTTACTGTAGAATTTCCGATCTTCCATAGATACACACATAATTGTGCCGCGTGAAAAACCTCTGAAATTAAATTTATATCCTTTTTCAAAATGATAATGCTTTATTTTGTCTGCTTCACGCTTTTGAAGAGCCTTTTTAGATATGATCACAACACTGATATAGCTGGACATATGATTCATTTCAGGAAGCTTTTCATTTTTCCTGACCAGTACAGGTTCCATGTAATCACGTATCAATTTATCTGCTTCCTTCAAAACCTCATCTGTGCACTCTTCTGTTTCCATAAACAATAAATGTTCATAACTGTGTGTAGACCACATATTGATCTCACGCACCAGAATATACTTTTCTATATATGAAAAAAAATACCCGTATGCCGGGTATTCTTTACCATTTACCGTATAAGGCTGATAAATGTCGAAGCTCCCAGAATAACGCAAAAGGAGGCGGTCAAGGTATTCAGCCGTTTCCATTATATTACCCCTTTGTAAAGTATAAAAATTATCTAAAATTATACTTAATAATCATTAAATTTTTATTAACATTATTAATAGTATCATAGAATTCTTTACTTTTCAACTGATTTCTGCAAAAACAAAATAAGCGTCTACTTTAAAGTATTAATGAGGTGCGTAAAATATTCCGGCAAAGGTGCATCTGTCTCAATATATTCCTGGTTTATTGGGTGATGAAATCCCAGGATTTTAGCATGAAGGCACTGCCCTTCTAAATGGTAAGGAGATTTAACCGGACCATAGACCTGGTCACCCAAAAGAGGATGTCCGATGCTTGCCATATGCACTCTGATCTGATGAGTCCTTCCGGTTTCCAAAATACATTCCACATAAGTGTATTTTTCAAAATACCTGAGTACTCTGTAATGCGTTATGGCATCCTTTCCCCCTGCATGAACCACTGCCATTTTTTTTCTGTCATTTGGATGCCTGCCGATCAGCGTGTGTATAGTGCCCTCTCTTTCTTTAAGAACACCCTGTACAATGGCATGGTATCTGCGGACAATACTGTGTTCTTTGAGCTGCGCAGCAATCGAGGCGTGGGCAAGATCATTTTTACAGGCAATAACGGATCCTGTTGTATCCTTATCAATTCTGTGAACAATACCGGGACGCAGTACACCGTTAATACCGCTTAAGTTCCCGTTACAATGATAAAGAAGCGCGTTTACTAAAGTATGACTGTAATGCCCTGGCGCCGGATGGACCACCATATCTTTAGGTTTGTTTACCACGATCACATCGTTATCTTCATATAAAACATCGAGAGGAATATTTTCGGCCTCAATATTCGGTGTCACAGCAGGCGGAAGATACAGAACTACATTATCTTCTGATCTTACTTTGTAGTTTGCCTTAACATTTGCTGAATTTACTTTGACATTTCCGCCTGATAAAAGCTTTTGGATATAAGAACGCGAAAGAGAATCCATAAGCTGATTCAAATACTTATCGATTCTCTCTCCTTCTGATTCCTCTGAAACAGTAAATTCAAATTCTTTTAATTCTTCTGACATAAAATTTTATCTTAATTCCCTGATTTTTTTCTGATCAAAACTTAAAAAGTTAAAATCATTTTCCTTATAAACAAATAATACTTCTATGATCAATATTGCAGTGGCAAACGTCACATACATATCCGCAACGTTAAATATAGGAAAATTGATTAGGACAATATAAATAAAATCAACTACATAGTCCAGTTTCAGTCTATCCATCATATTTCCGATAGCACCGGCCGCTATCATGGTCAACAAAATATGCAGTTTAATATACCGTTTCTCATAAGGTGCTCGAAACAGAACAAATACTATTACACCAAGAAAAACCAGCGCCACAAACACAAAAAACATCCTCTGATTCTGCAGCATTCCGAAGGCAGCCCCCCGGTTTTCAAGATAATTAAATTCAAGGACTCCGTCAATGATATTAAAGGCCGGTTGATCTTTTAATTTAATAACTGCCATTTTTTTAGTCATGTAGTCAATTACTACCAAGATAATCAGTAAAAATAGATCGAAGAGCAAAAGCTTTCCTTTTCCTTTACGCATAAAATCACCTTGTTTACTCAAAATTATTCTCCATCTTCCTTATATAAAATTTCTTTTACGGCGTTGATAATATCTTCGTCCGTTACATTCAGATCAATAACCGCTTTACCTACCTTCTTGAGAAGAATAAATTTAATTTTGTTTCCCTCTGCCTTTTTATCCGATTTCGTAAGGGCAAGAATTTCCTCTGGATCAATATTCTCTATCGATATAGGCAGATTAAAGGGAACAAACATATCCCTTATCTCATAGTATTCTTCCATGGAAAGCCATTCATGTTTCCATGATATAAACGCCGCTGCAATACAGCCGAGAGCTACGCATTCTCCATGAGACAGCGTAAAATTCTTTGCTTTTTCAATAGCATGTCCAATTGTATGTCCAAAATTTAACAGGGCTCTGTCACCTTTTTCAGTGGGGTCTTTTTCAACTACTAGTTTTTTGATCATGCAGCTTCTCTGAACCATCTCCAGCAGAGTATCAAGATCTCTGTCACAGATCTCATACATATTATCAAGAAGCCATTCATAGAAAGCACCATCCTTAATAAGGCCATGTTTCATAACCTCAGCAAAACCATTGAAGTATTCTCTTGTATCCAGGGTTTTTAAAGTGGATAGATTCATATATACAAGTTTAGGCATATAAAACGCCCCTACCATATTTTTATATCCGTCAAAATCCACTCCTGTCTTGCCTCCAATGCTGGAATCAGACTGTGAAAGCAGCGTGGTCGGAATCTGAACGAAATCCACTCCCCGTAAATAGGTTGCAGCTACAAAACCGGTCACATCTCCTACTACTCCGCCGCCAAGTGCAATGATCAGGTCTTTTCTGTCAAATTTTTCATTTATCAGAAATTTGTAAGCTTCCCTTACAGTATCAAGTGTTTTATTTTCTTCTCCTGCCTGAAATGAAAAAATAATATTTTTTCTGCAATTTTCATTTAAGACCTGCATTACCTCATCGCCATACAGACCTGCTACATGAGAATCCGTAATTATGCATACCTTTCTGTCAGATATATTCAGTTTATTAAGTTCTTCTAAAAGATCATCAAAAGAAACAGAAAAAACAATATCATAGCAAGGTTTCTTTTCAAAATTAATTGTAAGTCTTTCCGACATGATTTATTCTCCTTTGGCCTAAACTATAAGAAAAACTTCCTGGAACCCCAGGAAGCTTTTTATAATCCGTTATTGATCGGTACATCAAATGAACCCGATAATATTTCCTGAAAATCTCCGGATATATCGACGATAGCCGGTGTGATAATAAATATGTAATGAGATATCTTCTGTAGATTACCACTGATAGCAAAGCAGGAACCGGAAGTAAAATCAATGATCCTCTGTGCAATATCTACATCTAATCCTTCCAGATTAAGGACTACAGTTCTGTTGGCCAGCAGTGTTTCTGTGATTTCCCTTGCATCTTCAATAGATGTTGGCTTGATCACACACACTTCCATACCATTTCCTGTTTTCTTGGTCTGGCGCATAGGCGTTACTTTAGGTGTTGTTTTCTTTACGACAGCCTTATCCTCATCATAATCTTTACTGACTTCTTTTACTGCAGGAAGCTTCTTTGGTTTTTCTTCTATGGGTTCTTCATCATAATAGTCATCATCCTCATAAAAATCATCATCCTCATTTAACTTCATGTAATTGAGAAATTTATCCATTACTCCCATTTTCAGCGCTCCTTATCTATAATGCATATTGCCGTTCTCCGAAAATACCGGTGCCAACGCGTACAAATACTGCACCTTCCTCAATGGCAACTGCATAATCTCCTGTCATGCCCATGGACAAAACATTCATATTAACATTATCAATGTTTTTCTTACTTATGTCAACAGATAATTGTTTCAAAGCCGCAAAATACTGACGATTATCTTCCGGATCATCTACATATGGAGCTATTGTCATTAATCCTTTAATTGCTATGCCCGGCAAAACTGCTATTTTACGCACCAGTTCTTCTGTCTCTAAAGGGCTTACGCCAAATTTTGTATCCTCTCCCGCTACATTGACCTCTATCAGAATAGACACCGTTACATTTTTCTTAAGTGCCTCCCTGCTGATCTCTTCTGCAAGCCTTAAAGAATCAACACTGTGGATCATATATACCTTGTCAACGATATATTTTACTTTATTTCTCTGCAGATGACCGATCATATGCCACTTTATATCATCCGGCAGCACATCGTATTTATCGATCAGTTCCTGTACCTTATTTTCTCCAAAATGACGGCATCCCTGATCATAGGCTTCTTTCAGCATTTTTACAGGCTTAGTTTTGCTTACTGCGATCAAAGTAACATCTTCCGGTTTCCTTTCCGATTGCGAACAGGCATTTTCTATTTTGCTTCTTACAACTCTTAAATTTTCTGCGATCATATTAGCCAAGCCTTTCTCTATTCATTAATAATCTCATCATCTTCTACGGAAGTTGCATCCAGTGCAATATAATCATAAACGCTGAGACCGTATTGTGTATTTGACTTTACGATCGCATATTCTTCATTTTCATACAGAACATCGATCTGCTTAAAATCTGCATAGCCTTTATTGATATTGTATACGCCTACAAGCGTTCCCTTTCTGCTGACCGCCGTCTTTTCTGTAGATTCCGGTTTTATAATATAGTCACCGCTTCTAAGCTGTGAATCATCAATATAATATTCGGTTTCTGTGGCATTATATATGGTAGTTTCTATAAATTCGGTGGTAGCCTTGCCATCCTCTGTATAAGTTTCACGCATGACTCCGTCACGTCCATATTTACCGCCCTGGGTAACATATTCCTTAGGGACAATAAAGAACTCCTTCTGTATAATGGAAGACTGCGGAATTTTAAGTCCCTTCTTTTCTTCTGTGATCAGCTCTACATCTATAAAACGATCTGTACAAAAGGTAACCATGGAATTGGTAAACGTCAGTCTGACAAAAGTATCCCCTTCCGGATTGGTATACCTGCTTACCTGCCCCCAGGAAGTATCCTGGTTTTTCAGAAACTTTACATTGACATATTTAAGCTCCTCCAGCTCATCAGCTTTCTTTTCATCTACTTTAATGATCAGCGACCAGTCCTCATCCTTTGATAATTTATAAACCGGATCACCATTTGCGATCAGATCATTACTGATCAGCTGTTTTTTTTCATATTCTTTGGTATTAAATAATTCAGAAGTAAATTCCTCAAATTTCAATTCTTCATATCCATCTACAGAATAAATTACAATACCTGTATCCGGCGCCCTGCAAAAAGATACAAGATCTGAAATCCCGGCTGCGTTTATTCTGTCAATATTTTCAAGAATATTGACATTTGACAGCTTTAGAACAGTACCTTTCACATTATATTTAAAATCATATACTTCAGAAAAGTTGTGGGGATCAAAACCTGCAACAAAGCCAAGTATTTCGGATTTCAGCTCAGCCAGATCTTTTGAAGTCAGATTATTGTTTCCTGAATTCTCCGAATCAATATAATCCGCAAGCTTTCCTGATTCATCCAGGGTATAAACAAGATTACCGACACCTACCCGCTCTCCTTCTCTGGCATAATAATTAATATACCCTGCCTGGTCGGCCGTAATGATCTCTTCATTACGCAGTGCGATCCCCTGATAAACATTATTGGCAGAAAGAGAGCCTTCCTTCACTTCATAGGGCACAATATGCTTTTCACTAAAAAATCCAAATATACAGATTATGATATATACCAGCATAGCAGCAAAAATGACCATACCGATATTTAAATTTAAAGGTTTTCTGTATTTAACTATCTTATTATCATTGCTGCTCAAATCCGCACTCCTTGTGACAATTCAATAATCATGCATTACAAAAACCCCAGAAACTTTCCGGGGCTTTAGCAAAGTCATATAATTACCTTTATAAAGAAACAATAATCTTCTCTTTTAATGAATCAGAAAATTCAGCTTCATCAAGTGATACACTTAATATAAAATCTACCCCGAAATTCTTGCTGATACCTTCAAGTCTATTAACAATAGGCTCCACGTCTGCATCTTCTGCACATGCAATTTTCAAAAAGCTGTCAAAATACATCTGCTGTAAATCATGATCCTGAGAAATGATGCCACAAATAAATCCAACAAATTCGTCTGAATCGGACAACATGTATGTAGACACATCGATCAGTCTGACTTTATTATTTAATTCATACATGTGCTTGGTGCTTTTATCCAGATAAACGATATTGCCGGATACATTTTGGACTTCGTTATTAACTTTATCTAACAAATGTTTTGTTTTTCCTTTTCCTTTTTGACCTACAATCAACTGAACCATTGGTGAACCCTCCTGAAGTATATTCGCTATATATGAAGTGTAAACGTTCAGTATATAACCTATGTTTATTATAAAATATAACTCTCTAAAAAACAACTGTTAATTGTTTATTTCATCAAGCAATTCTGTCATTTCAGAATACAGCGCATCTCCATTCTCGGAACGCATGATCACCGAAATATACGGATTCCCTGAAGTATCCCTGGAAAACAGCACCAGACAATGCCCGGCAGCGCTTGTCGTACCTGTCTTTCCCCCCAGTACCGTAATGCCGGAAGGGACTTCTGCAGTGCCCTGCAGATAACGATTTGTATTTTTTACCGTCAGCTCCTTGGAAGCCCCATTTTTGTCATAATAAACGGTAGAATATTCAGGCATATGTATGATCTCATTAAAACGGTCATACTGCATTGCAGCATTGGCGATCAGATACATATCATATACTGTTGTATAATGCTCCTCGTCAGAAAGCCCGTGAGGGTTGGTAAAATGGGTATTGGTAGCTCCCAGTGCAAGCGCCTCCTGATTCATCTTTTCAGCAAACTCTTCTACAGAGCCACAAAGTCCTTCGGCTATCAAAACGCCTGCATCATTAGCTGAATTGATCAGAAGTACATGAAGCGCCTGATCCAGAGTCATCTGGTCACCTTCCTTAAGTCCGCAGACCTGGGCACCGGATTCCAGATTAGTAACATTGGCAGATGCCGTAAGCAGCGTTTCAGATGAACCGTACTTTAAAGCTACAAGGGCAGTCATGATTTTAGTAAGACTGGCCGGGTAAAGCCGGTCATGCACATTCTTTGCATAAAGTGTTTCCTGACTGCCGATATCAAAAAGTCCTGCAGCTGACGCCTGGGTCATATCCACATTGTTTAAATTAACATCAGAAGAAACGACACACAGTTCAGCTGCAAAAGGAACTGCGCTGCTGCTTTCTTCTTCTATATTGACCACACGGAAACTGCTTACCTCCGGGTTCACTTCATAGGGCATAGTATACTGAGCCGATCCGCAGCCGGTCAGTAAAGCAAGTACTAATGCCATGATGAAAATATTGCCGTTCTTTAATAAATGATTTACTTTATTTGTAATTCTCACGCCACTCCAGATCTCCTCTGTCTAAGGATTTTATTAAGAGTTCTGCTGTAGCAAGATTGGTTGCCAGCGGAATATTATATACGTCGCAAAATTTAACAACATTATTAACATCAGGTTCGTGATGTTTCTGTGTTAGCGGATCTCGCAGAAAAATAACAAGATCCAGCTGATTATGCTCAATCTGTGCACAAAGCTGCTGTTCCCCTCCCAAATGTCCTGCCAGATATTTGTGTATATTTAAATTGGTAACCTCCTCTACAAGCCTTCCTGTCGTACCGGTTGCATATAATTCGTTTTTGCTTAAGATCCCGCGATACGCAATACAGAAATTCTGCATCAGCTTCTTTTTAGCATCATGTGCAATCAATGCAATATTCATAAGTATTAACCCCTTCCTGTAAAAACTACGCTAGTATATCATAAGTATACACTATTTTTGTTTACATTGTAACCCCACATTTAAAACAAATCCAATTCCGATAAAAGAACTGATCAGTGATGTCAATCCATAGCTTAAAAAGGGCAGCGGCAGTCCCGTATTGGGAAGCAGATATGTTACAACGCCGATATTGATAAAACCCTGAAATCCCAGTTGGGCACCAACACCGGCTGCAATGAGCGTTCCCGCCATATCATTTGCCCTTCTCGCAACCAGAAAACATTCTATACTGATCAGCATAAGCAGAATAACTACAACGCTGGCTCCCACAAAACCAAATTCCTCTCCTATCACAGCGTATATAAAGTCGGTCTGCTGTTCTGCAATAAAATTGGCATTTTTAACTGAACTGATCTGGTTGTTTTTATAACCTTTTCCTGTAAGCTGACCGGATCCTATAGCCATAACAGAATATTCCTGCTGGTAACCCAGAGAATTGGCGAATTCTTCTTTATGAAAGAACGCCACGATTCTGTTCTTTTGATATTCCGGAATGATCTTCTGATCAGGCTGCAGAATAAGCGTGATCAGGATCACCAGTGCAGGTATTGCCACAGCAAGAAATCCAACGATCACTTTCCAGCTGATCCCGCCTATAAACATGATAACTGCAAAAATAATACAGATAACTATTGTGGTGGAAAGATCCGGCTGCTTCAGGACAAGAGCCGCCGGCAGGGCGAATAATATCACCGTCAGCGTAATATACTTAAATGTATTTAAATCTTTTTGATGCTTTGAAATAAAATAAGACAAAAACAGGATAATAAAAACTTTTGCAATTTCCGAAGGCTGGAATCTGATGCCACCGATATCCAGCCATCTTTGAGCATTATTGCTTTCATCACCCATAAAAATAACTAAAGTAAGCAATACCAGATTTAAAATATAAATCAGCCATGAAAAACTTAAAATTACCGAATAATCAAATAAAGATAACACAATCATCAGAAAAACGCCGACGGCAAAACCTGCGATCTGCCTTGACTGCAGAGATTCTTCGGCACTGCCGACAGCGATGATTCCGATTACCGCTAAAGCAATTACCATGATCAAAAGTTTAAAATTATAATTCAGTATTTTATAATGCTTTAACATAATTAGACCTTTCAATAAAACTTACTTCTCATTTGCTATGTAGATCAAGAATCGGGATGTTTGCATATAAAGTAGGCACTTTAGATTCATGTCCTTTGACCCCGGTCTTACTAATCTGTATTTCCATACTCTCAGTATCGATCTTCATATATTTTGATATCACTTTTGCAATATCTGTTTTAATCATTTCCATCATTTCGGGGGAACAATTTACCCTGTCGGAAATCAGCAGGATCTTAAGTCTGTCCTTAGCGATTTCCCTTGATTTTTTTCTTCCAAAAAAATTCTTAAATCCCATAAGCCACCTCCTAATTTTTGTGGAAAATACCGGACACTTTTGTCCAGAAAGAAACTCCTTTATCAAACTCGATAAAGGGCGTTTCTTTTCCCGCAACACGATAGCATATATTTTGATATGCTTTCCCTGCCAAAGTATTATTTCCCACCAGAGGTTCCCCCTGATTGGTTGCGATCACAACATTTTCATCATCAGGAACGATCCCGATAAGGGGAATGGACAGAATATCCACTACGTCTGCAGCACTCATCATTTCCCCGCGTTTCACCATATCATAACGCAGTCTGTTAATGATCAGATCGATCTGCTTAAATTCATTGGCTTCCAAAAGACCAATGATCCTGTCAGCATCTCTGATCGCCGAGACCTCCGGAGTGGTGACCACCAGCGCTCTGTCAGCACCGGCTATGGCATTTTTAAATCCTTGTTCTATACCGGCCGGACAGTCAAGGATAATATAGTCAAACTGCTCTCTGAGCTGATTGATCATTTTAACCATTTGTTCTGGATTTACGGCTGTTTTATCCTGTGTTTGTGCCGAAGGCATCAGATAAAGACTGGGATGCCTTTTGTCCTTAATAAGGGCCTGTTTGATCCGGCATTTATTCTGGGCCACATCTACCAGGTTATAAACGATCCGGTTTTCCAGTCCCATAACCACATCCAGATTACGAAGACCGATATCCGTATCAATAAGAACTACCTTTTTGCCCATAGCTGCCAGACCAGTACCTACGTTTGCTGATGTGGTGGTCTTTCCCACACCGCCTTTCCCTGACGTGACGACAATTACTTCACTCATTGTTTGACCTCCTAAATGAATTAATCTCGTCCCCTGAAGAGCTTCTATTCAGGCAGCTCACTCAGTAATTCTTTGGTAAGGGAATCCATTACGACTTTGTCATTTTTTACGTAAGCGATTTTCGGCTGTATCTTAGGTTTTATGGACCATTTTGGCATTTTTTCTTTTGTATTATATTTGAAATCACCAATTTTTAATCTTTCAGGTGACATTTCAAGCGCTGCTACATAATGTCCTGCACTGCCGTTTCCGCCTGCATAGGCTTCGCCATAGAGGCCTCCCAGTACAATAATATCTTTTGCGGAGATAATGGCTGAACCGGGATAAATATCTCCCAGTATGACAATACTTGATTCTGTTTCCAGTACCTGACCGTTCTTTAACGTACCTTTATAGAACTGCCCCTCACTGCCCGTTGCAGACCCTTCAGAAAAATCAGACTGAGAAATTGCTTTCACAAACTGCCTGTCAGTTTCCTTATCATCTGAGACAATGCACAAAATATGGATCATGGAATTTTCCGATATGGCATCCAAAACCTGATTTTCTTCTTCCTCGGAAAGCTTCCTTCCTTTGATGGAAAGTGCCATTTTCGCTTCTCCGAAAAAGCTGCTGGATTCTTTAAATTTCATTGTTATTTCCAATAACAATTCTTCAAAAGTAAGCTCCGGATCAAGATGAAGTACTATGCCATTTGGAAAACTTTTTATTATAACTGAATTTTTCAATTTTCTGCTCCTTTAGTCTGTCTGTTCTGTGCTGGCACCAAGCTGCATGGCGCTTCCTGTTATCAGATCTTCTTCATCGGCAAGATCAAAATAATAACTGATAACATCTTTGGTAGTTTGTGCTGCATAATTGGAAGAATATCCATACGCAATTCTGGTAGCTATGGCGATCTCAGGGTTTTCATAAGGTGCATAGCAGACAAACAATGCGTGGTTGGTACGGCTTGTCCTCTCTTCTGCGGTACCCGTTTTACCTGCAACATTTACCTTAAGATCATTAAAATATGACTTAGATTCTATTACCTGGCGCATGCCGGTGTGGATGGCATTCCACTGAGCATCTGTCATCTCTACGGTATTTCTTACATTAGCCTCCATTTCCATAAGAGGAATGCCGCTGCGATCCGTAACTTTATCAATCAAAGTAAGGTCATAACAGGTTCCGCTATTAGCGACTGTCGTTACGTATCTTGCAAGCCCTACTGTCGTAAAACTGTTAGTACCTTGTCCGATCGCGGAACGAACCGCATCGATATCGGAAATCTGAGGCTGGGATTCCTCGATCTCTATTCCGGAAGTCTCTGAAAGACCATACATATCCGCATACTCTGCAAGCTTTTCAAGACCTGCATTAGAAGAATAAGTATCTCCTGTCATACCCAGCTGATAAGCCAGTTCATAGAAAAAGACATTGCAGGAATTCTTGATCCCGCCTGACACATTTAATGAACCATGGCCGCCCCTGCCATAGATCCAACACCTTGGCGGCTGTTCTATCTTATCAAAAATACCGGTACAGGAAAAAGTAGTGGAAGTGGTAATAACGCCTTCCTTTAATCCTGCTGTGGCAGAGACCATCTTAAAAGTAGATCCGGGCGCTGTTTTCTGCTGGGTCGCATAATTGATCATAGGCGTAGACTGGTCATTCAGCAGCTTGGAAAAATATGCTGCGTCTACACCGTTTGCCATTTTATTGTTGTTGTAACCCGGATAGGATACCAGCGCAAGTACATCTCCGGTATTAACATCTGTGATCACGATAGATCCGCTGCAGGGATCAAGCGCCAGCTGGGCAGGTGTAATATCCAGATTAAGAATTCTGTCCATCATAAAATTATAGGAAGAAAGGGAACCGTTCCTAAGCTTCTGGATTTCTTCTTCATCAATATCCACGATATCCTGTTCCAACAGGATCAGACATATTTCACGTCCCGTTACGGTATCATCTTTGATCATATATTTATACATGCTTTTTGCAAAATCATTATTTTCGTCAAGTTGTTCAAACACATACTCTACGATCTTATTATAGATTTCTTCCGAATCAGAGTATTGACTTTCCAGACTGAGTCTGCTCACATCGATCCAGTTTCGTGAAATACAGTAATTCAGATATTCATTTAAACTGATGACCTCTTCCGTGGTCCATGCAATATAGGTCTTATCTCCCGTATCCACTTTACTTCTGTCAATAATCCCATCATCATACAGAAGTTTTGCTATAAAACTTTCATATACCTGGTATTCAAGGATCAGATCCTCATAAGGAGTTTTTGTTTCATACAATTCTGTTCGAAGTTTTTCAAAAACGGATTCCTTTCTTGACAGGAATTTTTCATATACAGCTTTTTCATTTTCACCGCTTCCCGGTTCTTTAAAATGATTTACATCAATGACATTATTATTGATCAATGCAAAATAAACATCATAAATAGGAATCTTGATCTTACTGTTGCTGACATTTTCCGTATTAAATTCCCTGGCGTTAATAATATTGGAATACAAAATACTTGCAAGTTTCTGTTCCAGAATTTTATAAGCGGCGATCTGCAGATCTCTGTCAATAGTCAGATATACATCATTTCCTGCTGTGGATTCCACATAATTGCTGGTTTCGATCACTTTACCCACACTGTTGACAAAAACTGTTTCACTTCCCTTTTTACCCTGAAGCCAGGATTCCATGGATCGCTCAATCCCCAGTTTTCCAACTGTATCATTCAGGTCATAGGTACTGTTGCCGTTTTCATCCTGAAGCTCCTTTAAATCATCCTGATCCACTTTACCGGTATAGCCAATGATATGAGAAAAATAGATACTGTCTTCATATTTTCGAATGGTATCTTCTACAATAGATACCCCTTCCAGTTCATTACAGTTTTCCATAATAACTGCCACAGTCTCTTCACTGACATCCGTTGCCACTGTTGTTGCAATATACTTTTGATAGGAATTGGTATTCATATCGTAACGGATGGTAAGGATCTTTAAGACCTCTTCTCTGGAAAATCCTTTTCCGGGAATAAAGGTATCCTCTGTGTCTTCCCTGGTGTATTGTCCGATACGGAACCTGTCCCATCCGCATAAATAATCAACTACTTCAGAGGCAGTTGCAGTCTTCTCTTTTTCTTCCAGTTTATCTATGGTGGCATGTCCATAAACATCGGCAAGGAACCGAAGAAGCTGTGTTCCCTCTACAGCAAACGCATAATTGTAATTTTTATCAAGTACGATCTTAAAGTCACTGACTGTAGTATCGCCGTTTCTTTCAATCATCTGAATCAATGTATAAATAGTACTGTTCAGATTGAAATTCTTCATTTTGCCGCTTTCATAAACATCCTCGATCGTTACAGAATGTGCCAGTTCATTATAAGCAAGACGATTGCCGTTTCGGTCATAAATGTTACCGCGGCTTCCTGGAATGGTTCTTTCCTTCATGATCTTAGTCTGAAAAGAATCCAGATAATTTTCTCCGTTCACAATCTGAAGATCAAAAATCCTGTTTATAACAACAGCTGTCAAGGCTGCCATAATTAGGATCAGAACAAATATACGCGATGTGATCAAATTGAAAAAATTTTCTTTAAAATTCTCAAACAAATTTTCTTGCTCTCCTTTGTTCCCCGTCTTCCAGTTTTTTATTTATCCATAATACCAGTGGATAAAACAGCAGCGTTACTAATATGGTATAAACCATTTCAGGGAAAATAATATGTAAAAGATAATAGGTAAACTGAAATCTTCCTCTCATTAAAAACAGAACCATATAACAAAGCAGTCCATAACCAAGGTCACTGACCAAGATCAGAAAAAGGGGCAGTTTGATTTCTTCCGGATAAAAGATTTTGTTGAATTTACCGTTAGCATATCCAATATACATATAGATCATGGCGTACAGACCGATCACACTGCCAAAAAAAATATCTGCCAGCATTCCGCAAAAAAATCCAAACATCAGACCGGTCTTTTCCCCTCTCATAAAACCGAAAGAAGCTGTCAGCACTATCATCAGATTGGGAATGATACCGCCAAATGCAATTGCTTTAAAAACCGTTGTCTGCAATATAAAGCATGAAATAATCAATAAGAAAGAAACTAAAACTCTCCTCATTATTCTTCTCCCGCAGCCTGTTTCTTCTCGGTAATGACCAATACCTCTTCCAGATGCTCAAAATCTACAGCCGGTGTAATGAGACCTGATTTCGTCAGATTATTGGCATCTACATTGATGGTGGATATGTAACCGATCAAAATTCCCGGCAGATATTTATCACTGACATGAGAAGTAACGATCTTGTCTCCCTCTACCACTCTGTCTTCACTGTCTATCAGCATTTCAAAGCTTATGACGCCATCCGCATACAGTTTCAGATCCCCTGTTACGATCAATCTGTCTGAAGTTGATAAGACCATGCCGCTGACATTGGAGTTATCTGAAATGATAGAAAGAACTTTGGACCAATTGGGCCCAACATCAATAATTCTTCCCACAAGACCGCTTCCTGCCATTACATTCATATCGATCTCAAGTCCATCTTCATATCCTTTATCTATGGTAAAGGAATGGAACCAATTTCCGGAATCCTTTGCAATGATCCTGGCTCCCACTTTATCATATTCATCATACTGGACATCCAGATCGTATAATTCCCTTAAGTTCGTCAGTTCATATCGATCCTGCTGAAGTCTGATATTCTCCATGGTCAGTTCATCGATCTGGGCTTTTAGTTCTTCATTTTCACTAAGGAGGGATCTGATCTCTACAAGTTCCTGAGATCGGGCATTCAGCCAGTATCCTGCCTTGCTGATTCCTTCCTGCAGGGGGACTATAACAAAGCCTCCTGCGGCACTGATTGGTGCACTTAAAAAATTAGTATTAAATGTCAATACTATTAGACCCGTACAAATTATTGTTAAAATAAAAAGGAGATATTTACCGGGTAATGTAAACTTTTCTCCTTTTCTTTTTATTACCGGACTCATTTACTCATTCCTTCAATAGCATAAGCAACTGATTTGTAATTATCATCCTTAATGATCTTAGAAAGTCCAAGTGCGACGCTGGTCACAGGATTTTCTGACATATTTACATTCAGACCGGTTCCGCTGTGGATCATTTCAGCCAAATGACTTACCTGGGAAGCTCCACCGGTAAGATAAATGCCATGTCTGTAAATATCTGCTGCAAGTTCCGGAGGTGTCCTTTCAAGAATGACCTTAACACTGTCTATAATGGTATAGAAATGTTCGATCAGACATTCATCGATCATCTGCGTGGGAAGCTCTCTCTCGACAGGAAGTCCCGTTACGATATCACGTCCGTAAACAACGGCACCTTTCTTCTCTTTTTCCAGTTCCTTTAAAGACATCTTCACATTTTCGGCCGTTTTACCTCCGATGATAAGGCTGAACTGTTTTCTTACAGCAGCACGTATTGCATCATCAAATTTAAGTCCGCCCACCTTGATCAGCTTGCTTAAAACAATACCGCCTAAAGAAAGGATAGATATTTCCGTAGTATCATAGCCTACATTAACGGTCATAACACCCTGGGAATTCTTAACATCTATATCCATACCAAGACCATCGGCCACGGCTTTCTCCACTACTAAGATCTTTTTAGCTTTTACTCCGGCATCCTTGATAAGATCATAGAAAGCTCTTTTTTCAACTTCAGTAATATCAGAAGGAACTGCAATATAATAATCAGCCGGCCTGACATTGCTTCTTGAAAGATCACTTACAAAATACTTGACCAAAAGCTCCATATTCTTAATATCTGCGATGACTCCATTGGAAAGCGGATAAGAAATATGAATATTGGAGGGTGCTTTTTCATACATTTCAAACGCAGAGTCCCCATAGGCAAACAAATTATTTTTGTTTTCAATGGCAATCATATTTTTTTCGACTAAAATAGTGTCATCCGTTCTGTTATAAATTTTAATGTTGCTGGTACCCAGATCGATACCAAATGCATTGTTAGACAAAGCTGATTCTCCTTTCTATAGTAAGCCCTTTTCACTGAGACTGGTATAACATCCATTTCCGATAATGATATGATCGATAACAGGTATCTCTACCAGTTCTCCTGCTTCTTTTATCTTGCTTGTAATTAATATATCCTGTCTGCTCGGCATGGCATCACCGCTTGGATGATTATGCAGCAGCATAACATTGGATGCCTGACATTTAAAAGCACGGACAAATACTTCTCTTGGAGATAACAGGGAAGCATTTACTGTGCCTATGGATAATACATATTTTTCAATCAGATGCAGCTTATTATCCAGGGATAATAGTAATATTTTTTCCTTTTCTTCATGCCGCAGCTCTTCCATAAAATAATCCGCTACCGTTTCAGGCGTGTCAAATTTGAGAGCGTTTTCGGCCCTTTCTTTAGCCATTCGCTTGGAAAGCTCCGCGATACATTTGATCTTAACGGCTTTTACTTCTCCGATTCCGGGAATTTCCATAAGTTCCGGAAGGGAAATATGATGCAGCGCATTCAGCCCCTTTTCTCTGCTGTTTGACAAAGAAAGTACTTTGCCTGCCAGCTGCAGCGCCGGACAGTTCCTGGTGCCTGTCCTAAGAATGATGGCAAGAAGTTCTGTTTCCGACAGACTTTCAGGACCCAGTCTTAAAAATTTCTCATAGGGCTGGTCTTCATCGCGTGTTATTGTTGATAGATTTTGTTTCATAAATTCCTTTCCGGCTCTTTCTCTCATCATAAAGTCAGATTGGAAAATCTATGATGCTTCTCATTTGCATATGAAATTATCTTAACACAGAAAGCACTTTATGTATACCGATTTCATGGAATTTTTACAAGTTTCCTGCTGTAATTTATTCCGTAAAACCATCAAATTCTAACGAAACAATCCCTGCATCGACAAGCTTCTGTAACGATTTCATAATGCCGAATTTACCATGCTGCCAGGTAAGCCCTCCCTGGAAATATACTGCGTAAGGCGGTTTGATAGGACCGTCTGCACTCAGTTCTATGGAAGATCCCGATACAAAAGCTCCTGCGGCCATGATAACAGGGCTGTCATAACCGGGCATATCCCAAGGCTCTGGCGTAACATGACCATCTACTGCCGCTGCCTGCTGGATTCCCTGGCAGAATGCAATAACACCTTCCGGATTTCCAAACGTTACGGCCTGAATAATATCATGGCGGTCTTCCTTCCCATCCGGTACTACGGAAAAGCCCAGATTTTCATATATATTAGCGGCAAAGACAGCGCTCTTTAATGCATTCGAAGTGACGCTGGGCGCCAGAAATAATCCCTGATAAAAAGAATTCAGTACCTGAAGGGAGGCACCAACCTCTTTGCCAAGTCCCGGTGAAGTAAGACGATAAGCCGCATTTTCAATACATTCTTTTTTCCCGGCAAGGTACCCTCCTATCGGAGCCAGACCGCCGCCGGGATTTTTGATCAGTGATCCCACCACCAGATCTGCCCCTACATCGGAAGGCTCTAAAGTTTCCGTAAATTCTCCATAACAATTATCCACCATGCAAAGGACGTCCGGTTTGATGCCTTTTATAAAGCGGATCAACTCTCCGATCCGTGCAACAGACAAGGTAGGTCTCGTCTGATATCCCTTGGAACGTTGTATGGTCACCAGCCTGGTTCTGTCATTTACAGCCTTTCTGATCCCCTCAAGATCAAAGCCCCCATCCTGCAATAGATCCACCTGACTGTAAGAGATCCCATATTCTTTTAAAGACCCTTTTGAAGGTCTGATCCCGATGACCTCCTCTAAGGTATCATAGGGTTTGCCTACAGGAGAAAGCAGTTCATCTCCGGGTCTTAAGTTACTCATCAGTGCAAGCGCAAGCGCATGGGTTCCGCATGTGATCTGAGGACGCACCAGCGCATCCTGTGTGTGAAAAATATCTGCATAAACAGCTTCCAGTGTATCTCTTCCCAGATCATTATATCCGTAACCTGTAGTTCCCAGAAGACAGGCTTCACTGACTTTGTTTTTTTGCATGGCTTTGATCACTTTCAGCTGGTTATATTCGGATACATGATCGATCTCATCAAATCGGTCTTTTAAGGAATTCCATATTTTTTCAGAATATCCATATACCTCTTTGCTGATTCCCATCTGCTCATAGATCGTTTCTTTTGAAATACTCATCTTACCATATTCCTTTCTGCATCATAACATCTGTCATAAAGTCAAGTATCCTGGCATCATCATAGTTAAAATCCTGTTTGTTGATCCAGACCACATCTTTTTCCCTGCGAAACCATGTCAGCTGTCTTTTGGCAAAATGCCTGGAATCTCTTTTGATCAGATAAACAGCCTCCTCCAAAGTAATCTCTCCGTCAAGATAAGATAACATTTCCTTATAACCAAGGCCCTGCATGGATACCATATCCTTGTGATACCCCATATCCTTAAGATGTTTTACTTCATCTATCAGTCCTTCTTCAAGCATCGCATCTACACGTTTGTCAATCCTCTCATACAGCTTATTTCTGTCATCATTTAAAACAAAATAACAGGAATTATAAGCAGATTCTTTTTCCCTCTGTTCTTTATTATGCCGGGAAATAGGGATCTTGTTGAGCTCATAGAATTCCAGCGCCCGGATCAGGCGTTTCACATTGTTCTCATGAATCTCTTCTGCCGCTTCAGGATCCACCTCTTCAAGCTTTTTATGAAGATAAGAATTTCCTTTATCCCGGGCAAGCTTTTCCAATTTCTCCCTGACTCTTGTATTTTCCTGCTCCGGTTCAAACGCTATATCATAAAGAAGGGCCTGAATGTAAAATCCGGTTCCTCCCGCCACGATAGGAATATGATCATTTTTGTAAATACCCTTAAGAGCTTTCTTGGCCATCTGCTGAAAAGTGTAGACATTAAACTCATCTTCCGGATTTAATACATCTACAAGATAATGAGGAATCCCCTTCATCTCTTCCTTTTTGATCTTGGCAGAACCAATATCCATATATCTGTATACCTGCATGGAATCAGCGGAGATGATCTCTCCGCCGATTTTTTTGGCAAGTTTAATTGACAATTCTGTCTTGCCTGCCGCTGTCGGTCCCGTTAAGATTACAAGCGGTCTTTTTTCTCCTGTCATGATACGACCCTCTTGAATTTCTTTTCTATCTCATATTTGCTCATGGAAATAATAGTAGGTCTTCCGTGAGGACAATGGTAAGGATTATCAAGTGCTAACAGTTCATCGATCAAAGCCTCCATTTCCTGCATTTCCATACTGTTATTTCCTTTTACTGCCGACTTACATGCCATGGAAGCCAGTTTATGTAAAATCACATCTGGCGCACCCTTCATAGGATTTTCAGAAAGTTCATCCATGACTTCTGTAAACAACTTCTTTTCATTACAGCCATACAAGTCAGAAGGAACACTTCTTAGAGCATAAGAGCCGCCTCCAAATTCTTCTATTTCAAATCCAAGCTGTTCAAAATAATCCATATATTCCTTTAACAGCTCTTCTTCTTTTCCGGTAAGTGAAAGCACTAAAGGCGGATTGACCATCTGCATGGAAACTGTTTTTTGCTGAAGTTCTTTCACAAGACGCTCATATTTTACCTTTTCATGAGCTGCATGCTGATCCACAAAAAGCAGTTTATCCTTATAAGCGATCAGCCAGTATGTATCAAAAATCTGTCCCAGTATATGATACTCATTTCTGGCGTCGGCGGTCAGGATCTTTTCCTCAAATAAGTTCATCTGAACAGGTTTTTCAACGACGATATGTTCGTCTGCCTTGATGATATTTGAATGGTTTCCTGCATTTTGCCCTTTTGTTCTTTCATTTGTCTGCCCAAATATCCGGTTTTGCACACTTTTTTGCAAGATGGGAGGGATGCCCGGCTGATCATCTTCTTTTACCAGGTTTGCGATCCTTTTTGCTTCAAAAGGCTCCGGTACTTTGGCATAAGTATTTTTTTCCGCTTTCTCCTCATCCAGAAGTACCTTGGGAATCATCTCAATCTCATGAAGTTTTTCATGGATGACACCGGAAAGAAAAGAGTACATCTCATTTCCTTTATGAATACGGATCTGCATCTTGGAAGGATGTACATTTACATCAATTTCCTGTGGGTCTATTGTAAAGTGCAGAACAGCAAAAGGAAACTTATGCTGCATTACATATTGCCTGTACCCTTCTTCAATCGCCTTGGAAATAATATCATCTTTAACGAATCTTCCATTCACAAAGTATATTTCAAAATTCCGGTTGGAACGGTTTATTTCCGGCTTGCCGATATAGCCAAAGACACGGCAAAGTCCGCTTTTTGCTTCAAAAGGAATGACAGCCTCTGCCATTTCCCTTCCATAGATCCGGTAAATAACCTCCTTTAAGTCTCCGTTTCCCGAAGTATGGAATCGTACCTGTCCGCCGTTAACGAACTTAACGGAAATATCGGGTCTGGATAATGCAATATGTTCCATCAGATCCGAAACATACCCGCCTTCTGTCTGAGGCTGCTTTAAGAATTTTTTTCTGGCAGGAGTATTATAAAACAGGTTATGGACCAGAAATGTGGTTCCGCAGGGAGCGCCGATTTCTTCTATATCCTCTTCTACTCCCCCTGCAATGGAATATTTAATTCCTGTAAGGTCATGTTCTGTCTTGGTGATCACTTCCACCTGCGAGACTGCGGCAATACTGGAAAGAGCCTCACCCCGAAAACCAAGGCTGTCCACAAAATTCAAATCTTCAATGGATTTGATCTTACTGGTGGCATGACGCAAAAAAGCCTTTTTTATCTGATCTTTCTCAATTCCACAGCCATTATCGGTAACACGTATCAGAGAAATCCCGCCCTCTTTCAGTTCTACCGTAATGGCCCCTGCGCCTGCATCAATGGCATTTTCTATCAGTTCTTTCACCACGCTGGAAGGCCGTTCCACCACCTCTCCGGCTGCGATCTGATCGATAGTGCTCTGACTTAAAAGATTGATTTCCGGCATACTCATGTCCTTTCTTTTCTCTACCATCTGTTCTTTAACTTGTTCTGGAGCTTATAAAGCGTATTTAATGCATCAAGAGGCGTGAGATTGGAAATGTCGATTTCCTTCAGCTCTTGAATTACATCCTCATCTTTGACTGCATCAAAAAGTGACATCTGACTTAAATCAACTTCATCATATTTAACAGGTTTTCTTTTGGTATCTTTTTGATCCACTGCAATGCTCTGTACCTTTTCAAGAATATCATTGTCACTGAGCTGCTTTACAATTTCCTTTGCCCTGTCAATGACCATATCCGGAACGCCTGCAAGTTTGGCTACTTGAATACCATAGCTGCGGTCTGCACCGCCTTTTATGATCTTACGTAAAAAGACAATGTCATCACCTTTTTCCTTAACGGCAATGCAATAATTGTTTACATTGCTCATTTTTCCTTCCAGCTCTGTCAGTTCATGATAATGGGTTGCAAACAGTGTCTTGGCTCCTAGCAGTTTTCGGTTGCTGATATGCTCGATCACAGCCCAGGCTATGCTCAGCCCGTCAAAAGTAGAGGTCCCCCGTCCTATTTCATCCAGAATAAGAAGGCTGTTTGCCGTAGCGTTACGCAGGATATTGGCAACTTCGTTCATTTCCACCATAAAGGTACTCTGCCCGCTGGCAAGATCATCGGAAGCGCCTACTCGGGTGAAGATTCTGTCTACGATACTGATATTGGCACTGTCTGCGGGCACAAAACATCCGATCTGAGCCATCAGGACTATTAACGCCGTTTGCCTCATATAGGTGGATTTACCGGCCATATTGGGGCCTGTTATGATCGATACACAGTGCTTATGGTTATCCAGATAGGTATCATTGGAGATAAACATATCACTGTCTATCATATTCTCTACCACCGGGTGGCGCCCACCCTTTATATTAATGATTCCTTTTTCATTGATGGCAGGTCTTACATAACGGTTTCTTTCCGCCACCAGTGAAAAAGACGCAAAAACATCCAGCATGGCAATTGCCCTTGCAGTTTTCTGGATCCGCTCGATCTCTCCGGCAACCGAATCCCTGATCTTACAGAACATATCATATTCCAGCGTATAAAGCTTATCTTCTGCATTCAATATGGAATCCTCCAGCTCTTTCAGCCGTGGATTACTGTATCTTTCCGCATTGGCAAGCGTCTGTTTTCTGACATAATCCTCCGGAACAAGATTCTGATAGGAATTGGTAACTTCAAAATAATAACCAAATACTTTATTGTATTTGATCCTGAGATTTTTAATACCGGTCCTTATCCTGTCTTCTTCCTCCAGCTGCATAAGCCAGTTTTTACCCTCTGTTTTCGCATGGCGCAGCTTGTCAATTGTCTCATCAAATCCTTCCCGGATGATACCGCCCTCCCGGACAGATATAGGCGGTTCTTCTATGATCGCGCTGTCAATTAATGTACATATATCCTCAAGTCCGTCAATGGATGAATTTATTTCCGAAAGAAGTCCTTTATCAAAATCGTTCAAAAGGGTTTTGATATGAGGAAGCATTTTAAGCGAATTCCTGAAGGCTATCAGGTCTCTCGGATTTGCCGTTTTGTAGCTGACTTTGCCAAGAAGCCTTTCCAGATCATAAATAGGATTTAAATATTCTCTGATCTCATCCCTTACCATAGGCTGCCGGCTAAGCGTCTCCACCGCATTAAGTCTTTCCTCGATCTGGTCCTTATCAATAAGAGGCTGCTCAATATATTTCCGCATACATCTGGCGCCCATTGCTGTTTTTGTCTTATCAAGCACCCATAAAAGGGACCCTTTTTTCTGCTTTTCACGCAAGGTTTCCGTCAGTTCCAGGTTCCTTCTTGTGGAACTGTCAAGCAACATATATCTGCCCAGCACATAGGGGTATAAATGAGTAAAATGGGCCAGCGCTGTTTTCTGGGTATCATAAAGATACTGAAGAAGGGATCCTGCTGCAATAAGTCCTATGGGAAAATCTTCGATCCCCATGCCATTCAGCGTATTTACATGAAAATGTTTCAAAAGACATTTCCTGCATCTGTCCTCATCATAGAAGTGGGGTTCCAAAGCATAAAAAGTAATGCCAAGTCTTCCCTTAAGATCCTGAAGATCGATACCGCTGACAAGCAAGGCATCATTACAGATAATCTCACTGGGCATGTAGCGATTGATCTCATCCAAAAGCTTTTTATCATCTTCCACTTCCGTCAGATAATAATCCCCTGTGGTGACATCTGCAATAGAAATGCCTGTTTTTTCCTGAAAATAAGCAATGCTCATAAGATAATTGTTCTTACCTGAGTCCATAGCCTGAATATCCAGATTGGTGCCGGGAGTTACAATTCTTACCACTTCTCGTTTCACTAAACCTTTGGCAAGCTTGGGATCCTCTACCTGTTCGCAGATAGCCACTTTATATCCTTTCGATACCAGTTTATTTAAATACCCCTCCACCGCATGGTAAGGCACTCCGCACATAGGAGCTCTCTCTTCCTGTCCGCAGTTCTTACCCGTCAGAGTGATCTCAAGTTCTTTGGATGCAGTAAGCGCGTCTTCAAAGAACATTTCATAAAAATCTCCAAGCCTGTAAAATAAAATACAATCCGGATATTCCTCTTTTGTCTCCAGATACTTTTGCATCATGGGAGTCATTTCTGCCATAATTCCACCATCCTAAAGTACAATCACTAAACTAATTCACCAATATAATAAAATCCATGACATTCTTTCAGGTAAACAGATACGATCTTACCAACCAGTTCCTTATCCCCTTTAAAATGAACGATGGTATTATTGGAAAGACGCCCCGTAAGCAATTCTTCATCCTGCTCATTGACTTCCTCCACAAGCGCCTTAAGGGTCTGCCCCTTTAGGAGAGATACTCTTTCTCTTGCTGTATCCTGAACTACCTTTAAGAGTCTGTCAAATCCTTCCTTTACTACCTCTTCCGGCACCTGATCTTCCATAGCGGCGGCAGGCGTTCCCGTCCTTTTGGAATAAATAAAGGTAAAAGCATTGTCATATTTAACTTTTTGGACTACATCTATAGTCTCATCCACATCTTCTTTGGTTTCACCGGGAAATCCTACAATGATATCTGTAGTAATGGCAATATCCGGAATTTCTTTTCTGATCTTTAAAGCCAGATCCAGATATTGCTGTTTTGTATAACGGCGGTTCATGCGTTCTAAGATTCTGGTGGATCCTGACTGCAGCGGCAGATGGAGGTGTCTGCATATTTTCTTTGAATCCTTCATCACCTGGATCAATTCATCGGAAAGATCTTTCGGATGGGACGTCATAAAACGAATCCTTTCAAGGCCCTCTATCTTTTCTACTTCCTGAAGAAGCTGTGCAAAGGTCATGGGCTCGTCCAGGTTCTTGCCGTAGGAATTTACATTCTGACCAAGCAGCATAACTTCTACTACCCCGTCTGCCACAAGTTCTTCAATTTCCCTGATAATATCCTGGGGATTTCTGCTCCTCTCCCGGCCCCTTACATATGGTACAATACAGTAGCTGCAAAAATTATTACATCCGAACATAATATTGATACCGGATTTAAAGGGATATTTCCTTTCTATGGGCAGATCCTCAACAATCTGATCGGTATCCTCCCAAATGTCAATGATCATTTCCTTACTTTCAAACATGGCAACAAGAAGCTCTGCAAATTTGTATATGTTATGAGTACCGAAGATCAGATCCACAAAACGATAGCTGTGCCTGATCTTATCGATCACAGAAGGTTCCTGCATCATGCACCCGCAAAGCGCAACTTTCTTATGAGGATTTTTCTTTTTCAGACTGTTTAAAAAACCCAGTCTGCCGTAAACTCTCTGATTGGCATTGTCCCGGACAGTACATGTATTATAAATAACAAAATCCGCATCTTCATCATCGATCAATCGATATCCTGCCTTTTCAAGAATACCCGCCAGCTTTTCGGAATCCCTGGCATTCATCTGACACCCGAACGTAGTCACGCAGCAGGTTGGCGTTCTGTTAAGCTTACCGGCAAGAGTCTCCACATATCCTTTCGCTTTTTCCATGTACATATGCTGACGCTCTGTTTCCTTAGCACCATCCAGCTTTTCTGTTAACTGCATTTTTATCTCATTCATTGATTACCTCGTACGCTAATTTTTATTTTCTTACTCATTTACTTTGTAAAGATAGGCTTTGCCTCTTTTCCCCTCCTGCCTGATCACCTGCAGATAATTTAAAATATGAAGCACTCTTCCTGCTTCTTCCTTTCGGATCTTAACGCTCTTTGCAAACTCCGCTGCAGTAAAAGGCTCTTCCAGTTCATAAGGAATAAGCTGCACATAGTCCTCTACCCTGTCAAAACGGATTTCATCAACCATGGCTACAGGAATCCTGTCATACCGGCAGGAGCCCTTTTTTTTATCTTTGCTCCAGCCGTTCAAAAGCCGGTATTCTTCAATATTCAGAAGCGGGAAACAAAGTTTCAGATTCTTATTTGGCAGATATGATTTGATCTTGTACAGTTCATAAAAGGCTTTATAAATATTGCCCTTAACAGGACTTTTACGCAGCTGTGAACATTCTCCCGTCTCTTCATCGATCCAGGAAAGCCATTTAATATAGGGAATCGGATAAACAATGGTAACCGGATATTCCGGCAAAAAGCTCTCCAGTTTTCCTCTCATCTTATTAAAATTGGCCGTCTGAATTTCAATGATCTCTTTTCCGGTAAAAATATCCGCCACATATCCGTTAACAGATATTTCCTGCATATCCCTGGAAGGCGCATAATAATCCTTTAACACGGCATGGACTGTCTTTTCCTGAAGGGTACCGATACCGTTTCTCTCTCTTTGTGTGCTTACAATTCTGCTTTTTATCGCTTCAAACCGCTGTTCATCCATAATAATACGCCAGTTTATTTTCGTTCCAAAAACAGTTTTCTGGATATAAAGTTATAGACCATAACAATTCCTGTTGCAATGATGGAGCTTATGGATACCATTAATTTATTTGATATTGCAGCCTGTAAAAAGATGCTCTTTGCATAAGCAATATCTATACATATATACATTACCACTTCATTAATTAACAGTCCGAATGCCGACAGAATTATAAATACCGTAAATTCCTTGGACTTGTCCATTTCTTTTTTCTGGGTAAATACGAATTTGATACTCAATATGTAATTAACTACTGCGGAAACAACAAAACCCAGGAACTTGGAAATCAGATAATGCACACCGAATATATTCGCAAGCCCTGTTGTGATTCCAAAATCGATCAGAAAGCATACAAATCCTACCACGCCGAATTTCAGGATTTGTTCCATTAGTTTTTTCATACTCCATCTCCATCTTTTTTCTATTAAGAATGCCATGTTATCAGCATACACAGGCTATTATAACATGACATTCCAATTTTTAAATATAAAATTTTTTAATATTCTGTTTTTTAAGTCAATTAGTCATTATTATCCCGGGGTCCTTCACAGCCGCAGGTTCCCTGGCCAGAAAATGAAGTAAACGATCTGGGTTCTAAACGAGGTTCAGAACGGACTTCCGATCTGCATCCACATCCTTCATTCTCTTCCCTGCGCTCTTCGCGTCCCCTGCCGCTTCCGCCATTACAGCTGTTTTCGCGTTCTCTTCTGTTTCCACATCCACAACTATTTTCCTGTTCTCTTTGGTTTCCACAGCTGCCGTTTCTACCGTTATTATTACCACAGCATAAAAGCAGTGCCAGTAAAATAAGACAATTCATATTATTATCACTCCTTTTCCATATGCTTTATCATATGCAGGAGTAATGAAAAGGTTAATGAATCACCGTCTTTTATGGAGGAGATGCTTTCGAATGTATGCAAAAGTCTTCTCTTCCCCTTTTTCCGAAAGCATAACAAGAAGCTTTTCTAAAAGCGCTCTGGTTTCCGGATGAATGACAGCGTTTTCGATTCCCTTCCTGTAATAGTCAAGGGGATCACCCTGTGTATATTTTTCTCCATTATAAATCTTGGAAGCTGCTATCCTGTCCATAAACATCTCAACAACATATCTTACCGGCATTTTAGCAGGCGCAAAACCGCCCGGTATTGCCGTGCTGTAA
Source organism: Lachnospiraceae bacterium (assembly GCA_014803415.1). Taxonomy (GTDB): domain Bacteria; phylum Bacillota; class Clostridia; order Lachnospirales; family Lachnospiraceae; genus Suilimivivens. Next base: position 316,333 of record JAAVBZ010000045.1, read on the forward strand.
TCCAGCCAATATTCATAATGGTGCTTATTCCGTCCCTTGTGGTGAAGCCATGCGCTTGAATATCCCAAATCTTCTCTTTCCGCATTGTTAGGACTTCTGTTCCCCTGATAATATTTCATTCCCACCAGGAATTCTGAAGGACTGTACTTGGACAGATCATGAAGCAGTCCCTGTTTATACAGCCCTACCTTAAAGCAGCCATGCATCACCAGCATTTTATGTTTTGTAATCGTTTTAAAATGTTTCCATGCCTTCTTTAACATTCGATGACTTCCTTTTTGTTTTCCTTACTTTCTCCTGCTGTTTCTTTTCTGACAGGAAAACGGATATACTCCTATCCTCAATAAGAACCCTGCTTTCATCCAGATGAATTTGTTCCTGTTTATCCTCTGCGGTGGTCAGTACTTTTATCCATTTTTCACCTTTTGGCAGTTTGGGAAGTGCAAGCTCATGCTTTTCCCAGTGCATATTAATAGCGATATACATACAATCATCCTGTATCTCTTTTGCGTAATCACCGCACAGCATGATTCCCATCACTCTGCTGATATAGGATGTATCCGGACACCACGCTTCTGTACCATGGTAAGAAATATCTGGATAACCGCATCCTATCGTATCCATTACTTTCAATTCTTCCTCTAAATGAAGAACAGGATGTTTTTTCCGAAAGGCGATCAGTTCGGCAGTAAAACGAAAGATCTCCTCAGAAAATTTATTTCCTTTCCATTTGATCCAGCCGGTCTCATTATCCTGACAATATGCATTATTATTGCCATATCTGGTATTGGCCAGCTCATCGCCGCTGAACAGAAAAGGAACTCCCTGGGACAAGAGCACGAATGTCAATCCATTTTTGATCTGCTTCATGCGAAGCTTCAGTATCGCTTTTTTACGGCTTTCGCCTTCCGCTCCGCAATTCCAGGAGAAATTATAGTCTGTACCGTCGCTGTTGTTTTCTCCGTTTGCTTCATTGTGTTTCCGTTCATAAGATACACTGTCATAGAGGGAAAAACCGTCATAATCCGCAAGATAATTTACAACTGCATTACCTGCCGGATTGTTTTTCTGATAAAAAATAACCTGATTAATAAGATTTTCGTCTCCTTTTAAGAAACGGCGCATGTCATTCTTAAAATTACCGTTATCACATGCCAGATTTCTGTAAAAGGGTTTTTTGTCTCCATAAATTTCATTGATGGGAAAATAAATGCTTCTTATCTTGGTCTCCTTAAGTAAAGGATCCTCAGCTATCATAGAAAGGGGGATATTGAATCCGCTAAGGCGTACTCCGTCGATATGATATTCAATTACCCAGTACCTTAAAACCTCTAAAATATAAGATGGCTTGAGTTCAGGCGGAAAGTAAAACTGCATCATTACTTCAATGCCGTTCTTATGCATGGTCTTTACCATGTTTTTAAAAGAAATATCCGGTCTGTCCGCACTATAAGACGCCTTTGGCGCAAAATAAAAACCTTTCTGATATCCCCAGCAGTTAACCCTTTCTCCTGTTCTATTATCCAGGGTACAGTTTTTCACAGCTTCTTCCATGGTCCTTAGCGCTGACGAAGAAGCATATATACATTCATCAAATTCATAGGCCGGCATCAGCTCTATGGCGGTAATTCCCAGTTTCTTTAAATAATCTGTTTTTTCTATAATTCCTTCGAATGTTCCCTTATGTTTCACGCCCGAACTTTTATGCATCGTAAAGCTGCGGACATTCAATCCGTAAATAATGGTATCTTTATAGGGCGTCTTAATCGGCGAATCTTCCTCCCAGTCGTATTCTTCCGAAAAAAAGGTTCCTTTCGTTTCTCTTCTGTCATTTCCGAATTCTCCATATTTTTCAAGTCCGGAAATCCCTCTGGCATAAGGATCCGTAAAAATCCTGTCTCCGTCATAATAATTATATGATGTAAAAGGAAATTTCTCCTCTTGTACCATGATCCCATACAAAGCGCCCCTCTTTCCTTTCCTGTCAAAGGGGATCCGCGTGACTGTTCCGTTTTTATCATACAAAATCAGACCGCAGTCATTGAATGATTCTATCTCTGTGGCAAACAGACAGCCTCCATTTACAGGATAAACGCCCTGTTTTTCCGGTTTAAAATAAGTGAAGTGTGTGTTCTGTTTCATGCGTCCTCCTGCTATTTTTAATAGATACCTTACATTCTAACATAAATAAAAGAACCTGTGTAAAAAAATTATTGATTAATACGAAATTGCTTAGTAAAATGAATACAGATACTAACGACACTGCATATAAGGAGCAAATATGGGAAATCAGAATAATTACGAAACACCTGAGGAAAACGATGAAGAAATGACTGTAACTCTGGACCTTGAGGACGGTACCAGTGTCATCTGCGCTATCGTCACTATCCTGACTGTGAGCGGGCAGGATTATATTGTACTTCTTCCTTTGGAAGAAGACGGAGAAAATCATGACGGTATGGTCTGGTTTTATCGTTATCATGAGAATGAAAAGGATCCTAACGAAGAACCTGAACTGACTTATATCGAGGACGATGATGAATACGATATGGTTGCTGATGCTTTTGACGAGTATCTTGACAATGTGGAATTCGATGAGATCATCGAATCTGAGGAGTAATAATTCCTTCCAGAAACCTTGTAAGTTTGCGATTTCGTTCTCCGGTATAATACAGATACAAAGAATCTTTGGCTCTTGTAATGGCGACATACAGGAGCCTTCTTTCTTCTTCAATACTTTCAGGTGTTTTAGAATTTCTCCCGGGAATGACGCCTTCATTCAGATCGGGAAGAAAGACGCAGTTAAATTCAAGTCCCTTGGAACCATGCATGGTAATAACAGAAATCCCAGGCAGTACCTCTTCCTTTTTGGTCTGCATCTGCACGCTCCCTATTTCCTCCAGTTTTTCAAAAAACGAATCCGTTTTTTCTCCCTGCTTCATCTGTTTGAACAGAAACTGAATCTGGTCGGCGATTTTTAACAGTTCATCTGCTTTTTTCATTCCGTATTTTTGCTTTAAATATTCATCATATCCTATTACTTTTCTAAAATATCTAAGCGCTAATTCAGGAGATAATTTTGAAGCCAGATTAAAATTTTGAAAAAGAATTTCCACTTTGTGTTTCATTTCCCTGTTGTTTTGATAATAAGCAAATATACTGTCCTTTTCTATGATCTCTTCTGTAAGTGCCTGTCTTGAGAGAAATATATTAGGTTTATTCATTATTTTCAAAAAGTCTGTTCTTCTGTTTCCCTCAAAACAGAATTTAAGAAATGCTTTAAAATCCTCTGCAATAAAATGCCGGAGAATGTCTTCCTTCCGCCTGATACCTTCTCTGACAGCAACGCCATGCTGCTTTAGAAGCGCTGTATATTCAAGTACTTCCATGTTAGTGCGCAGTATAACTGCACTGTCAAAAAGCTCTTCCTTCGAAAGATTTTTAATATCTTTAAGAAGCTGCTGTTCTTCCTCTCTTCTTGTTTCCCAAAAGCAGATATTGATATTCCCTCCCATACGCACAGGACATGGCGTTTTTTCAAATCTGTCTGTGTTTCTTCTGATCATCTTATCCGCCAGTTCTATAATCTCTCTTCTGCTTCTGTAATTCTCTGTCAGAAACAGTTCACTGGCTCCTTTATAATCTTCTGTAAACTTGCGCATGATATAAGGAGCAGATCCCCTGAATCCGTAGATTGACTGATCATCATCTCCTACCACAAAAAGATTGTCTGTGGGATAAGAAAGCAGTTTCACCAGCCTGTACTGCACCTCATTGATGTCCTGAAATTCATCCACCAGAATATGATCAAATTTATTCTGCCATTTCCGGCAAAAACTCTGATTGGTCTGCAGATTCTTAAGACACTTTAAGATCATATCATCAAAATCAAGGAGCTTTTGCTGATCTAACATATCTTCATATTCCAGATAAATATTATGAAATTCTTCCCGGGTTAGATTTAAGGGTATTTCTCCATCTATCAGATTCTTTGTTCGGCTGACTGCATCCAAAACCGAAGTAATATTATCATATTCTGTGGCTCCTTCCACTTTACAATTTTGCAAGATCATTCCTATTATTTTTCTTTTTTCAGATTCTTTGATAAGTGAAAAACTGTTGATCAGGCCTGATTCTTTTAAAATAGCATAGCAAATGCCATGAAATGTTCCGAAATGTGCTGATTTTTTATTGATTTTTAAAGAGGGATCATTTTGTGTTTCTTTCAGATAACGGCTCTGCATTTCCAGTGCAGCCGCCTTGGTAAATGTGATCGTAAGAATTTTGTCGGGATCAATATGATCCTGGGTGATCAATTTTAATATTCTTTGAATGATGGTGAATGTTTTTCCTGATCCGGGACCTGCGATGACTCTTGCAGGTCCCCTCACATGTTCTATTGCTTTAAGCTGCATTTTACTTGCTTTATTCGTTCTCAAGCAGCTTAATTCCTTTTCTGATCCTGTTAAGGCTCTCTTCCTTGCCGAGAACTTCCATGATCTCTGTGGCTCCGGCCGGAGTCATCTGCTTGCCGGATACTGCTGTTCTTACAGGCCACATTACATAACCGTTCTTGCATCCCTTTTTCTCTACCAGGGAAAGCAGAAGCTGATATAATGCATCATTGGAATAATCCTCCTGCTCTTCCAGCATAGGCAAAAGCTCCTTAAGAACCTCAAGCGACGATTCTTTGGTAGTTTTCATCTTCTTATGCTCATACATTACCGGATCGTAGGAAGGAAGCTCTTCAAAGAAATCCACCAGCTCATAAATATCGGGGAAAACCTCTATTCTGGTCTTTACCATAGGCGCGATCTTCTTTAGATCCAGATTCCCGGTCAAAGCCTTTTTCAGATAAGGCTCTGCCATCTCATAGAATCTGTCATCGTCCATGGCCTTTATATATTCACCATTCATCCATTTCAATTTTGTATAATCAAATACCGCAGGAGATTTTGACATATGATGATAATCAAACAACTTAACCAGCTCTTCTAAGGAGAATATCTCCTCTGTGCTGCCTTCAGGACTCCATCCCAGCAAAGATACGAAGTTTACTACCGCTTCTGTTAAAAATCCCTGTTCGATCAGATCCTCATATGAGGAATGTCCGCATCTTTTACTCAATTTGTGATGCTCTTCATCTGTGATCAGCGGACAATGCACATAGACCGGCACCTCCCATCCAAAGGCGTCATATAAACGGTTATATTTAGGAGACGAAGATAAATATTCATTTCCCCTTACCACATGAGTAATTCCCATCAGATGATCGTCAACCACATTGGCAAAATTGTAGGTGGGAAATCCATCGGATTTGATCAGGATCATGTCATCCAGTTCTGCATTATCGACGGTAATATCCCCGTAAATATCATCATGGAAGGTAGTTGTCCCTTCTGTCGGATTATTCTGTCTGATGACATAAGGTACACCGGCAGCAAGTTTTGCTTCTACTTCCTCTTTTGACAATGACAGACAATGCTTGTCATATACATTGATCTCCTTGCCTGCCACTACTCTGCTTAAGGTGGCCAGTCTGTCCTTATCGCAGAAGCAATAATATGCTTCCCCCTTATCGATCAATTTTTTTGCATATTCAAGATAAATTCCGCTTGCCTGTCTTTCGGACTGCACATAAGGGCCTGCCCCTTTATCCTTATCGGGGCCTTCATCATGAATAAGTCCGGTCTTTTCAAGGGTTCTGTATATAATATCTACGGCACCTTCTACCAGACGTTCCTGATCCGTATCTTCAATCCTTAAAATAAAGTCCCCGTCTTCATGCTTGGCGATCAAATATGCATAAAGCGCTGTTCTTAAATTTCCTACATGCATTCTACCCGTAGGACTTGGTGCAAATCTTGTTCTGATTTTAGTCATTTTCTACCTTTCCTCCTTATCAGGAATCTTTTTATCTGCCGAAGCCTTAAATCCTGCCACTTCTTTCATGGCCTGCGGTATAGGAATATTGGTACCTGCTCCGGCAATGCAGCCTCCGGGGCATGCCATTCCTTCGATCAGGCACCCGTTCTTTTTCCCTGCTTTGGCTAGCATTAACATTTTCTTACATTCTGTAAGGCTTTCCGCATGCTCTATATTTACTTCCACATCAGGATAATATTCTCTAATACATTCTTCAATTGCATTTGCCACACCGCCTGCCACGCCATATCCTCTTCCGGCACCGGTAGCATCCCTCATTGGCACATCGGGACTTACGTGATCAAGATCTATCCCTTTGGCTTCAAACATTCCTGCCAGTTCTTCAAATGTAATCACAAAATCCACATCAGAGCGAATCGTTCTTCTGGACGCTTCCAGCTTTTTCGAAGCACAGGGACCGATAAAGACTACACTGGCATCGGGATGATCCTTTTTGATCTCACGTGCGGTCGCTACCATAGGCGTAAGGGCGTTGGAAATTTTATCAATGGTTTCCGGGAAAAATTTTTTGGCAAGCATGGCCCATGAAGGACAGCAGGAGGTCAAAAGAAAAGGGAGTTCTCCGGTTACCACCTCATTGGCATAATGCTCCGCCTCTGTCATAGCGCCGATATCCGCACCGATGGCGGTCTCATATACATCAAAAAAACCAAGTTCTTTTAAAGCTTCTTTCAGGATATCTGGCGTTACACCTTTTCCGAACTGACCTACAAAAGCAGGCGCAACCTGAGCAATGATCTTTCTGCCGGACTGCATGGCACGGATCAACTGGAAAATCTGTGACTTGTCGGCGATCGCACCAAAAGGACAGCTTACCATACACTGCCCGCAGGATACACAAATGTCCGGATCGATATAGGCTCTTCCCTTTTTATCACTTTTAATGGCATTTACACCGCAGTTAGCCAGGCATGGCCTTATCTGATGCGATATGGCGTCATAAGGACAGACAGATTTACATTTACCGCATTTAATGCACTTTTCCTGATCAATAACAGATTTCCCGTTCTTCATGGAAATAGCGCCTTTAGGGCAGACCTCACGGCAGGGGTGTGCCACACATCCCATACACTTGTCCGTAACAGAATAACGGTTTTCGGGACATGCATTACATGCAGACGGGATTACCTGCATCAATGGCGGTTCATAATATTTCTCGTCAATATTGCTTTCTTCAAGTCCCTGGGTGGCATGAACCGGAACATTTTCAGGGCGTAAAGACAGCCCCATGGCCAGCCTGATACGTTCTCTCGTAATGGCCCTTTCTCTGTATATACTTTCATACTCAGATTCATCGTAATCTACAATTTTATATGGCAACGCCTCAACATCATCTTTCAAGTTTTCGGATGTATAAGCAAGATTTGCCACCTCTTTAAAAATACGTCTTCTTTTTTGTCGAACCTGCGTGTCAATTCCTCGCATACTCATACTCGTTACGATCCTTTCTTACTGAACCAAAAGCCTATTATATTTTTACACAAACCCTTGAGGAAGTCAACAACCCTGCCGCAAGCCAAGGATTTTATAAGAACAGGCTGCCGATCTGGAATATTAGTACAGCCATACACCATGCAAATAAAATCTGAAAAATTGCAAGCTTTATGGTAAACTTCACAGAACCGCTTTCTTTACGGATGGTTCCCATGGCCGCAGCGCAGGGAATATACAAAAGGCAGAAAATCATCATGCAGTAAGCATTTAATGCTCCAAAGGAAGGATCGATCTGCTGCAGATTATATATCACAGTATCCATTCCCGCTGCAGAGTTTACATTTCCGACGCCAAACAATACCGAAAAGCTGGAGACTACTACCTCTTTTGCTGAAACGCCCGCTATCAGGGAAACTATGATCTGCCAAAGACCCAGGCCTGCCGGCCTCATCACAGGCTCCAGCCATTTTCCCAGCATAGCGCCAAAACTGTCTGCAGGATTTTCCACTCTTCCCGTCAGGCCAAAATTCAACACGAACCAGATGACAATGGAGGCAATAAATATAGTTGTTCCTGCTTTAGTCAGATAATCTTTCAGCTTATTCCATACATAAATTCTAATGGTCCTTCCGTTAGGACGCTTATATTCCGGTAATTCAATCAACAGGCTGTCGTTTGTCTTTTCCTTTTCCGCCATATGAAGAATCCTTGCGATCAGGATACCGCAGATCATACCAATCACATACATGGAAAATGCCGCAAGGGTTGCATATTTCCCGAAAAACATTCCAGAAAACAGTACATAAATGGGAAGTCTGGCCGAACAGGACATAAAGGGGGTTATGATCATGGTACGTCTTCTGTCTTTTTCCGTTTCCAACGCTCTGGAAGCCATAATGGCAGGCACTGTACATCCAAAACCAAGTATCATAGGAAGAAATGCCTTGCCGGACAGGCCTGCTTTCCCCATAATACCATCCATTACATAAGCTACCCTGGACATGTAACCGCTGTCTTCCAGAATGGCAAGGGCCAGAAATAAGATTGCAATATTGGGAATAAACGTAAGAATTCCTCCCACCCCTGCAATAATGCCATCAACTATCAATGCGCTCAGCCAGTCTGCTGTTTGGACAGATGCAAGAAACGTACTGACCATACCTGAAAAAACCTCCAGGAAAGCTTCAAAATACCCTTTCAGCCAGTCACCGATCGTAAAGGTAAGGAAAAACACAAAACCCATAATACACAGAAAAATCGGCACTCCCCAAATTGGATGGGTAAGCCACTTATCTATCTTATCGGTATTGTCCATGTTCTTTTTACTGTAGAACAATACCTCCTTCATAATACCCTCTATAAAGGAATATTTCGCCTGAATGATCTCTTTTTCGTAACTTTTATCCACAATATCTTTGGTATCAATGGGATGCTCCAATTTAACATCTGTGTCGTTTTCAAGCAGTTTGATAGCGTGCCATCTTACCGAAGAATGGGTGGGGTAATGCGTTTCCATCAAAGCTGATAACTTATCTATCTTCTCCTCTATCCGGTCACTATAATGAAGTACATCCGGTTTGGAACCTTCTTCATAATGATGGATCGCAGCATGAAGCAAAATATCAAGTCCCTTTCTCTTGGCTGCAGAAACCGGAACTACCGGAATATCACCCAGCATTTCAGGGAGCCTGTGGAGATCGATCTCCATTCCTCTTTCTTCTACAATGTCCATCATATTAAGGGCCAGTACTACAGGTTTTCCAAGTTCTAAAAGCTGCAGAGTAAGATACAGATTTCTCTCTAGTGAAGAGGCATCTACCACATTGACGATCACTTCAATATCATCATCCATAACACAGCTTCTGGTTACTTTTTCTTCTATAGTGTAACTGGTCAAAGAATAAATACCGGGCGTATCTACAAGAGTCATGTGTACATCTTCGTATTCCGCTTCCCCCTCAATTCTTTCTACCGTAACTCCCGGCCAGTTAGCTACTTTCAGTTTGGATCCTGTAATGGCATTAAAAAGCGTGGTCTTACCGCAGTTGGGATTTCCCACAAAGGCCACATGAACTGTTTCATCATATTTCATCATGCCGCCTCCTTTACTTCTATACCGCTGCTGATATGCTTACCGACTGCAAGTCTTGTACCTCTGACACGAATGATCAGCGCTCCGTTCTTCTTTCTGTTAAGGACGGTAACTATTGTTCCGTCATTCAAGCCAAGAGCCTGCAGGCGGCGGGTGATTCCTTCTTCTACATGCAGACCCATTATCTCATAACTTTTGTCTTTTTCACCTTCAAATAGTGACATAATCTGTTCCCTCTTTTGTTTAATAATCAAAAATATTAAAACACAAAGTACTACTGATTGCAAGAGGGACACAAGGCATGACTGTTTAATTCTCTCTATTAGTTGATCCATTTATGACCGACCAAGTCAAAACGCTAACTTATCTGGTCAATATGGTATTTTCAATATACATAAAAATCTTCCGGTAATAAATCCTCAATTGGAAGATATTGTGCAAAATAATTATATTTTAGCGGGAACCTCAAAAAATCCTTATCATACTATAATATTAAAATGCAAAGCAATTTATGTGAGGAAAATAATGCAGGATCACAATTTTAACGAATATTTTGATCGTTTTCCGCTTGCCATGGCTTATGTTCCCTGGCAGCATCTTACAAATATCTTTGAAGATCTGGATGAAGCATACAAAACAGGCACTATCTTCCCTGAATTGGAAAAACCTTTTACAGGAAGGAGATGCGTAAAATGAATAATAACATGATGAATTCAGACAGAGAACAGCTTTACCATGATATAGGAGTCATAGATTTTGTTGTTGTTGAAATGACTGAGTATCTGGATACCCATCCCACCGATAAAGAAGCTATTGAATATTTAAGCCATTACGTCTGTATGAAAAATCAGGCCATGCGTGAATATGCTATGAAATATGGTCCTTTAAGAATATCCGATGCTGACGGATGCAAACAGAATGAATGGAAATGGGCGACGCAGGACTGGCCCTGGAATGGAGGATGCTGATTTATGTGGAGTTATGAAAAAAGATTACAGTTTCCGGTAAACATTAAAGAACCCAATGCTACTATCGCTCAAGTCATCCTGACCCAATATGGTGGTCCCGATGGCGAACTTGGTGCTTCCATGCGCTATCTCTCGCAGCGCTATTCCATGCCCTATAATGAGGTAGCCGCTGTTTTGACAGATATTGGTACGGAAGAATTGGCACACCTTGAGATGATATCCACCATAGTCCACCAATTGACAAGAAATCTGTCTATGGAAGAAATCGAAGAATCCGGTTTTGTCAATTACTATGTTGATCACACTGTTGGCATCTGGCCTATGGCCGCCGGAGGAATCCCTTTTAACAGCTGTGAATTCCAGTCCAAAGGCGATGCCATTACGGATTTGTTTGAGGATATGGCAGCCGAGCAAAAAGCCCGTACCACCTACGATAACATTCTGCGTCTCGTCCACGACAGTGATGTATGCGAACCGATCAAATTCCTGCGTGCCCGTGAAATTGTTCATTTCCAGCGTTTCGGTGAAGCAAACCGGGAACATTGTAGTAAATCGGAACACATAAAATACAATTACTAAGACGCATACCCACATTTCCTCTAAGCTATGGTTTAGGCTTTCACACCAAAAGAAAGGACAAGTTTATTATGCCAGTACTCAGAGTAAAGAAAGTCAAAGATTATACGATTATGTCAAATCTTCATTTACGCAACCGCCAGTTGTTCTTACGGGCAAAGGGATTGCTGTGTCAAATGCTCTCAATGCCCCCAGAATGGAATTTTACACTGCAAGGGTTAGTAATATCAACAAAGAGGGATTAGAGCTATTACAACGGTCATACACGAATTAGAACGGTCAGGATATGTTACCCGTGATAGGGTGCGGAATGAAAATGGACAACTTCGGGAAATGGAATATACCGTCTATTCTTCTCCAATGCTAAATGAGGAATACCACAAAAAGCCTGTCATAGAAAAGCCTACACCAGATAATCCAACATAGGTATTTCCAATACAGGGAAAACCAATGCAATAAAATATAGATATATAAAATACTAAAGAATAAAATACAGAATGATAAAATATCTATTCCTTTCCTATCCGTCTTTTATCTGATAATCCAATTTTTCCTATCATAGGAAGTGAATGGAAGGGAAACGAATGTAGACAACATAGTTATTCATTTATGCCTTAATTACCCCTTATCAATGGCAAATAGCCAAGTCAAGGATTTACCGCTTTAGCGGCGTTTACGTCCTTGACTTGGCTGTTTGGCGTTGATAGTCTGGGAACGGCATAAAAAAGAATTTGCCGGGCTTTCTTTTAAGCCTGCGGAGGATATATAACTAAGGAAACGCCGGAGAGTGATGTAAACTGTCATTCTCCGGCACTTTTTCGTATTTCAGAAACCTTTAAATGATTATCGAATACGAGCTAATTTACATATAAAAAAAAGAATGATATAATACAAATCACAATGTTAATTCAGATCGCAGAGAAGAAAGGATATTGTTATGAAATTGAAACGTTTACTCTAGCTCCATGCGGTTCTAGTATTGGCAATGCGTGTGGAGCGTTAAAAATGTTGCCGCATTTCATTACTGAATGATACAGAATCCGCATTCTAATAAAATTAGAATTAAGGAGCGGTTCAGAATGAAATATGAAAATGCAGATAATATCTTTCCAGAGAAATTGCTGCTTGAAATCAGACGATTTATGCCAGAGGGATATGTATATATTTCTCCCCAAAGTAGTCGTAAAGAATGGGGAAGTGTTTCGGGACAAAAAAAGGAACTGGAAAAAAGAAACAGTGAAATATATAAGGAATATCTTGCCGGCAAAAGTGTTGATGCAATTTCAAAAGAACGGTATTTATCTAAAAGTTCAATTTATAGAATATTGAAGCAATTTGAACATATGTGATGAAAAGCCGCAGTTTTCGGACTGTGGCTTTTTTTATTGAAAATGCTACAATGAGTTTTCAATAGCGGAAATGGGCTGTTTTTGTGATATTCTTTTTATATAAATGACAACAAGGAGGTAGTGTTATGTTAGAAATAAGAAAAGTTGAAAAGGAAGATAAGGAATGTTGGTTTTCAATAGATCAACACATATCAGAAGAGGAATTTTATAGCAAAGTGAATAACCAAACCGGATATATTATTTGGAAAGACGGTAATCCGATAGGCGTATTACGCTATAATCTGTTTTGGGACAGCGTTCCATTCGTTACTTTGATTTACCTTAAAGAGGAACAACGAGAAAAAGGAATTGGTAAAGAAGTAATGCTGCACTGGGAAAAACAAATGAAAACAAAAGGGCATAAGGTTGTTATGACATCTACACAAGTAGATGAAACCGCTCAGCATTTTTATCGGCAAATCGGTTATAAAGATTGCGGTTGTCTGGTTCTTGACATTCCAGAACTTAAACAGCCTATGGAAATGTTTTTGATAAAGAGAATTTAAGGGAGGGTTGCTATGTTATATCAGAATATATTAGATGAAATTGTTGACAAAAGCAAAATAATTTTTAAGGAGGATCTTACAGGTATATATTTGCATGGTTCATTGGCGATGGGGTGTTTCAATCCAAATAAAAGTGATATTGATTTAATTATTGTAATTAAAAATAACATCACAGATATTCAGAAATTACAGTTTATGAACCATGTTGTAGAATTGAATAAAATAGCTCCAAGTAAAGGAATTGAATTGAGTATTGTCAAGAAAGAATATTGTAGAAAATTTCTTTATCCCACACCATTTGAATTACATTTTTCAAATGCACATTTGCAATGGTTTATTGATAACCCAACAGATTATATTCATAAAATGAATGGTACAGATAAGGATTTGGCTGCACATTTTAAAATCATAAAGAAGTATGGCGTGGTATTGCAAGGGGAGGAAATAAATGATGTATTTGCTGATGTGCCAAGAAAAGAGTACATTGATAGCATTTGGTATGATGTTGAGGGAGCTAAGGAAGATATATTGGAAGAACCTATTTATGTAATCTTGAACTTATGCAGAGTTGCGGCTTTCCTCAAAAACGATTTAATTCTTTCCAAAAAGCAGGGCGGAGAGTGGGCACTACAAAACCTTTCAGTACAATACCATGCTTTAATCTCAAAGGCATTACAAAGTTGTATGATTGGAAATGAGATGGACTTAGATAATATGGAAGCACAAAAATTTGCTGATTATATGTTGCAGCTGATAAATGATATGTTAATTTAAAAAGTTGACGTCACGACTTAATTTATGAAATACCATTTAGGCGTTGTCAATGTGATTTACAACCTGCGGAAAAAGATTGAGCCAGATAGTAAAAACCCAATCTATATAAAAACTGTGTTAGGTGTCGGCTATAAATTCAATGGATAAGCACCGGGCAAGGTAGTTTGATTGACTGTCATTCCCGGTGTCTTTTTCTGCTTTTTCTAAGAGGGTAAAGCCAGCTTTAGTTGGCTTTGGATGCATTCTCAACAAACAAATTTTCACAAGTCCATAGGACACCAATGTGAAAATTTTACGGGATTGAGTACTCAATCCCTATGCTTGCTATTCCACTATTCTAAACTTTTTATAAATTTTCCAAAAAACTTGCCAGATCTTCTCTCGTGTGCGTAGTAAGGGTAAAGGGGTAAGTCACATACCTCGCGGTATGTGACTCTCGCGGCAGTCGCCAAATGTACGTGCAAGCACGTCCACTTGGCTCGTTGCTCGCGGAATTTACGCTATTTTCGTTATAGTGTACTTGCCACTTCTCATAAAATTTAGGGAAACCGTCGAAGGAGAAAGTTTATGCTAAAAACGGATAACGCTCCTACGCCCGATACTCAAATACGCAAAGACAAAATGAGGCTGACAGTTACCAATATCTACCCCGCCTTTCAGAAAAAATCAGAGCAGGAAACCCGACAGGAAATCGAGGCCCTGCTCTATCAAATTTTCAAAAAATATGCGTAAGTCCCTTGCAAAACAATCATACAAACGGTATGATCTGTTTGATGTAAAATCCCATAAGGATTTTACATTGGGTATTGCGTCTTACGTTTTGGGAGGTAGATACTAAATGTACGACGCATTATATGCAAGACAGTCAATCGAAAAAAAGGACAGCATATCCGTAGAAAGCCA
>JAAVBZ010000046.1 GCA_014803415.1 Lachnospiraceae bacterium
AAAAGATTAGATCCAGCAAGCTGGCTCCTCTCACATAGCACCCCCGTTCGACTTGCATGTGTTAAGCACGCCGCCAGCGTTCATCCTGAGCCAGGATCAAACTCTCAATAAAAGTTTTTCTCCCGGTTAAGATTAACTCTAGCTAATTCTTTAACCGTTTTACTGTTCTTGGTTCGTTTCTGTTCGAAACTTTGCGAAAGTCATAAATGACTGTCGCTGCAATAATCGCTTACAACTTTTGCTGCAAAAATCGTCTACGATTTTTGTCGCAACAATTGCTTGCAATTTTTGCGTATCTCTGAATCTTCTTCAGAGCTTTCATCCTCTCGGACTCTTACTCATTTAGAATTTTCAGGGTTGCATTACTGTTTATTTGTCAAGGTACTTACTCCGAATAAATCGAAGCTTTCGTCAGGCAATCTTCTGAAGACTACCAACGGAGAAGGAGGGATTTGAACCCTCGCGCCGCTATTAACGACCTACTCCCTTTCCAGGGGAGCCCCTTCAGCCTCTTGGGTACTTCTCCAAACAAAGCTGACTTTCTAAAATATTAATAATGTTCGTTGGAGAGGGTATCTCCAGCGGAGAGGGTGGGATTCGAACCCACGCGCCCTTGCGGACAAACGGTTTTCAAGACCGCCTCGTTATGACCACTTCGATACCTCTCCATGTCGCGCGCTCTCATTCAGCGCAAGGATTATTCTAACAAATGAGGAATATAATGTCAACAGCTTTTTTTATAAAAATTTAAAAAAATTGATAACAGTTCAGCCCTCGCATTCATAAAAGCGTCTGCTTGCGCATCCGACGCCGCATTCGCGGCTCATCTTTTATTTCATTTGAGGGCGCTCCGCTCATGGAATAATGATAAAAGTGCTTTGTGAGCAAGCTCCCACGCTCTCTTATCATTATTCCATGGCTGAACTGTTGCAATAAAGTCTTTCTGCGATCAACAGGTCATCCGGAGTGGTAATTTTAATATTTTCATAAGAACCTTCCACCAGTTTTACCGGTTGTTCCATGAACGTCTCCACTACCATAGCATCATCCGTAATATTGATCCCCCCTGCTTTCAGTTTTTCTTCTTCCATCAGGAGCTTATCATAAGCTGTCCTGATCAATTGATAAGAAAATACCTGGGGCGTCTGGATCAGCCAGACCAGATCTCTGTCAGGCGTCTGTTCTATAAATCCTCTTCTGTCCGCTATCTTAATGGTATCTTTCACCGGCATTCCCGTCACACAGGCGCCGCTTTTTGTTACTTCACTGTAAGCCCTGTTCAAAATCTCATTCGTGATCATGGGCCTTGCCCCGTCATGAATGAAAACATAATCACAATCCGTAAGACACTGCAAGCCTGCTGCCACGGAATGGTATCTTTCCCTGCCGCCTGCAGTAATATACTTTACTTTTGTAAAATGATATTTTTGAACGATTTCATCTCTGCAATAATCAATATCTTCTTCAGAAACAACTAAAACAATATCATCTATAAAACTCTCTTGAAAGGTTTTAAGGGAATAGTAAATAATCGGCTTATCCTTAATTAACAGGAACTGCTTTTTTGTTTCACTATTCATTCTTTTGCCTGATCCTGCTGCCAGCACTACAGCCCCGCAGTGATTTTTCCTGTTTTCCATATCTTATCTCTCGCCAAGCTTTAAATTGGGAACCGCATTCAGATCAAAACCGTGGCGGATTCCTTTCCTGTATTCATAATATCCTGCCGTTCCGATCATAGCTGCGTTATCCGTACAAAAAATCGGTGAAGGATGATAAAATTCAACATTTTCTTTCTCGCAGGCTTTTTCAAACGCAGCCCGCAGGGAGGAATTAGAAGCCACGCCTCCTGCTATGGCAAATTTTGTGAAACCATAACTTTTTACCGCATGCATAGAGTGCTCTACCAGCACATCAATGACTGCCTTTTGA
This sequence comes from Lachnospiraceae bacterium, assembly GCA_014803415.1. Taxonomy (GTDB): domain Bacteria; phylum Bacillota; class Clostridia; order Lachnospirales; family Lachnospiraceae; genus Suilimivivens. The sequence continues at coordinate 1,933 of JAAVBZ010000046.1, forward strand.
AAAGAAGCCGCAACATCCGCTCTGTTGATCGTTTCACCTCTCATCTCACATGAATTCAGATAATTCAAGACCGCTGACTTTAAACCGCTGAAACTGAAATCATATTCTGCTTCCGCCACTTTTGCACGGGGAAAATGAATGGCGTCAGGATTTCCTTCTTTGGAGATCTTATCGATTTTGGGGCCGCCGGGATAACCCAGACCAATGGCCCTTGCCACCTTGTCAAAAGCTTCTCCCGCCGCATCATCTCTGGTACGTCCAAGGATTTCATATTCTCCATAGCCCTTTACCAGCACCAGATGGGAATGGCCTCCTGAGACCACCAGACAGACAAATGGAGGCTCCAGATCCTTATTTTCTATGTAGTTGGCGCTGATATGCCCTTCTATATGATGCACGCCGATAAGGGGAATTCCGGAAGCAAAACTGATTGCTTTGGCTGCAGATACCCCCACAAGTAAGGCCCCTACCAGTCCGGGGCCATAGGTTACTGCTATTGCATCCATCTCCTTTAATTCCATATGTGCTTCAGATAAAGCCTGTTCGATTACCTGATTGATCTTTTCAATATGTTTTCTGGAAGCTATTTCCGGAACCACGCCCCCATACTCCGTATGCAGCGCTATCTGGGAATAAATAATATTGGAACATATCTCCCTTCCGTTCTTAACAACAGCGGCAGCTGTTTCATCACAGGAGCTCTCTATTGCCAGTATATAAACATCTTTTTCCATATCCATACGTCCTATCCCATTAAGCAAATTCTATCCGGCATTCTCTTCATCAGCCAAAGTCCAGCCATAGATCTTCCAGTGTCCGTCACTGTCCTTGCGAAGGAGAAAAATCTCATCGCTGTAAGAAAGCTGTGTACCCGTCCTCAAAGTAAAGCGGCAATGAAGCTTGGCAAAATCAAATCCGTCCTGAGTAAAATAATCCACATCCGCTCCTGACGCCACAGCATAACTGGAGATATTAGTTCCTTTTTCCTTGAATATATTAATATCCCACTTCAGATCTTCTATATATTGATTTTCTGTCTTGTTAGCTATCAGCTCATCGTCATAAAGTTTCTGTATCTGCATGGCCATCTGCCGAAGCTCTTCTTCTGTATATTCTTCATTATAAAAGCATTGAGTGAACTTTCCATACAGCTTTACCACTTCTTTGGGTAACTGAGGATAATTACGTTCAAAGTTATAAAGGATCACTTCCTGGACCGCCGTTGCCTTCACATTTTCTTCCGTATCATCTTTTCCCTTTTTATTGGACAGGTAATAGTAATATCCTACAACAAGGCCGATCAATACAACTCCTATGATCAAAACCTTGATCCCTGCTCCACCGCTGCTCTTTTTATTACTGCTGCCAGCCATAGCCACACCCTCCTTTTATTACTGTTCATCTATTCTTTTATTTCTTCATCTTCAAAAGCAAGTTCAATGGTTTTTCCATCCCTGCAGGTCTCTGCAGCAGGAAAAATTTTCTTTACAAGAGGTAAAAATTCATCAGGTCTGTTTAAAGACGGGCTGTAATGCGTCAGCCACATTCTTTGTACATCTGCTTTTCTGGCAAGCTCTGCTGCCTCATAAAAAGTCATATGTTTGTTTTCTTTTGCTTTTGACAGCTTATCCGGTTCTCCATACATGCCTTCACAAATAAACAGATCCGCATTTTCCGCATGTTTTACGATGCTTTCCGTAGGTCGGGTGTCGGTACAATAAGTAACCTTGATCCCCTTTCTTTTTTCCCCCATAACCATCTCAGGTACCAGTGTTGTATCACCTACTTGTATTATTTCTCCATGCTGCAGGCGATTCCAGTACTTCTTATCGATTCCAAGGGCCATTGCCTTATCCAGCTGGAATTTACCGTTTCGCTCGATCACAATGCTGTATCCGTAGCAGGGTACATTATGATTCACTTTAAAAGCTTCAATCCGAAATCCGTCAAAGCGAATAATGTGTTCACTTTCTGTCAGCTCCAGGCAGTCGATTACAAAGGGAAGCTCCGGCGCAATGATCCTCAGGGAAGCTACCACTTTTGCAAGACCTTTGGGTCCCACCAAAAGAAGCGGCTCTGTCCTTTCTGCATTCCCCATAGTGAGAAGCATGCCGGGCAGTCCGCTAATATGGTCTGCATGGAAATGGGTAAAACAGATAACGTCAATCGGTTTAGGGCTCCAGCCTTTTTCCTTCATGGCAATCTGTGTACCTTCTCCGCAGTCGATCAATATACTTTGTCCATTGTATCTGGCCATCATTGATGTCAGCCACCTGTAAGGCAGCGGCATCATTCCTCCTGTGCCCAACAAGCAAATATCGAGCATAATACCTCCCTGATATCATTATAGCATTTCATATACCTCCTCTGTTTCTGCAGGGATGGCAAATTCTGCTATCATTTTATCATAACATTCTTCGCAAAGGTCAAAGGAATATTTCATTCCATCTTTATTACTGAAATAGCCGAACTGACTATTACCGCAAAAACAGCCTTCCTTCACGATTCCGTCTTCAACTTTTATGATTTTTTTACATTTGTTGCAAGTAATGGAAATTAATTCCTTTTTATCTTTATCTGAATAAATTCGCATGGCTTATCCTCCTTTGTTCTTATTCCATTATACATGTTTTTAGAATAAGAAACAGTGGTAAATCATCCATGCTATACCTATCTTTTCCACATGATCAGGGCATCTTCCTTAGGTTTCTCATAGAAGTCAGGTCTCACGCCTTCGCTCTTAAATCCAAGACTTTCATATAAACGAATTGCCGGCATATTGCCTGAGCGAACCTCCAGAGTACAATCCCCGATTCCAAAGAGGGGAGCCTCCTGCAGCATATGACTTAACAATTTTCTTCCGATGCCCTTACGTCTGAACTTTTCCGTTACTGCAACATTGGTGATCTCGCCGTCTCCTGCAAGCTTACGAATTCCACAGCAGCCTACGATTTCGCCATCTGCTTCTGCCACATAAAAATGAGCGTAATCCGCTTCCACCATCTCAAGAAAATCCCTTGCAGTCCAGGGCATGGAAAAAACTTCCCTTTCGATCCGGCATACAGCCTCAATGTCCTCAGCCGTCAATTCCCTTATGATCATACCATCCCCCTCTTTTCACGTTCCGCCTGGGAAAGTCTCAAATATTCGGGGGCATGGTCTGCTGCATTGACCACTTTGCCTTCCTTATAATAATCAGCTGCCAGAATTCCAAAAGCCGCTGCTCTCTGCCTGTTCATATGGGCCGGTGCAAAACCATAAGGTACTTTCATAAGCTCCGTCAGCTTTTCTTCAAAAACAGGAACCCCATCTCCTAAGAAGATCACTTCTCTTCCAAAGCTGTTGCAGCGCTCTGCAATTTCTTCTATTGAGACCGCACATTGCGAAAGAAGGCTGCTCAGTTTATAACTGACAGGCTTTTCTTTTCTTTTGACAAATTCATATATTCCGGTATAAACCTGATTTCTTCTGGCATCCATGATCGGACAGATAAGTTTATCCGTTCCATATAAATTGCATGCCAGCCCATCCAGTGTAGGAATCTCTATGATCGGTTTGTTCATAGCAAGCCCCAGTCCCTTGGCCGTTGCAGAACCGATCCGAAGCCCCGTAAAAGAACCGGGACCTTTCGCCAGTGCGATCGCATCTATTGTGTCCAGATCCAGTTCCACCATCTTCCTAAGTTCGTCCAGCATAGGAAGCAATGTCTGGGAATGTGTTTTTTTATACTGTATATTATATTCTGCGATCAGGGTCTGATCTTCAATAATAGCCGACGAGGCTACCAGTCCTGAACTGTCCAGAGCGATTATTTTCATTTCGCCTAACCTTTCTGATCCCTTTCCATTTCCTCAATAAGGATCCTGCGATAATCAAAGCCTTTTTCAAGATCCTTCTGTATTATGATCTTCGTATATTTTTCCGGAAGGATCTCTTCGATCAAATCTGCCCATTCGATCAGACACACTCCCTGTCCGTAGAAACAGTCCTCATATCCGATTTCATCCATTTCGGAAATATCGCCTATCCGGTATACATCAAAATGATAAAAGGGAAGCCTTCCATCCTCATAGATCTGAACAATGGTAAAAGTAGGACTGTTTACCGGCTCATCAATCCCAAGCCCTGCTGCCAGTCCCTGTGTAAATACAGTTTTTCCTACACCCAGATCGCCTATTAAGGTATAAATCTCTCCCGGCTTTGCTTCTTCTCCGATTTCTCTGCCAAGTGCAAAGGTATCCTCCGGGCTGTAACTATCTATTTCTTTCAATTTCTTCACCTGTTTTCCTGATTATTAACAGCGTATTTTAACTTTCTTTACAGGCATATGAGTGGAAATGATCTCGATCACGCCGGGCAGCTGCTCTCCAAGCACTCTTTTGGGAAAAATAGATGCATTCACAGGTGATGTATATACCACGATACTTTTCATGGTAGAAACAGCCTTATACATATCCTCCCACTTCTGACTCTGGATCTCCCCATCCTGTGATACTTCTATTCCTTCCTCTGTCATTTTAAAATGAAGAGGCTTTTTAAAAGATGGATTGGCAAGAAACTGCTGCCTGGATCTAAGGAATAATGTAACCGGCAGGTACAAAAGAACGACAATGCCGGCTATCAGGCAGATCATGCCTGCTCCTGAAACTCCTGCCACTACCATCAGCGCCCCCGCTATAGAACCGATCAGTCCCGAAGCGCTGCTGTAAGTATGATGCAGCATATAATCATATAAATCTCCGGGTGTCATCTTTATATCAAATTCTACTTCCATATTCACTCCATATGTATTTAGTCTAAAGCTGAAAAGCACCCACTTGAAGCAGGTGCTCTCCACTCTTTCTCTATTATACTAAAAAACTGGCAAAGTGCAATACTTATTCGTGTCTAAGGGCCTCAATCGGACTTAGCTTTGCTGCCTTCTTAGCCGGATAAATACCAAAGAAAATACCGATTCCGCAAGAAAAAAGCGATGCTGCGATAACCGTACTTGCACTTACCATGGGTGCTATATTCGCTATAGAGCCAACGCCCATTGCTCCCAGCACTCCCAGAATAATGCCGATGATTCCGCCAAGCAAAGTGATGATACCTGCTTCCGCCAGAAACTGCAGTAAAATAGAACCTGTTCTTGCACCCAGCGATTTTCTGATACCTATTTCTCTGGTTCGCTCCGTAACGGATACCAGCATAATATTCATAACGCCGATACCGCCCACCAAAAGGGAAATAGCGGCCACAAAAGATATAAAAATGGTAATAAATCCCAGAATCGTATCAAACTGTGCGGTATAATCTGTAAAGCTTTCCATCATAATCTGCCCTTCGCCTCTGCAATTATGTCTGATTTCCAGCAATGTCAGCGCCTTTGATGCAACTTCTGTTGCATATTCATTAGATTCAGCTATCACATAAAACTGTTCGAACTCATCAATATAATAACCCAGTTTATTTGCCATAAAAGTAAGCGGTACCTCGGCCTGGATGGTAGTGACTCCGTATCCGGTACCAATCAGAGCCGATGCATTATCCTGCCTTATCCCGATAATACGCAGTTCCTGAGTGATTCCCCAAAAGGTTGCATCAAAGCTCATGCCTACAACATCTGTTGTTCCGAAAAGGGCCACCGCGCTCTCCTCGGTAATAACACACACATTGCTGCCGGCATCATAATCATTCTGTGAAAAATATTTGCCTTTCACAATAGGATCTGAAGAAGAATACTGTAATCCTGTAGTACCGCCGGACATTCTGATGTCAAAGTCTCCTTTGGGTCCTTCTGCGGTACCCCAGGATCCATAAGACGGCGTAACCCCTTTTACATGATCTATATTCTCCATGATCATATCAAAATCTGACTGATCAAAAGTTACCGTAGTATCCTTTCTGGTGCTGTCCACATAAAATGCGATCTGTCCGCCTCCTAAACCTTCCAGCTCTGAATTGACCTGTCCCCTGACGCCGTTTCCGATGGAAATGACCATGATAACGGAAGATATACCGATAATAATACCCAGCATCGTCAAAACGGAACGGCCTTTATTGCTTTTGATATTCATCAATGCAATCTTAATATATTCCCAAATTTGTGCCATAACTATGCTCCTTAGTATGCGGGCACGGCTGTAACTGCCATGCCTTCTGTCAGTCCCGCCATTACATCACTTACAAGCTGATCGCCCTCATTAATTCCCTCAGTGATCTGCACCATAGTATCCGAAGAGATACCTGTAACCACGGGCTGCTTTACCAGAATGCCTTCCCTGACTACATAGACAAATTCTCCGTTCACATCTACGTTAACGGCGCCTACCGGAATAATGACGCTGCCTTCTTCTTTCGCAATACTGATCACTACCTTTGCTTCTACTCCAAGATAAACGTCACTGTCAGGATTTAAAATTTTTATTTCTGTCCCTACTACTGCCGCACCGCTGGAATTCTTTTCCGCCATTTTATTGATCTTGGAAACTTCACCGTCATACTCTTTGCCGCCTATCGTCACAACTGCCTTCTGTCCAACTGAAATTTTATCCAGATCATATTTTGTGATGGAAATTTTTACGGAAACATCTTCCGTACTTTCCAGCTTAAGGAGCTGTGAACCGTCCGCAACACTTGCCCCCTCCACAGCGTTCATTTCTGTTACAACGCCGTCAAATTCTGCCACAACGCCGTTTTCCACATTCTGAAGGCTGCTTAAGTTTTCATGCGCTTCTATTTCCTGTGTCTGATTATTTGCCTCCAGCTCTTCCCTCGCACCGGAGGTAAGCTTTCCGGCCTCTGCAGAACTTTTCTGTGACTTCATTTCTGAGCGATACTCTTTATAATCGGAAAGCATCTTGTTGTAAACATCCAGCTCTGCTTCCCAGCCCTTGATCTCTTCATTATTGGTCTGTTCCCAATTATTTAACTGCACCTGTTTCTGAAGGTTCATATATTCTTCTGAGTCGGGCTGATCCTGCCAGTCCAGAAGCGAAATCTGCAGCAATGTTCCAAAATATGCCAGATCGCTTTTCTTCTTTTCAATCTTGTTTTCCAGTCCCTTTATGTAAGCTTCCGTATCAGCTATCTGCTGATCCAGAACTGCAAGATTCACGTTGGCTTCCTTTAAATCTCCCAGCTTTTCGTTGTTGCTCTGCAGCGAATTTTTATAGCTGCCTTCGCCGGCCTGCAGCTTTAACTCTGCCAGCTGCTTTTCCTTTTCCAATGCTTCCTGATCATATTCAATCAGTACATCTCCGGCTTTGACTGCATCTCCGGCGCTTACATTTACACTTCCGATCTTGACCTTAACGTCTGAAAAATAGCTTTTGGAATTATTGGTAGTCACAGTACCGCTGGTATTGATAGTCTGCTCTATCTCACCTCTTTCCGCCGGAATAGTAGCTACCGGCATGGGTTGACTTGCTGCAATGGCCTTTGAGACCATGGAATACACAATGATAGCTACAATCGCCAGAATAATGACAATTCTTCTGATCTTCTTTCTTTTAGCCTTGTCTACAGGCTTCTTTTCTTTCTTTTCTTTTTTCTTAAAGAGTCCCTTTTCGCTTTTATTTTCTTCCATTTTCTTTTCTCCCTTATCTTTATATTTCAACGTCATTTATAATATCCGCCACGATCTTGCCATCCATAATGCGGATAATTCTTTTCGCTCTGGCAGCAATATCATTATCATGAGTGATCAGGATAACCGTCCTGCCTTCCTTGTGCAGGCCCTTTAATATTTCCATAATCTCTTTGGTGGATCCTGAGTCCAGATTACCTGTAGGTTCATCCGCCAAGATCACAGGAGGGGCCTGGGCAATTGCCCTTGCAATGGCAACTCTCTGCTGCTGGCCGCCGGACATCTCGGAAGGTTTATGATCCATTCTTCCTTTTAATCCTACTTTTTCAAGTGCGATCTCAGAAAGCCGAAGGCGTTCCTTTTTCCCTACTCCTCTGTAAATAAGCGGCAGTTCCACGTTTTCAAGTGCTGTCAGCCCGGCTATCAGATTAAATCCCTGAAAAATGAATCCGATCTCTTTATTTCTGATATCGGAAAGTTCGTCATCCGATAAGTGGGAAACATCCTGACCGTTTAATATGTAAGTGCCTGATGTGGGAACATCCAGGCATCCAAGCATATTCATCAATGTGGATTTTCCTGAACCTGACTGACCGATAATGGCTACAAATTCATTCCGGGCAATTTTCAGATCTACATGGTCAAGCGCCCTCACTTCATTTTCACCCGGGTTATAAATCTTACACATATCCCGGATTTCAACTAATTCATCCATTGATGCTCTCCTTTGTTTCATAGTTTAGTCCTGTAGGCTTTGTATGATTGTATTATATAACTAATACAGTAAATGTCAATACAAAATTTTCAAAACATACATTTTGGTTGCTGAAAACCTTATTTTGGATACTGTTACTTTCAGTTCCTGTACATTATAACGAATTATATGCCCGTTTACCTTTAAAAAAATATTAGAATTTCTTAAAATTCCCTTAAATAAAGGAGAAAATTTATGGAAGTATATCTCTTTATACAAAACGAAACGGAAAGCAGGCAGATCTCGCTTTCCGTTTCATTCATTTACTCTTTAATTTATCTTATTTTCCTTCCGCCTGGGGATGCGGATTCTTTTTCGGCTTGATCGCTGATGTTTTTAAAATGGGACTGAGCATCTTGTAAGTCATCATTGTTATCAGGGAAACGCTACCGCCCTTTAATAGATTCATGGGAGCCACCGCAAATATTACAAGAGTCGTGACACTGGTAATGGATCCGTTAATAGCCGTTCCCATACCCACTATCGTATCAAGAGGCATTCCGTATAGTTTGGAAAATGCCGGAAGCAGATATACTGCATTAAATGCGGAGCCAAATACCGTCATGCAAAGCGTTCCAGCTGCGCATGCCAGAATGGCATTTTTCTTAGTCTTTTTAAACATATAAATAATAGATGCCGGCAGGATGAAGCTGCACCCGATCACAAAATTGGCAAGATCGCCCACAAAAGCAGTAGATGTTCCCTTAATAAACAACTTAAGGACCACCTTGCAGAATTCGATCATAACCCCCACTACCGGTCCGAATGCAAAGGTTCCTATCAGCGCCGGTATCTCACTGAAATCCAGTTCATAAAAGGAAGGGGCAAAGGGAAGGGGGAACTCGAACAACATGAGCACTGCCGCAATTGCCGAAAAAACACCTATCGTTGCAATCTTTCTGGTGGTCAGGATACGTTCTGTATCATGATTTTTCTTCTGCACATACTTTTCTGCCGCGTAGGCAACTGCCACTAAAGCTGCCGCGATCGCTACAGATTCCAATACAAACACTGCGTTATCCATTACTGTGGACCATAAACCATTATTCATTTTCTTTTCCTCTCTTTCTGCTGTTTGACAGCCTGGCTTTAAGCCGTTTCAGAAAGGTTCTTCATTGAAAGCAAAAACCCCGAATATTGACAGACAATATCCGGGGCATCATTTCTTAATGCTTTCCATATGACTGTTCCCATAAATCGGAAACATTCATTTTCTTCTTTCATCCAGACTTTACTGTTGGTTTTGGACTTGCACCAAATCAGCCGCTGCAAGGTAATCATCTTACTCTGCACAGCGGGTCGCGGACTGTACCGCCAGTAGGGAATTTCACCCGACCCCGAAGAACTTTTCTTTAATTACGTGTTGTATTATAAGCCTATTTTCTTTGTAAGTCAACAACCTTTCTGCCATATCCGGTAATAACTGCCGTCACCAGTATCACCAGCATGCAGATAGAATAATAATTCACAAAGGGTATTGATGCAGGTGCCACTGCAAATTCCTCTCCAAACTGAGCGGACTGCTGCGCCGGAATGACGCAGTGTACTGTCCATGGCGCCAAAAAGCAGAATACACAGCCTGTACAATCCATCAGGTTCGCACGACGATATGGATTTACTCCCGCTTTCTCTCCAATTTCATTTATCAGATCACCAAGTGCTACGATCGCTACCGAGATCACACCTGTCACCATACTCAAGATACCGATCGACAACACAATCGTTGCTTCCGTACTTCGCATATTTTTGGCAAAACGCGACAAAAGCGCTCCCACATCCTCAAATAGACCGCTGCATTCCAGCACGCCGAGAAGAGCAAATACCGCGATCAGCATTGCCACCGTGCCTGCTGTCCCCGTAATGGATTCTATGATGATTCCCGCTACGGAAAATCCGCCGGGAAATAAGATGAGATCGTTTACCGTATAAATTCCAAAAAGCAGTCCCCCAGCGATTCCTGTCAGAATCCCCCATGACAGAGCAGTGATCAGGTGTTTCCTCATCAGGCACAGGACGATGATCACCGCCGGCACAGCCAGCATTACCAAGCTGACCGGATCGGCACTGCCGCCTGCAGCCAGATCGGCTGCATTCCCGTTTGTAGTTTTGGAAAACAGCAAAAACAAAACCAATGCTCCCGCTGCTGCCGGCAGACTGTAACGCATCCTGGTTTTTACCACCGTGCCCAGATCTGCATGCTGTGTCGCAGATGAGGCGATCGTAGTATCGGAAATAGGTCCCAAATTATCACCGAACGCCGCACCTGACACGATAGCTCCGATCATAAATTCCGGTGATGCTCCCGCCATTACGCCCACCGGGAACAAAATCGGGATCACCACAAAATAAGTTCCTACTGATGTTCCCGTTGCAAACGCCAGCAGGCAGGTAATAAGGAAAGTCGCTGCCACAAAAAGTTTTCCCGTAAAGCCTGCTGCTACCACATATACCGCTATCGTCTGCACTACTCCGCTCGCCGAGATCAGTTTGCCCGAGATTGCTGCTAATATTACCGCCATTACGATCGTGGCAAACATGGGCTTACTCAGGCCATATACCAGTGCTTCTCCGTATGCTTTTTCATCCTTTGCAAAAATAATCCCTGTTACCAAAGCTGCAAAAAAGGCCAGCACGTATCCATTCACATTGGACTGACTAAATGCAGCCCATAGAATCATTGCCGCCGCAACAATAAGCGGCGCCAGTTTTCCGACTTTTCCAAAACGAAATTCTATCCCTTTTGCTTTTTGTTCCATCCCTATGCTCCTTTGTACATTCCTTCCAAAATTCAATTCTGCTCTCCCAATACAGCATGATTGAAGCTTTTATTTTATCTGCCAGATACGCGCCTCGTATCCCTGCAGTTTTCTTACTTCTCTCTCACTTGGCTGCAGTGTATCATACACCAGCCTGCGGCAGCCCTTCATTTCATATGCCCTGCAGGGCTTTGCCCCCAGATTGCAGTCCACTATATAAGTTTTCGCTCCCAGTTTTCTGGTATATACAAAACGGTCTTTCTTTTTGCTCAGCACCTGAAAATCCCCATAGACAAAAGCTTTCTCTTCATGCCGCAGGTGCAGCAGCCTTCTATAAGCTCTGTACACTTCCTCTTTCACTTCCTGATGCAGTCCTTCATGCCATGCCGGCATTTTCTTGTTCCAGGGTAAAAGAACTCTTGCATGCTCTCTCGTCCCTGCCAGAATTGCAGCAAACACTTTCTCCTCCGGTTCCTTTTTGATATGTTCGGCATAATATCCTTTTGCTTCCACATCAGTGATCTGATCCATGGACGTGAAATCATAGTTGGAAAGTCCCATCTCATCTCCCTGAAAGATAAAGGGCGTTCCTTTCAGCGTCAGCTGCATGACTGCCAGCAGCTTTGACAAGGCCGTATGACAGGATGTATCCCCTGTGATCTTACTGATCATCCGCGGATTGTCATGATTATTATAAAAAAGAGACATCCAACAATTATTGCCATAATGTTCCATCCAGTCAATCATATAGTCTCTGAAATAATTTAAATCATATTCATAATCTTCCATGCGCACATGCCCCGGTGTCTCCAAGTGATCAAAGGAAAAGACCATATCCAGTTCCTTACGCTCCTCGCCTGTTACCAGCTGGCACATTCTCATTCCCAGACCGGGTGTTTCTCCTACAGAGAAAGCTTCATGGGGATCGAATGCCCTTTCTCTGATCTCCCGAAGATACTGATGCAGATGGGGACCGTAGTAATAATGTTCGATTCCCGAAAATCCCATCAGATTCCCAATTGTTTCATTCCCCTGCGGAAGCCCTTCCTTCTTGGAAATATAATTGATCACATCCATGCGAAAACCGTCCACGCCTTTGTCAAGCCAACGGTTGACCATAGCGATCACATCCTCCCGCACGGCAGGATTATCCCAGTTTAAATCCATCTGTTTCCTGGAAAAAAGATGCAGTGCCCAGCTGTCGCTTTCTTCTTCATACTTCCACGCCGGTCCTGAAAAGAAAGATGTCCAGTTGTTGGGCGGGGTATGACTGCCGTCATCCTTACGGAAGAAATAATAATCTCGATAAGGTGAATCCGGCTTTTGAGCTTCTCTGTACCATCTGTGCTCATCTGATGTATGGTTTACCACCAGATCCATGATCAGGCGCATTCCACGGTCATGCACCTCAGAAAGAAGTCTGTCAAAATCCTCCATATCACCGAATTCTTCCATAATCTTGTCATAATCTCTGATATCATAACCATTGTCATCATTGGGTGAGTCATAGACAGGAGACAGCCATAGCGCATCCACCCCCAGTTTTTTCAGATAATCAAGTTTACTGATGATTCCCTGCAGATCACCGATTCCATCTCCATTGCTGTCGCAAAAACTGCGAGGATAAATCTGGTAAAACACCGCCTCTTTCCACCACTTAGGCGTAACCTCCCCCTTAGACGGACAGGGCTCGTCCTCCTCACTGCCTGCAAGCTCTAACAATGCGTCAAAGAAATCCATTCCAAGGCTCTTTTCGGCCAGATTTGCTATTGTACGCAGTTTCACGTTAGATATTATGGGATTGGTGATCACCTGCTCCGGCAGTCCCAGCTGCAATAATACTCTGGCAAGCGCATCATGTCCCACCGGATTACGGTACAATTCCCCTATACTGCTGTCATAAGTCAGCCAATGTTCTTTGCTTTTCATATCATTTCGACTCCTTATATTTATAGCTTCTTCAATTCTCCACAAATTCTATCATATTCTTCTTCGTCCAGCTGATACTTCTTTTTATATAAAAAATGCGAGATCAGCATCAACACACAAGGCAGCACTGTCATAATGATCAGCAGCCCCTTACTCTGCCACGCCAGAACGCCTGACTGACTGCCTCCTGTGCTCCCAAAGATGACTCCAGATATTTCAGACAATTTCTGCTCTTCTGAGATCGCTCCCTGCGCACACTGCTGCTCCAAATCTGAAATCTTATTCGTGTAGCCTGTGACACCGAAGATCAGGTAAATTACAGAGGTAATAGCCACAATTAATGCAGAACTCATTTTGGTAATAAATGGCCGCAGTGATGTGATGATCCCCTCATCCCTTGTACCAAATTTGTACTCATTATATTCAACTGTGTTCATAATGGAGATCATCATGATCAGATAAAAACAATATTGGCCAAAATTGGAGAACATATATCCTATTACCAATATCCAGAATTTCATCATTTCTGCTTCCGGAACCGCTAATGAAAGCAGCATCAGTACATATCCTGTAACAGAGACTGCTGCCATGATCCCCATCAGCTTCTTTCTGTGCATCTTCCTGGAAATCATCGGATAGGTTACCATCAAGATTGCCGTAGCTGACATCCCCACAATGGAAAACAACGAATACAACCCGCCATTATATCCGAAAGTAAAATAAATGTAAGTGGAACCGATGCCCCCGATGATCATCCCGTTACCCACCTGCTGAATCAAAAAGATGACCGCGATCCACACCAGCTGATCATTTCTGGCAATGGTCTTAAAAACCTGTTTTAGTGAAAAACGTTCTTTTTTCTTTTCCACTATAACCGTCTCCCGATGCTCCTGTACCCCAAACAATGTAAACAGTGTAAAAAGAGGCGCCAAAATTGCAATGATCAGCGCTATCCTTCCATAGGCCACAGCTGTGCTTCCTCCAATCGCTCCGGTTCCGGTAGAAAACATGGGAATCAGCATCGATGCCAGCGTTCCGCCGATCCCCGCACACAATGTAGCTCTGGAGGTAAACTGATTCCTTGCGTTCGCATCGGAACCCAGCGCCGGGATCATTCCCCAATAAGAAATATCACTCATGGTATACGTAATGCTGAACGCAAAATACATCAGCGCGAAAAAACATACAAAACTCCAGCCCTGCAATCTGACATTGAAGAGCAGATAGATCACCACAGATGTTGACAAACTTCCGGCCAGCAGCCATGGCTTAAATTTTCCAAATCGCGACCGAGTCTTTTCGATAATATTTCCCATAATGGGATCATTGAGTGCATCAAACACTCTGGCCGCTATCATAATTCCTGTAACAGCCGCTACTTGTGCACCGGTCAACACATGTGTAAACAGTACAAAAGTCAGCAGATAGCTGTTGATCAGGGCATACACCGCATCTCTGCCCAATGTCCCTACCGGAAAACAAAACAAATTTTTCCTTGTTCTTTTATTTTCTTCCATCTTACCCCTCCATGATTCCGTTTCAGCCATAATCTCTCAATTCTGCCTGGGTTACCTGCGGCACTAGCAGATTTATTATAACATATATCTACACATGAAAAAAGAATCATCAATCAAACAGTTGACAGTCTAACGATCGTTAGATATAATATTGCCTAACGCTTGTTAGGGAGAGACAAAAAAATGAATGAAACGAAGCAAAAAATATTAAATGCCGCATTAGATTTATTCTCTCAAAATGGTTTCTCTGCGGTCTCTATTAGGGACATTTGTAAGGTTGTAGCCATTAAGGAAAGTTCAATCTATTATCATTTCAAAAATAAACACGCTATTTTTGACGAGCTATTACAACATTTTGAAGCAATAGCAACTGACCTGATGCTCCAATTAGAACAGGCCCTAACAACTGCACAGAAACCTTTTGAAGGGAACTTATTTGAAAAGACTTGCTATTGCTTTTTTGAGGAATATCTAATGGATGAATACTGCAATAAAATCATGAGATTACTTTCGATTGAACATTTCCACAATAATGAAGTCCAGAAAATTTATGATTACTGGATATTTGACAAGCCACTAAATTTCCAAACGAAAGTATTTTCATTGCTAATGGAAGAAGGAATTATCAAGACAGCAGACAGCAAATATTTAGCAACGAAGTTTTATGCTCCGATTTTTCTTTTTATGCAGCAATGGCTTTTTCGCGGAACGTTAACAGATGAATACAAGCAGATTTTTCGGGAAAATGCATACGATCATATTAATAATTTTTTTAATGAAGTGGAGAATAATTAAAATGGCAAATATACTAATTGTCGGTGCCGATCAAGGGATTGGTTATTATCTTGTAGAAAGATTACTGGAATCCGGGAATAAAGCAGCGGTATTGGATATTCAGATTAACGCCGTTGAAATATTAAAAGAAAAATATCAAGAGGCAGTTCTGCCAATCATTGCAGATGCACGAAATCTTTCCAGCATTGAGAATGGTGTACGTCGGGCAATCGAACACTTTGGAGATATTGATATTGCAATACACAATGCCTGCCTATGCACCTTTGAAAGCGAGCATGACACCGGCTATGAAATATATCAAAATGTAATGGATGTAAATTATTTCGGTGCATTAAGATTAGCGAAAACAGTTCTTCCACATATGCGAAAAGCCCAAAAAGGGCGTATTATATTTACAAGTTCAGGTGTAGGCATTACCGGATTTTCAAACATCTCTCCATATGCCTCTTCAAAAGGAGCAATAGAATCATTGGCTAAATGTTTGCAATTAGAAAATGCGGAATATGGGATTACTTTTCATTTGTTCCACCCGCCACTGACAAATACAAAATCAGCCTCTGGAATTTCAGTTCCAAAAGAATTTAAGGCAGAGGCAAAAAAAGTGGGCTATGGACTGGCTGATCACATCTGGTCAAAAAAGTTCGTAATCTGTCACTCTGCGTTTCAGGCAGCACAAATGAAGTTTTCTTACCGGCATCCTCTTTTCATTGGGAACATGATGACTAAGGCAGCAAAAAATGCAATCGAACCAGAGAAGAAATAAGAGTCACCACCACGCCATCCGATAAGGTATCCAATGGTAAGGTGCGCAAGCAGAAGATTTATGCGGGGTTGCCCATTTCCCGGCAGCCCCATCATCCCTTCACCGCACCCGCTGTCATTCCTCCAATGATATACTTCTGCAGGAATACATAGAAGACCAGTTCCGGCAGCATGATCATCAGACTGGCCGCAATGATGCCGCTGTAATCCATGGAGTACTGTCCCTTAAACATAGATGTCATCAAGGACACCGTATTTAACTTGTCGCTCTGAATAAACGTGGATGCAAAAGGAAATTCATTGTAAATGTAAACCGCGTTAAAAATCACTATAGTCACAAAGGTAGGTTTCATAACAGGAATCACCACTCTGGTGCACAATCTGAAAAGTCCGCATCCGTCAATAATGGCTGCCTCCTCCAGTTCCTCCGGAATCCCCCTTAAGAATCCCACGAAAAGCAGAGTGTTAAATGAAATATTGACCGCAATATATGGCAGGATCAATCCCATTCTGGTTCCCAGAATCCCCAGCAGGGAATCAATTCGGTAAATGGGGAATAAAAGCACATAAATCGGGATGGATATTCCCATAAGCAGATAAAAATAAAGATAGTCTGCTGTGTTTTTCCGCTTAAAAGTCATACGCGCTATCGCAAAAGAGCTCATAAAGGTGATCGCCACACTGAAAAAAGTTGCTATGATCACGATAAAGATAGTGTTAAAATACATTCTTCCAAAATCAATGGTATCCACAGCACGCTGATAATTGGCGAAATTCCACGTATCAGGCAGGGACAGCGGCGCATTCACTATTTCATTATTTGTCTTGAAAGAAAGCAGCACAGACCACAGGATAGGCAGCATGGAAATAATGAGGATCGCTGCGACTAACAAATAAAACAATATTCTTTTAACAGAAATCTTTTTTCTTCTCATAGATCCCTCCTCTGCTTTCTGGCCGCTATTCTGATATATGCAAAAGAACCGATGATCGAAAGAGTCAAAATGACAACTGCAATGGACATACCATACCCATATCTCCTGGAGGTAAAGACTGTGAAATACATATAAGAAGTCAAAAGCTCCGACTGATGGGCAGGTCCGCCTCCCGTCATCTGATAAACAAGTTCATATATTTTGAAAACACCGGTTACGATAAGAACCGTATTAATAATGATCGTTTCCTTCAGCATAGGGATCGTGATAAAAAACACCTTCTGAATCCCGTTTGCACCATCTATGGCACACGCCTCATATAATTCTCCTGAAATTGTCTTAATTCCGGATAAAAATATGGTTGCATGAAAGCCCATCATCTGCCAGGTAAATACAATTGCCAGCGAAAGGGGAGACCACTTTCTTCCGCCAATCCATTCGATCGCCAGCGCATCAAGTCCAATACTTCTCAGGAAGCTGTTCAGCATCCCGTAGTTGGGATTTAAAATATATCCCCAGATAATACCAATAATGATAGGGGCAATTACATAAGGCGCAAACACGATCATTTTAAAGAAGGCATTTCCCTTAAAGGACACATTCATGATCAGCGCTACCAGAAAAGAACCTACCAGGAGGAATAACGTGCTTAAGACCAGCACAAGCAGCGTATTGCGAAGGGCAATCCGAAACAGCTTATCCCCAAACATTCTGATATAATTGCTGATACCTGTAAATTCAGCTTTCCCGAGTCCACTGTATTCTGTAAAGCTGTAATATGCCGCGATAAATACCGGAATGATTATAAAAATACTGTATATGAACAGAGTTGGGAGCAACATGAATGCTTTTGCTCTTTTCGTACTTAACCAATGCATAGCCATCCTCCATAGCGGAAACAGCGGCGTCAGTAAAAATCGGCGCCGCTCTTTCACTTTTTAAAGACCTTATGATATCAGTCTATCTTTCCGCCATATGCAGATCTTCTACATACTGCGCTGCTTCCTCCGGTGAATAAACGCCTGTCATCACGCCAAAGGTTGCATCAAAATAGCCATAAGCTACTGTTGTTGACATAGAATTGAAAGGTTCTGTCACTGCATCCCAGTCATCGTTTAAAGCAGTGATCATAGCCGCCAAAACCGGATGCGCCTGTGTATCTATTGTACCATTATATCTGGAGCAGGGCAGAGCTGATGTATCTTCCGCAATGATCCTGGTTCCCTCTTCTCCATAATAGAACTGCCAGAATTTCATGATAGCATCTAAAAGATCCGGATCCTCAGCTGCCTTTGCAGATACTACATATACGCCGCCTGACGCCTTAATACCGATCTGCTGCGGATACTGGCTGTCTGAAAAAGTAGGTCCCCAGAAAAATCCAATATTCTGTGACATATCGCTGCTTTCAAAATCTCCGATATCCCATGCGCCTGTATTGAACATTGCTGCATTTCCGCCAAGAAAACGTTCTTTTGCTTCAAAATATCCAATATTGGCAATATCTTCCGTAAAGGTGCCATTATCTCTCATTTCTTCTACTTTTTCAAAGTAATGGATAAAATCCTCATTTGTCCAGGAAATATTTCCTGCATTCAGATCCTCGAGCTTATCAAAGAAACCATATCTTGCGATCATAGTTTCAAATGCCCAGATACTGTAGTTATCCTGCGCGCCTACGGTCAGCGGAACGATTCCGTTATCTTTCAGCTTATCTACTGCTTCTGTAAAATCTTCGTAGGTGATGGGAGCCTGGTCGATCCCTGCCTGCTCAAACAGGTCTTTATTATAGAAGAAACCTACCATCATAACCTCACTGGGAATTCCGCAGTCTTTTCCTTCAAATGTACAGGAATTTACCAGTCCGGGAAGAAGACTGTCATTGATCCCATACTCGTTTAACGCATCTGTCAGATCATAAAGATATCCGTTTTGGGCAAATTCCTTAGCCGGAGCCTGTTCCAGCCAGAAAATATCCGGAAGATTATTCTCGCCTGCAAGCAGGGTCATCTGGGTATTATGTTCGGAAACCTCTTTTCCGGTAATTTCTATGTGGATATTGGGGTATGTGTCCTCAAATGCCTGAATGATCTTCATCATGTGAGGCTCCTGCGCTTCAATATTGGCAACATGCTCGGAAAAATGAATTGTAATGTCCTGTCCTGACGCTGTTTCCTCTCCTGCTGCCGGCTCCTTTGTCTCTTCCTGTGATGCCGTATTTTCACTTTCCTTCGGCTGGCTCTCCTGTACTTCCTTCTGCTTTGCGCCGCATCCTGATACCAGAAGCAGCGCCAGTACACTAACGATACTGATTGATTTTTTCAACAGTTCTTTCTTTCTCATATTGTTTATCCTCCTAGTTTTCTATGGTAACATCGTCTAATGTACCATATAATACATCAATGTTTTTTTCCAGTTTCCCATTTACCTTCTTCTGACTATACACTCCCCATGCTTTTCCGCAGATAAAAAAACTGGAAATATCTTCTTCATCTATCACCGGATGAAAACTTAAAATTTTCCGGTACATATCACTTTTTTGTCCCAGCAATGCGTTTAAAACTCCCCAGCTTGCCATGGCTCTGCTGTAATGATGTCCTGACTCCACCTCGCTGAAGGGATTTCTTTTATACCCGTCATAACGATCGCGCACTGATTTAATTATAGTAAGTGCTTTGTCGATACATCCGGAATAGATCAGGTTTACTGCCACTTCATACTCTATGCCTGTCCATACTTCCCCTGCATAAGATAAGGGAAATTTAGGCCGTCCGCCTAAAGGCCATGTGGCGATCACCAGTCCATGCTCCTCATTGATCGCATAAGCTCTGTGTACGCTGTCCGTATGATAAAAGTCTGTCATGTAATTATACTTAAAAACTGCTTCCATGGCGGATTTAACATGTTCTTTGGGAAGAATCTCCTCAATCCCGGCCATATATGCCAGAAATTGTCCCAACAGCTGATCAGAAAGGCATCCTTTTCCGAATTGATACTTATATTTATCAATCTCCTCCTGCACCTGAATGTAGTACTCTCCATTGAACATTAATTCGTCTGTCCGCTGCTTTCCTTTTTGAAACATCTCTTCATATCGCTTTTTATGTTCCTCATCCCCAAGAATATCCGCCATTTCTGCACAGCATTTCAGTGCTGCCAGAAACAGGCTTTGGGTCATAGGGTTGGGGCCGTAAAACTCAATATCATAGGTAGTATTCTGCTGTCCATCCAGTACTCCGTCATGATCCAGGTCCCACTGCCTCATGGAATAGTCCATAGCTGCTGATGCTTTGGGCCAGATCTTTTTTAAGAACTCCGTATCTCCAAGATTCTTAAAATCCCTATAGAGCCGGACAATACTTCCTAATTCTCCGTCACAGGCAGGAACCATAGCATATTTCTCCTGCTCGAATACGGAAAACATTCTGGTTGACATACACCCATCTTTATCTGTCTCCTGCAAAAACTCTACTTCCCGCATGGTCTTCTCCAACTCCGGGAATAAAAAGGCAACAGTCTGCTCATAATTCCATACATGAGGAACACTTCCGTACCCACACCCAATGTCATCCCGGATTCCTTCAAATCCTGCAAAGGTTCCGTTTTCCAGCCAGAAGCAGAGATTGCTCCGAAGGTTCGTAATATTGGCAGTCAGTGCGTCGATCACATAGCAGGGAAGTGTTGTCCTTTCAAACATTGCCCGTGAAAAATCTCTGCTTCCTTTTTCCAGCCGCTCCATATGCTGACAAACATATTCTCCCGCATCCCATGCATTTTTAAACCTTACTGCATAATGATTTCTGACTATTCCATACTCTCCTTTTAAAAAGTTCTCGTAATCCTCATCAAATTCAATCCACGCCTTAACGCGATTGGGGAAATACCAGCTTATGACAAATTCAAATACCTTTTCTTCTCCCGGCTTTAATACTTGACATGCACCGATAGATCCTACCTTCTCCCGCCTTTTCAAAAAGCTGAAATTATGAAACTGAGCAAATTCACACCCCACACTGTCTGACTTTGTCTCTTTCTCAAGAAGTCCGTCTTCCGTAAAGTCATCCCAGAAATCCTGAATCCCATCAACCCATTCTCCATCAAACCACTGGGTTTTGTAGGTCACATTTTCCTCACGCATCATGATCGCCATAGTCCCATAGCGCAGATGATCCTCCGGCAAAGCTTCCGGTGAATAATACAGTCCCTTGATCTCTCCTGACTGACGATATTCGTTCTTTACACTGCCGGCCAGTTTCAGATTTTCGATCACATCATACCCTTCAAAGCCCGAAGCATTAGGCAGTGTTCCCACCAGACTGACTTTGGTATCGCAATCTGCCTGATTCTTCACTTTATACCGAATGATTCCGCAGGGGATACCCGAATCTTCTGCGTTTAATGGGATGAACGGAGTAAACGCCTCCATAGATACTTCCACCGGCAGCTCGCCATCTTTAAATCCGACCCTGGCAAAAGGATATTCACATACAAGCTCTGAGTCCTCCATTCTCGGCAGATTAACGAGCTCCGCCTGCAGATATCCATGAGAACTGGTGTAGGGTGGAAGAAGCCTGCCCTCTAAGATCTTCGACACAGCCTGCTCCATTTTCTCATTTTCAACTCGAATTGCAAAAAAGGAAAGCGGAAACTTCGTATTTTTGGACGGCCAGTTGAAAATTTCCCAATCTAAAAATTTTCCACGGGCATCCACTGAAAAATTGCCTGTCCCGATTCCTCCCAGCAAAAAGCGTACCTGGGAAGCATCCCTTTTGTAAACCCTGGGGTTTTGACCATACAATTCTTCCTTTGAAAATACCTTTTCCTTTAAAGTATCCATACCCTTTTTACTAAACCTCCCTTCTCTTATTCGGTTGTTCGAATAACTTGTTCTATTTAATAACTCCTCTTGTGTTTTGCGAGGAGTTCAGCCTTTTCTATTGATTATTCGAACAACTTATGTTATGATGTTATCATACATACAAGGCTTTGTCAAGCTTTGTTAACTACGTTTAATAAACTCAGGAGAATTTAAAATGCATGCCACAAATACACGAATCCCAAAGTATGTCACCATCAAAAATACTTTGATCAAAAAAATTGAAAACGGCAGTTATCTTCCGGGAGATGCCATCCCTTCTGATAACGAGCTGATGCGGACCCTGGGCGTGAGTAAAAGCACCATTACCCAGGCGTTAAAGAATTTGGAATCGGAAGGCTATATTGTACGCCAGCAGGGAAAAGGCAGCTTTGTCACTGATCGCTCTAAATCACAGCTTGTTCTCTCCTTATATCTATGTCCTATGGAACAAGGAGAGGAACAGTTCTGGACATCATTGATCGATGAATTTAACAACGCTAATCAGGGATTTTCCGTGAAAGCTACCTTTCTTTCCAATGAAAAAGTCCCCCTGCGTGATTCATTGCTCCAAAGCTTTGTCAGCGGCAACGCGCCGGATATTCTATCCCTTGACGGTCCCGACGTGGCATACTGGGCCTATATGAACTCTCTGCTTCCTTTTGACGATTATTTGGATCCTTCGTTTTTAAATTCCTTTATGGAGCCTATTTTGCTGCAGGGAAGTTACAACGGCAGACTTTATCATTTAGGTTATACCGAATCCACCCTTTGCATCCTATATAATAAAGAGCTTTTTAATTCCCTTAACATACGGATTCCTGCAAACATTAATGAAGCCTGGAGCTGGGAAGAATTTTTATCCATTTGCCGGCTGATCAAAGAAAAAACCCCGCTTCCCTATCCTCTTCTTATGGATTCGGGCCGAGGCTTATCTCCTAAATCAGGAGAGTGGAACAGTTATTCCGGTCTTCCTTTTATCCTGCAGAACAATGGCAGTCTTTTTAATGATGACCTGACAAAAACCGCCGGTTATATCAATTCTCCTCAATCAGTAGCTGCTATGAAGTGGCTGGGAGACTTGTTTCATAAGTATCATTACACCCATATTGAAGATATCAGCGACTGCTTTCCCGGCGACTTTGCAATGAGCTTGTCCTTGCCAAGTGCTTATTTTCAATCATTAAAAAATGGTGAAAATGTAGGCATTATACCGCTCCCCAAAGGTTTACAGCCAGCAACCCCTCATGGAAGCTGGGGACTTTGCATGTCCAGACAGACCAAACATCCGAAAGAGTGCTGTCAGTTTATCCGGTATGTCTTCACAATTCAGAATCAGCTTAAGATCAGCAAATATACCGGTATCCCTGTGTTAAAAGAAATTTATGAGGTTATGGATAGTTTTAATACTGTTTCCAACAATACCAACATATTATTTTCACAGCTCCATCACTCCTCCTTTACCAGGCCCCAGACACCGGCTTACCCGTTTTTCAGTAAGCAGTTCGCCTATGCCTACTATAATATAGCCGCGGGTACAGATGTGCAGACCGAAATGGATCATTTGGCAGAGCTGGTTGATGACCATTTATACCGGCATAATTATTACAAAATGAAATAACAATAGAATCCTCGTTTCACGAGGATTCTATTGTTATGAATTTAAGTGCTCTGCCGATTTTGGCAGAGCACTTTTATCTTCTTTATTTCAAAATATCTTGAAGCGTCTGCATCAGCTTTTCTATATCGATGGGCTTTGCCACATATCCGTTCATTCCGGATTCTATAGCTTCCTTCCGATTCTCCTCAAAAGCATTGGCAGTCATTGCCACAATGGGAATTGCCGCCTTGGCAGCATCATCCAGCTCCCGGATGGCTCTTGTCGCCTGATAGCCGTTCATGATAGGCATCTGGACATCCATCAGGATCAGATCATAGGTATCAGCAGGATTCTCTTTCATCCGCTCCACGGCTATGGTTCCGTCCTCCGCCGTATCAACAATGAAACCGGCGCATCCCAAAATCTCCTGCGCAATTTCCTGATTCAGCTCATTATCTTCTACCAGCAGGATTCTCTTACCGTCAAAATGCAGCTCAGGTACGCTCTCTTCCTCTGTGCTTTCCTGATCCATATAAGGTGCTGCCAGAATACCCCGCAGCTCCGAAAGGAAGATCGGCTTAGAGCAGAACGCTGTAACGCCTGCCTCTCTGGCTTCTTCCTCAATATCCGTCCAGTCATAGGCAGTAAGTATGATAATAGGCGTCAAATCCCCGATGATCTTGCGGATCCGGCGGACAAGCTCTATACCATTCATATCCGGCATGAGCCAATCGATGATGTATGCACTGTAAGGCTCGTTCTGTTCCAGCGCAAACTCCGTACGGATGATCGCTTCCTTTCCCAGAGTGGTCCAGTCGGGGTGCATACCAATAGCGGACAGCATCTTACAGGCACTGACACAGGTATTTACGTCATCGTCCACCACCAGAGCCCTTAGATCCACCAGCTGCTCCAGCCGCTGAGACTTCATTGGACTGTCGGGAACTTTAAAACGAAAAGCTACGGTAAACTCCGATCCCTTTCCTTCTTCGCTGTCCACCGTGATCGTGCCTCCCATCATATCCACGATATTTTTAGTAATGGCAAGCCCCAGACCGGTTCCCTGAATGCCGCTTACAGTAGCGGTCTGTTCCCTCTCAAAAGGCTCAAAAACATGCTGCAAAAATACATTGCTCATGCCGATGCCCGTATCCCTGACGTGGAATTCGTATGAAGCGCTGCCTTCCTGCGCTTCAGAGGTCTGGATAACGCGGACGCTGACCATACCGCCAGGCTTTGTATATTTCAGGGCGTTGCTCAGAATATTCAGCAGCACCTGATTCAGGCGCAGCTTATCACAGATGATCGTCTCGTTTACCACATCCAGAGTGTCTATATAGAATTCCAGCTGCCTTGCTTTCACGTCAGCCTGGACAATGGTCTTCAGATCGTGCATGATCTCCGGAAGGCTGGCCTCCTTTTCCTCAATCTTCATCTTGCCGCTCTCGATCCGGCTCATGTCCAGCACATCATTGATCAGACTCAGCAAATGATTGCCGGAGGTCATGATCTTACCCAGATAATCCTGCACCTGTGCCTTGTTGTCTATATGGGTCACCGCCAAAGAAGTAAATCCGATGATGGCATTCATTGGCGTACGGATATCATGGGACATATTGTTGAGGAAAGTAGTCTTGGCGTTGTTGGCATACTGAGCCTGCGCCAGAGCTTCCGACAGAACTTCTTTCTGCTCCTGCTCCTTGCGGATCATCTCATCAATGTTACGGAATCCCGCAAGAATAAAACTGTCTTTTTCAAGGGCACTTTCCCCAACCTTTATATAGGTATATTGGAAATGATGGCTTTCTCCATCTTCCTGTATACGGTAGCTCCCCATATATTCCCCATTCAAGGCTATCTGCTCTCTGACTTTGTCCAGAGAAAGAGCCTGTGCAAGCTCCTCCTGATCCTCCGGATGGACACGATCCCTGATATACTGATTCAAAATCGGAGCATAAGGCTGCTCTTCCTTAGGATCTGATTTCAATCCTTTCGTCACATAACCTTCCAATTTTATAATTCTGGCAGTACCACGCTCCTCATTGACGGCAAAAACATTCGTATAGTCACGGCTCAATGTTTCCACAATAGCGAGCTGCTCCTTCAACGCCCTGTTCGATTGTTCTGTGGTATCCAGAAGCTTCTTGTTCCACCGTCCACGCAGATATTGCACCAGAATGATACAGATAATCATGGCGAAAGACAAAACCACCATGAGCATGATCTTCGGATTGGCCTGCATATATTGCCAAAGATTCATATCCTTAATGGTATAAGAGGTATATTTTAAAACCAATTGATTCAACATATCGTTCGACGTCTGCTGGATACATTTATTCAATATGGTGATCAGCTCATGATCTGCACTGTCACGGACATACATCCGAAACTCTATGTTCATATCATTGGCTATACTGTAGTACAGAGAATTGGTGACGTCACGGTTTACAAACAACTGCGCCGTATAGGCATATACATATGCGGCGTCTGCCTCCCGATCCAGAACAGCCTGCATAGCAGCCTCTCTGGTCGGATAGTTCAAATATTCAACATCTCTGAAAAGCTTTTGTGTGATCAAAGTCCCGCTCTGGGAATCCGATACCGCAATCTTTTTGATATCTCCGGAAAAATCCTGTCTTGTCACCCTTGCCACATCTGTCGACATATAGGCATCCGTATTGAACCCATAGTAAGGAGCTCCCTCCATGACAGCGCTGGAGCTGATCCTGTCAATAACCACATCCACGCTGTTGGCGTCCACTATGGCATCATAGTCCTTTCTGTCCTCTGGTATCACGATCTCATAAGGCAGGCCGGCTATCTCCATAACACTGGCAAAATAATCCGGCAGAATACCCTTTAATTCTCCGTCCTCTACATAGGAATAGGGTTCTCTTTCGCTAAAGGCGGTTACAGTAATCTTTTTTTCTCCGGAAACTACCGCTTGAATATATTCCTTCTCGCGTTCCGTAAAGGTAAGTGCAGAGGAATAAACCGGACCATAGTAACGGTAATACAGCACATTTTTCCAGTCGCCTTCATTTTGATCCATCTGCTCAATGGCATAATTGATTTCGTTAAGCAGCGACTTGTCGTCTTTTCTGACAATTGCGTAGAAGTAATCCTCCGCGATAATATCCAGTGTCCTTTCATTTTCAGCCTTTCTCAGATCGCTGGAAAGGATTGCATCAATCTCGCCATCCTGTAGAGCTGCTACAAGGGCGTCGGTATCATTGTATTCCTTTGCCTGATAGGAAAATCCCTTCTCCTGGGCAAACTCTACCAGGCTTTGGTTCTGACTGCTTCCCGCAATCTGCCCCACTGTCATTCCATTATAAGTTTCATATTCACTGCTGTGCAGCTGCGCATTATCGGCTCTGACCGAGAGAACAGTATTGTTTCTGCCGATAGGGTGAGAAAAAGCGAATTTCTCCTCCCGCTCCTCAGTCCTCCGGGCAGTGGTTACCAGGTCGATCTCACCGTTTTCCAGCATAGTCAGCATATCGCTCCAAGAGTTGTCATATCCTGTGTACTGGAAATTCAGATGGGAATATTCGGATACCAGATCAAGAAATTCTATGCCATAGCCGGTCAGTCTGCCCTCCTCGTCCTTCATGTGATAACCCTCAAAGTAAAAGATACCGGCTTTAACCGTCCGGTTATTTGACTGTCCGTCGTCAGCTGCGGCAGTTATGGAATTTTGCAGGATAAGGATCAAGCATATTATAAATGCAAGGATTCTTTTTCTATATGCCCTGTTTACAGACTGCACCGTATCCTTTCCCTGACTGCTTTTGATCACAGAAAACCTCTTTTTATCTTCTTGAATGTTCCGCATAGCTATGCTCCTTGTTAATCATCAACTTGGGATAAATTATTATAGCAAAAAACTTCTGCGTATTCAATAAAAGTTGGTAAAAGAATACCTGGATTTACTGTTTCTCCCAATAAGTCCATTTTTCTGCAGGTTTGTAGCCAATTGCTTTATAAAAACCATTTGCTCCCCCTGTCATATGCGTTGCGCCCAATGCTTTTGTCCTTCGATACATTTCAGACAAAGCGGCAGCGGCAAGCCCTTTGCGGCGATATTCCGGAATTGTGCAAAGCGGTTCCATATAAGCCAGTTTATTTTCGGGAGTCCACCACATTCCGGCATAACAGGCATACTCTCCTTTTTCATCGGCAATCGTAACTGACAGATTCGTCGTGGCGTGTGGTGCCACCTCTAATAAATAATTATTCTGCTCGTATTGGTGATTCCATGGGCCCTCATCTTGTTCATGATCAAATCCTTTCCAACAACACTTACCTCCCTTGTCCAAGTCATATTCGTCTGGATCCACAAAATGAAATCCCTTCGGCAAAGGATAATCCAATACATCATCAAAATCAAATTGCATATCCCAATATTCTGATTTTTGATGATATCCTGCCTGTTTTGCGGCGCTCATCAAGGCGTCCTGTCCTCCGAAAAGAACTAATTGTATTTTTCCGTCTTTTATTGACATGTGGGTATCGGCATACGCAATCATTTCTGACGCCAATTCCTCATATCCGGGTTTCAAACTGAAAAAAATATCCGTCATAGGGTTTTCGTAAAAGCAAAATGCGACAATCTTGCCGTTATCCTCCCAAATGCGATTTTTATAAGAATATGTGATATCCATCCAATATGCAAAAGATGAAAAAGCATATTCAAAAAATGGGGCGGGCACGCCATTTCTCCAGTCACGCTCATAAATATCCAGCATAAACTGATAAATTTTACCGCAGTCTGCCAATACGCTAAATTGTCTTGTTGTTATATTTTTCATTTTCCCATTCTCCTATCGCATGAATTTTATGTAGATTATTATAAAAAGGATAAAACTATCACACAAGTAGCAAGAACAGTTATAATCAACATTGACCTAAAAAGACGCCTGCAGTTTATGCAAGCGTCTTAAAACTATCTATTCCATCTAAAGCATTTCATTTCCATCTTTATCAAATTTCTTTACCAGGGCTCTTTCTACAAAAAAGATTGTCATAATCAATGCAATACATTCTACTGCTATAACTACGGCACCCAACTCACCTACAATATCAGCACTCTTTTCAATTGCCGGAAGCATCCCAAGTATTGACAAAGGCAGCATAACCCAGCCAATCTTCCACCATAATTTTCCGCAGTATAAATGGGCGAAATTCCATGTACCTTGATTTTTCCTTGATCGAAAAGTCCGATAGCCATAAATTCCATTAATTGTTTTTGGCGGATTTTTTATAAACATCTTCCCTATCACAATCATCAATACTGGTATCATAAGATTACATATTGTCAAAAAAATCCAAAATCCCATTACCTGTCACTCTCCTTTTTGTAATACATACGGTCTAACTTTTCATGATATGCCATCATTGCAACTATGCCCCCTATCACTTCAATAATACACAAATATCCTGCAATTATTTCTCCAAAAAGAAGTCCGCATATAAGACAAATAATAAACCCCGCTCCTAAAAAAATCCACATAAGACCATGCTTTCGATTATAAGCTTTTACATCTGTAATCTGCTCTTTTTGAGGTGGTTTCTTTCCGGACCAAAAACCAACCGGATCTTTACTCCTATACTGAACAATTCCTATAATTATAATAGGCGCTGCACTGATCAACAGTACTACTGAAAAAATTACTGTTTCAGCCATCATATAATCCCCCTTACCTCATGTAAATACCCGAAAGACGCATATCCTCATCGTATGTCAGCCGATAGGTAGCACTTACGTTTTCATAGGTAACTGTAATTTCTCCTATTGCAAAATGTTTGTTTCCTTGTACCAATTCTACCAAATATACTGTCCCAAACAGTTTTCGTTCTCCCCAGTCATCGGATAACATTCCTTTTACATCATCCATTGTTTCTGCATTCAATAGTGTCTGCATCTGAGGTGTAACTCTTTCCCGTAAAGCAGTATAATCTCCTGCATCTAATAATTCTATTGTTTCTTTCATCGCAGTTTCTACTTGCTCTTTGGAAAAATATTTGCTCTGCTCAATGTCATAACTCTTAGGAAATATCCAATATACAAATAATATCAGAAAAACCAGCATCACAATGATAGGAATTACGATTTTCATCACTTTATTTCTTACATAACGCTTCTGCTCATTTAACGATATATTTTCGTTAAAGCTATCTGCGATTTCCTTCACTGTTCCCATTTGCGAAATGATTTCTTCCAATCGTTCCCCCTGCTTCATCCGCATATGAATATCCAGCAGCAACTGCTTCTTAATCTCTTTTTTCTTTTTCCCATTGCACTTAATCTTTCTTGCGATAGCGTTTACATACTTTTTTGCATCCACTGCCTAATCCCCCATTATCTTTGATATTCCGTCAGAAATCCGCTTCCAGACTGTCTCTATTTCATCCAGCGTTTTTTGTCCCATTTCGGTAATTTCATAATATTTTCTTGGTACTTGCTTCCCTTCTGCTTCGCTCCACTTACTTACCACCAGCTTATCATCTTCCAGACGATAGAGTATTGGATATAATGTGCCATCCTTCAGCATAAATGTTTCTCCGCTCTTTTCTTTCATCTCCTGAATAATCTGATATCCATATTTTGCTTCTGACTTCAGCAATCTTAAAACAAGCATATCTAAAACGCCTTTTTTCATTTGTCGTTCATATTTATCATTCATAATTTACCTCATATACTTTGTATTACAAAGTATATTATATAGTAAACATCTAATAAAGTCAACAGTTTCGAAGTTCCAGTATTTCTGCGCGTAAAAAGGCTTCCAGGAAAAAACCTGGAAGCCTTAGCTTTACTGCAAAAATTATCTGTTGTAATTGCTCCTTTATAGGCCAAACCTCCCCATGCCCTTTATAAAAGAATCCAATCCATGCAATCTTTTCACTCTACGTAATTTAATTCCACACACATCACAAATCTGTTCCAGACATGCCTCTACAATAATATTAGTCACACGAATCTCTTTCGGGGCACCATATTGAAAAATAAAATGTATCACCATTTCCGCGAGTATTATATTCGGATCATCATCCGGTTCTGCCATTTCAAAATTTATAATCATTTCCGATTCCGCATCTCCCAGAAGAACTAAGGCAGGATTTGCCGGACGACTGTATTTTTTATCATCTATCCTTGCTCCCATGGCTGAAATATCAGCTTCTAAGACGGCACTACTCTTCGGTGCCTCCGCTAAATCGACAAGTAATTCTTCATCAGTGATAAGCAGATTTCCAAATTGAAAAGATGTAAACGGCAATGGAGCCTCACCAAAATTCCGTGTTTTTTTATCTTTATCAAATGAAAGCAGGAGCATGTTACCATGCTCAAAGTCTACTTTCATATTTACATCATTATAATCTTTTAACGCCAGTTCCAAATCCTGAAAATATTCACTCAGACGAACCACCTCTTCTGAATCCAAATTATATGGATAATATCCCGGTTCAAAAGACAGAAAGTAAAGCCATTGATTTTTACCCCTGTAAGAATACCCCAAATCCTTAATAATCTTTCTCTGTTTATCTGTCAACTCATCACGATTTCCCCAATAGCAAGTCAGATTCCTCTGATTGAACATGGCATATTCCGCAGTTAAATTCATATCCCAAAACTTTTCCCAAGGCTTTAACTCTTTAATTCGTGTTGCTGCCCCATACAGCACTCTCCACTGCTCTAATGATGCTTCTTTTCTCATGCTTCTTTTCTCATGCTTCTTTTCTCATGCTTCTCTCCTATTTTCTCTTAGTATCTATAAAGCCATAATTTCTCATTGCTTCCCGAAATGCACTCCTTCGCAGATACTTATCCTTATACAATGTCATAAGTCTCTGCTTTGCACCTATTTCTCCCATTGACTCCCGCACCTCGCCCAGAGCGGCTATATACGATGCACATTCTCCATAATAGTTTCTTCGGTTTGCATCCATAATTCCTTCTGTTCGCTTTTCAAGCAGTGCTTCGATTCTTTTTACTGCACAATTTCTAATATCAGATTCCATTGGCACCATAGACTTCCATTTAAAAAATAATTGGCAAAACAAATCGTTTTCGCCTATCTCTTCAAGCCCGCAAGTGCCTTTTCTGTATTCTTCCGCTGAAAATCTCATTGCACCTTTTACTATCTTTGCCATAGCAGCAATTCCCTTATCATTCCATTGCCCCTCATGCAAGTATAACAGATACAACGCGATTCCCTGTTTCATAAAAGACCCTGTCCATCCTAATGCCTCCGATCTGTTCAATCCTTTGGCCAATACATCCTCAAACTGCCCGTCTAAAAATCTGAGCAGTAAAACCATATTGCTGTCGGGTCTGTTTTCTTCTCTCTCAGAGCATGAATAACTTCTTTCATACATCCCAAAAGAATCGCTGCTTTTATGTACGGATAATTTCATGAAGATCTTTTGAAGTTCTTCCCCTTTCTTTTCGTTTTCACAACCATTTAACAGCACCCGAAGATAATTCAGGGCAGATGTATCTGATTCAAACGCGGCAACATAACACTTTTCCAGCAGAGATAATTCCCTACCGGCTTCAATAGCATATTCAGCCGTTTTCAACGCTACCCTACTAAGCATAATATACTTCTTTGGTATCGTCTTCATCGCTTCTATTCCTATAGATACCATATCATTTGCCGTCATATATTTCCCATTTTCCAATATATTTAAATATAATCCCGGATGGACAGCAGCATATTTTTCCGCATACTGAACCTCCAAAGGAACATCATTTAACAAGCTCACAGCTTCCAAGATAAGACGGTCAGCATCATGCCCTGCCTTATCGCCAAGATATATGATCCAGAGCGGCAAAAAATCTTCAAGCGCAGGTAATTCCTCATCTCCATGCTGCATAATTGCTTCTAATGTGATTTCATCCCTTTTTGCATTTACAATAATCCCATACAATGCCTCCGGACGTTTGTCGGGTGTCACTGCATGATATGCACAATATACTGTGTCAAGGATAACCTGTTTCAGATCACAGTTCAAGAGCTCATGATATACCATGTCTCCAAGAGAAAGTTCTTCATCGCCATACTCACTATCGCATAGAATTTCCATTGCAAACATTTGATTTCCAACTTCAAAGCCTTCCTTATATCTCTCCCTGTCCATACAAATATGTACAAAGTCACAGGCTTCCTCCAGCATAGCCGAAATACCGCCATTGTCTTCATAATAAAACTCCTCGTCACTATTGTCATACCAGTCATCATATTCTTCGTTCAATATTCCGGTAATAGTAACTTCCTGTGAATCAATACTCTTTAGATTATCTCTAATGCGACTGTACATTTCATCGAATTCAATATCTTTCGTCCTATTCTCGTTTGAGGCTTTTTCCCCTTTATTCCCGGCAGATTTCAGCATCTCCAAAAAATCTTCCCTGCGGTATTCCGGAAAAACTCTCCCGATATCATGGATAAATGCAATGAGCTGCCCCGGTGAGTATTGTGCCGTAAGGGTATCTATCTGTTTTAAAAAATTTGTCAGATTCATATCGTGTCTCCATTTTTCCAAGCAAGCCTCTTCTTGCTGCTTCTTTATGCAACAATTCTATATTCCAAAACGCGGCTCAAAAGTTTTCTTGGCCAACCTTAATTTTTTTCGCAAGTGCCATATATCTATCGTCTAATCTATCCTTATACTCTTCCTCTACTGCCAATTTATCTTCTTCCCTATATAAAAAAGTTTGTAGTAATAAAATACAGCATTGAATAATCACTTGATGGTCGTAGGCAACACGGCCTGAACCAACTGTTCTACCACCCTCACGGTTTTATGCGGGGGAAATCACTGTGATTTTGCTTGATTTATAGGGATTTTTCGGCGTTTTTTTCTTTGATATTCGCCTTGTATCTGACGTCTTTCAAATTTTTGTTATCATGGTGTTATCACAGTTACCTTGGGTCTGCAACTTAAATCTTGAATTATTATTCTCTTATAAGCGTACCACAAATTATTTCAACTTCCATTTTTACTTGTAAATATGCTCTTTTCATAAAATTGCCTTTTCTATACCGGAAAATAATTCATAGCTTAATGCAACTTATTATAACTTAAATCATGCCCTAATCAAAATATCCTTCATATGACGGCCTTGTTGTATCTGTCCTTACAGATTAGGCTAGTGAAATCATCAGTGAACAATTGCGTGTTTTCTGTTTTTTTGCCATTTTGTATTCACATGAACTTCGGTCATTTTTTTGACCGAAGTTTACGCCGCCCAAGTTATAGCTCATATAATCCTCATTTTATATTACCAGTTTTCTGCTTCAAATAAATTATGTTATTGTATATCAACTCGATTTTCTACTAGCAGATAATCTCTTTTGAGCATCTATAATATACAAATATGGCACTATTCCACCTGATTTTTGTCTCCTTAAGTATGCCTGTTTAATTTTTTTATCTTTTTGTGGATGCTTTTCAATTTTCACATAAACATAAATACACTTGTTCGTTTTTTCTGCTTTTGCATAAGTCTCTATCTGTTCCTCATATCCATGAAGATAATCAGGATTTGTATTCAGTTTTACCTCAATAATTGTCTTATCTTTTGACCCTCTACTGATTTTAATATCAGCAGGTCCCGGTCCCTCGTTTGGTTCAAATGTAAAATCAAAATTATTATCCTCACAATATTTAAGCCCACTTAACTGAATAAGCCCTTGAACAGTTTTCTCACGCTTTGCAGAAGGTGCTGACAAGATTATATCCCATCCCTTATTATCTTCCACCCAAAATTTAAATATATCTAATACTTTTAAAGAAACCTCCCAACTTCCAATCCCAGAATGGTCTGAGTGCTCTAAGAAATTAAACGCACCGCTACGTTTCATTTGCTTAAATATTGTTGCTATGAAGTATTCAATATCAGATGCCGGTGAAAATCTACCTATTTCTTCATTTTTATACCCTTCAATCACATGGGCACAACGCTTTGAGTCTTTAAATATATACTCTTTTAAATATGATTTTTTCTCAGAAGATGCAAGCTTTCTCCACTTATTTCCAATTACCTCATTTACTTCTTCCCTTATAACCCTGTTTTCCGCAATAACACGGTCTATATCATTCCAACAACGAGCAATGGGCAATTCATGCAAAATTTCTTCTGGCAAGTATAGAAGCTCACATTTTTTATAGGGATTAATAACTACATCGTTAAGAAATTCGACTTCTGGATAATTCTCTTGGTTTATGCCAAGTTCTACATTGATTCTTTTGGTATATGCCAAGATATCTGGAAGAATAATTGTTGCAATCATATCACTTAACCGATCTGCTCCAACATTCTCTTCAAATAACCCAACTAGTTGAAAAATCTCTGGCTGATTAGATCCGGTTTTTACAATATCATAAGCATCACTTATTACTTGTTTTGACAATACTTTCCCAAAACCTGCACCCATGCTAGATTCTGAAAAGCCTAAATTTATACCATTTACTTCAGAAAACTGAAACCTTTCCAACGCATTTCTATATAATTTATCATTTTTCTGATTTGAATTTTGTAATAAAATCATTATCTTGCCAAAAAAGTCATTAATTCTTTCATATGAACCAACAAATTCTGGTGTTTGTGCTTGTTTTAATCGCAGTACATTAATGAAAAAATGGCTGTCACGATCAATAAGAGCATCAAATACTCCAAGTTCATCCAATTTATTATCTAATTCCAGAAAATCCGATATAAATACTCCATTCATCTCTCTATCCTCATCAATTCCTAACTTTCATTTACATCTATAACATTAGATACCTTGTAAATAATGTTACTTGTATTCCCATTTACCTCAATATACCCTGTCTCTACAAGCATAGATAAGTATCTATACGTAGTTGATTTCGATTTCTGAATTATTGCTTCAGCGGCTTGCGGTGTAATTTTCCCATTTTTATCTAAATATTTAATGATAGGAAGTAGTTTATTATAATTTCTTTTCGTCAAAACTTCGGTCAAAACTTCGGTCAAACTTCGGTCATTTTTTTGACCGAAGTTCTCATTATTCACCCTGAAACCTTTATGAATCTTTACAGTTGTAATCATATAGGTTCTATCTGCATCTGTCTCAAATTCCGGCAATGGTGAACCATTTCTTTCCAATTCACGCAAAATTTTTGATATTCCCGTGGATTTTTTCTCGGACAAGTCAATTTCTTTGAAAAATTCTCCGATTTTAGGATTACGGTATCTTCTTGCCCGGACTTTGCCAGCAGCAAACTTCTCCATATCAATGTAATGTTCCGGTCCCGGAAAGTTGATGATCTGTATCTGATCCACATATATCCTGATTTCTACTGGCACATCCTCTTTATAATTCTTGTGCAAAACCGCATTAACAATCGCTTCTTCTAAAGCATTATAGGGATAATTGAAGAAGCGGTCTGCTTCTGCTCTCCCATCAACTTTTACAACCTTTTCCTCAATCACATTTGTTTTGATATAGTCCAGAGCATCCTTGACCTGCTTCCAGATCGGACCATAAAACGTCTTTTCCGTAAAATCTGATGCCTCTGCCTCTTTGTCATGAAAACGCACCAACTCAATTTTACTTCCGGAGATCAGCTTGTCCGGTCTTTCTCCAAACATGAGCAGTCCTATGTTTTTAATTGCAATTCCCTCATCTTTTTCTTCCGCCACTTCTTCAGAAACTAATAAGTCTTCCAAAGAACGCACATTCAGTTCTTCTATCAGTGAACTGTTACTTTCTCTGATAAAGTCTTCCAAGTAGCCTCTGCGTATTTGTTCCATAGTCGCCCGACTGTTAATACGATCCACAAAAGGTATTGATGTGAATTTTTCAAAAAGCTCCGCTATCTCACTTTGCTTCGCCTCTACTGTTAGTGATGCCGGACGGATCCAATATTTCATAGTACGGTTTGGTTCTTTTCCAGATTTCTTTTTTGAATACACATCTACAGGTGCCTGATAGGGACCAGCATCACCTGCCGCACATTTCAGATAAAGCAAATTTGCACCTTGATATTCCACAACATCAATTTTAGGAATATAGCGAGGTTCAATCTTATTACAGTATTCAAATAATTTCAGTTGAATATTATCAAGTTCTTCATTAGGCAATCCTACCGGCGGAAGAATTGGGATTCCATCTTCTGATTTTACACCAATTACAAGATATCCTCCGTCGACACCAGCAATATCATTGGCATATGCGCATATGGTATGCACAATATCTTCGGGGTTAAAGCCTGCCTTGTATTCAATTCGATTTCGCTCAACTTTGCGACCTTGCAATAAAGTCTCGATTTTTATCGGGATCATGAAATCATCTCCTAACGCTAATTGCCCAAACACTGTTTCTGCATTTCAATCTATAAATTTACTCTAGTACTTCGTCCTTTAATTAACTGGACTTTTTAATCGGAAGCGTGTCAACAATAACCGTTTCCGATACATCAACATCATCAAGATTATATTTCCAGTGAAATACAACCGGCTCCTCATTTGCTTCGTTAAAATATTTATATACACGGTCTGTGAGTTCTTCCTTGGATTTTACACGGATACCGCGAAGCATCTGCCGGGTCATTTTACTGAAAAAGCCTTCAACCATGTTAAGCCATGATCCATGCTTGGGCGTGAACACAAATTCAAACCTGCCAGGAATGGTGGCAAGATATCTCCTTGTTTCTTCAGAAGTATGTACTTTGAGATTATCAAGCACTATACGGATCTTATCTCCTTTAGGGTACTTTCCGTCCAGCAGTTTTAAAAATTCGATGTATTCCCGGCTGCTGTGCTTATCCCTGATAAGCGGAATGCATTCTCCCGTCTGGAGGTCTATGGCAGCAAGAAGTGATACAGTTCCCAGTCTTTTGTATTCATAATCACGGCAGAACGTACTGTGTTGCTCATCAGGTCTTAAATCATCTGATGTTGTGGCTATAGCCTGTATCCCCGGCTTTTCATCATAGGATAGTACATGTACCATCTGCCCGTTCCCGGGGGATGGGATCAGGTTCCCGTTCTCATCGAACTGGAGCGAAAGCTGCTTATACACCAAAAGGACATTGTGCATCTTTGCATCGAAATCAGGATCACGGTTTTCGCAATAATATCTGATTTTATGAGGCTTTATATCCGCTTCTTCAAGAATGGTGTTTACCGTGCTTTTATGTATAGTGGAAAGCCTTGTAAATCCTGCCGCTTCCGCTGTTTTATTGATATGGGATGTCAGCTTGACATATGTCCATGTTTCAGCTGCATATCCAAAATCAACAGGTTTTTGGCAGGCGAGATTGATGATCCATGCTTTTTCCTCATCCGTGATCTCAGCATTCCTGCCACGTCCGGGTGCATCAAAAAGAGCATTTTCAATGCCGCCCTCCTTATATTTCTTAAGGCAGAGCATAACACTTTTTCTGTTTATGCCAACCTTATCGGCTATTTTGTCAATTGAAATGCCATCAGCTTTTAGCAAAAGGATTCTTGCCCGGATAACAGTTTGTGCTTGAATGGTACGTGCCCTGGTTTGCAGTTCAAGGTAATCGCGTTCGGCTTTTGTAAGTTTAATAGATGATGCATTTCTTCCCATGGTATTGTCCTCCGAAATTATTTGGATTCATTATACCATAGTAAAAATATTTAGTCCGGTTATCAAAAAGACAAAATACTAGTATGCATTTATATTACATGCATATATCATTATTAGGATTTTGACTACATATAACAGAATATGTTTATCCTGCTTTCTAGTTTTTCAAACATCCCTCACAAATTATTATTCAACCCTTTTCAAATCTTCAAATTTTGCTCTGCGATAATGATTTCTATGACTACTCTAACATAATACCTTTCCAACAGTTCACTTCATCGCTCTGGTTGTAATCATTGTAACCCACCGCTATTGTTGTCCCATCCGCTTTCAGACCGATTGTGGTTCCACAGCCGGCTGAAACTTCAATAATGCCTTCCCAATCGTCCACATCACAAGCACCCAAATAGAATGGAGCATCATCTGGCTTTGTTGAGACAACTGTACCATCTGCACGCAAACCAACCGTATGCCAGTCTCCCGCAGCAATCGCTACGATATTTCTCCACTCTTTACCAGTAACATTACACTGCCCATAACTATTATCTCCAACAGCTACAACTGTACCATCTGCACGCAAACCAACCGTATGCCCAGAACCGGGATTATCGCTACTACCGCCTCCCGCAGCAATCGCAATGATATTTGTCCATTTATCTTTTTCTTTTTCAATTTGCTGTTGCTGGGAAGATGAACCATATCCTGTAATCCATATTTTTCCATTTTTATCTAAACCAACCGTATGCCTCCATCCTGCAGCAATGGAAGTAATGCCTTCCCAATTACTAACATTCCGTTGCCCATCGCCTTCATCGTGTCCTTGACTAACTAGAGTTCCATCATTTTTCAGGCCAATTACATATCTTTCTCCTGCTGCAACCGCAATAATATTCGACCAATCGCTGACATCAATGTTGGAAAGCTGATGGGATGCAACGACCGTACCATCATACTTCAGACCGATAGTAACAGCACTTTTTGCTGAAATGGATACTATATTATTCCATCCTGAGACATTGCTCTGTCCAACCTCATTATAGCTAGTAGCAATAACTGTTTTATCATTTTTGATTCCAACTGTATAACGTATTCCTGCAGATATAGTAGTTGCTAACTCCTGACGCTTTAGTCTATCTTTGCAATCCTGCGCCAAATCTTCACTGTCTAAGTAGTCACCCAATTTTTCAAATTCTGTCAACGCTGAAGTGTAAGACTCCATGTAATAAAGCCTGCATGCTTCTTCGTAAACTGTAAGCTGCCTGCTTTCATATAAAATTAAAGCTATCTGTGCAACATATAATTCGCTCTGACAGTAATCACCTAATGTCTGAAATGTTAAAGTTGCTATCTCATAATTTTCAAGTTCATATTGTTCAATTGCGTACTGATAAGTAGACTCTTTAAATAGATATTCACTGTCTTCAAAACTCCCTAGCTCTTCAAAGGCTTCTGCTGCTTCTATAAAATTCCCTTCATCAAATAATTTTTGCGCCGATCGATAGTCAAGCCAATTTTGGGCCGTTTCAATTTGATCAAGACTGTCTTTATAATTGCCTAGTTCTTCAAAGGATATTATTGCATCAAGGTAATCTCCTTCGTTCATATCAGAAAGGGCAGCTTCATAGCGATTGTTTGCAAGCCATTTTAAATGGAATGAATTAGCAACAAATATTACTATTGTTATTAACATAGGAATCGCATGTATAATGGTTTTAATTTGTACATAATTGTGTTTTGAATTCGTTTTTTCCTCGGGAAAAGACAACTTCGAAACTTCAACGGAATTATCATCAATATTTTGCGAAAAAACTCTTGAACTAGCCACCTTTGAATACTCTTTTTTTAATAAATGCTTTTCGATGATTTCAAAACTTTTGAGAAGGATAACAAGGACAATCCCTATTATGCAAGAAATGGTAATTATCATAAAGTTCATCTATCCTCCTTTTCTTCAAATTTGTCAGGGTTTTCTTCTAGAGGCTCCTTATTCTCAAGTCCATCGGCATCCTCTACCAAAAGCATAATGCTATCTATAGTGATGATAGCTAGTGAAATAAGTGTTAAATCCATTAGTGTTACACAGTATGGATTGTATGGAGTTTTCGTAAAATATGAAGCTGAAATAATCGTAATATAACTGTTTATAAAAGCAAGAGCCATTGGTAATATTTTTGTATAAGATTTTCTTTCTATAGCAGAAAAAGCATATTCTATTATCATCGCTAAAGCAAACATCAAAAACCCGCTACCCTTTACAGCAGTATCTGAACTATCAGTAATACCTTGCAATCCAAAAATCATAGATATCCAAAAAATTATCGTCTTTGCAAGAGCTTCGCCTTTTCTATTGTATAAGTGTATATTATGTATAAAGAGACGTATCTTTTTTATAAGATTCCGCCAATTTATCTTTTTGTGCTTTTTCATTCTATTTCTTCCTTAAGTAAAGCAGTGGCAATAATCCTATAAATATTTTAATAATTACTACTCATGCCTGTTTACATATATTTTTATTTACATTATATTATATGCAATTTCTTATAAATTTTAAAATCCAATTGAGATTTATTATTCAACCTTCCCACTACTTAATATGTTGAAGCTTTAAAAATCAATCCACTAATCTATACTCCTTGCAAATGCTACAATTGATTTGACGAAAAGCAATTATGCTACAGGGAAATTTATGTCATCTTTAATGTACTGCATATAGGAACCAGATAAATAGCGTTTAATTTTTACTTAAAATAGTTACAAATAAAAAATCATATTTTTCCCAACAGATCCGCTAATTTGACTAATATAAAAGAGAAGCAGAATATCGTAAAATAACCAAATATTCGTTGTAGAACAACGTTCTCTCATTTTGAACATAAACCCAGAAATGCGTGTCTGCTTAGCTCGTTAACTGCAAAAATAAAATGTTGTAGTCATTTTGTAGTCATTTTGTAGCCATTTTAATTTACTTTTCATATATAAAGGCTTCCAAGCAAATGCTCGGAAGCCTTGAATTTACTGTAATTCTATTGATTACTCGATGATAGTAGCAACCCTACCAGATCCAACAGTTCTACCACCCTCACGGATAGCGAATGTAAGACCCTGCTCCATAGCGATGGGATGGATCAGTTCGATAGTCATTTCTACGTTATCACCAGGCATGCACATTTCTGTACCAGCAGGAAGGTTGCAGACACCAGTTACGTCTGTTGTTCTGAAATAGAACTGAGGTCTGTAGTTGTTGAAGAAAGGAGTGTGACGTCCACCTTCATCTTTGGTCAGAACGTAAACCTGAGCAGTAAACTTTGTATGACATTTAACTGAACCGGGTTTGGAAAGAACCTGTCCTCTTTCGATTTCTGTTCTCTGAACACCACGAAGAAGTGCACCGATGTTATCACCAGCCTGAGCTTCATCAAGGAGCTTACGGAACATTTCGATACCGGTTACAACTGTCTTACGTGTTTCTTCCTTAATACCAACGATTTCAACTTCTTCATTGAGGTGAAGAGTACCACGCTCTACTCTACCAGTAGCAACTGTACCACGGCCTGTGATTGTGAATACGTCCTCTACAGGCATAAGGAAAGGCTTATCTGTTGCTCTTTCAGGATCAGGAATATAGGAATCAACTGTTGACATAAGTTCCATGATCTTGTCGCCCCATTCTCCGTTAGGATCTTCAAGAGCCTTAAGAGCGGAACCCTTAATGATAGGACAATCAGTGAAGCCATATTCTTCAAGCTGTTCTGTAACTTCCATTTCTACTAATTCGATCAGCTCAGGATCGTCTACCATATCGCACTTATTTAAGAATACTGTGATATAAGGTACACCTACCTGACGAGACAGAAGGATGTGCTCCTTAGTCTGAGCCATAACACCGTCAGTAGCTGCAACAACGAGGATAGCGCCGTCCATCTGAGCTGCACCGGTGATCATGTTCTTTACATAGTCAGCATGGCCAGGACAGTCAACGTGTGCATAGTGTCTTGATTCTGTTGAATACTCAACATGGGCTGTAGAGATAGTAATACCTCTTTCTCTCTCTTCGGGAGCCTTATCGATGTTCTCGAAATCAGTAGCTTCGTTACCAGCAACTCTTTCAGCAAGCACCTTTGTGATTGCTGCTGTTAAAGTAGTTTTACCATGGTCAACGTGACCAATGGTACCAATATTACAATGGGTTTTGGATCTGTCAAATTTAGCTTTAGCCATTTCTAAAGTCCTCCTTTAATTGATAAAAAATAAATTAGTTTCGTTACATAATCAACTATCTTAGATTATATTAAAAATTAACGATATTTTCAAGCATTAAATGCTTATTTTGCTTTTGCTGCCAAGACTTTCTCTGCAAGATAAAGTCTCACAACTTTTATTTTGATTTTGCTGCCAAGACTTTCTCTTGTACGTTCTTAGGTACCTGCTCATATTTCTCAAAGAACATGGAGTAGTTACCACGTCCCTGAGTTCTGGAACGAAGGTCTGTCGAATAACCAAACATTTCAGAAAGGGGAACAAAAGCTCTAATCATCTTACCGCCGCCGATATCATCCATACCTTCGATACGGCCACGACGGGAGTTGATATCGCCGATAACATCACCCATATAATCTTCAGGCATTGTTACCTCTACCTTCATGATAGGCTCAAGAAGTACAGGGTTTGCCTTTGACATAGCATCTTTAAATGCCATGGAACCGGCAATGTGGAATGCCATTTCTGAAGAGTCGACTTCATGATAAGATCCATCATATACGGTAGCGTGAACGCCAAGTACAGGGAATCCGCCAAGAATACCACACTTAGCAGCTTCTTCGATACCTTCACCGACTGCAGGAATATATTCCTTAGGAATAGCACCGCCCACAACAGTGGATTCGAACTTGAACAGTTCTTCTCCGTTGGCATCCATAGGCTCGAATTTAACTTTACAGTGGCCGTACTGACCACGTCCGCCTGACTGCTTCGCATACTTGGAATCAACATCAACTGTCTTGGTAAATGTCTCTTTGTAAGCAACCTGAGGTGCACCTACATTAGCTTCTACCTTGAATTCACGTAAAAGTCTGTCTACGATGATCTCCAGATGCAGTTCGCCCATACCGGCAATAATGGTCTGTCCAGTTTCCTGATCTGTATGAGCACGGAAAGTAGGATCTTCTTCTGCAAGTTTAGCAAGAGCTTCACCCATCTTGCCCTGTCCTGCCTTGGTCTTAGGCTCAATAGCCAGCTCAATAACGGGTTCAGGGAATTCCATGGATTCCAGAATTACAGGATGCTGATCATCACAGATGGTATCACCTGTTGTTGTAAATTTAAATCCAACGGCTGCTGCAATGTCACCTGAGTAAACTTTATCCAGTTCGGCTCTCTTATTTGCATGCATCTGAAGGATACGTCCAACACGTTCCTTTTTATCTTTTGTAGCATTCAGTACATAAGAACCGGAGTTCATTGTACCGGAATAAACTCTGAAGAAAGCCA
Organism: Lachnospiraceae bacterium; assembly: GCA_014803415.1. GTDB lineage: Bacteria > Bacillota > Clostridia > Lachnospirales > Lachnospiraceae > Suilimivivens. The sequence goes on from JAAVBZ010000046.1 coordinate 45,487, forward strand.
GCTTTCCTACGAAGGGATCAGCCATGATCTTGAATGCCAGAGCTGAGAACGGTTCATCATCAGATGAATGTCTCTCTACCTCATTACCGTCTAAGTCGGTACCCTTAATAGCAGGGATATCCAACGGTGAAGGCATAAATTCAATGATCGCATCCAGCAGCTTCTGAACACCTTTGTTTCTGTAAGCTGTACCGCAGCATACAGGAATTGCCTGACATTCACAAGTAGCCTTTCTCAATACTTTCTTCATTTCTTCATTAGAAGGCTCTTCACCTTCCAGGTACATCATCATCAAATCGTCATCCAGCTCGCAGATTTTTTCAACAAGCTCTGAACGATATAATTCAGCTTCATCCTGCATGTCTTCAGGGATATCAACAACAGAAATATCATCTCCCTTATCATCATTGTAGATGTAAGCTTTCATCTCAAATAAATCAATAATTCCTTTAAAGTCATCTTCCTTACCAATGGGCAGCTGAAGACAGATAGCATTCTTTCCTAATCTGGTACGAATCTGATCAACAGTTCCGTAGAAGTTCGCACCTAAGATATCCATCTTATTGATAAATGCCATTCTGGGTACATTATAGGTATCAGCCTGACGCCATACATTTTCGGACTGAGGTTCAACACCACCCTTTGCGCAGAAGACACCAACAGCGCCATCAAGTACACGAAGTGAGCGCTCAACTTCTACCGTAAAGTCTACGTGTCCCGGGGTATCAATAATATTGATACGATGCTCTAATGCACCCGGCTTAGCCTTGCAGTTTTCCTGCAATGTCCAGTGACATGTAGTAGCGGCGGAAGTAATGGTAATACCTCTTTCCTGTTCCTGCTCCATCCAGTCCATGGTCGCAGTACCTTCATGAGTATCACCGATTTTGTAATTGACACCGGTATAGTAAAGAATACGCTCTGTTGTTGTTGTTTTACCAGCATCAATATGAGCCATAATACCGATATTACGAGTTCTCTCTAACGGATATTCTCTTCCAGCCAAGGTTTTTTCCTCCTTATATTAGTCTGGGCAAAGCACCAGGGCTTCATACCGCTTGCTTTAGACAAACAACCAAATTGCCTGTCTTATTAGAAACGGTAATGTGAAAATGCCTTGTTTGCTTCTGCCATTTTGTGCATATCTTCTTTTCTCTTAACAGCTGCGCCTGTATTGTTAGCAGCGTCGAGAATTTCATTAGCAAGTCTGTCTACCATGGTCTTTTCGCCTCTCTTACGAGCGAACATTGTTAACCAACGAAGACCAAGAGCCTGACGTCTGTCAGGTCTTACCTCGATAGGTACCTGATAGGTAGCACCACCGATACGTCTTGCTTTACATTCCAGAACAGGCATGATGTTGTTCATAGCCTCCTCAAAAACTTCCAGAGCCGGCTTACCTGATTTCTCTTCTACATGAGCAAATGCACCGTATACAATCTTCTGCGCTACACCCTTCTTACCGTCTAACATGATGTTGTTGATAAGCTTGGTAACCACTTTATTATTGTATAAAGGATCTGCCAATACATCTCTTTTCTGAATATGTCCTTTACGTGGCACGGTTCTTCCCTCCTTAATTATTAGTTAGATCATCGGTACTCACAGTGTGTCGTTCTAATTCACATAATGTGTACGTGCGGATAAGTCTCATTACAAACAAATACCTGCTTTCGCAGTTCTTATATCCGTAACAGAATTCCAACACTAATTAGTTTACGTTTGTGGGTCCAATCTGTTCCAAAAACTACTTGCCAGCCTTAGGTCTCTTGGCACCATATTTGGAACGGGCCTGCTTTCTGTTAGCAACTCCTGCAGTATCAAGAGTACCTCTGATTACATGGTATCTTGTACCGGGTAAGTCTTTAACTCTTCCGCCTCTGATCAGAACAACGCTGTGTTCCTGTAAATTGTGTCCTTCACCGGGAATGTAGCTTGTTACTTCGATTCCATTGGAAAGACGAACTCTGGCGATCTTTCTAAGAGCTGAGTTAGGCTTCTTAGGAGTAGCTGTCTTAACTGCAGTACAAACACCTCTCTTCTGTGGAGCAGAAGTATCGGTAGCTTTCTTATGAAGGGAGTTCCATCCTTTCTGCAAAGCAGGAGCAGTTGACTTCTTGACTGATGTCTGACGTCCTTTTCTGACTAACTGGTTAAATGTTGGCATTCTGTTTCACCTCCTATATATAATATCTGTTTATTGCAACAAAAGAACACATGCCTTTTGCCGCACACTCAGTAAGTATACTTTCTCAAAATTCACTTGTCAATACGTTTCCTGATAAAAAGATGTATTTTTGCTCAATTTGCTCAAAAACCCCATGTATACCATTATAGTATACACGGGGCTTTTTTACTATTCCATAATCACTTCTTCCGCTGTTTCTTCTGCAATCTCATCAGCAGCTTTATCTTCAGCATCATCAATGATAATCTCATCATCAGGGGCAACATCGTCACTGATGTCAATTACTTCTTCTTCGTCAACGGAACCTGTCAGGTTATCATCCGTGCTGAGTCTGGTACTGCGGTAACGCTTCATGCCTGTACCTGCCGGGATCAGCTTACCGATAATAACATTTTCTTTTAATCCGATCAGTGGATCTACCTTTCCCTTGATCGCAGCCTCTGTCAGAACTTTAGTGGTTTCCTGGAATGAGGCAGCTGACAGGAATGAGTTGGTTGCAAGCGCTGCCTTGGTAATACCAAGCATTACCTGCTTGCCGTCAGCGGGTTCCTTTCCTTCAGCGATCAGCTTTTCATTCATATCCTCATAGTCAAGCACATCAACTAATGTACCGGGAAGGAAATCTGTATCACCGTTATTTTCAATCCTGACTTTCTTCAGCATCTGACGAACGATCACTTCAATATGCTTATCACTGATATCAACACCCTGCAGACGATAAACTCTCTGAACCTCCCGGAGCATATAATCCTGAACGGCGCGGATCCCTTTGATCTTCAAAAGATCATGAGGGTTGACACTTCCTTCTGTCAGTTCATCACCGGCTTCCAGTACTGCTCCGTCCATGACTTTGATCCTGGAACCATAAGGGATCAGATAAGCTTTGGTCTCTCCTGTTTCATCATTGGAAATAACCACTTCACGCTTTTTCTTCGTATCTTTAATGGAAGCTACGCCGCCAAATTCAGCAATAATTGCAAGTCCCTTAGGCTTTCTTGCTTCAAAAAGCTCTTCTACACGGGGAAGACCCTGTGTAATATCATCACCGGCAACGCCGCCTGTATGGAAAGTACGCATGGTCAGCTGTGTACCGGGCTCACCAATAGACTGAGCTGCAATGATACCTACTGCTTCACCTACCTGAACAGCTTCGCCTGTAGCCATATTGGCACCATAGCACTTAGCGCAGATACCAATGTGGGAACGGCAGGTAAGGATCGTACGGATCTTAACGCTCTCTATGGGTTCTCCTTTTTCGTCCACGCCAACGCTTAATATCTTCGCTGCACGGCTGGGAGTGATCATGTGATTCCGCTTAACGATCACGTTGCCGTCTCTGTCTTTAATCTCCTCACAGGTATATCTTCCTGTAATTCTGTCCTTTAAGCCTTCGATGGTTTCCTTGCCATCCATGAATGCCTTAACGGTCATTCCCGGGATAGTATCAGCACCTTCCATACAATCCACTTCACGGATGATCAGATCCTGTGATACATCCACCATACGTCTTGTCAGATAACCTGAGTCAGCCGTTCTAAGGGCAGTATCGGAAAGTCCTTTACGTGCACCATGCGCAGACATAAAGTATTCCAGTACGTCCAGACCTTCACGGAAGTTAGATTTGATAGGCAGCTCGATGGTACGGCCTGTTGTATCTGCCATCAGACCACGCATACCTGCAAGCTGTTTGATCTGCTGGTTGGAACCACGGGCACCCGAGTCAGCCATCATAAAGATATTATTATATTTATCAAGTCCTGCAAGCAGTACTTCTGTTAACTCTTTATCCGTTTCATTCCATGTCTCTACTACGGCACGGTATCTTTCTTCTTCTGTGATAAGCCCACGTCTGAAATTCTGTGAGATCTTATCAACCGTAGCCTGAGCCTGGGCCAGCATCTGCGGCTTTTGTGCAGGCACAGTCATGTCGGAAATAGATACTGTCATGGCCGCCTTGGTAGAATATTTATATCCGGTTGATTTGATCAGATCCAGTACTTCCGCTGTCTTGGAAGCTCCGTGTGTATTAATAACTTTTTCAAGGATCTGTTTTAACTGCTTTTTGCCTACATGGAAATCAACTTCAGGAAGCAGGAAATTCTCCTCCTTACTTCTGTCAACATATCCCAGATCCTGAGGAAGGATCTCATTGAACAGGAATCGTCCCAGTGTGGATTCCACTACTCCCGTGATTTCTTTCTCTTCGGCGTTTTTCTTACTTACTCTTACTTTAATTCTGGAATGAAGAGTACAGAACCCGTTTTCATATGCCAGAATTGCTTCATTAACATTCTTAAAGAATTTACCTTCTCCAACCGCGCCCGGTCTTTCCTGTGTCAGATAATAGATACCAAGTACCATATCCTGTGAAGGAACGGCAACCGGACCACCGTCTGAAGGCTTTAACAGGTTGTTAGGAGATAAGAGAAGGAATCTGCACTCCGCCTGTGCCTCTACGGAAAGAGGAAGGTGTACCGCCATCTGGTCACCGTCAAAGTCGGCATTGAAAGCCGTACATACAAGGGGATGCAGCTTGATAGCTTTACCTTCTACCAAAATAGGTTCAAATGCCTGAATACCGAGTCTGTGCAGTGTAGGTGCACGGTTTAACATAACAGGATGCTCTTTAATAACTTCTTCCAGCACATCCCATACCTGTGTATCCAGTCTTTCTACCAGTTTTTTCGCATTCTTAATATTCTGTGAAATACCTCTTGTCACCAGTTCCTTCATAACAAAAGGCTTAAACAGTTCAATTGCCATTTCTTTGGGCAGACCGCACTGATATATCTTAAGTTCCGGTCCTACCACGATAACAGAACGTCCCGAATAGTCAACACGCTTACCAAGAAGGTTCTGACGGAAACGTCCTGATTTACCTTTCAGCATATCAGACAGGGACTTCAGCGCTCTGTTGCCGGGTCCTGTTACCGGTCTTCCTCTTCTTCCGTTATCGATCAGCGCATCTACTGCTTCCTGGAGCATTCTCTTTTCATTACGAACGATAATGTCCGGAGCTCCCAGTTCCAGAAGTCTCTTCAAACGGTTATTTCTGTTGATGATCCTTCTATATAAATCATTTAAATCAGAAGTTGCAAAACGTCCTCCGTCCAGCTGAACCATAGGACGAAGATCCGGAGGAATGACCGGAATGGCATCCATGATCATCCATTCAGGCTGATTTCCCGACTCTCTGAAAGCCTCTACAACTTCCAGTCTCTTGATGATTCTGGCACGTTTCTGACCGGTTGATTCTTTCAGTCCGGTCTTTAATTCTACTGCTTCTGTCTCAAGATCGATAGCCTGCAGCAGTTCCTTGATTGCTTCTGCACCCATGCCGACACGGAACTTATTGCCCCATGTTTCTCTTGCATCCTGATACTCCTTTTCAGAAAGGACCTGCTTGTATTCAAGATTGGATTCCCCTGCATCCAATACAATATAAGATGCAAAGTATAAAACTTTCTCAAGTACTCTGGGTGAAAGATCAAGGATCAATCCCATACGGCTGGGAATTCCCTTGAAATACCAGATGTGGGATACCGGAGCTGCAAGCTCGATATGACCCATACGCTCTCTTCGCACGCTGGATTTGGTCACTTCCACACCGCATCTGTCGCAGACAACGCCTTTATATCTGATCTTTTTATATTTACCGCAATGACATTCCCAATCTTTACTGGGCCCAAAAATCCGTTCACAGTACAGACCATCTTTTTCAGGCTTTAAAGTCCTGTAGTTAATGGTCTCCGGCTTAGTTACTTCGCCTCTTGACCACTCTCTGATCTTCTCAGGTGATGCTAAACCGATTTTGATTGCATCAAACGTCATCGGCTGGTATGCTTCTTGCTTTATTTCTGACATTTTTGGCACTCCTTCCAGATATATAATAACTGCTCGGATCTACTCCTCATAGGAATCAACATCTAACAATTCATCAAAATCATCACTGTATTCCTCATCAGGTTCTTCATCTTCCGCATTAATAAGCTCGCCGCTTTCCTCATCAAATTCCTGCTGCTGATAACCATTGGAAGCCAGAGAATCTTTGTCATAATCATAATTCCTGTTATCACCTTCAATTTCATAACGGTAATCAGTATCTCCGTAATCAATTGTTTCGGTGATCTCTACCTCAGTATTATCCTCACGCAGCACTCTTACATCCAGACCAAGAGACTGTAATTCTTTTAACAGTACCTTGAAAGATTCAGGAATACCGGGTGCCGGGATGTTATCACCCTTGATGATCGCTTCATAGGTCTTAACGCGTCCCACAACGTCATCAGACTTAACTGTCAGGATCTCCTGCAGTGTATAGGAAGCGCCATATGCTTCCAACGCCCAAACTTCCATTTCACCGAAACGCTGTCCGCCGAACTGCGCCTTACCGCCCAGAGGCTGCTGTGTAACCAGTGAGTAAGGACCTGTTGAACGTGCATGGATCTTATCGTCTACCAGATGGTGGAGCTTTAAGTAATGCATATGTCCGATCGTTACCGGGCTGTCAAAATACTCTCCCGTTCTGCCGTCACGAAGCCTCACCTTACCGTCTCTGGAAATGGGAACGCCTTTCCATACTTCCCGGTGATCCCTGTTCTCCGACAGATACTGAAGAACCTCGGGAAGGAGTTCTTCTTTATGCTTCTCCTCAAATTCCTCCCAACTCAGGTTAACATAGTCATTCGCCAGATCCAGCGTATCCATAATATCTACTTCGTTGGCACCGTCAAATACCGGCGTTGCAACATTAAATCCAAGAGCCTTGGCTGCCAGTGATAAATGAATTTCAAGTACCTGTCCGATATTCATACGGGAAGGCACGCCCAGAGGGTTAAGTACAATGTCAAGAGGACGTCCGTTAGGAAGATAAGGCATATCTTCTACAGGAAGCACACGGGAAACAACACCCTTGTTACCGTGACGGCCGGCCATCTTGTCACCTACAGAAATTTTTCTCTTCTGAGCAATATAAATACGTACTGCCTGATTCACACCGGGAGAAAGTTCATCGCCGTTTTCTCTTGTAAATATTTTGGCATCAACTACAATACCATACTCACCATGAGGTACCTTTAAGGAAGTGTCTCTGACTTCCCTTGCTTTTTCACCAAAGATGGCTCTGAGAAGCCTTTCCTCTGCTGTCAGCTCAGTCTCTCCCTTAGGTGTTACTTTACCTACTAAAATATCACCGGCACGAACCTCCGCACCGATACGGATGATACCTCTTTCATCCAGGTCTTTCAGAGCATCATCACCCACGCCTGGCACATCTCTCGTAATCTCCTCGGGCCCTAACTTGGTATCACGTGCTTCCGCTTCATATTCTTCAATGTGTACGGATGTATAAACATCATCCTGTACCAGTCTTTCACTTAAAAGAACAGCATCTTCATAATTATAACCTTCCCATGTCATAAATCCGATCAGCGGATTTTTACCCAATGCAAGCTCTCCCATGGAGGTAGACGGGCCGTCTGCGATCACCTGTCCTTCCTGCACGCGGTCACCCTTAAATACAATGGGCTTCTGATTATAGCAGTTGGACTGATTGCTTCTTGCAAATTTAGTCAGATGGTACTCTGCTTTTTCTCCATCATCATAAGTTATTCTGATCAGGTTGGAAGATACATAATCTACAGTACCTGTTTTCTTAGCCACGACACAGACGCCGGAGTCAACTGCGGTCTTGGGCTCCATACCGGTACCTACTGCCGGAGCTTCCGTTGTAAGGAGCGGCACTGCCTGACGCTGCATGTTGGAACCCATCAGCGCACGGTTGGCATCGTCGTTCTCAAGGAAGGGAATCAACGCTGTAGCCACAGAGAATACCATCTTAGGCGATACATCCATGTAATCAAACATCGTCTTCGGATATTCAGACGTCTCTTCTTTGTAACGGCCGGACACAGTGTTCTTTACAAAATGTCCTTGTGCATCCAGAAGCTCGTTCGCCTGCGCTACATGGTAATTATCCTCTTCATCCGCCGTCATGTACTCAACTTCATTGGTAACGCGGGGATTTGCAGGATCAGACTTATCGATCTTACGATAAGGTGCTTCTACAAAACCATATTCATTAATTCTTGCATAGGATGCAAGAGAGTTGATCAAACCGATGTTAGGTCCTTCAGGTGTTTCAATAGGACACATTCTTCCGTAATGGGAATAATGTACATCTCGAACCTCAAATCCGGCACGGTCTCTGGACAGACCTCCGGGGCCCAGCGCAGAAAGACGTCTCTTGTGGGTCAGCTCACCAAGAGGATTATTCTGATCCATGAACTGTGACAGCTGTGAAGATCCAAAGAACTCCTTAACCGCTGCCTGTACCGGTTTAATATTAATAAGTACCTGAGGAGAAACCTCCTCGGCATCATGGGTAGTCATTCTTTCACGAACCACTCTTTCCATTCTGGAAAGACCGATCCTGTACTGATTCTGAAGCAGTTCGCCTACGGCTCTGATACGCCTGTTTCCCAAATGGTCGATATCATCGTCATTACCGATACCATACTCAAGATGAATATTGTAGTTAATGGAAGCAATGATATCTTCCTTGGTAATGTGCTTGGGAATCAATTCATGTACATTCTTCCGGATAGCGTCCGCCAAAGCCTGCGGATCTTCCCTGAACTCGTCAATGATCTGTTCCAGCACAGGATAATAAACCTTCTCCGTAATACCAAGCTCTTTGGGATTACATTCTACAAAGCTGGTAATGTCCACCATCATATTGGAAAGAACTTTAACGTTCTTTTCCTCTGTCTGAATATATACAAAAGGAACTGCCGCATTCTGAATCTGATCAGCCAGATCTCTTGTAACCTTGGTTCCTGCTTCTGCCAGGATCTCACCTGTAAAAGGATCCACTACATCTTCCGCCAGAACATGATTTCTGATCCTGTTCCTGAATGCCAGTTTTTTATTGAATTTATACCTTCCCACTTTAGCCAGATCGTATCTTCTGGGGTCAAAGAACATTGCGTTAATCAGGCTTTCTGCACTTTCAACACTTAAAGGTTCACCGGGGCGGATCTTCTTATATAATTCTAACAGACCATCCTGATAGTTCTCGGAAACATCTTTGGAAAAGCTGGCTTCAATCTTTGGTTCGTCGCCGAACAATTCTCTGATCTCATCATTGGTGCCAACACCAAGTGCTCTGATCAGTACGGTAATAGGAACTTTTCTGGTCCTGTCCACACGTACATAGAAAATATCGTTGGAATCTGTTTCATATTCCAGCCACGCACCGCGATTGGGAATTACAGTGCATGAAAAAAGCCTTTTACCGATCTTATCATGACCGATACCATAATAGATACCAGGGGATCTGACAAGCTGGCTGACAATAACACGCTCTGCACCGTTGATAACGAATGTACCTGTTTCTGTCATGATCGGAAGGTCGCCCATGAAAATTTCATGTTCACTGATTTCTTCCTTTTCCTTATTGTAGAGACGAACTTTCACCTTCAGAGGAGCTGCATAAGTAGCATCTCTCTCCTTGCATTTTTCAATAGAATACTTTACATCTTCCTCACACAGTTCAAAATCCACAAACTCAAGACTCAAGTGTCCGCTGTAATCCTCAATCGGAGAAATGTCCTCAAAAACTTCCTTGAGGCCTTCTTCCAAAAACCACTTATAAGAATCCTTCTGGACTTCTATGAGGTTTGGCATCTCTAAAACTTCTTCCTGTCGTGAGTAACTCATACGTATGTTCTTGCCTGCGGCAATAGGACGTATTCTGTTCTTTTCCATTGACATTTCACCCCGTTCTTTATGATTTATGAAGCTTTTTCTGCTTTCAAATATGCATACCACACCACAATAGTGCACTATCCATATTACTACAAATTTAAAGTAACGTCAACCAATTTTTTGGTGAATTGGTAAATATTGCAAAAAGAACCCGGTCTCCACGCGAAGTGCAGACCGGGTTCTGAGCTTACTTTTTCGATTACTTAAGAGTAACCTTAGCGCCTTCAGCTTCCAGCTTAGCTTTGATCTCATCAGCTTCTTCTTTAGAAGCTGCTTCTTTTAATACCTTAGGAGCTGCATCAACTAAATCCTTAGCTTCCTTCAGTCCAAGACCTGTAGCTTCACGAACTACCTTGATAACCTTAACCTTGTTAGGACCTACTTCTGTAAGTTCTACATCAAACTCTGTCTTCTCTTCTGCTGTCGGAGCTGCGTCACCTGTTGCTGCTGCAACTACAACGCCTGCTGCTGCAGATACGCCGAATTCTTCTTCACATGCTTTTACTAAATCATTTAACTCTAATACTGTTAACTCTTTGATAGCGTCAATAAATTCCTGAGTGGATAATTTTGCCATTTTCATTTCCTCCATTTAAATTATATTTCAGTGTTTTCTGTTTCTGACGATCATTTCGTCATTGATAGAAAATCCTCTTCCCGGATCACTATCATTGATTATTCTGCAGGTGTTTCTTCTACAGCTGCCTCTTCCTGTGCAGGAGCTTCTTCTGCGGCAGGCGCTTCTTCTTTAGCAGGTGCTTCACATTCAGATGCACCGCCTTTTTCAGCCAGCTGGTTCATAACACGAGCAAAGTTTGCAATAGGAGACTGCATACTGCCAAGCAATCTGGACAGTAATTCTTCTCTTGAAGGGATCTTAGCGATCTCACCGATGCCCTGCGCATCATATGCAACACCTTCAACTACGCCGCCTTTGATTTCAAGCTTATTTGCTTCCTTAGCGAACTTACAAAGTATTCTCGCAGGTGCTGTTGCATCCTCAGCAGAAATAGCTACTGCGCTGGGTCCTTCAAGATAAGGGGTAAGTGCTTCAAAATCTGTTCCCTTGAACGCAAAGTTCATCATGGTATTCTTGTAGACCTTGTAAGTAACCCCTGCTTCACGAAGCTGCTTACGAAGTCTGGTATCCTGTTCTACGGTAAGACCACGATAGTCTACAAGCACAACAGACTGGGCATCTTTAATATGAGCAGAAATTTCTTCTACGACGGGCTGTTTCAATTCAACTTTAGCCATTTTTTTACCTCCTTTTAGATTTGTGCCGAAAGGAGTTTATCACAAGAAAATCGCTTTGCGATTATCTTGGGAAGAATCTTCGATTCTTCCGCTCTTTGGAGGAATTTCCTATATTGCAAAAATCCTCCCGAAAACGGGAGGATGAAATTTACTTCAATAAACTCATTTCCTCGGTAGGCGATAAACTTACGCCGCAAAGCTTTGCTCTAAGCTGTGCTTTTAGGCACCTACTGTCTTCGGCATAGTCATAATGACCTTTATTAAAGTATCATAAAGTTATATTTGTGTCAACATTTTTTTATTCGGGCATAACAAATCCTTCTGAATCAATCGTTACACTATAGGAAATACTGTTCATGTATGAAATAATTCTTTCTTTTTCTTCCCCATTCGCAAAATCCGTCCGGCATCCTTCCTGAATAGCCGGAATAAACTGTAGGCTTTCGATGCCCTTTTCTGAAATATCCACCTGTATCAGGCAGGTATCAACAGTTTTGGAATTGAACCAGAAGTTTCCCAAACTGTAGATTACCGGTACTTTGCCAAAATATTGAATTCCCTGCAGACAATGGGGATGGTCTCCTATGATCAGATCAGCGCCGGCTTCCGCCAGTTTCGGTGCCTGATCCAGCTGTGCCCAGTCAGGTTCTGCAACATTTTCTGTTCCCCAGTGAATATATACAATCACAAAATCACTGTCTTCTTTCGCCCTGGCAACGACCTCATACAGTTTTTCAGGATTCCAGCACCTGAAAACACCTGCTGTATTTTCTGTTGCGCCTCTGGTATCAGGGTTGTCCAGACGTTCGATCTGGGTCGCTGATACGACTGCGATCTTAATGTCTCCCGATATAAAATACACAGGAGCCATTGCTTCTTCTAAATTTCGGCCGGCTCCCACATAAGGCATTCCTTTTTCTTCCAGTATGCTTAAGGTATCAAGCAGCCCCATCTCCCCGAAATCAAAAATATGATTATTGGCAACAGATACAATATCTACCCCCATATCATCAAGATAATTGACGGTAGATGGATCGGCACGAAAAGTAAACATCTTATCCTGCGTAGGCGTTCCCCTGTCAGTATAAGGAAATTCATTATTGATCATCATAATATCCATGTCCTGCATCTTTGAGAGAAGAGACTCCGAGATACCGTTTTCCATGCTTCCTCCCCTTCTTAGCAGATTGGCCATCACTGCATACTCATCATCAAAAAGAATATCTCCTGCGAAACCCAGAGTAACGATTCCTTCTGTTTTATTCGGCTTTTCATAAATATGGTTCGATTCCATGTATTCTTTATCGGAAAGAATGGCTCCGTATCTGCTGCTGTCTTTTTCCGCCGGTTCTTTGGAATTCGTTTCCTGCGAAGAATCAAAAGCATTGTCATTTTTGTACCCTATGGTTTCTACAATATCTTCTCTCCAATCGCCGGAATTTATGACTGCTTTGTCAGCATGCTCCGAATAAACAAGCATAGCAGCAAGACCTATCCCCAGCACCAGGCTCAAAGTTAAAAGGAAGGTCAATCCAGGAGAAATCCTTTTATTCCGTTTTTGCTTTTTGTTGTTTGGCATACTTGTATTTTTTTTCATATCATTACCATACCATATTTTCACCTAAAAACAAAGCCGCCTTCACTAGTCTGTGAAAACGGCTTTTGTATATTTATTATCCGGTTTATAATCAGAATTTAGCTGTGCTGACCTTAATACCAGGTCCCATTGTGGAAGTAAGCGTAATACTTCTTAAATACTGTCCCTTTAATACTGAGGGTTTTGCTTTTACAATGGCTTCCATAAGAGCATTGAAATTCTCCTGAAGCTTTTCTTCCGTGAAAGAAGCTTTTCCAATCGGAACGTGAATGATATTGGACTTATCAAGTCTGTACTCGATCTTACCAGCTTTAATATCATTGATAGCCTTGGTTACATCCATAGTAACCGTTCCTGCCTTAGGGTTAGGCATCAGGCCTTTAGGTCCGAGAACCTTACCGAGACGTCCGACAACGCCCATCATATCAGGTGTCGCAACAACTACGTCAAAATCAAGCCATCCATCATTCTGAATTCTGGGAATCAGCTCTTCTCCACCTACATAATCAGCGCCTGCTGCTTCCGCTTCGTTAACTTTGTCACCTTTGGCAAATACCAAAACCTTAACCGTCTTACCAGTTCCATTGGGCAGTACAACTGCACCACGGATCTGCTGTTCTGCATGACGTCCATCACAACCTGTTCTGATATGAACTTCAATAGTCTCATCAAATTTAGCTACTGCTGTTTTCTTTGCCAATGCTACTGCATCTGCAGGCTCGTATGCTGTCATACGATCTACCTGTTTTGCAGCTTCCTTATATTTCTTTCCATGTTTCATTATTAATTCCTCCTATGGTTCAAACGACACTGTCCTAATGTCTCCCACTCTTCAAATTGATTATTAGTCTTCTACTGTGATACCCATACTTCTTGCTGTACCGGCGATCATGCTCATAGCAGCTTCCAGACTGGCCGCATTCAGATCAGGCATTTTCATTTCAGCAATTTCCTGAATTTTAGCTTTGGAAATTGTTGCAACCTTGGTTTTGTTAGGTGTTCCAGAACCTGATTTAATGTTACAAGCTTTCTTAAGAAGTACTGCAGCAGGAGGAGTCTTAGTAATAAAACTGAAACTTCTATCCGCATACACTGTAATAACAACCGGGATGATCAGATCACCCTTATCTGCTGTTCTTGCGTTGAATTGCTTGGTAAATTCAACGATATTAACACCGTGCTGTCCAAGTGCAGGACCAACCGGTGGTGCTGGTGTAGCTTTACCAGCAGGAATCTGTAACTTAATATATCCTACTACTTTCTTTGCCATTGTGGCACCTCCTATAATAATGCAATAAATGCATTGTGGTATGGCGCATCCTTCCGATCCGTAAAGAACCGTCTCTCTGCTCCCACTGTCCGTAAAAGCTTACGGACTTTAATAAGTTCCTTTTATTTATAAAGAAGTTTCCTTCTGCATAAATAACAATCCTATGACATCTTTCTCACTTCTGCAAAACTGATCTCCACAGGCGTTTCCCTGCCAAACAGTTCTACATTGATCGTTGCTGTTTGTTTGCCGAAATCCATACGCTGTACTACACCTACTGTATCTTTCCATACGCCGGCCACTACTGCGATAGTATCTCCTTCCGCAAAATCCACAGAAATATTTTCTGTTCTGATTCCCAAAGGTTTCATTTCTGCTTCCGTAAGCGGAACTGGCTTGCTTCCCGGTCCAACGAATCCTGTAACACCTCTGGTATTACGTACCACATACCATGTATCATCATTCATGATCATATTTATAAGCACATAACCCGGGAACATTTTTTTCTGGACTGTCTTCTTTGCCCCGTTTTTGACTTCTACAACGTCTTCCATAGGCACGCGGACCTCCAGGATTTCTTCCTCAAGGTGTCTGTTCTCGATGGTCTTCTCAATATTGGCTTTGACTTTATTTTCATAGCCGGAATAGGTATGAACTACATACCAGTTTGCTTCTGCCATATTATCACCCTCACTCTACAGACTTATCAGGAAATCTATGCCATACTGCATGATAAAATCCAACACGGCAATAACCGCTCCCAGCACAACGGAAATGCAAACAACTGCTACAGACTGCTTTAAGACCGCATCCTTGTCCGGCCATATGATTTTTTTGTACTCAGCCTTCACGCCTTTAAAGAAGCTGGGTTTAGATGTCTTTTCTTTCTTAACAGAATCTGCCATCCTTAACTCCTTTCAAACATCTGAACAATTACTTGGTTTCCTTGTGTAATGTGTGAGTTTTGCAGAATCTACAATATTTCTTAGTCTCCATCCTGTCGGGATGTGCCTTCTTATCTTTAGTGGTATTGTAGTTACGCTGTTTGCACTCTGTACATGCTAGTGTAATTCTAGTACGCATCTTAAATTCCTCCAATCTTCTACCGGATTTTGAGCATAAAAAAAAGACCTGAATCTTATCTCGTTTGATAACTATATCATATCCTTTTTCCTGAGTCAACTGATTTTGAATATTTATTTTTGCAGGTTCACTTTTCTTTCAAAACATCCGATATATAAAGTATCAGAAATTTATCTCTGTTTCTTGTAATTATTTGTTCGTTGTGATAACATATTAATATAATAATGTAGGTATGCCCTGATTGTCAAATGGTTTTGGCAAATTGCAAGACGGATTTTGCAAGTGTATTTCATGGAAGAAAGGAGGGGCTGATATGGCTTATAATGCCGCGCTCAACACTGTCTATTATAACTATCTCACATCATATGCGCCTAAAAGTACCAGCCGCTATGATGCTCACAAAAAGAGCGAACTGCGTAATATTTACAATTCTATTATTAAGTTAAACAAGGAATCCCCTCTGTACTTTATTGATAACCGTAAGGAAACCCAAAATTATGCAATAGGGCTTAAGGAAAATGCAAGGCAGCTCCGTAATACTATCGCTTCACTGGGCGGTCTGGACGAAAACCAAATGCTGAATAAAAAAGTAACTTATTCAAGCAACGAAGAATTAGCAGAAGCTTCCTTTATAGGATCTATTCAGGAAGATCAAGAAATTCCTTCCTATAATATAGAAATAACCTCTCTTGCATCCGGTCAGGTCAACATTGGCAGTTTTCTTCCTTCTTCGCATACCGTCGATCTGCCGGAAGACACTTATTCCTTTGATGTTACCATTAATGACCTGGGTTATGAATTTCAGTACCATGTGCGTGAGGATGAAACCAATAAGGAAGTACAGCACCGTCTGGCAAGACTTCTTACCAATGCTGATATCGGACTGAATGTTGATGTTGTAGAGGATGGCAAAGGCAATTCTGCTCTTCGTTTGACCTCCACCGCCATGGGTCTTAAAAACGAACAGCATTCTATATTTTATGTATCCGACACCAATACCAGCAAGCAAAGAGGAAGCGTTGATTACTTTGGCATTGATTCTGTCACTGCAAAGCCCTCCAATGCCGAATACCGGGTGAACGGTGAGCGAAGGACTTCTCCCTCCAATCGTGTTACTATTGATAATATGTTTGAAGTGCAGCTAAAGAGAGTCAGTTCATTTGCCGGGGACAATACCGAAATCGGCATAAAAGCAGATGTGGATTCCCTGACAGAAAACATCAGTGATCTGCTCGATGGATATAATTCTTTTATCAGAACCACCGCTGATTATAGCAAATCATATCCCAAGAGCAACCGTCTCGTAGGTGAAATGGGGCAAATTGCATGGCGTTATTATAGTGATTTTGAGAAAATGGGCGTGACCCGGAATGAAAACGGCTTTCTGTCTTTGGATAAGGAAATACTTCGTCAGGCAGCTCTTTCCGATGGTGGAAAAGGAAGTCTTGACACCATTAAGGATTTTGCCAACTCAATACTCCATAAGACAGATCAGGTATCCCTAAATCCTATGCAGTATGTTGAAAAAACAATAGTTGCTTATAAAAATCCCGGTCATAATTTCATTACACCGTATGTGACCAGCGCATATACCGGAATGATGTACAATAATTATTGTTGATAATTTTTATAAAAGCAAAAAGCTTTATGCAGAATTAAAATTAACTGCATAAAGCTTTCTCTATTTTTCGATCTCAGTTTCTGCTGTATCAAGCGCTGCCTCAATCACCTTGTCCATATCATAATATTTGTAAGCTCCCAGGCGGCCGCCAAAAATAACATTTGGTTCCTTCTTTGCCAGTTCCTTATATTTTACAAATAAAGTGTCATTTCTTTCGTTATTGACCGGATAATACGGTTCTGAAGAAGTACATTCTGCAGTATCATTCTCTGAAAAGGCACATTTATCTTCAGGTCTCCATTCTACCGGATATTCTCTGGTTATGACAGTGCCTTCTCCCTTACCGAATTCAAAGTGCTTATGCTCTATAATCCTGGTAAAAGGAATCTCCCGTTCCGTATAATTGACTACGGCATTTCCCTGGAAATTGTCACAATCCGGCATAACTTCCTGTTCAAATCGGAGAGACCTGTATTCCAGGCTCCCAAGCCTGTAATCAAAGTATTCATCTATCATTCCCGTATACAGAACTTTATCCCAGGTAACATAATCCTGTCCCTGTGCCTTCAGTTCCATCTGCTTCTTTACAAAATCTCTGTATTTTACATTCAGGGCAACTTCTGTTCCTTCAAGCAGCTTTTCTATGATCTGAGTGTACCCGCCAATAGGGATTCCCTGGTATCTGTCATTAAAATAGTTATTGTCATAGGTAAAGCGGAACGGAAGTCTCTTAATAATAAATGCCGGCAGTTCTCTGCAATCTCTTCCCCACTGCTTTTCTGTATATCCTTTGATCAGCTTTTCATAGACATCTGTTCCCGCAAGAGATAATGCCTGCTCTTCCAGATTCTGCGGTTCGGTAATGTGAAGCTGTGCTATCTGTTCCTGGATTTTCGTCTTAGCCTCTGCCGGTGTTTTAATTCCCCAAAGTCTGGAAAATGTATTCATATTAAAAGGCAGATTATATATTTCATCTTTATAGACCGCTATGGGAGAATTCACATAATGATTAAAATCCGCAAATTCACTTACATAATCCCATATTTTCGTATTTGATGTATGAAAAATATGTGCTCCGTATTCATGTACCTGAATTCCCCTGACATTTCGGGTATATATATTGCCTCCGACATGATTCCTTTTATCAATTGCATAACATTTTTTCCCATTCTTTTTCATTTCATGAGAAAAAACCGAACCATACAGTCCGGTTCCTACAATCAGGTAGTCATAATGCTTTCTCATATATAATTCCTATTCTTTATACTTATCAAGCTGGGTGTAATCTTCCATCATCTCAAGGATCTTCTTACGTCCCTTCTTATTTAACTGAACATAATACTGCATAACTCTGTTTTCTAGAATCTTCTCACCAAGAGACTCGCCTTTTTCAAGTGAAGAAAAATCAACAGGATTCAGACTCAATCTATCACACATACGAATGACGGTACCATAAGCCATACCCTCTATTCCTCTGTCAAGCGCTGTTACAAGGGTACTATAGGGAATTCCCATCTCAATTGCGAACTGTCTAACACTTTTATACTGTTTCAAAATTTCTGCCTTTAAAATTTCTGCTTTGGTCATTTCTAAACCTCCCATAGATGTCTAGTATAATATTAACAGTAAGTTTCCATATCAGGAGTATAGCACATTCCCGATATTTCGTCACTTAAAAAAGTACAAATTTACGCAAAATGGGACTAAAGTACCAGAAAGTAACTATTACAAGATTTACAAAGCATTTATAGACCTATACTCAGGCAATTGCCGACTGAAGTTCTCTGATTTTTTCGCTATGCTCTCCTACTATAGTTTCTACAGTATCCACTCTCTTTTCAATCCCTCCAATTTTTGCAACTTCATCGTTCATTTTCTTATTTCTATCATTGAAAGGAATCAAAAGCATTTCAATATTTCTTTTATTTTCAAGTGCAATCTGGTATACTTTATCTATTTCGGTATCCAGAGCTTTCTCAACCATTTGCATCTGTTCCAGTATATCAATTTTAAATGTGTTCAGATCTGTTTCTACTGTATCGATTCGACGGTTCAGGTTCGCTTCCACTGCGTCAATTTTTTGATCCAGAGTATCTATGCGTTGATTCAGGTTTTCTTCTACTGCATCGATTCGTTGATTCAGTTTGGCTTCTACTGCGTCAATTTTTTGATCCAGAGTATCTATGCGTTGATTCAGGTTCGCTTCTACTGCGTTGATTCGTTGATTCAGGTTTTCTTCTACTGCGTCGATTCGACGATTCAGGCTTTCTTCTACTACATCAATCTTCTGATCTAAGGCATCTATTTTTTGTTCTACAACACCCATTTGTCGGTTTAAACTTCCTATATCTGTAGTTATATTCTGCAGATATACGATAATCTGTTCTGTCTGATTCATATCTATTCTTCCTTTGATTTACATATTATCATTAAAATTTCATTCCTTAACATACATACCCCGCATACATAGCTGTTGCTATGTATGTTCATGCTATCGCAAGCCATTTTCGTTGTCAATATCCGATAAAATATGCTCAAAAAAGTGCACAATACACTATCTTGTAGCATGTTATATTCCGTGCGCTATATATACCGTTATTATACTGATTTTGAAAACAGGGAAATATTTAGCAAAGAAATTTTCAGCACATTTACTTATTTCAATATTTATAATATAATATTACTATTGAACGATAAAACAAAAGGGAGACACTAAATGATAGAATTGATTGATGGAAACATATATTCCATAGACGAAAAAGATTTATCGCAGCACATACTAAATGAATTGCTCGCCCCAGAACATGAGAATGATGTCATCTGCGTATTAAAAGAAGGAATCAGGATATATATCAATGCAGAAGATGTAAGGAATCAGCGAATTGATGAGGGCTGCTATGAAATGCTGCATGAAAATGTCTTTTCACATATCTATTCCAATCCACATATTGACGGAGTTGTGCCTCTTTTGGATCCGGAAGGAAATCCAGTCGCATTAGCAAAATATTATAGGACCGGCTACGAGCATGTTTATGATTGCGATACGCAAAAAATAGATACCTCAGTATTTGACTTATACGAATGTATATGCCTTTATGGAGTAAATGAATATGCAGTCTTAATGTACCAGCAATGTTTCAATACCTACACGGGAAAGATCATTTTGTTTGATCCGTACTGGAAATATATTCTTCCGTATTTAGGAAAAGGCCCACAATATGCAGAAGTTATCGTAACCGCAGATACGTCCGTATCAGAACAAGAAATGCTGAATAAAAAAACCATGAGTTTGAAAATTTTCGCATCAAATGTGGCAAATTACATGGAACGATGTGAATTGGGCCTTTTTTCTTATGACGAGATCATGACCTTAGTATACTATTTTACACAGCATGAAACCATTCCCGGAAGAGGAGACAAAAAATTGTTTGTTTTAGATGTTCAGTGCAATGGGCTGGGATTGGTGTCAATGGTAAATCGTTTTGATGTGCAATGTGCTTATCTTATTTCAAAAGGTTATATCCCGATTATTAATATTACATCTTCAAGCGGTTCTATTTATAGCGATGGTCCGGGAGATGACATCTGGAGTAAATTTTTCAGGCAGCCTATAGAACTTGATCAGGAAAATTTAGAGGGCGTAACCGATGTTACAATTTCTCCGAAAGCATGTGCCAGCTTTTCAGGGAAGTGGCTTATGCAGCAAATGACGGGATGCGGAGCAATAGATCTTATGAAACCGGAGTATTTTAATGACAGGTTACTGCAGCATATTGATGGCTACCGCAAACGTATTTTGCAGGAACCGGAAAAGATACTTGGTGTACTGATCCGGGGAACAGATTATGTTGCCTCGCGGCCTAAAGGTCACGCCGTGCAGGCTACGCCGGAACAGGTGATTGAAAAAATAAAAGAACTTGACAAAGAGAACTGGAATTTCAAAAGCATTTTTGTAGCTACCGAGGATGCCCAGGCACTGTCAAAAATGAAAACAGCGTTCGGAGACAAAGTAAAATATATAGATCAAAAGCGATTTGTCTTACAAAAAGGAGAATATATAGCAGATCAGAAGGGAAAAGATACATGGAGGCCGGGAGACGGCTGGCAATATGGCGCCGACTATCTGTGTGCAATGTTATTATTATCAGAATGCGGTTCCTTTATCGCATCAGGAGGATGCACCGGCACATGGCTGGTACAAAAATTAGCAAAAGATCCTCAGCGCCAGACCTTTATATTTGATTTAGGATTATATGAATAACCTCTATATAAAATGCCGGCTTCCCGGGATGAACCGGAGCCGGCATTTATAATATTACAATCCTGCATCAGAGATAATTTGTTCAAATCTATTCTGGAGGCTGTGTTCCTCCAAAGTTTTAATTCTTCCGCTTTCTGCTATTTTTCTCCTTAAATCTTCATGATTCAAGTAAAAATTAATTTTAGCGATCGCATCCTCCATGCTCTCATATACAACCATATCTTTTTCATTTTCAAAATATTCCAGCAGTTCTTCCTGATAATTAGATAATAAGAAACCTCCGGCTCCCATGATATCAAATGCCCTTAGCGGTATACCGGTCTGAATAATACGTAAGGACGGATTTAAATTGATCTTGGAGCATGCAAAAACCAATGGCATTTCTTTCAGGTAATCCACTTGCGAACACTTTTTTACATTTTTTATCACTTCACTATTCTGATAGGAATAAAGCCGGGTATCATACCTGGCCCCGCACAGGCTCAATAATATGATCCTGTTTTTTCTGGTGATCTCGCATGCCATGGCAAAGTTTAAAGCTTCTTTACTAAGCCTCACCTCTGTATCCGGAACTTTCTGCAAGTACTGATCATTAATATCCCGTATCAGCTCCTCTGTAATACACTCATCCAAAAGATAAGCCCCATACATGATTGTCTGCACATTCATCAGCGCATTTAAGTATCCTTTAGTATATTCGTTCATAGGAGCCATGATCTCCGGAAGCCGTGACTCATACAACTGCCCTACAAAAGACACCTGGGCAGCATATCTGGCATATTCCGCATCAGATATAGATAATCTTTTCATCCTGCTTGCATTTACTCCCAGGGGAAGATAATAAACTGTATCAAATCCTGTGTTTTTATATTTGAAATACTGTATTTTATCAAATAGGAATACAGCATTTACGGGATTTGCCAGTGTTTCTTCTATTTTGACTACATTCAACGGATTGTCATAGCACCAGGCAATATACCTGATACCCTGATCCTGACATACCTGTGAGAGCAACGGCCAGTAATTGATACTGAGCACCGCGTCATAGGTTCGTATGTCAATTGTTTTTCCAAACCAGTTCATAAACCTGTCATCCTGATTTTTATCCCGGAATGTCCATGAAAATGTTTTAACACTGACTCCTTTTTCCTGGCAGATTTCAAGAACATCAGCCTCGAGATAGGCATTCCATAAGTAAACAAGCAGCTTCATTTTTGTCTCCTATCATATTATATATCTGGTTTTAATATAGCATAGTGCAGAGACTTTTACTATACTTTTTGAGACTGCACTGGTATAATGAAAGCTGCTGATCAAAAATTTTACAGCAAGAAGATCATTGTCCAGGGAGCTACTATGAAAATCTTATTTTATCGCTATGGCAGCATTTGTGAACCTGATATCATTCATGCTTTTCTTAAGATGGGATTAACTGTCTTGGAGGACACTACTGAAATTACCAACAAATCCATTTCCGACGCGGACCGCCTTCTGGCAGTTGAAAAGGTCATAAGCGAGCAGCAGCCTCTTTTTGTATTCAGTATCAATTTTTATCCTGTTATTGCTGATATCTGCCATATATACCACACCCTTTACCTGTGTTGGACAGTCGATTCTCCTGTGCCGGAACTGTTTTCCTCTTCCATCCGCCATAAGACTAATCGAATATTCCTTTTTGACCAGGCACAATATCAGACTTTTGTCCCTTACAACCCGGATTGCATTTACTATCTTCCTTTGGCCTCCTGCACAGAACGTTTTGATAAAGTTATCGCCTCTATTTCCAAAGCAGATTTGGCCTCCTATGCCTGCGACATTGCTTTTATCGGCTCTCTCTATAGCGAAAAGAATCCCCTCCTCACACTGTCCGGATTGTCCGATCATACCAAAGGCTATATACAGGGATTAGTGGAAGCCTCTCTTAAAGTTTACGGTTATAATCCCGTGGAAGAAGCACTTACAGATGCTGTGATCACTGATATTAAAAAGAATGATCCTAACTTCTTCACTCTAAAAAAATCTGTAACTGATCCTGACCGATACGTTGCTGCTCACGGCTATATAGGTATGGAAATTTCACAGGCAGAACGCATCCGGACTTTAAATCGCCTGGCCTTGGAATTTTCAGTGGATCTTTTTACCTTAAGCGATACCTCTGAACTAAAAAATGTCCGGACACACAGCGGTGCCCAGACATTAACTGAAATGCCCAAAATATTTCATTTAAGTAAAATTAATTTAAATATGACCATCAAACCCATTCAGACAGGCCTGCCCCTTCGCATTTTTGATATCATGGGATGCGGCGGCTTTCTTATGACCAACTACCAGAGTGAACTTCAGGAATATTTTGAGATCGGTACAGATCTTGAAGCTTACTCCTGCACGGAAGAATTAGTGGAAAAATGCGCATACTATCTGACACATGAAGAGGAGCGCCGGCAGATTGCACAAAACGGTTATGAAAAAGTTTGTGCACAGCATACCTATCCTCACCGTATCAGGGAAATGATCCAATGTATCACGCAGTGATCAGTCAGCCAGCATCATGATCTTAACATAGTCTTCCCGTTTCGAGCGCATGATCTCAAATCCATCCATAAACGCCTCCATGCTAAGACGATGGGTAATTAATTTTTCAGGTCTGATACTTTGTCTCTGTAAACATTCCAGAACATAATTCCAGTCATCTGACTTATCATGCGTAAAAGAAGAATTCCACGTTCCGATCATCTGCAGCTGTCTTCGAAGGATCTTCCAGTACACACTTTTCTCCAAACTGATATCTGATGCCGGATTGCCCACCAGCATCATCCTTCCCTTTGCGGCAAGACTGTCGATACCCTGTTTAAGAACCTCGTTTTTTCCTACACAGTCAAAAAACACATCCACTCCTGATGTATCTGTCTTTACCATAAGCCATTCAAGGAATTCTGAATCTCTCACATCACAGAAATTTTCTTCTTTTATACCTATATTTTTCGCCATATTTTTTTGAAAATCTTTATTTCCCGCAACATAAATATTGGGGCAGCCCAATTCCACAAGGAACATAGCGATACATAAGCCGATGGTTCCCAAGCCGCACACTGCAATCCTGTCCGTACTAAGGGGCTGCACTCTCCGTATTGCATGTACTGCCACAGCCATCGGTTCCAGCATAGCTGCCTGCTCCATTGTAACCAGATCCGGCAGGGCAATCAGATTCCACTCCGGCACCCGCACATATTCCGCAAATCCGCCATCGGTTCTGGAACCCAGATAATTATAGTGACTGCACATTTCATACTGTTTTTTCCTGCACTGCTCACAATTCATACAGGGAATCAGCGGAAACACCCCTACCCGTTTATGAAGCCAGTTGTTATCTGTTCCTTCTCCAGTTTCTACTACTTCCCCGGCAAATTCATGTCCCGGTATCAAAGGGTGGGAGTAAGCCCCCGTCCGATAGATCCTGGGGATATCGGAACCGCAGATCCCTGCTGCCTTCACCCGTACCAGTACAGTTCCAGGTTCCGCCGAAGCGTCTCTTACTTCCTCATATTTATAATCACCAATTCCATGCAATACATATGCCTTCATTGCTGTTTTCTCCATTCTGTATGTTTTCCCGTTACTTCAAATAACTGATCATTTCCTCTGCCCGATGCCTAAAAGTATGCTCTGATGCGATCTTCTGAAAACCATTTTGCGCGATCTGGCATCTTTCATCTTCATTCTTTAGAAAATAAGAGATCTTGTCAAGCAGGTCTGCCTTACTTTCAAAATACATAAAGTCCTCGCCAGGAACAAAAAAAGACAGAAAATCTTCCTGAAAATTAGTCAGCAAAAAGCCGCCTGCTCCCATAATTTCAAAAGCCCTTAGCGGTATCCCTTTGAATATACTGCGAAGGGTAATATTCAGATTGATCGCTGCCTTCTTGTACACATAGGGGGCATATCTGTAAGCCTCCAGTGCACCATGATTGGTACAGCCGGACAGCTCTATCGTCTGATCAGGTGTATACAGATCCAGACCATAGTTTCCGGCAACTGCCGTCAGCAGTTCCCGCCTTTCTGCGGCCGTAATCTGCCGATTGATCACATACTGGGCAAACAAATACTCTATACTTTCCACGCCTCCCGGACGCACCTGCATGGGAAGTGCTTTTTGCATATCTTCAATAATTTTTTGATTTAACAATTCCTGGATAAAATTATATCCATAGACCATTTGCTGTGCTTTCATCAGGCCTTCCAGATATCCCTTTGTATAATCGGAAATATCTGTCATCCTCTGATAAAACTGATGTTTCTCTGTATAAAGCGAACCCACAAAAGCAACCTCATGCCGGAGTTTCCACTTTGTTTTTTCAAAGGCTTCAAAATCCGTCATTGCCCTTAAACGGTCTGTATTTGCTGCCATAGGCAGGTAATAGACTGTGGAGATTCCTTCCTTATGAAATTCCATATAAACGGCACTGTCAAATACAAAAACATAATTAGTAGGATATACGATCGTATAATGATACATCCGCACGTAAGGGCTGTCATAGACCCATGACACATAAGGAAGTCCCAGGTTATTACAGACAATTGCCGCTGCAGGAAAATAATTGAAAGAGAACAAAAAATCAGGAGCCGTTTTCCGGATATTCCCTTCCAGTTCCCGAAGGACTGCCGGATCATTGGTATCCGAATCATTCGAAAAAGGACACTGTACCACACTGTGTCCTAATTCCTTAAAAGCTGCCTCCATATCCTCTTTCCCAAAGCTATCCCACGTAAGCATTCCTATTTTCATTCCATTTCCTCAAACCGCTTCAGATCTTCCTTTGTTGTTATTTTAAAATTTCTCTCATCTCCCGGAATCATCTTTATTTTCATTCCTGCCATAATGGCCGGTTCCGTAGAACCGTTGATCTTCAGTATTTTTTCCGGCAGTAATACTTCATTTGCATGATAATATGCCCCCAGCGCAAATACCTCGGGGGCCTGTCCGGCAAAAATCTGGCTTCTATTTAATAAGGAAGTTATTTTTTCTCCATCCTCACTCAGATACACCGTATCCTTCATAGGCAGTACAGGAATCACTCCATCATATCCTGCTGCCGCATCAAGGCATCTGCTGATAAGATCATGGGAAAGCATGGGCCTTGCCGCATCGTGTATAAAAATAAGATCCTGATCCGACGCATACTCTTTGATACTTTCCAGTCCGTTCCAAATAGATAACTGTCTGTTCTCACCGGGCATAGCGAATCCCTTAAACTTCTGTTGAAAGACAGTACCCTTTATGCGCTCTAAAATAAAATCCTGCCAGGATCTGTCTGCCACAATCTGTACCGCATCGATCATTTCATGAAGAGCAATTATTTCAAGGCAATAGCTAATGATCGGCCTTCCATGAACTTCAATATATTGTTTGGGTATGTCACCGCCTATCCTGCTGCCGGTTCCTCCTGATAAAATAAGTGCAATATTCATGGTATCTCCTTTGCAAAATCTTCCAAAATGCTGCATTCAGTATTCTCAAAAGCTCTATATCAGCATTATCCTTCCCGCATGTTTAATATTCCATTCATCTGCATGATACATAAAATACAGCGTCAAAAGATTTTCTCCCAAATACCCAATGTACCTGTCTGACCGTTCAGAACCTTTGGGAACACTTAATACTTCTGTTCTTTCCAGAATGGGAAACAGCCACTCACAATATCTCCTTAAAATATCTTGTTTTGCTATAATAATATTATAATTATATAAATAAGGCTGCTTTAGAATTTCTTCAAAACTCTCCGCATAATCCGGATATAATTCTCTTAAGGCCTGCAGCATAGCCTCCCAGTCAGATTCTTTAATATACCGTATGTGGTGCTCGCTGATGTCCGGTTCATGCACAGTCGGATAAGGCAGGATAACATCAATATTCTCTTCTCTCATCCGCATCAGGCTGTCATCTGTAATATCCAGAAATCTCCTATAATGAAACAATCCAAAGTAAGGCGCTCTCTCTTTGGTATACAGTTTATTTTTCCAAAGCCAGTAAAGCGCTGTAAGCTCACAATAATTTACATTTTTAGCAGATATATTTTCACCTGAATCGTCTGTGATCTCTGTGATCCGTTGATCCGTCAGGGCTGCTCCGACCTGGATAGGGTACACCCAATCCGGAATGGAAACATTATTTTTTAATGGCTTATCCCTATAGAACTTGGCCATATATATTTCTGCAATAGGACTATCTATATTATGCAGTGAAGGAAATTTTCCAATACTCTCATAATATTTACCCATTAATTCCGTCTCCATGGCAGAATCAAAACAAATGATATTTTTAAATCCTTTATTTGTGAGAATACTCTCTACACCGGCTTGAGCATCTTCCGGTATGGCGATCAGGACGTAAAAATCCTTGTTCTTAAAACTGTCGATCTCCATGACTGGCAAATTGCAAAGATGATCCGGATTGTCGTTAAGGCTGCTCACCATAAACCCGGCCACGCAGCACTCCGGATATAATTTCTTTATGGCTAAACAAGCGCCAAGAGCAATGCTCTTGGCGCCAAAAATTATCAGTTTGTCGATATCGGTAAAAGTCATTGCAATTCACTCCGTATTTTTCTAAATTTATTACCTCTCATCATTCAAAGCCTGCATTATTGCTTTTATAGTTATACTATCATAATGTTGGTCCTTTAGCAATTTATAAAAATACCAAGTTTCAATCATAATTGTTTATATCTGGTTACTTTTCATGGAGATAGGAAATAGGTCTGATGATTGGGGACTCTTATGCTTGCGCGGTGCTGGTTTTGCAATATATAATATCTTCATAATAAATTTCACCAAAACCAGATAGTCCTTTTGCATATCCTGAATGCACAAAATGATTATCTGCTTTTTCTATATAGTAACCATATTGGTTCAAAAAATCAGATAATTCTAACTTACTAATAACAGCTGATTTAATATCTCCTAAATATCGTCCTTCATATTCTCCTATATCAGGGCATATTTTTTGTCTACAATAAAATGTTTTTTCACGGTCAGTAAATGACGTTCTCACAAATATAACTTTATTGGGACAACAAGTTAAAGCCATTTTTAAGTCTTCTTTATAAGGTATTATATACTGTAAGCAGCCACAAAAATGGAGTATATCAATTTTATTATTCTTTAAATATTCAATAAGCTCCATTTTATGATCTGAATCATTTATCATAAACGTTACATTATTATAATCTTTAAATTTTTCAGCGCCTTTTTGACAATTTACTTTTAAATCTACAATTATAAATTTTACTCGTTTTTGAATATCTTGATTAGTTTTTAAAAACTCATAATAGTTATCTCCAATACCTCCTCCAAAATCCAGTACAGTTACCGTTTTTTTTGTTTTAAGCTCTTCTTTAATAGACGTAAGTAACGGCAATAATGTAGAGGACATACCTTTTCCTTTTCTTGCTCTAAGTTTCTGCCAAAAACTTTTAGGAAGAGGACCTCTTAATTTTTCTAGATATTCCATAGTAGTTACCCACATTTGCGTATCAAACGGATTATGTGTTGATATAACAATATCATCAACATTTTCTGTACCGTCTACCCAAAATGGTTCTGTTATTTTATCACCTATTTTCATATCTGTCTCCTTTTCAATATCAATTATAATAGCTCCATCAGACAAGCCCAAAAGCTATTTTTGACTCTTCCGATAATATCAGTTCTTCGTCTATGATCACAACTTTGTTGCTTCCATATTTCGCTGCCAGATCTTTATAAGCTCCCTTTCTTGCA
>JAAVBZ010000047.1 GCA_014803415.1 Lachnospiraceae bacterium
AGTTCCCAGAAGTGCATGCCTAAGCTGTTGTGTGTAAAGTTATATAAATTCATCCACATATCACTACCTCCTTATGCCTGTGCGCTCTTTCCTGTATTATTGTTTTCATCTGTAATGCCAAGCTGTCTCTTTAATATTTCTTCTTCCAGTTCATCTTTCATTTCTTCCAGTTTTTTCTGGTTCTTCTTCATGCTGTGTGTAAACCATGTATAAATGATCAGGGTCAGCAGCATCAGCAGGAAGCTTAAGATACAGCACTTATGGTCATCCAGTTCTCTGTTGTCCAAAGGAATTTTATCCTCTGTGATCGGTGTCAGTGTTACATTTCCGTCATCATCAACATCTACAAGTATTCCCTGTACTGGTACATCTTCATTGTCTACATCTACCAATGTAGGTTCTACCGGAATAATAATAGGTTCTGTCGGCGGAACCGGTGTTACTGGCGGTGTAGGTATTACCGGCGGCGTAGGGGTTGCAGTCGGCCCAGGTGTAGGGGTTCCGGTAGGTCCAGGTGTTGGATCGGGATCGGGATTGGGATCAGGATCTCCGCCGCCACCCTCTAACCAGTAGGCAACAGTTACTTCCAAATCCCTTGCAGGCATGTTACCTGCTACGAAAGTCCAGTTCCAACGATATCCTGAAAGTGTCGGTGAAAATACTGAATAAGCTTCACCTTCTAAATACTGTCCTACGTAATCCGGTGCTACAGTACCACCTGTAGCATATACATAATGGATTGTTAAAGTATATACGCCCTCAACATCAGCCGGATCTGTCTCATCATCTTCTTCCCCAGGATCAACAGGATCTTTATCTGGATCTTTAGGTACTACTTTATCAGGTTTTGCTGTTACCCTGTTTTTAATTCCAGCGTCGATCACTTTGGTATTTAATATAACATCTTCCTTTGTTACTGTATATTCACACCTCAGCGTCACTGTATCTCCGGGTTTCAGCTCTGCGATCTTTATCTGGTCGCCGTCTTGTTCTGCTCCTCCCAGGTCTGTAAATGTTACCTCTGCACCTGTGTGGACATTAACAAGCTCATCTTTGATCACGATGTTTTCAAGTACTACATTCGCATTGCTCTTTACTGTGATCTCATACTTAATGGTATCATTAACTTTATACTCTGCCTGCTTATTGACAATCTTCTTTTCAATACTGTAAGTTGCATCAATTTCCTCAGTTCTGATCGTCTCTGTTGCCTCTTCTTCAATCGGTGTTTTATCAGGATCATTTGCTGTACCTGTTACTGTCACCGTATTGACTACTTTGCCTGCAAGGATATCATCCGGTGTTACCGTATATTTCGTAGTTTCCTCTACGCTTGACTTCTGAAGAACCGGGATCTTCACATCTTCCTTCGGATAAAGAGTTCCAATTGTCCAGCTTTCTCCAGTCAGGTCATCTTCTATTTCAATATCCTTGATCCTTACATTACCGTTGTTGCTAACTCTAATGGTATAAGTTACTTCCTCGCCCTCTGCATAGGTCTTTCCTGCTTCATTTCCATCTGCCTTCTTTTCTACAAAGAGACTTGGTTTAGGTGTATCTACAGGTGTTTCTTCTTCATCCTCATCTATCTTCGGATCAGGACCTGGATCCTGAGGATCTTTTGTAGCAGTTGCTTCATTCAGTACACTTCCTGCCTCGATATCCTCTGCTGTTACCGTATAGGAAACATTAAAGTCTCTTGAAGCGCCCGGTGCCAGATTGTCTTCGATCTTCTCTTCAAATCCGACAAGCTCATCTTTTACCGTAATGCCGCTCAGTGTCACATTTCCTGTGTTGGTTGCTGTGATCTTATAGGTGATCTCTTCTCCAAGCTGATATTTATACGTTGCATCTTCTGGATGACTCGTGCGTACCTTCGTCAGGGTCAGCCTAGGATTCTTCTTCTCAGTTGTCACCACTACTGTGATGTCTTCTGTGACACCTTCCTGTGCATCATAGGTATACGTTGTCTGGTCGAAGTCTACAGCCTGGTCTATACCGTTGACCTTAATGGTCTTTATGATATAGTCATTCGCTGCTGTAAATACCATCTCATCGGAATCTTCACCGTGGATCACTTTCTGCTCAGCATTTGTTACGTTGCCGCCGTTATCAATTTCACCTGTTACCGTATACGTAACATCCTCTACGTCTGTAGGGCCTTCCTCATCCTCTTCTGTTCCTGGATCGATCGGATCTGGATCCGGATCATCAGGGTCTGTAGGCTGTACCGGATCGGGCTTTGCTGTTACTTTATTCTTAATTCCGGCTTCTGCTCCGCCTGCTTCCAGCTTTGTATTCAATACAGCGTCGTCCATGGTTACTTTATATTCACACTTCAGTGTCACTGTACCGCCGGGCTGCAGCTCTGCGATCTTTATCTGTCCGCCGTCTTCTTCTGCTTCTCCCAGATCTGTAAATGTTACTTCTGCACCTTCATGGACATTAACAAGTTCATCTTTGATCACGATGTTTTCAAGTACTACATTCGCATTGCTCTTTACTGTGATCTCATACCTAATGGTATCTCCTACTTTATACTCTTTCTGCTCGCTGACGATCTTCTTATCTATACTGTAGGCCGTATTGATATCTTCAGTTCTGATCGTCTCTTCTGCTGTTTCTTCAATTGACGTCTTATCAGCATCTTGTGCTGTACCTGTAACTGTTACTGTATTGACTACCTTTCCTGCAAGGATATCAGCTGCTGTTATTGTATAAGTCGTAGTTTCTTCATAACTGCCACCTACAGCAAGTGAATCAACTTGCCAGCTGCCTCCTGTCAGATCATCTTTGATGTCAATGTCTGTGATCGTTACATTTCCGTTATTCGTAACTTTGATCGTATAAGTTACTTTCTCACCTACTGCATATTTCTTACCCGGCTCTTCATTTCCAGCTGCCTTCTTTTCCACAGAAAGCCTCGGCTTTGCTGTTTCTACAGGTGTATCTTCCTTATCAGGGGTCGGATCCGGATTCCCTGGGATCTTTGCAGTCGCTACATTCACTACATGGCCTGCTTCGATGTCCTTTTCCGTTACTGTATAGGAAACGTCAAATGTTCTGTATTCACCAGGTTCCAGACTTCCTTCGATCTCCCATTCCTTTTCAACCAGTTCGTCTTTTACCGTAATGCCGCTCAGCGTCACATTTCCTGTATTCTCTGCTGTGATCTGATATTCGATCACTTCACCGAGTTTATATGCCGCCTTGTCGGCCGGTTCATTCGTGCGTACCTTCTTCAGCGTCAGCTCTGGATTCTTCTTCACAGTTGTCACAACTACCGTGATATCGCCTTGGACATTCGTCTGAACTCCATAGATATACTCTGTTTTCTGCTCAGATTCTACATCCTGCTCTGCTCCGTCATTGACCTTGATGGTCTTTATGATATAGCCTTCCGCTGCTGTGAATACCATCGCTGTGGAATCTTCACCGTGGATCACCTTCTGATTGGTATTCGTTACGTTGCCGCCGTTATCAATCGTTCCTGTTACTGTATATTTTATCGTATAATATACATGCAGTTTAAGTGTTCCATCCGCTAAAACTTTACCTGCTAAAACATTCTTAACATTATTCTCATCAAAAGTATAACTGCCCTTCTGTAAGCCAGGGTTTCCTGACATCACTGCAGGGTCAACACTAACATCACTACCTACAAGTATTTTCTTTTTTTCTGTATGTATATAAGGTGCTTCATCAGTATACTGACCCTTTGCCGGATCAAGGTAATGGTAAACTATGGTATAATCTACATCAACCGCTGTCCACTGTGCATAAAGGATATTTTCTCCCGCTGCCAGAGTATAGCCGACTCCTGATTCAACCTTTCCGTTTCCATTTGGATCAATGGCCCAACCGGCAAACTTATAACCGGGTTTGTAAAAAATCTGTCCCTTAACTATTACCTTATCTCCCTCATAATAAGAGCCAGGTACGGCATATCTAGTGCCATATACTTCACTGCTGCCTCCATTGCCATCATATACCAATGATGCAGGGGAAAGCTTATTATATTTAATATTAATAACCGGAGTATCACCCTCTTTATCAAGCTTAACGGACATCTGACTATTCTTATCAAGCACATATCCCAAAGGCCAGTTTTCCGGTATTTTACCCTCATACTCACCTCTTTCTATCGCATCTATTAAATCCCTTTCTGTAACACGAACCGTCTCGCCTACAGGGCCAGTACCTTTAAGTGTAACTTTGTTTCCATCTCCAAAATCCACAACTATCTCATACGGCACTTCCTCTAACTCGTTTACATCTTCCCATACTTCATAAAAGGTATAATAGTACACCCCGTTTTCTTCTTGATAAGCATAATCCACATTATCATTGTTAATTACGAATGTATTGCCCGAATAATAAAGCTTATTTTCCTTTCCAGCCGGTCCTTGCAATTCCCAGCCGACGAACTTTTTACCTTCGAGTCTTGGTACATCGTCTGTTACTATTTCTTCCGGTACCGTAAAACTACCATTCAGTCCGAAAAATTTTCCGCCATTATCATTAGTGGCAACGCACACATATCCACCCGCATTGTTCTTATTAAAATACTTCGCTTCAAATTGATTTTTTTTCGGTTCCACTTTGATACTGATACGTATATCTTTAGCGGAAACCGAAGCAGGAATTGTAAATCTCCAATGCCTGTAATCATCGCCATCCCAAACTAAACTATTTGAATTATAGGATGAATCTACTACACCATCCAATTCCACTGTAAGTGTAATCTTATCCCGATCAGCCGGGGAGTAGTAGTAACCATCGGCTACCGAAAACATGACCGTACAATCCGTTGTATTTCCTATCCATCTGTCGCTATTATAACGATTTCCCATACGGGCAAAGTATTCTACCCAGTAGTCTGAAGTATTAGGATATATATCGTCCCACTGGTCGCAGCCTTGAACAGACAATACGGCAACTCCTTCTAAGTCTTTATACCATATCTCACTGTTTCCAGCATTTTTATAGTTTGCCGCTATTGAAAAATCTCCACACAAACCATCTTCTCGATATATTGTAACCCAATAATCCGGATTCGTCTCACCTTCTCGTCTAAGGGTCACTTTTACGCCACCTAAATCGGAGGAAAAGCTTTTTTCTGTGGTCTGATTATTTGCCGGAGGCATCAAAGATATTGTTTCCTCCTCATCTCCATACGTTAACGTAATAGATAATTTGTTCAATATCTTATCAGCGTCATCAAACTGATCGAATTTATGCATGCTAAAATCAATCGTTTTGTTTCCCACTTCATATGTTTTGTCTGTTCCAGTCCATACCACACCCGAGGATCCATTTATGTTGTTGTCGCCACCATAACTAAATCTTGTATTAGGTCCTTCGAAATGAACTTTACCGCCATTATTACTTTTTTGTATTTCAACAACAATTTTGAGGTCTTCCATTACCTCTTCTACTTTATAACCACCATTACTCAGGTTGATTCCCTTTCCATTTGCCGTTACTTGCTTTATATCATATCCATATTTGGGCTCTACCGAAAATCTAAAATCCTGACCTCTTTCTGCACTGTCTGCACGTTTCTCTCCCAGCCAGGTAACAGCTTTTTCTGCCTCAACCGTTGACAGAGTTCTTCCCTCTAACTGTACTTCATAGCTTACATCATAAGTCTTATACACGCTGTAAACTAATTCAATATCATCGAGGTCTTCCACTGTAATACGTCCTATACCATTTTTCGTTAATACATAATAAACTGGATTCCCCTCATCATCCTCTTCTGTCATAATTGCTCTGATATAGCTGGTGCCATATCTTACGCCTACATAAGCATATTCTGAAGCCTCTTCCAACTCAGCTGCATCTATTTCCTTATTTACGCTTATAGGATAAGGACTCGTTATTTTATCATCAGCAGGAGATGCTATCACATTACCGGCTGCATTCACATATACAACTTTAACGTTTAACGTTTCCGGCACTGCTTTCTGAGGTGCCTTCGATGGTCTTTTAACTGCTGCTTTTCTGGACGCAATTGCCCATGTGCTGAAATGATCCGTAGTAAATGAATTACCTTCCGCAACCTTTACGGCACTGCTTCCATTGATATAATATACAGCCACATCACCTGTAATGCCGGAACCATCAATTGTTACCTTGACCTCTTCAGCTAAATCAATCTTATTTCCTGTCTCATCAGTAACAGTAATATCATATGCCTTCAACTCAGACAAAGTTTTCTCTTCGTCTTCATTAATAATAGCTTCCTTAACAAGTTCACTTACATCTGTTTCAGAAATGAGTTTAACGTTTAACTTCGCATCATTTGGAAGCATACCACTTACTGTAACAGATGCACCATCTTCTGCTTTGTTAGAGATGGTCTGCTCAATATATTCTTCTTTCTTAACAGAATCTTCTATTTTTTCTTCTGAATCTCCCACTTTTAACATATAGTACACTTCAGCAATGTTCTCTGCTTTGGTGATCTTATCTGATCCTCCAACATGATCGAAAACATATTCAAGGCCATTATGTACTTTTCTATCCCCTTCGCTGTCTGCAACGGGAATTTCTGCACCTTCTTTTCCTTCTCCTGTGACTTTAAAAGCTTCATCTTCCTCATACGAAGATGTTTCTTCATTATAGAAATAATACTTGATCACATAAGAATATGTAACGTTTTCATCACCAGCTGCGTCATTTGATCCGATCATCTCATCAGGATTCTCCGGTGACAAAGCTTCATCAGGATCCGTAACCTCATCCTCTTCATCAAGGCCTTCACCCTCGCCTGATCCATCGTTATTCTCATCATTGATCTCAGTGCCAGTACTATCTGTATAATCCGGGTCACTATCATTTTCACCGCTGACCTCAGTTTCAATACTGCCAACCGATTCATCTTCTGATGACTCTTCCTCATCAAACGAAAATTCTTTCGTTTCTTCTGATAGCATATTGCCTTCTTTGCTGGCTTCATCTTCCTGACTAGCCCACAAGAATGCATCTGTAGAACTGACGCATGTTGTCACTATCAGAAGAAGCGCCAGAAACAACGCTATCCATCTTTTTGACTTAAAAAGTTTTTTCATTTTGCTGCTCCTTTCATAAAATGTAGAAGATTCATAATAATTTCTCTTGTATATTAAGTGTATATTAATAACAAAAAAGGGTCACAAAAAATTAATTTTTTTTACAATTGCTAACCATATTTTTCATAAAAACGGTTCCAATATACCCGGTAAATGAAAATATTAGGTTTTATCTCCTTTATTTCATTAAATGTAGAAAAATAACATGCAAGGTTTAACGTTCAACTTAATAATAACAAATATCTCGAAAAAAGTAAAGCGAAAATTAAAGAAACTATAACTATCCTCTGCTTCACAGCTCTTGGATCCCGGAAGTTTTGGCGCAGACGGTCTAGGCAGAAGGAAAAGAAAAAGCCCATAGATCCTTTCAGAAGAAAGGTACCCATCGGCTTTTACTATATTCCTGTCTGCCTGCTATCCCATCGTCAAAATCAGATGTAACTTATTTCCTGCTCTGTCCGGCACATTCACATTTATTGTATCAAAAGTGGCTGGGAATACAATACACCCTGCTTCTTCATCCATGGAAACCGGTTCTATGATCTGTCCCTGAAGATCCAGCGCCTCTATTTCCTCAAAGTCGATTCCGGCTCCGCTGTCGGAAAGATACAGATGGATCTGATCACCTTCTTTGGTACATGAAATCGCTGTGGGCACTTCCCTGTCCACAGTATTCACATCCACATACTGCGTCATTGTCTGCCTGTTCCTAAGCGTTACTGTTACTGTCATCTGTCCGTTTCTTGAGGGTTCTATGGAGTATACATGGGCCCCCACTTCATACACCGGAATGTTATATCCGTCTATCGTAGCATTTACCCGGCTCACCAGCATAAAAGAGTCCACTTCCAAACTGTAGACCGGATTGTAATCCCTATCCAGATTCGGATCTTCAACCACTGTAAAGGAGCATGGCACAAATAGAAACGGAAGCATCAGGAAAAGTATCATAATGATCAGCAGAATCACTCTCTTCAAGGAAAAACGTTCTTTCCGATAACTGCTGTAGGAGGCCAGAACCTCAAGCGGAATAGAATTGTCCTCCATCTCATTTGCTGCAAGGGCTTGCGCCAGAATCTTACTTGCCTCCTCCAAAGGCAGCTGCGGCACAGATGATTTTCGGAAAAATTTCATGATTAAAACCCACCTCCCTGCTGTCTGAGAACGTTGCCTAAATGTTCCTTCCCGCTGTTCAAATAGCGTTTTACGGAACTTTTACTGATTTCCAGCAGTTCGGCGATCTCATCGTATTTCAGGTTTCTATAGAATCTGAGCAGAATCACTTGTGCCTCCGTAAAGGGAAGCTTCAGAATCTGATTCATAATATATTCTCGGGAATCGACCTGAATCACCACTTCCTCAGGGTTATTGATCTCAGCGCGGCGTGAATTCATGCGTGCTACACCGGAAGCCTGTTCCCAGTCTCCTTCCTCATCACTGTAATCTCCCGCCATCTCTGCATCATAGCGTTTCTGCCTCTTATGTAATTGAAAACATACACGGAAATTAATCTGGTTAAGCCATGCCACCAGGAGCATTGGATCTTTTAGCTTGGAAAGCTCCTTCAGGGCGATGATATATGTCTCCTGAAGTGCATCCTGTGCCAGATATTCATCCTTAAGATAGCTGTACGCAAAGCGATACTGTTTCTGATAGGTTGCCGCATAGAGTTCAGCAAAGGCATCGCTGTTACCGCTCTGTGCATTGACGACCAGCTCCGCCATATAATTGTAGTCCAAAGCAGCCATAACTATTCTCTCCTTAAACTAATCTCTCCCCTTAAATTTCAACTCAACTACTGCTCATAGTCAAATTCATCATTGTAAATCCGCCGGCTTGAAAGAGCGATAAGATCCGTAATAGTCTTAACGGCCTCTTCTTTTTCCCTGTAAGCAATCCCATACTGATACTGAACAGGAACCACCTTGGGATCTTTATTATAATTCTGTGTTTTTTTATAGACACGATTCAAATATGTTTTCATTTTCTGACTATTGCAGCTTTCAAAAAGCGCTAAGAATGTACTTCCGCCGTTCCGTCCCACAAAGCACATTCTTGCGGAGGAGGACTGCAGAATATTAGAAAAGTCATAGATCAGTTGATTTCCTTTCACATGCCCCAGATTCTGATTTACCTCACCCAGATTGGTAAGGTCAAACATTATGCATCCGATATCGTCAGGCAGCGGTCTGTCCAGATATTTTTGTATCACAGCATCACAGCTGTATCTGTTGGCTATTCCCGCCACCGGATCGGAGGACACTGCATAATCCAGCTCCCTGTAGTCCTTCTTGTAGGTGGTAAAAAGACTGAAATCAATAAAAATAAATAGAAATGATACTACGAGGGTCAGCCACAGCATAAAGCAGAGCATACGGATATGGGGATCATTAGCAACCCTGTGATACAGCTGTGCATCTGTAAAAACGATCAATATCCCCACTACAGCAAATAGGATCAAAAAGACCAGCTGGCGCGTTTTCATTGCATCAAATTTCTTCATGATTCTTATTCCTCCGTTATGAATATGATACGGATTTCATATTTATTATCTAAGTATATCACATTTTAAGAAAAAGTTAAGTTAAAATTAAAAATAGCAGCAAAATATCTCACAGGCCCGCAGAGTGCTGAAGTATTTTTATATTTTCTATGGTAATAACTCTGGAATTATGGTATACTTTAGTATTGTAAATTCAATTATACGGGAGGACCATTATAATGAAAAAATCTGATTTTATCTATAAGACGATTCAATTGATCCTGTACATTTTACTGGCAGTGGCATGTATTCTGGTCATCGCATTAGATCCCGAAATATTCCGTCAGGCATTTTCCGATTTTAAAATATTATTGTTAGGTATCCTTCTATTGGGGGTTCTTATAGTTTCTTTTATTTTCATTTACCGAGATTTCCATTTTTTCCGTTCTTATAAAAAAGATATCAGAGCGCTTGATTATGCGGTCCGCTCCGATCCTGTTTCCGGCCTGGCCAATCGCTTCAGCTGCGATGCCATGATTGAAAAATATATGGATAAGCCGCTTCCGGAAGATCTGGGCTGTATCATGCTGGACTTAAAGACCGGTAATATCAATCAATTATACGGCCATGTTCAGGGAAATAATCTGATCAGGGATTTCGCAAATATTTTAAAGTCTATTTCTGCCGACCTGTGTTTTGTAGGGCGTAACGGCGGCAATAAATTTATGGCTTTTTTTGAAGAAAACAGTCATGAAAATGCAGATCAGTTCTTACTGCGTCTGAACCAGCGGATAGAAACCTATAATGAAACGCCTGCTACTTATCCTATCGAATATCGTTACGGTATGGCTTTTCAGGACGACGACTCTGTAAAAACGATCACGGATCTGGTAGCCCTTGCCAACAAACGCATTTTTGCTAAAAGCTGAAAGCTGAATTCACCCGATTGAACGTGGAAAGGAGGATCAAGATTGAAGGGAAAGCTGAATACTGCATTTTTATGTCTCACGGCAATGATGATCCTTTCCTTTCTGATTGGATGCTCTTCTGCCGGCGATTCTTCCTCGGGCAGCAGTCTGTTGTCAGGTGACGGATTCCCCTCAGAGGCTTCCGCAGCCGGCAAGCCCAAGTCCAAACGTCCAACCACATATTCCACTTTAAAGCCTTCTGCTTCAGGCAGTATTGTTTATGAAAACGATGTTATATCTATTGATGCCTCCAACTCAGCAGACGGCTATATTATGGTCAAATACGGCGGTTCTGTTCAGAAAGTAAAGGTTCAGATCTCTGCACCTGACGGGATCACTTACACATATTCCCTTTCCGGCAATGCCTATGAAACTTTTCCCCTGCAGGCCGGAAGCGGCACTTATAAAATAGATGTTTTGGAAAATGCTTATGATACTATGTACGCCCTGGCATTTTCTCAGGAGATCAGCGTTAAGATCACAGATGAATTCGAACCTTTTCTCTATCCGAACCAATATGTCTGGTTTACCGAAAGCTTTAATGCCGTTAAATTGGGACAGGATTTATCCGAAGAGTCTTCATCGGATCTGGATTACATTGAACGTGTTTACTATTATGTGACCAAAAATATTACCTATGATGACGAAAAGGCGGCGACTGTAGATGCCGGTTATCTTCCCGTCATTGATAACACACTGGCCGAAAAAAAGGGGATCTGCTTTGACTACGCCTCTCTTATGGCCGCCATGCTCCGTTCCCAGTCCATTCCCACCAAACTGGCTATCGGTTATTCCGGCGATGCTTATCATGCCTGGATCAGTGTTTATACCAAAGAAACCGGATGGGTGGATAAAATTATAGAATTTGACGGCAAAAGCTGGTCTTTGATGGATCCTACG
This sequence comes from Lachnospiraceae bacterium, assembly GCA_014803415.1. Classification (GTDB taxonomy): domain Bacteria; phylum Bacillota; class Clostridia; order Lachnospirales; family Lachnospiraceae; genus Suilimivivens. Next base: position 11,427 of record JAAVBZ010000047.1, read on the forward strand.
CTTGCAGCGAATAACAGCAGCAGTTCCGTTAAAAAGTATATCGGAGACGGCAGCAACTACACCGTAAAATATTATTATTAATGATACAGGGAGGACTAGAAAATGGATAAGCAGACAAAAATAAAGCCCCTCACCAATACCGAAATTGCTTTTTTCTGCGGTCAGATCTCACTGATCCTGCAGTCCGGTATTTCCTCTGTGGAAGGAATCACCATTATGCTTGAGGATGCTTCCTCCTCTGATGAAAAAGCTATCCTGCAGCAGATCCTGGACCTGCTTTCAGAGGGAACAAGTCTGTATGATTCCCTTTCTGCTACGGGTCTGTTTCCGCAATATCTGCTGAATATGGTGAATATCGGAGAAGAAACCGGTACCTTAGATGATGTAATGAGCGCCCTTTCCGATCACTATGAACGGGAAGCCGGCATCAAAAACATGATCAAAAATGCCGTGACCTATCCCCTGCTTATGATAGGCATGATGTTTGCCGTTATTCTTATACTGGTGATCAAGGTCATGCCCGTCTTTAATCAGGTGTTTATCCAACTGGGTACGGAGATGAGCGGATTCTCCAGAGGTCTTATGAATGCAGGAAACACCATCAGCCGGTATTCTTTTTTCTTTTTACTGCTCCTTTTGGCAATTGCAGGAATTATTATTTACTTGACTAAAACAATCAGTGGAAAAAATCATCTCCGCAACCTTGGGTACCATCTGCCCTTTATCCGCCCGATCTATGAAAGTACAGCTGCCTGCCGCTTTGCCGGAGCCATGGCTCTGACACTTTCCAGCGGACTGAATCCGGAGCGCTGTCTCGAGCTGGCACAGGCACTTAATGATGATCCCTTTTTCCAGAAAAAGATCGATGCATGCTGCCAGATGACTTCGGAAGGAACAGATCTGTCTGATGCTTTTTCCAAAACTGATATTTTTACCGGCATGTATGCGCGGTTAGTTTCTCTTGGTCAAAAAACCGGTGCCATGGATCAGACCATGAAAAAGATAGCAGGACAATATCAGGATGAGATAGATACCCGTATTAACCATGGACTATCCATTATCGAGCCCACGCTGGTCATTCTTCTTTCCCTGATCGTCGGTATCATTCTTTTATCCGTTATGTTGCCGCTTTTAGGAATTTTGTCGGGCATCTGATAAACAATCGTTTTGAAAAGAGGAGATTATGGCGCGATTTCAAGATAAGAAACAACCTCATACAACCCGAAATCTTTTCCTTTCGGCAGGTATTTTTCTGTTAATTGCAGTCATTTTCTATGGTGGAGTCCTCTCCGTTTCCGATGACACCGTAAAGCGTCAGCGCGAAAGCCTTGAAAATGCCATAAACAGAGATATATCTTTTTGTTACGCCATGGAAGGACGGTATCCGGAAAGCCTTGATTATCTTAAGGAAAATTATGGACTGACTTACGATGAATCCAGATTTTTTGTGGATTACCGCGTCCTTGGTTCCAATATGATGCCGGATGTGACGATCATTGAGAAAGGAGACCGATAATGCGTTTTCAGACCAGAAGTACCCATACTATAGATTTCCTTTTTCCCATTGCGCTTTTTTTCGTATTTGCCGCCAGTGCCCTGACTGTTATTCTACTGGCTGCGGGTACTTACCGGTCAGTAACGGAAAATGCTTCCGGACATTTTGAGGCAGGTTCTTCCCTGGCCTATATCAGTGAAAAAATATATCAGAATGACGCCAAAGGCTCTATATCTCTCGGTACCTTTGACGGAGAAGATGCGTTGATCATTCGCCATAGTTATGAAGATACGGATTATTATACATATATTTATGTACATGACGGTAATTTGATGGAATTGTTTGTAAAAGACGGCGTTCAGGCGTCGGCTCAGTCAGGAAGAATCATTATGTCGGATGAATCCCTTACCATGGAACAGCTCAAAGACGATCTGCTTTCCTTCACCTGCACGGACGAAAAGGGGCACAAAGCTTCCACTGTAGTCAGTATCCGAAGCTTTGACGGCACTTTGTAATAACTGCTAAAGGAGTATACCATGTCACGAAAAGACAAACCACAGACATCAGGACTTTTTCTTTTGGAACTGCTTCTTGCGATTCTGTTTTTTTCTATCGCAAGTACAGTTTGTGTGCGTTTTTTTGTGAAAGCACATCTTCTGAGTGCTGATTCGGGAAGCTTAAATATGTCAGTCTATGAATCTACCGGAATTGCAGAGGTTATCAGAAGCTCTTCCAATGAAAAGCAGGCGGTTTCTATCCTGTCCCGCCTCTATCCGAACGCAGACATTGATTCTTCTGTCTTTACTGTATATTATGACAGTGATTTTCAGGCCTGTACTTCTGACGATGCCGTTTATGCCATAGAAACAACTTTCTCCTATGAGGATCTAATGCTGACAGGCTCCATCGAATCCCGAAAGCTGGAGGACAATGGCCTGATTTATTCCCTAACAGTAAAGAAATACATTTCCAGGGAGGATTCTATATGAGTGCTAATAAAAGAGAGAACCCAATTATAAATTTCGGCGCTTCTCTTCTCCTTGTAGTCTTTCTGATCCTCTGCCTCGTAACTTTTGCAGTACTGACGCTGTCAAGCGCTGCTAACGATTATGAATTCAGCCGGAAACTGGCTGTCAGGAAAGCTGCATATTATGAAGCAAACAATCAGGCAGAATATCTGCTGAAAGAGATCGATCAAATGCTTGTGGACGGTAATGACTGGGAGCAGGCTGTTTCACTTTCTACTGAAACTGTTTCGATCACGGCAGATTTAGATGAGAATAATGTCCCTGTCATCAGCTATTCTGTTCCATTAGATGATGCGCAGGCTTTGTCCGTCTGTCTGGAGCTTTTTCCTGCAGACGCCGCAGGAGACACTACTTATCATATCCGTAAGTGGCAGGTCGTTTCTACCACAGAATGGGAAAGTGATGACTCCATTACTCTGATATATAACAATTAATAACTAAAGGAGAGATATTTTATGGATGCAAGACAAATATTAGAAAATGCAGTAGCCTGGGGAGCTTCCGATGTTTTTATTGTTGCCGGTCTTCCCATCACCAGCCGCAGAAACGGTATGATAGCGAAAGAAGAGAGTCAAAAACTCCTTCCGGGTGATACAGAGGAATTTTTAAAACAGGTTTATGCTATGGCCAACCAGCGAAATATAGATACTCTTCTCAGCAAGGGTGACGACGATTTTTCCTTTGCTATTATGGGCGTCTCACGTTTCCGTGTCAATGCTTATAAACAAAGAGGCAGCCTATCCGCTGTTATCCGTATTATAACCTTTTCGCTTCCCAATCCTGCCGAGTTATTGATACCCGATTATATCATTAATCTGGGAAATCAGGGAAAGGGAATGGTGCTGGTTACCGGGCCCGCAGGAAGCGGCAAATCAACAACGCTGGCATGTATGGTGGACAACATCAATAAGACCCGCGAGGAACATATCATCACCCTGGAAGATCCTCTCGAATTCCTGCATCGGCACGACAAAAGTATCGTAAGCCAGCGAGAGATCAATGTGGATACGGAAAATTATGTTATGGCTCTCCGCGCTGCTTTAAGGCAGAGTCCCAACGTTATCCTGCTGGGGGAAATGCGTGATTATGAAACCATAGATGTAGCCATGACCGCGGCAGAGACAGGCCACCTGCTGCTTTCCACTCTGCATACCATAGGCGCTGCCAATACCATCGACCGCATTATCGATGTATTTCCGGCAAACCAACAGCGTCAGATCGCTATCCAGCTCGCCAGTGTCCTGACTGCAGTGGTATCACAGCAGCTTGTTCCTGCAATTGACGGCCGAATGGTGCCGGCCTTTGAGATCATGACAGTAACGCCTGCTATCCGGAATATGATCCGTGATAATAAAGTGCCTCAGATTGACGCCCTGATCTATTCTTCCGCCAAGGAGGATATGATCTCCATGGATTCCAGTCTGCTTAAGCTCTGTCAGGATCATATTATTGACAAACATACCGCTCTTGCCTATGCAACCAATCCGGAAATGTTGGGACGGAAGTTATAGGATCAGCTTTTTCACTTTGAATCTATTGGCTGGATACTGCCTGATCTTTTCCGGCGTATCCAGCTGTTTTATTTCACATGGTTTATAACAGATTTAAGAGGAGCAATGCTGCAATACCAATGATCGAAACAATATTCATTGCGATCAAAAGGCGGATGCCTTTGTTCTTCCTGCTGATCATTTCCAGATACTTTCCTTCGAAAGATAAGAGCTCTCCATTTACACGATCCTGCATATCGTTCAGCATAGCTTTCACTGATGTATCTATTTCCTGCAGATTTGCCTGGGTATTGATCATTCCATTGTTCAATTCTTTTGATATATTGGCGATCCTGGCCTGAATCTCATCAATACACTGATGGATATCTTCCACATTCCCCTGAATCTCTTCGACACTTTCCTGAATTTCTCCCACCGGTTCCTGCAGTCCGGTAGTCACCGAAGACCCGATATCATCCACAAATTTTTTTCTCTGTGCTTCTGCGTTAGATTTGATTTTTTTCCCGATATCACCTATATTTTCCATCATAACCTCCTGCTTTCTTTTGTTATTTTTTATAATACCCACTTTTCTTTTTCTCATGTCCGGCTGAAAGCATAACAACTGCCTCTATCCCCGTTGTAAAGGGAAACATATCCACCCCCACACCCTTTTTTACCTGATATCCCCTATCTGTCAGGTATTTTAGATCCCTTACCAGCGTTTCCGGATTGCAGGATACATAAACTATTTTTTTCGGCATCAGTTTTATCAGACAGCCAAGAAACTTTTCGTCACTGCCGCTTCTGGGCGGATCCATAAAGACTACATCCACTTGATCCCCGCTTTCCGAAAACTGCAGCATAAATTCTCCTGCATCCTTTTGGTAAAATTGAATATTGGACACCTGATTGCGTTTGGCATTCGCCACCGCATCCTTTACCGCATCCTTATTCAGTTCCACACCGATCACTTTTCTTGCCTTCTCTGCTGCGATCATACCTATGGTACCTGTCCCGCAGTAAGCATCCAGTACTACTTCTTTTCCTTTCAGGTCTGCATATTCCATTGCTTTGGTATAGAGTTTTTCCGTCTGTACCGGATTCACCTGATAAAAGGATCGGGGAGATATCTTAAATGTCATGCCGCAGAGCACATCTTCGATGTAGCCTGGTCCGTAAACGACATGCTCCTTATCTCCCAATACCATACTGGTCTTTTTGTCATTCACGTTAACCACCACTGTGGTTATCTCAGGATGTTCTTTCCTGAGCGCCTTAACAAAATTATTTTTGGAAGGAAGGATAGGCGATGCAAGGACTAAGACCACCATGATCTGTCCCGTAGCATGTCCCACCCGGACCAATACGTGCCGAAGCAGGCCATACCCCGTATCCTCATCGTAGGTTTTAATTTTAAATGACCTGAGCAGACCTCTTATTGTGCGGATAATATCGTCTGCCTTTTCATTTTCAAGGAAGCATTTCTCTACCGGCACCAGAATATGGGTTCCTTCTTTGTATGTACCGGATATGATATTTCCTCTCCTGTCTCTGCCAAAAGCAGCATTGACCTTATGCCGGTAGTAAAAAGGCGCTTCCATGCCAATGAATTTTTCTGTCTTACAATAAGGCTTTAACAGATTTTTAAACTGCTCAGCCTTCTTCCCGATCTGTTTATCATAAGAAACATTGAGAAGCTGACATCCCCCGCATTTCTTAAAGACCGGACAAAGTTTTTCCCTTTTCTTTTCCTCTTTATCCATATAGATCCCCTATGTAAAAAATAAACCCTGGCGTCGCCAGGGTATTTTATTTATCATTCTGTTCCATCTTACGAAGCTTGACGGATTCCATTCCCGCTATCAACTCTCTGGCACGGTCCACATCCGCCTCGTTGATCCGAATAGTAAAAATATTCTTTTCCTTACTGCTGTTCATTACTCTCTGCAGGAAAGGCTTTTCCTGCCATTCTATAAAATATGAAATTCTGTTCTTCAAAAAAATCTTTTCCAGTTTTTCTTTGGCTTCCAGACTATATACCTTGCAGAATGCAACTTCTCTGTTATATAGCTTATCCTCAAACACAGCTGCTGACATATATTCATCTCCCGTTCCTCATTAGCTTTGCCTATATTATTATGCCAAGCATATACTTATTATAATTCATAAAGCACTAACTTTTCAAGAAAAACTTAAGAAATCAGACTTTATAACTTGAATCTGTACGTTGTAATTTGGATAGCAAAAGATGATAAAATATGATATACTATAAGAAATCAGCGTAGGAATAAAAAATCGTCAAACACTGTATTTATCAGCATTTGACGGCTTTTGGTCAATCGGAGTGACAAGACTTGAACTTGCGGCCTCTACTTCCCTAAAGTAGCGCTCTACCACCTGAGCCACACCCCGTAATATTGTATTCTGAACCACGAGAATTATATTATCATTATGAGCTGATTTTGTCAACTTCTTTTTTAAAAAAATGTTACTTCTGGGAAAGGAAAATACCCTAATGATCATCAAAGAAAATTTTCATGTATTTAATTATATAAAAAAAGAAGAATACAGCGGCAGCATGGACGGCATGCGCTATATGCTGAAGAAAAAGGAAACAGAGGAAGGAACTGTGCTGGAATGCATTATCTGGCCGGAGCCTAACTGCTATGCCAAAACACCGCAGGAGAACAAACAGCGAAGGGAGTTTGAGTTTTCAGCAGACGGAGTGAACCAGGCGGCTGACTGGTTGAATGAGCAGTATGTTCTGCAGCAATCATTGTGGGAATTGTCGAAAAAACTATGTTGATTTCTGCACTTATAATGCTAAAAATGATAATTCTATGTTTGATTGACTATAGTGTATATAAGCGTTACAATAATATTAGACGCTATTGATTATTGCAATTAATAGAAAGGAATGTGATATTATGAACATGACAGAAGTTGCAAGGTTACTTTTAGGTTTACGTGCTGCCGGATGGACTGAAAAACAGATCAACGATTTTGTATTATATATTGAGTCTGGGGAGGAAGAATATAAACCTACTGCGGATTACGGGAAAACAAAATAAGTATTTTAGGTGATAGCTTGTGAGTATGTGATTTATTCCCGCGAGCAACGAGTTAAGTGGCTGCTTGCAGACATTTAACTCGTTGCTCGCAGTGGGGTATTCATCTTCTACCAGTAAATTCCTTCATAAGCATAAAAAATCTCCCACTCCAAACCGTCAAACGTGTTTTCCGGTTTGATCTGCTTTCCCTGAAGGATAAAATAACGCCAGTCTCTTGAACCATCATAAAGATCACAGTGACCATTCGCACTGCATATCTGTATTCGCAGATTACATGCATCATTTGTTTCCTGTCTGATTGCCTGAATCATTTCCTCGGCTCTTTCCTGTACTGCCCTTTCATGCTTTTCTTTTTCTGCTCCTGAAAGCATTTCATCATCAATACTCAAATGAAATCTGACTTCAACCGGAAAACGGTTAAAAATATTATCGTAATCTACTTCCTGCAGACGAAGCAGATTTTCTTCTTCCCGCAATTGCTCCAGCAATTGTTCTTTATATATCTTCCCAGCTTTCTGAATTCTATCAAATTCCTCCTTTTTATCAGATGTATAACTGCCTACCGGACACCCTATTATCACGGAGCAATATGTTCTTCCATGTCTTTCCCCTATTGATAAATCTTGAAAAGTTCCCTCCTCAAAAAAGTCACTCACATATTTTTGCATATAATATTGCTCCAACTGACTTCTCAGCCATGAAAGCTGCTGGGCTTCCAGACTTGTTGTATTATTTAAGGTCTGTGTAAAGGTCTGTCCGTTTTGATCTTTGTATGAAATTTCCCACTCATTATACTCATAGCTGGCAGAATGGTATCCGCAGGAACAATCTTCCCCTTCTATTACGATCGTTTCTTTTTCCCCTATGGTATAGCCGTCACCAAATATTGTCTGAAGCTGATCTTTATAAATTTTTGAATAGTCTTCCGTACAACGAACTATATCGTGTTTCTGCGCCGATCTATGTATCAAAATGCCTGTGCATACTGCTGCCAGAAAAAGTAACAAGATCAATATGATCAATAATACTGTTTTCTTTGATTTTTTTATTTTCTTAATTTTCATTGCTTCCCAGCCCATTCTATAATAAAATAAGCATGATCCTTATATTAAACTTACAAATCCGGAGGAATTAATTATGTGGTCCCGAGACGAATTAAAATCACGTGCCAAAGAAGTGCTTAACTTAAACTATTGGAAAGTTGTGCTGGTTTCTCTGATCAGCATATTTGTTGGCGTAAACCGTTCAACTGTTTCATTCAAATATTCCATCAATACCCGCTCAGAAGATCTATCTTCCTTCTCTTACGTCTACCCGTCGCTTTCGGAGCTTAAGTATTTTTTAGCAGCTATGTATGTTGTATTTGTTATGGTTGCGATCATGTGGATCTTCGCACTTGTTCTTTCCACTTTTATCTTTCAGCCTTTGGCTGTTGGATGCTACCGTTACTTCATTCTCTGCGGTAAGCAGCCTGCCAATATCGGAGAAGTTGTTTTTGTTTTTAACAGATCCTATATAAATGTGGTAACGATTATGTTTTTCCGAGGGCTGTATACCTTTTTATGGTCGCTGCTTTTTATTATTCCAGGTATCATTAAAGCATATGAATACCGTATGATCCCCTATCTGCTGGCTGAGAATCCCGATATCAGCATGAAAGAAGCCTTTTCCCTGACCAGACAGATGATGACCGGTGATAAGGCAAATACCTGGGTTCTGGATCTTTCCTTTATAGGCTGGGATCTACTGGGAGTACTGACCTGCGGTATTTTAAATATCTTTTATGTCAATCCTTATCGGCATCTGACAAATGCCCAGCTCTATAAAACCTTAAAACAAAAGATTGCTGTTCCTTCAAACCATAGAAATGAATATGATCCACAAAGAAACCCTTATTTATAGCCGATCCCATTCCGCCTGTTGACATCCTCTCTCAGCAATGCATAGGCTGTAGAAAGCAGCGGTATAAATATGAGCATTCCAATAATTCCCATCAGACTTCCTCCAATGGTTACTGCGGCGAGTACCCAGATGGAAGGAAGTCCTACGGAATTACCTACCACATGAGGATAGATCAGATTGCCCTCTATCTGCTGTAATACCAGGAACAAAATAATAAATCCAATCGCCTTGGCAGGACTGTCCACCAGTATCAGAAAGGCTCCTACCGCACATCCAATGAAGGCTCCTACTATGGGAATAAGCGCTGTAAATGCGATCAATACTCCGATCATAATTGCAAAGGGAAAGCGCAAAATAGTCATAGTCACTACAAACATGGTTCCCAGGATCACTGCTTCCATGCACTGTCCCGTGATAAAGCGGCTGAAGTTCTGGTTCAAAAGACCTGCCACTTTCATGATCCAGCCATAAACCTTAGGCCTGGTATAGGCTTTTATGAAACGTCTGAACTGATCTCCCAGTTTTTCCTTCTGTATCAGAATATAAAAGGAAAACACCAGTGCAATAAAGAAATTGACCGTACCGCTTACAATACTGCTGGCTACGGAAAATGTGGTGACTGCAAGACTGCCCATACCGTTTTTCAGAAAATTCACAACTGTCTTTATCATCTCTTCCCAATTGATCACAGGAATTTCAATATCGTTTAACGCTTTCTGATAATCAGGATTTGCTGCCAGCATACTCTCCAGACTCTTTAGTACATTGTCTCCAAAAGCAGGAATTTCTTTCGTCAGAACTTTAATTGTGGATACCAGCTGGGGGATCACTGTTACGATCACAAAAGTGATCACAAGCATTACTGATAATAATGCCAGAACCAGGCTGACCGGCCTTTTCATCTTATCATACCTGGCTTTTTTCTTCTCACTGATATTTGCTGCGCCAAACAGCTTTTTTTCATAAAAGCTCATGGGAAGATTCAATACAAACGCAATTGCCGCTCCTATCAAGAAAGGCCTTATGATACTTATCAGAAAAAATACTGCCTGACAAAGCCATTCAAATTTTACCAGTCCCAACACAACAACTGCTGTAAAAAGAATCAGGCTCCTTATCTTCTTCATGTTCTTTCGTCCCAGATCCATTACATTTCCTCCAAAAGTCTGATCAGGTATTTCCACACACGTTCTGTGGATGAAATACTCAGTTCCTCTTCTGTTGTATGAATATTCTTCATATCGGGTCCTAAAGAGACGCAGTCAAGATCCTCAATTTTCTGAGCAAACAGACCGCACTCAAGACCTGCATGGATTGCCTGTATTTCCGGTTTTTGATGATACATTTCTTCATATATCTGCACCATCTTGTCACGCAGCGGCGAATCCTTGCGATAAGCCCATCCGGGATATTCTCCTGTTACTTCCGCACTTATGCCTCCAAGATGAGCAAGACTCTTTAACTTGTTTATCAATGCATATTTAGCGCTGTCCAAAGAACTTCTTACGGAGATCCCCAAATGAAAATGTCCCTGACTGCACTTAAGGATACCGGGGTTCAATGACGTTTCTACCATCCCTTCCATAGCCCCGCTCATTGCCTGCACTCCATAGGGGATCGTATTCAGGAAAGAGGTGATGACAAGGGATCGTTCTTCGCTCATGCAATCCCTCTCTCCAATGGATTCCAAAGTTATTTCCGCCAGAACACCGGGATCTTTCTCAGCCAGCTCATTTTGCAGTTCCTTATTCAGTCTGGCGATCGTATTTTCTATCAGCAGTCCGCACTCTGACTCTTTAAAATCCTGATCATCAATCCTGCAGTTTCCATCTTTCGCTTTATACCCTGTGACAAGGATCCCAGCAGCTGCCTCTCTTGGAATAGCATTGTCCGCAAGTCCGCCCTCCAGGGATTCTATGCAGAAAGTAACTCCGCAGGCAAGCTCTGGCAGTACTCTGGCAAGAAGACAGACCGCATTTCCCCTTTCCTTATGGATCTCTGCGCCTGAATGACCTCCCAAAAGTCCTGCTACCCTGATCTTACAGGGCATACCCTTTACTTTGTTCTGATCATAGTTAAGCTCATAGTTTACCCTGGCACCGCCGGCGCAGCCTGCCAAAAAGATCCCTTCTTCCTCTGAATCCAGATTGAGCAGCGTATGTGCCCTGCAGGGTGCAAAATCTATAGCCCTGGCTCCATCCATCCCTGTTTCTTCATCTACCGTAACTACAAGTTCTATCCTTGGATGCTTATATTCTTTACTGTCAAGCAGGGCCAGACCATAGGCAACTGCAATGCCGTCATCTCCGCCAAGGCTGGTCCCTTCCGCATATACTCTGTCACCATCTGTCTGAATACGGAGTCCCTCTTCTTTCATATTGATATCACAGTCAGGTTTCTTTACCGCCACCATATCCATGTGGCCCTGAATCATCACCGGTTCATGATCTTCATATCCGGGCGTTGCTTCCTTTATAATGATCACATTTAAAGTCTCGTCTTGATAATATTCCAGATTATGCTCTTTTGCAAAATCCACCAGATAATTACTGATCTTTTCCACATTGCCGGAACCATGGGGAATGTTACATATATCTTCAAAATAATGAAAAACAGCTTTCGGTTCCAAATTTTCCCAAACTCTCATATACACTACACCTCTTTATTCTTATATACACAAAAGACCTTATCATCTACATGATAAGGCCCCTCTTTTGTTCTGGATTAAGCAATATTCTTCTTTGCAAGTTCTGCAAGAGTTGTAAATCCCTCTGCGTCATTTACTGCCATTTCAGCAAGCATCTTTCTGTTGATATCGACGCCTGCCACCTTAAGGCCATGCATCATTTTGCTGTATGACAGACCGTTCAATCTTGCAGCTGCATTGATACGTGCGATCCATAACTGTCTGAACTGACGCTTTTTCTCCTTACGTCCTGCATAAGATGACGCCAAAGCTCTCATTACGGACTGCTTTGCTACTCTATACTGTTTGCTTCTGGCTCCTCTGTAGCCCTTTGCAAGTTTTAATACTCTGTTATGCTTTTTCTTGGCATTTAAGCCGCCTTTAATTCTTGCCATGTCTCATTTCCTCCTTACGACTGACCTTATTTATAAATAAGGCAAAATCTTCTTCATATTCTTAACGTTAGTTGCATCTGTTATTGCAGGCTGTCTGAGATTTCTCTTTCTCTTGGTAGTCTTCTTGGTTAAGATATGGCTCTTATAAGCTTTGCTTCTTTTTAATTTACCTGTTCCTGTAGCTTTAAAACGCTTTGCAGCAGATTTGCTGGTTTTCATTTTGGGCATAACTGATTCCTCCTGTATTTCAATTTAATTTCTTACCGATAGCAGGTTACCCTTCTATCATCTATTTTAACTGGCGACTAACGCTTCTCAGTTAAAAACATGGTCATACTTCTTCCCTCTACCTTAGGAGCCTTCTCCACCACACTGATATCTGTAAGTGCCTGTGCAAAGTCATCCAGGATATGCTTGCTGGCTGCCATATGCGCCATCTCACGTCCCCTGAAACGCAATGTAACCTTAACGCGGTCTCCTTTCGAAAGGAATTTCCTGGCTGCACCGATCTTGGTATTCAGATCGTTAGTATCAATATTAGGTGATAAACGGATTTCCTTAATCTCAATGACTTTCTGCTTTTTCTTAGCTTCCTTTTCCTTACGTGTCTGTTCATATTTGAACTTACCGTAATCCACGATCTTACACACCGGCGGCTTAGCCGTGGGAGCTATCTTTACAAGGTCGACCCCTGCTTCCTCTGCAAGCTGCAGAGCCTCTCTGGCAGACATGATTCCAAGCTGCTCGCCATTTTCTCCGATAACACGTACCTCTTTGTCTCTGATCTGTTCGTTGATGAATAATTCGCTAATGGTTTTTCCCTCCTACAAGAAAAAAGATATAAAAAATAGTGGACAGCATAACTATCCACTAAAATACGTTCTAAAAACAAATCTCTGCACACTTATTTCCCTGTGCGGAAGATGAAAGATTTGAACGCCTGTCAGCCCGATCGCCACAGGGTGAGAGTGGATACTCTGCTTGCTTGTATGTGTTCCTCACACATTAAATTATAATATCATGATAATAGTCAAAAGTCAATATCATATTTCAAATATTTTAATCCTCATCTGCCCTGGCCGTTTCTACCTCATTTTCCTTGACCAGCTTGATCTTACCGTCGGAGATCTCAAAATCCGCTATCAGATCATCATCTTCCGCCTGGCTGTATGTAATAGTATATGTATTTTCCGCAAGCACCAGATAAGTCAGCTGCTGGATCTCATTCTCCTGTGTTACATACGTGCTTCTGATCTTGTAAGCAGGTACTCCGTCCATATCCATTTCTTCAAAAGAATCAACCGTAAAACGGCCTTCTTGTCCATTCTTTTTAAAGGCTTCTTCAATGATCTCCTTATATTTCTTTTCTGTCAATGCGTCAGAGACTCTTCCCTTTCCGCTGCCTTCCGATACCGTATAATAAATATTGGAAGAATCAAGGGGCGCTCTTTCATGAAAATACATTCCCGGAATCTCATCTGACTCATGGTACTCTTCCGGGATCAGAACTGCACAATACTGCACCTTGGCTCTGTTACTTTCCTTCTCTATTACTTCCTTTAACTCAAATTCCTGAATTTCTATGTAATCTACCGTCTGACCGTCCTCATCAAGAACAGATGATACAGTAATAACCTTTTCTTCACAGCCGCATATTCCGAAAGCTGCAGACAATGCAAGTCCCAAAACAGCTGCTTTCCATTTCTTTCCTGTCATAACATGCCTCAAATATCCCTATCGAACTTAAACACAACAACATTATTATTTAAGCACATTTCCGCTGCTGCTTCAAGTATAAAAGACAAATATGTAAAATTCCCGTAAAAACTTTGTAACAGACACAGGCAGTTTATGGAAGCATAAGCTGCCTGTTTTGCCTGACTATTTTTCTTCAAATGTAGCGCAGGCTGTTTCCCTGCATCCACATGCTCCGCATCCTTTGATATCTACATGGTCTGCTACGCACTTGTAATTACTGTTATGCACACATTTGACAGCTTCACAGTCAATACTGATGGTTTTGCTGGGATGATCTAAAGCGCTTGTGAAACTATCCCTTTTTTCATCCACAAAACTTTCACAACAGGTCTCATCATCACAGCAGGCATGCTTTCCGCCTACCATAATATCACCTTTACAGCACAAACAGCTATCATTATAAGCACAATTATTTACTTCACATTTCAGTTGAGCCATACCCTCTAACCTCCTTTTATATTATGACATTAGATAGTATGTCCCGTATTTTTGATTCTATTCTGTTTCGAAATTTAAATGATAAAAATTAAACCAATACCTTTCGATCATGACACTGGCTTTTTCTTCACCGTAAATGCCTTCCTGTTCCCACTTTTTAAGGATCTCTTCCCTTGCATTTCCGCTTCCCAAAAACCAGACTGTCCTACCTTCATGCATCAGTTCTTTCATTCGGGCAATTCCTGCCTCATCTGAAAACTCTCCTTCTACCAGCGCATGATTTCGGGGAAACATTTCCCGGATCAGTTCTTCCGTATTTCCGTACCATAAATAAGTATCATTTTCAAGGTAATAAGAAGCTACTGCCTGAAGCTGGTCAAAGTTGTATATGATAATATCATCACTGCCGATCTGTTCCAATTCGTTAAGAGCTGTTTCCATCTGCAATTTCTTCCACATCTCCTCTCCGTAAAAAGAGCGGAAATTTCTGATTCCGATGATCACAAGAAACAGCAAGACCGGAATCAGCACTGCTTTCCTTTCCTTAAATCCCGATAGCAGAATGGCAAAAGCAAGCCAGAACACGCCCATAGCAGGCAGCATATAGCGATAAACGAAGATCGGTTTCATAACAATGGAAGCCGCCATTCCAAAAAATACCAGACCTGCAAGAATTCCAATACAGCTCATAGCAAAAGCAACACTCTGCGAATTCTCCTTTTTCTTTTTGATCCATGTAAAGATCACTATGAGCAGCACAGCTGCATAAATGAAAAAGAATACTGCTGCCAGCACTGCATTCAATTTCTCATTAGTAAAAGATGGTTTGAAAATAAATTTGACACATCCCCCCAGTGTTCGCCAGGAAACCGGCTGTATCCAATAATTTTCCCTGACTCTTCCCACCTGTTTCGTTACCACCAAAAGAAACCATGGCAGATAACATACCGCACACATAATACCGCTGGCTAAATAAGGCTTCAGCATATTTTTCTGCTTTTTCCGGCGCCACATGCCGATCAGCAGATAAAGATAGATCAGGCAGGCCGCTACACAGGCAAAATAGTGGGTATAGCAGGCTAAAAGAGCACTGACTGTAAGCATGGTCCATCTGCCTAAAGTCTGTTTATCCATAAGCTCATATGCAGATACCATTCCTACAGTAATAAACACCAGGGCAAATCCATACATTCGGATCTCTACCGTATAATCCGCCATCTGGGGCATGGAGATCAAGAGAAAGCTGAACAGCCCTGCAGTCAACAGGCCAAAATTCTTTCTGATCCTGTTCATGGAAAAAAGGATACAAATAAAAAAAGGAAGGCAGGATACCAGCTTTGCCGCAGCCACCTGGCGGGCAAGATCACTTTCTCCTGTTCCTGTAAGAAACAGCTTTACGATCAGATAATAAAAGGGAGGATGCACATCCCTTGCCGTAATCGAAACCAGATCACTAAGGGACTGATCAGCCAGCCCCAAAGTGAACAGTTCATCATACCAAATATCGCTGCCAAAGCAGAAGTAAACGGATATGCCCAGCATTCCTATGCTGGCCAGAAAAAACAGAATCCCTATGATCTCATCCCATTTTAATCTCTGCTTCATTTACAGCCTCTTTTCCATAATACTCTATTTTGCTTCTTCTTTTACTTCTTCCTTACGAATTGCCTTGGTTCTTATTTCTTCACAGATCTGATCGATAAACTCTACAAGAGGCTTCACGCCTTCATCACCTGCAAAACGGCTTCTGACTGAAACAGTTCCGTCTGCTTCTTCCTGCTGTCCCACTACCAGCATATAGGGCAGTCTGCTCAGTCTTGCTTCACGGATCTTAAATCCGATCTTCTCGGAACGATTATCTACTGTTACGTCCACGCCGGCTTTTGCCAGCTGCTTACGGACTTTCTCCGCATATTCTTCATATTTTTCGGAAATAGGCAGAACGCGTACCTGTTCGGGACAAAGCCATGTAGGGAACTTGCCTGCGTATTTTTCGATCAGCCACGCCAATGTTCTTTCATAACATCCCATAGAGGTCCTGTGGATAATATAAGGACGTACCTTGTCGCCGTTCTGATCCACATAATACATATCGAAGTTCTCCGCGATCGCACAGTCAAGCTGAATGGTGATCATGGTATCTTCCTTGCCATACACATTCTTTGCCTGAATATCGATCTTAGGCCCGTAGAAAGCTGCTTCTCCATCAGCTTCCACAAAAGGAACCTCCTTTTCCTGCAAAAGCTTACGGAGGATGCCCTGAGAGGTTTCCCAGTATTCCTCATCACCAAGATATTTTTTCTTGTTCTCAGGATCCCATTTAGAAAGACGGAATGTCACATCTTTTTCAAGTCCTAAAACTGACAGAACGTGATATGCCAGATTAAAGCAGTTAGAAAGCTCTTCTATGGTCTGATCGGGACGGATCACATTATGTCCTTCTGTAATAGTAAACTGGCGTACTCTGGTAAGTCCGTGCATTTCTCCCGAATCCTCTGCCCGGAACAAAGTAGAAGTTTCACTCATTCTGTAAGGCAGATCACGATAAGATTTCTGGGTGTTCTTATATACATAATACTGGAAAGGACAGGTCATGGGACGCAGGGCAAACACTTCCTTGTCCACTTCTTCATCCCCCAATACAAACATGCCGTCTTTATAATGATCCCAGTGTCCCGAGATTTTGTAAAGATCGCTCTTGGCCATGAGCGGAGTCCTGGTACGTACATAGCCCCATTCTTTGTCTTCTAAGTCTTCGATCCAGCGCTGCAGTTTCATGATCATCTTGGTTCCTTTAGGAGTAAACAAAGGAAGTCCCTGTCCCACCACATCCACTGTGGTAAACAGCTCCATTTCCCGTCCCAGCTTGTTATGGTCACGTCTCTTGGCGTCTTCCAGCTGCTCTAAGTAAGCAGCCAATTCTTCCTTTTTATTAAAAGCGGTACCGTAAATTCTCTGGAGGCGGGCTTTTTCTGCATCGCCTCTCCAGTATGCCATGGAAGAGGAAGTCAGCTTAAACGCCTTGATCCCTTTGGTGCTCATTAAATGAGGGCCTGCACAAAGGTCTGTAAATCCTCCCTGATCGTAGAAGGAGATTTCCGCATCCTCGGGAAGATCCCGGATCAGCTCTACCTTGTAAGGTTCTCCCTTATCTTCCATAAATTTAATGGCTTCATCTCTGGGAAGAGTGAATCTGGAAAGTTCATGACCTTCCTTAATGATCTTTTTCATTTCCGCTTCGATCTTGTCAAGATCCTCTCTGGAAAAAGGCTCATGATCAAAGTCATAATAATAGCCTGTATCAATGCTGGGTCCGATAGCCAGTTTGGCATCCGGAAAAATTCTCTTGACTGCTTCTGCCATTACGTGAGAGCAGGTATGTCTGAGTGCCTGAAGCCCCTTAGGATCGTTTGCCGTCAGTATATTGAGTGCACAGTCCTTATCAATGACTGTACGAAGATCTACTACTTCACCGTCAATTTCTCCCGCGCAGGCAGCTCTGGCAAGTCCTTCGCTTAAATCTGCTGCAATTTCATAAACGCTTTTTTTGCTGTCATATTCTTTGACAGAACCGTCTTTTAATGTGATTTTCATTTCTCTGTTTCCTCCTGATCTGCAATTTCCTCTTCTTCAACAGCTTCCTCAGAGCCATCAACATAGTTTCCGCTACCGCTTCCGTTTCCATTATTATTTCCGTTATTGCTGGCGATCGTCACTGACTTTTTGGGAGAAAGAAATATACCGAATACGATTCCTCCCAAAATGCAGACTGCCATGGTAAGCCAAAACTCTTTTTTACTCATTTCCATAATGTCTGTTAATGATTCTTTAAAGTCATTCCATTTTTGTTTCATAATGCTTTCCTTTCTTTTCCCAAAATCTTTTACTGTTACTCAGGGCGCTTTCATCCGGCTTAACGCACAAAGTCCCATGCACTGTAAAAGTGCATGGGACGTATACAATAGAAAGCACTCTTTGCGAACTTTCTATTGTCATAGATTACGCGGTTCCACCCTGCTTGCTTCCTAAGCCTGTAGCCTTAAGAAACCTCTCAACCTACCTGTAACGAAGGTAATACGGGCCGGATTGGGGCCACTCTAAGTTAGTTTTCAGATGCTTCCTGTAAGGACATTTTCAGCACAGGCACTGCCTGATATCCCTCTCTGATGCATTTCACATCTTACTCTTCTCGTCAACGTGTTAACTGTTTTAAATCTTTTTTAATCATATGATACTTTTTAAAATCTGTAAAGTAGAAATTTTATCCTAAAGCAGCATTTCCTCTATAATTTCAGAGGCTGTTTCCACCAGTCTGCTGCAAGGTCTTGCAGCATAGTAGTCTGCGGTTCTTTTAGAAGGTCTGGCGCTTTCTTCCATACCTTCGATCCCCAGAAGCTCCCGGCAGATAATGGTGCCGTGCTTTTCTTTGAACTTTTCCGCAAGCTTTCTGGTCAGAAGATAGATCTGTTCCTTTCCATCTTCATTCTCCGGATCGGTATTGCCTTCCTTTAAACCTGCAAGCAGTGCCATTGACGATACTGCTCCGCACACTTCCCGCATTCTGCCGATACCGCCGCCCATAGGACTTGACAATTTCAGCGCTGTTTCCCTGTCCATTCCGAACAGATCTGCGTAGGTCACAAATACGGACTGTGCACAGGTATATCCCGATTCAAAAGTTTTTACTGCTTCTTTTGCTCTGCTTTCCATTATTTATTTTTACCGCAGCATTTCTTATACTTTTTGCCGCTTCCGCAAGGACAGGGATCATTGGGATAGATCTTGTCCGGTTTTACAATGGTTGTGGAAGACTTCTGTTCTTTGTAAAGGGCTTTCCTTGTTTCTTCATCAAAAATATCTTCCCACTCAGGAAGTTCATACAGCCAGTCTGCACCTGCTGCCACCATATTTTTGTATAAAAGGGTCGTGTCAAACCCCAGGCTTACTTCTGTATCTTCATCCATCTCCTCAATGGGATTGGCAGTTTTAAGGCTGTCATTGATACCGTCAAGAAAACCTGTCATAGTCATAATATCAACTTCGTATTTATCCGCCAGTTCCTTTACGGTTCCCTTTACTACTTCATCGGGATTCTTTAAAAGAATGGCATAAATATCTTTTTCCTTCTGGAAATAATCGCTCCAAAGTCTCTGTAAATCTCCTTTGTTTGCTGTTTCTGAATAGGCCATATCACGCCACTGATCTAATAATGCCATAAATCTGATCCTCCTCATCTGTTATCTGACTGATATAACTTCCTTTGCTATTATATATTACTTTGTAAAAAAAGTAAATTTTTTTATCAGAATTGTATAAGCTGGAAATTTCAGGTTAATACTATGAATAGTCAACGGAACCCCCTCCTTTGACGGAGCGGCATCTGCCGCTGTTACAAAAAGATAAATGAAATACTTATCCTCCCCTAAGGAAGCCTCTAGGAGTGCGGAAGCCGCATTTTTAGGGGCTTCCGCTATGTTTGAAGGGCTATTTTTAGGGATTTTGGGGTGTTGCCAAGTGTTGCCAA
>JAAVBZ010000048.1 GCA_014803415.1 Lachnospiraceae bacterium
CAGCAGGAAATCAAGCGCGAACAAAGTGAGCATTTGATTTCACCTGACATGATAACGAAAAAATCTTTGAGCGCGAAGCGCGGCAGCCGCATAGCGGCTGGATTTTTGAGTTTATTATACCATAAATCATCGATTTAAACTATCTTTTACACTTCATGTTGTTCTTTTTACCTCTTATGTTAAATTCAAAGACAAAAGCATATCTCTGTGTTATATTTTCAGTGTCGACAAAAACTATACACCGAAAGGATGTGAACTGCTTGAAAATTGAGATGAATGTATCCTCTGACATCACAGAGCCTTATGTAGTGATCCATACCGGTGAGATCACTCCCCAGATACAAAAACTGGCTTCTTATATCCAAAATATGGAGACGGCTCCAGCTGCAGCAATTGCCGTCTATGATGAGGATAACATTGTGATATTGAAGCCTGAAGAAATCTATATGATCGTCTCACAGGGGCGCTTTGTAAATGTCTACAGTGAAAACAATGAGTACCTCTCCAGAAAATGTCTGTATGAATTTGAGGATACCTTAAGAGACAGCTTTATGAGAATTTCCAAAACAACGCTGATCAACCTTACGCAGATCAAAAGAGTAGAGCCTTCCTTTAACGGAATGCTGGTAGTTCTTAAAAACGGGCAGAAAGATTATATTTCCAGAAAGTATCTGCCTGTGTTTAAAAAATATTTAGGATTATAAGAAAGGATGTAGAGTATGAAAATAGTAAAATTATTTTTAAAAGGAATTGCCTGGGGATGTACAGTATCTGTATTTGTTATCATGTTTGGTTCCGCCATTGTCGGAGATACTTTTCTTGCAAAGACTTCGGAGGAATTTATCCGCCAGTTTCTCGCCGCCATGATCGTGGGAATCGGATTTGTAGTTCCTACTTTAATTTATGACAACAGGAATTTAAGCCGGTGGGTCCAAATCCTTATTCACATGGGAATCGGGTTTATAGTCTATTTTCCCATAGCGGTTCATCTAGGCTGGATCCCTACAAATCTGGGATTAAAAATGACGGTCTTAAGTGTTCTTATTGCTATTATATCTACCTTTGTGATTCTGCTTGTTCACTTTATTTACTATAAATATGAAGCGGATAAAATGAATCAGAAGATCGATCATTTAAACCAGTAAGGCATTCAAAGGATTTTTCAAGCCGGACAATGATTCCAAAAAGGGCGTACCATAATTCCGTACGCCCAAACATATCAAAATCTTTTATCGTGTTTTTATTCTCCCATTACTTCACAGTCCTTTTTGTAAAAAGCAATGGCGTATTTCTTTATATTCTTATAACCATCTTCCTGTAGTTCCTGTTCATATCCCTTTTCTTGTATCTGGCGCAGTCCTCTTTTACATGCCTCCTCTAAATCTTCCATTGAGTCTGCCACCTTCAGTTCAAGAATGATAGCCAGCCCTCTTCTGCTTGGAGTCTTCATTACAATATCATATCTGCCCTTTCCGGACTCACGATTGGATTTTACGCTATATTTACTCGCCTGACTAAGCATTCCCAGCATAAAGCCATGATAAAAATTTTCTGCATAATCATAATAGCTGATCGTCTCTATAAGCCACTCTGCGATCATATTTGAGACTACCCCGCAGTCCCCTTCTTCCAGGGCATGATATAGCTGGGATAAATCCTCTTTTTCTATTTCTTCTCTAAACCAGTTAATAATTGTATTTTCATAAATATACTTCACTTCTTCATTAGGAATAGCTAATTTTAGCTTTACGATTCTTCCCTCAATAGACTCTTCCACCTTTTTCAAGTACCCTGTAAAGAACAAAAAGTTCCATAAATAATCATCATTCTTGTCCACATCTCCATAAGTTACCTCCTCATGGACATCCTTTTCCACTGCTTTGCCTCTGATCAGGTTTTCTATCTCTTCCTTAACAGAAATATCCGCTTTTTCCACAAGCGTCCTCACTATGCTGTTGGAACTTGTGTTCGCCCAGTATGGCCTTGGAAAATACTGCTCATTCTCTGCAATATCCTGCAAATATTTTATTACACTCCATGGATTGTAAACCTCTGTGCTGCCAAACAGGTAGCCATCATACCATTTTTTCATTACTTCTGCTTTGTTTTCTCTTCCATAAAAGCGAAGAGCCTCATCCACTTCCCTTTGTGTAAAGCCAAAATATTCAGAATATAAATCACTGAGTATAGATATCATATTCAAATTATTTAACCCGGTAAAAATACTTTCTTTGCTGATGCGCAGGCACCCCGTGATCACAGCAAATTCCAATGAGAGGTTGGTCTTTAGCGCAGACTCAAACAGGGAACGCATAAACCCCGTCATTTCCTCATAAAACCCTGAAAAATATGCATTTTCCAGTGGTACATCATACTCATCGATCAAAATAATTGTTTTTCTGCCATACGCCTTTTCCAGACATTGGCTTAAAAACTGCAGAGAATTATTATAATCTTCTCTCCCTGCCCGCAGATTTGCAATGTCATCAAACTTCTTCTTTTCTCCTTCATTCTTCAGCGTTTGCAAAACCCAGCCATGCCGTCTGTACTCATACGCCACTGCCTCTTTTAAAGCAGTGTACGCCATCAAAAAATCCGGCTGTTTCGCTGATTTCAAGGTAAGGAAGATTACCGGATACTGTCCCATCTCTTTCAGGTATTTTTCATCTGCTTTCATAATATTAAGCCCCTGAAACAGAGCAGAATGATCCATTACACTTCCATCCTGCCTGCGTTCCTTTTCAAAATAATACCTGAGCATACTCAAAGAAAGGGTTTTCCCAAAGCGCCTTGGACGCATAAATAGGTTTACATCCCCCTTTTTATCCAACAATTCTTTCACAAATAACGTTTTATCCACATAAAAATAATCATTCACGATTATTTTTTTAAAATCATCCACCCCTATAGGCAATGGTTTGTATTTCAGCCCCATAATATCCCTGCCTTTCCTGTGGATAAAGTATAGCAGATAGACCGCATTTATTCAATCAGCCCTTGTGGAATTTCCTGCTATATTGTCAAGTGATTCCCAGATATTACAACTGCACGCATGCGGAAAAAGATTGACCCCTCAAATGTCAAATTGCACAATACAGTATCTTGTATTTATTTTTAGGAAATATCTTCCTTTAACCCCATATAATGAAATCTTTATAAATATTTTGCATATTTTAATTCGCTATTTTCTACATGTCTGTTATAGAAAATCATTTGAAATATTTTAAAATTCATGATATAAGTTCTTTATTGTAGCAAAATCTATACTTAGCAAAATCATTTCTAATATAAATCGTTATCCTTTATGCTGCTGAGTTATCCATTTCTTTTTACGCTCCCACAAGCCATAATGCTTGTCAATAACGAAAGGTATCTTATTTTATGTCTCATCATCAGAACATCTCTCCTGCCTCTTCTAAAACGACAGGATCAAAAAAACTGAAAACCAACAAAACCGCGTCTCGGAAACAAAAAAGACCACGCGTCAACTGGCATGAAGCTGCTTCCTGTGCCCTTCAGATCGAACTTCGTGACTATTCTGATCTTCTTGAGTATCTTCCGGAATATATTCTCGGTAAAAACAGTTACCGCATCGACCTGCTTGTTATTAAAAAACTTACCGGACAACCAATCCCCAAAAGCATAGCCCACATTTTCAAAACCTTCAACCTGTTTGAGATCAAAGGACTCGGATCATCTGTCAGCATTGACTCTTATTACAAAACCATTGGCTATGCCGGCCTTTTGATCGCACAAAGCGGTTCTAAAAACCAGTATTCCCGCAAAGATATCAGTCTGACATTTCTAAGCTACCACTATCCTCAAAGGTTAATGAAACATTTATTATCTTTACAAAAAGAAATGAATTTGACTGTTGAAAACTCCTCTAAAGGAGTGTACTATATCAATAAAGAGACATTTACCACACAGATTATCGTCACAAGCAAGCTTCCGCCGGAAGAGTATCTCTATCTGCGATGTCTTACCGATAAATTACAGGATACGAAGCTCGTTAATCAGCTTACTGACGATTATAAGCTTCATCAAGAACAGGATATTTACATCAGATATATGCACCAGTTAACCACCGCCAACAAAAAAACGAAAGGAGACGTTCTTATGGTTTGTGAAGGATTACTTAATCTCTTTGGCACCAGCTCTGAAGAAATTATTGAACGTACCAGAAAAGAGGATGCTGAGTATTATCTACCCAAGATTGACAGTTTATCCTCCCAGATTGATTACCTGAAATCTTTATTAAAGCAGAACAACATTCCATTTAATCAGGATATCATAAGCAATGATTAGTGATTTTAATGATGTTTCAAGACCATAAACTTTTCATACTTTATGGTCTTGAACTTTTTTGACAGACTTTACAGTCCTTTTTGCAAAAAACGTTTTATCCACATAAAAAATATCTTGACCATACACATACCCGTAAGAATAACTGAATATTCCGGATGATTTTCCATCAGCTGTCCGGTGATATGGAAATCACTTTTAAGATTCTTTTTTGTGCATACTGGATCATAATTTTTCTGAGAATATTGGTAAAGGCTGCTACGCACCGCTAATGCGGCAAGGCCTTGACCAATATCCTCAGAAAAATGTATAAGTGGTCAAGCACAAAAAAGGCGATTTCCGAGTACCGGAACTCTGATTTCCAAATTTGGTTCTTCCGCAATTATCCGTAAACACCACCTTTTTCATACATCAGCTTTGCAGACAAAAGTTCAATCCCACACCTTCCGTACATTGTTCTTTTTATCATTTTGAGTTTGCTGTTTGTCCCCTCAACAAATCCATTTGATAAGCAGCTGGCCACCGAATTTTCAACAGCTTCAAGGTCTTTTTCTAATCCATTGGCAAATCGGGTAATGGTTTTTAACCCAGATCTTTTATATTTTTCAATAAACAAATACAACAGCGGCATGTTTTTCTTCTCATATATTTCTCTAAATTCACGAATACAATTCTTAAGTTCCCCTATCTTGGGATATTTTTCTATCACATAATTCTTATGTGTTTCAGCGAGTTCTGCATCCAGCCATAAGAAACGGATTATCTCATTCCTTGTCAGATGGTCATATTTTTCCAACACCTTTTTCTTTTGTATCGCCTCTGGCGTGGAACTTTTATATATGGCAATTTCCAGCTGGAAGCGTTTTACTATTTTATCCATATAATCATAGGCAGCTGACTGTCCGCCTTTATAGCCTTTTTCTTTAACATGCCGATACACATCCTTACGGCTTGTACCAGCTGAAAGCGCTTTGATGATATAATCATAGAATTGCTCCATCCCACTGCGGAAATTCTTCCGGCATAGGCTCTCATAATCCCCGTGTCGGTATTTTATCACTGTTGCGCTGCTGCAATGCAGTTCTGCCATGATCTGCCTCTGGCTGTATCCGGCTGATACATATTCTTGTATTTCATGGTACAGTTTTACCTTTTTCTCATCATATTCAGGGGAGTTATCCACATCATGAGTGATTTTTTTTACCCTCTGCAGGCTCTATATCTTCATCTCTCCCATCAATAGGCACCTTTATATCAACCGGGATCACTGAATTTACAGCATCCTTTACAGCCTCCAGAAGGTTCTGGTGAAGATGGAACCGGTCTGCCACCTGCATTGCATCAGGCAGTATCTCCTGTATTGCCGATGAATAAGCACTTGCCCTGTCACGCGTCACTGTCTTTACATGCTTATTACTGCTGAGCCATTCTTTTAAGGTATTTCCGTCACGTCCCTGCAGGATTGCTATAGGTTTATGCGTTTTTTCATCTACTATGATGGTGCCATAGGTGTTTCGCTTCTTAAAGGCAAAATCGTCTACACCTATGGTATCTCCGCAGACCGCCTGTGGCTGCATCGAAAACCGTTTGACCAGAAGCCGTATAATACTGTCGCCACTGGTCTTGAGGTTCATATTCCTGCAAATCCTGGCACAGCCTTCACAGCTTGTTTCCAACGCAAGGGTACAGACCAGATCCTCACAACGCTCTGTCATCCGGCTATAATAATTCAGAAATCCTTCACAGCTTTCTACAAAAGTGGATGTGTCACACTCTGGATTGTCACACTGATATTCATATGCATTTACCATCAGCCATGTAGTCTTACCTAAGATTGGAAGATCCTGTATCTTTCTGCTATAAGTGCCGTGATGATGTCTGGAAACAGTGCCACACTTTGGACAGGCACACTCCTGCGTTTTGGCAAAAATCTTGATATCTATTTCATGTTCTTTTTCCTCAATTTGTGCAATTTCTAATTGTTTAGGATAAAAATTTTGTACATCCAATGACTTATTGATCCTGCTCATTTTGACTCCATAAAAATGTATTTTATGGTTTTATTTTACCATCTTCCCAGATAAAATACAATTCAAATTACGGATAATTGCGGAAGAACCCC